>JBGTDA010000051.1:0-25186 GCA_041748555.1 Rhodonellum sp.
TTTCATACAGGGTTGCATTCAGAAAAAAGTTTTTAATATCAATCCGGAAAACCAAAAGTTTCAAAAGGGTCAGTTTGATATAAAAAATCATTTGCCCGGACCCGGAAATCAATATTATTTGACTATAATCCAAATTGCCGAAATAATCAGAGTACTTGAAAAACAGGTATGGCGTGGAGATTAAAATTATCATACCCCATAAGGGTTTGTTGGTTTTCGGATTGTGCCGGGATCGGACATTTGAAAAGTGTTGAAGAGGACAAGCTATTCAGCATGATTTGAATTTGACACGCAAAAAGATCATATAAGATAATCTATAAATAACCCCTGCCTATGGTGAAAAAAAGATAATAGCAAAAATGACATCAGTGAAGTAAAACCTTCAGCCTTTATAAAACCGGAATTTTAGACAGCAATCTCTTTTCCGATAAGTGTTTATTCAAACAATTAACAAAAGCAAAAACAAACGATGTAAATATGAAAAGATGCATACTAAAGCATGTAATCTACATGACCAAATTATTCACTATAGCTTTCCTGTGCCAATGCCTTTCCATGGGTGCGCTCATTGCCAGCGACGGAAATGCCCGGGTTAAAAGTATAGAAGAAGTCAATGTTCCCCTGTCACAGGACGCGGTGACAGAGGAAAATACTTTTAAAGAACTTGGAAAAAATGCCGAATACAATTTTGTAACTGCCGGTAGAGAAATCAGGAATTTGCCCGCCATCACAATTGAAAGTAGAGGAAATGAGAACAATCGGGTAACAGCAAACGAAAAGTTGGAAGTCACCGTATCGGGAAAAGTCACGGATGATAACGGTGATCCCTTGCCGGGGGCCTCTGTTACAGTAGTGGGGACCACAACAGGCACAGTAACTGATATCGATGGGAATTATACCATCACCGTTCCGGACGGAGCGACATTGATTTTTTCTTATATAGGCTTTGAGGCCATGCGGGTTGCGGTGGATAACAGATCTCAGATAAATATAAATTTACAACCTGATATGTCTTCTTTGGAAGAAGTGGTGGTGATTGGTTATGGTACTGCAAAAAGGTCTGATTTAACAGGATCGGTTGGTTCAGTCAGTGCCGATGCCTTAAATGAACGGCCAGCCCCTTCTCTAAACCAGGCATTGGCCGGAAGGGTCTCAGGGGTTCAGGTAAACACAAATTCCGGTCGGCCGGGAGGAAGAACCAATGTCCGAATCAGAGGTTTCAGTTCAATAAATTCCTCAAACAATCCTTTATATGTTGTTGATGGTGTGATGTTGCCTATGGGTAACCAGGATCAGGCAAGCAATGCCATAGATTATATCAATCCAAATGATATTGTTTCTGTAGAAGTATTGAAAGATGCTTCCTCTACAGCCATTTACGGATCCAGAGGTGCCAATGGAGTGATTCTCGTTACTACTAAAAAAGGTAGAGGTGGTGAGGGTACTGTAACCTATAATGTTGATTTAAGTGTTCCGACCATTGGTCCTAACCGCCCTCAGGTATTAAATAGTGCAGAATACATGGCGGTTGAAGATCTGGCTTGGAGAAATATGGAAAAGTACGATCCTGAAGGATGGGATGCCGGAAAATGGGCTTATTTAAATCCTTCATTAAGAAGGACAGACCCTAGGGTATTTGATAGTCAGGGAAATCCACTTTTTGATACGGACTGGTTAGAGGAGACTACACAAAGCAAGGTTTCCCAAAATCACCAATTAGGTTTTACCGGAGGAAATGAACGCACAGTATATTCTCTTTCACTGGGATTCAGAGATGATCAAGGTCTGGTAAAGACTTCCTATCTGACAAGATATTCTGCAAGGTTTACCATTGATGATCAGGTTAAATCATGGTTAAAAGTCGGAGGTACCTTAAGCTATAACAACCAAACCGAAAATCTGGTTGATGTGAGTGATGCAGTTGCCAGGCAAATGGTAGAGGATTTTCCGTTTTTACCGGTAAGATACGATGATGGCGTATTTGCCAACAACAGAGACTTTCCCTTCGCTGAAGGAACAATGAGTTCGATGCATAGATTATATGGAAGAAATTACATTTTAAATACCCAAACATCTTTGGGAAGTATTTATTCCAATATAAAATTTGCAGAGGGATTGGAGATGCAAACAGTTTTGGGTGTAAATATTCTGACCCAGGAAAACAATCAATCCAGTACAAGAACCCTGGCAATAGCCCAAAACGGAACGGCTTCCAAAAGTATGCGCAAAGAAAGTTTTTGGTCTTTGGAAAATTACCTGACCTACAATAAAGTATTTGCCGAAAGACATTCTTTTACGGGTCTTTTGGGAATATCCTGGCAAGAAACCAATTTTACCTTCATGGATGCCAGCATTCAGAATTTTGCAACAGACTACTTTACATTCAATAATCTGGGAGCAGGAAGTCAACTTCCAAGGGTTGGATCGAATGCTTCAAGAAATGCCCTTAACTCTTATTTTGCAAGGGTAAATTATATTTTGGATGGAAAATACTTGTTTACTGCTACGGGGAGGGCAGATGGATCCTCCAAATTCGGTGCGAATAATAAATATGCCTTTTTCCCATCCGCAGCTTTGGCTTGGAGAATTTCAGAGGAAGGTTTTTTGAAGGGGAATAATACCATATCCAATTTGAAATTACGAGGTAGCCATGGGTTGACGGGTAATTCTGAAATTCCGGCCTATTCCTCCTTATCTTTATTGAGCTCAAATTATTCTGCTATCTACAATGAAACACAGGTAGGTGGAACGGGAATCAATAGATTGGCTAATCCTGACTTAAGATGGGAAAAAACTGCTCAAAGTGATATAGGAATAGAATTGGGTTTATTCAAAAACCGAATTACTTTAGAAGCGGATTTTTATTACAGAAAAACAACGGATATGTTACTGGATTCGCCTGTGCCGCGTACCAGTGGATATGCCACCATTCGAAGTAATGTGGGTTCTATGCAAAATAAGGGGATTGAACTAACACTTAATACAGTAAACTCCGAATCTGAAAACTTTTCATGGAATACATCCTTCAATTTTTCTGCCAACAGAAACAAAGTTCTTTCTTTGGCCACACCCGCCGATATTTTTGGTGTAGGTGGTCCCAACTTTACCAACCAGACCAATATCATCAGAGTAGGAGAGCCGGTAGGTTCGTTCTGGGGTCTTGTTAGATTGGGTACCTGGAGTGAGGCCGAAAGAGCCGAAGCAGCCGAATTTGTCAGTTATAGAAATGGGTTGACCATTCTGCCAGGAGATATAAAATACCTGGATATAAACGGCGATAGAGCCATAAATGATTCGGATAGAATGATAATCGGCAATGGTAATCCTGATTTTTGGGGAGCTTTGTCCAATAGCTTCAGGTACAAGAATCTGGACTTTACTGTTGAACTTCAATACATGTATGGAAATGATGTTTTAGATATGACCTTACATCCGAGTGAAGACAGACAGGCTCTTGCAAATAGTTATAAATCTGTACTGAATGCCTGGACTCCACAAAACCAAAACACAATGATAGCTGAAATCCGCGATACACGGGCAGGATATGTTACCAACGTGGATTCTCATTGGGTAAAAGATGGGTCATTCATCCGGGGCCGAAACGCTTTGTTGGGTTATTCCTTTTCTCCTGCATTCGCTAACAGGTTAAAAATAAATAGATTGAGAGCTTATACTTCTGTTCAAAACTTCTTTCTTTTGACAGGAAGTGATATTAACGGAGATCCGGAGACTTCTCCTATTCGAGGTGGCGATGGAAACAATGTGTTTTCTCAAGGTATGAATTGGCACAGTTACCCTAGACCAACAACTTTTATGCTTGGTCTACAAGTAACCTTATAATCCTTTGTTCATTTAAAAAGAGATATAAATATGACATTTAATATATTCAAAAAAACAGGCAGTCTGCTCTTGTTGGGAGCATTAGTAACAGGATTTGGGGGATGTTCGGATTTCCTCACGGAGGAAGATCCTTCCAACCTGACTCCCGATAGTTTCTATACTATTCCTGATCATGCAGAAGCTGCATTAGCGGCGGTGTATGCAGATACCAGGTTCATAGGTGGAGATGGTGGTATATTCTCATCCACCTGGCAGTTATTGGAAGCACCAACAGGCACTTCAACTACAGAAACAGCTCAAAACTCAGATCTCAATAATATTTACGGGCTGATTTATGATGGAAGGACCCAGCATATTATCAATTGGTGGAACGGATTGTATAAAGTAATAGCCCAGGCAAATTTAGTTATTGAAAAAGTGCCGGGTATTACGCCGATGGATGAAACCCAAAAAACCAAAGTTTTGGGCGAAGCAAGATTCCTAAGGGCTTGGGCATACTTTCATGCAGTCAGGCTTTGGGGCGATATACCACTGATCACCAGTCCTCAGACTTCAAATTCGGAAGATTTCAAGCCCTCATTGTCATCTCAGGAATTGGTTTATCAATTGATTGTTGATGATCTGAAAATCGCGGAAGCTGCGGGGTTGCCTTGGATGGATCAAAGTGGTCGGGTTTCTTTGGCCGCTGTTAAATCCCAATTGGCCAAAGTCTATTTAACAATGGCCGGATATCCATTGAACAAGGGTGCCCAACATTATCAGCTGGCATCAGAAAAATCTGAAGAGGTGATTGCTTATGCCAACAGTAATCCTTCTATGATAAACCTCTTTTCTTCTTATAGTGATTTACACGATGAAAACTTGGGAAACGTACTCGAACATATCTTTATGCTCCAATATAATGTGATTGTTTCAGGAAATCCAATGAATAATATGTTTCCAAATTTCAAACCTGTCACATTCCAAGGGCCATCAGGTACAGGAAGTACCGTTCCAACAATAGAATTTTATAATTCTTTTGAGGATGGAGATCTGCGGGCCAAAAACCAAGAGGGCTTTTTTTATACAAGTTATTATACCAATGGCAGCGGAGAACCTTTTGATCTGGGGGCACCCTATATTTTCAAGCATTTCAACCAAGACGCATTAGGTAAATCCGGAGTACCGGGAAATCGAGCAAATAACCTGAATGTTCCACTGATTCGTTTTGCGGAAGTTCTGTTGATGTATGCGGAAGCACAGAATGAGTTAGGTGGTCCAAATCAACTGGCCTATGAAAGCTTCAAGAGGATAAGAGACAGAGCCCAATTGGAGACTCCATCAATGGGTCAATACACACAAGCTACCTTCAGGGAAGCAGTTTGGAAAGAGAGATGGCATGAGCTGTGTTATGAGCAGATCACATGGTATGATATGTTACGGCTTCGCAAAGCTTTTAATGAAGGCACCAATGGATTTGATGAATTCGTTGGTCATATCAACCCAAGTTCGAATCAAGCTTTACAGCCTAGACATCTTCTGATGCCATTCCCACTTCCTGAAATGCAAAACAATCCTAATCTGCAGCCGCAAAACCCCGGATATTAAAACCTGAATTTCTCGGGAATTACAGTAAAATAACTTCCCAATTGGTTCAGTTCAATTGGGAAGTTTTTAATTTAATCTACCACCTAATTCCAATAAAGATGAAAAACGGAACTTCAGAAAATTCCAGAAGGAAATTTCTATTGACAGCTGCCACTGCTTTGATAACCCCACCTTTAATCCTGAGCTTTCCATCTTTCGCAGGAGCCAAAAGGAAAAAACTTTCACATGTATGTATCGGTGTGGGAGGTATGGGTTGGCATGACCTGCAGCAATTCCAAGCACATCCGGATGTAGAGATTGTAGCTATTTGTGATGTGGATGAAAACATTTTAAAAAAAGCCGCTGAGGCTGTTCCGGGGGCTAGGGTATATACCGATTGGAGAAAACTGTTAAAGGAGGAGGCCAATAATTTTGAATCAATAAATGTGAGTGTGCCGGATCATAACCATTTTCCAATATCATATGAATCCATTAAAATCGGCAAACATGTTTATTGTCAAAAGCCCATGTGTCATGATGTCTCAGAAATACGAAAATTGACCGAGGCAGCCATAGATGCAGGAATAGTAAGTCAATTAGGTACGCAACACGCATCCGGAAATGGAGACAGGGTTGCCGTCCAACTGATCAAAGAGGGACATATAGGAAAAATCAAAAATGTATATCTCTGTTCTAACAGGCCCGGTGCAACAGAAGCCTACCGGTTCGAAGGGCCAAGACCGGAACAAGGGCAAGAACCCCCTTCAGAATTAAATTGGGATCTGTGGGTTGGTACAGCTCCAATGCGGCCCTATTCACCTATAATATATCATCCAAGTAAGTGGAGAGCTTGGCAGGACTTCGGTACAGGATGGTCGGGAGATATCGGTTGTCATATTTTTGATGCGGTTTGGAAAGGAATGGGACTTGAAGCCCCTCAATCGGTACATGCAAGAGTACAGGAATCCTGGGAAAAATCTCCGGGCAGGCGTGCAGATACCTGGCCTCAGAGCAATCATATCACTTGGGTATTTCCCGGAAATCCATTGACTGATTCCAATGAGCTAAAAGTTGAATGGTTTGACGGGGAATTTTATCCGCCTGAGGAAATAAGAGCTTTATTTTCTTTGGAAGACTACCCTGCAGAATCAGCTATGCTAATTGGAACAGAAGGAGCCTTGCTTATACCCCATACCAAGATGCCTGTATTATTGCCTGAATCTAATTTTCAGAATGTAAAATTTCCGGAAATGGAGCCAAGAAACCATTATCACCATTTTGTAGATGCCTGTTTGGGTAACGCCAAAACAGATAGCCATTTTGCCCAATCAGGGCCCATGACAGAAGCCATCATTTTAGGAACCGTTGCACTTAGGGAGCCCGGGAAGGTTTTACAATGGGATTCCAAAGCCATGAAAATCCCCAATTATCCGGAGGCGGAAAAATATCTGAGTAGAAAATATAGAAAAGGCTGGAAGGTAAGGGGAGTTTGAGAAAATGAACCACTGTCAAAAGTATTTGTACCTTGAAATACATTATTTGAATTTTCATAAAAACCCAAAAAAACATAAATCACAATGAGTTTTGAAATTAAACCCAACACCGAATCCTATGACGTCATAATCGTTGGATCCGGTGCCGGTGGCGGAATGTCCACCAAAATCCTTTCTGAAGCCGGATTATCCGTTGCCGTGGTAGAAGCAGGTGGCGATTTTGATCCAGCAAAGGAAGAGGATAGAACCCAGTTAAGGTTTCCCTGGGAATCACCAAGAAGGGGAGCTTCAACCAAAATAAGGCCCTTCGGGGATTTTGATGCGGCCATCGGCGGATGGGATATCGAAGGGGAACCTTATACCAGAAAGAACGGGACCCGGTTCGACTGGTTCCGATCCAGAATGGTAGGCGGAAGAACCAACCACTGGGGAAGGATTTCCCTCAGATTCGGCCCTGATGATTTCAAAAGAAAAAGCATTGATGGACTTGGTGACAACTGGCCCATCGGTTATGAGGATGTGAAACCTTATTATGACAAGGTTGATAAACTGATCGGTGTATTTGGTTCAAAAGAAGGAATCAGAAATGAACCCGACGGGATGTTTTTGCCCCCTCCCAAACCCAGGCTTCATGAAATGTTTTTGATGAAAGGAGCAAAAAAAACCAACATACCCATTATTCCTTCCCGCTTATCCATTCTTACAAAACCCGTCAACAACGATCGGGGCGTATGTTTCTTCTGTCGGCAGTGTAGCAGAGGCTGTCAGGCATATGCGGATTTTTCTGCAGGAACCTGTCTGGTAAAGCCGGCTATGAAAGCCGGTAAAGTGGATCTTTTCACAAATTGTATGGTCAGAAAAGTGACTACCGATGACAGCGGCGTGGCCACTGGGGTTTCCTATGTTGACAAAAGGGACCTGAAAGAATATAAACTGAAAGCCCGGGTAGTGGTTCTTGGTGCATCTGCCTGTGAAACTGCCCGGATCATGCTGAACTCCAAATCAAAAAGCCATCCTGACGGTGTGGGAAATTCAAGTGGTATGGTGGGGCGATATCTCCATGATTCCACTGGTGCAAGCAGGTCCGCCATCCTGCCTGAACTGCTGGACAGAAACCGATACAACGAGGATGGTGTTGGAGGGATGCATGTTTATACACCTTGGTGGTTGGACAACAAAAAGCTTGATTTCGCCAGGGGATATCACATCGAATACGGGGGCGGGATGACCATGCCTTCCTATGGTTTTGGGTTCTCAATGGACACGATGAGAAAACATATTACAGATCAATTTGGAAGTCCCAATACAAACGGAGGTTATGGTAAGGGGCTGAAAAAGGATATCCGGGCACTTTATGGGAGTACAATAAGCATGTCGGGGAGAGGTGAAAGCATCCCGCAATACGACAACTACTGTGAAATCGACCCTAACACGGTGGATAAATATGGGATTCCGGTCCTGAGATTCCACTATAACTGGACAGAGCATGAAGTTAAACAGGCCAAACATATGCATGATACTTTTGAGGAAATACTGACCGCCTCCGGAGGAACACTTTTGGGAAGCAAGCCGGGTCCCGAAAATCAATACGGTTTGGCTGCACCGGGAAGAATCATCCATGAAGTCGGAACGACCAGGATGGGAGATGATCCGGCAAAATCAGTCCTGAACAGTAATTGCCAGGCCCATGACTGTAAAAACCTGTTTGTGGTGGATGCCGGGCCGTTTGTCTCCCAGGCGGATAAAAATCCTACCTGGACTATTCTTGCCCTTTCCTGGAGGACATCGGATTTTATTGTAAAAGAATTGAACAGTAAAAACATTTAAGCTGAAGCCATGAACAGAAGAGAGAACATCAAACTGCTATTGACCGGTACCTTGGGCACCGGTCTGATATGGTCAGCATGTAGCCCGGAGGCAAAACAGGATCTTTATTCCCCACAACTTCATGGAGGAACTGTCGGTGGCAGAAGCCTGGAGGAAACGGCACTTGACCAAAAATTGCTTTCCGAAACTTTTTTCACCAAAGAGGAAATGAAGAAGCTGGGGGTACTGGTTGATATTATCATCCCTGCCGATGAGGTTTCGGAAAGTGCATCCCAGGCCAACGTCCCTGACTTCATCGAATTTATGACCAAAGACCAGCCTTCTTACCAAACCCCTTTGCGTGGAGGATTGATGTGGCTTGACCATCAGGCGGACGAACGATATTCAAAACAGTTTCTGGACATTTCAAATGAAGAAAGGATCAGGATCATTGATGACATTGCCTGGCCGGATAAAGCGGAAAAAGAATTTGAAACGGGAGTTCGATTTTTCAATATACTCAGAAACCTGACCGTCACGGGGTTTTATACCACCGAAGCAGGTTTCAAGGATTTAGGTTACTTGGGTAATAAAGCGAATGTTTGGGACGGCGTGCCACAGGAAGTAATGGATCGGTATGGCCTTGAGCCGGAACAGAAATATGCAGGAATTTACCTGAAACCTGAAGATAGATCCACGCTTGCAGCTTGGGATAATCAAGGAAACTTGATTTCTTAAAACCAAGAATCATATCCGATAGATTATTTGGGGTTATTTATATAAAACCAGTGCGGATTCCGGACTGGTTTTTTTTCATTCCGATTATTTTCCCCAAGACCCAAAACAAAGGTACTTTTACCTTTTCTGTGGTTGAGTGGGGTAAACATGAAGTTTTTGATAATCCGATCTTTTTCCGGATAACGTGTCTTTTGCAAAATCCACGATCCGTAAATCCAAAACACCGTGCAAAAACTGCTTCTAATCACTGGCTTGTAATCAGCTGTATTTTGGGGGATGTTTAAGAACAAATCTCCTTGGCAGCGATTTCTCTCGAGACAGAAACAATAAAAAGAAATCGGGTTCCCGAGGAATTTCTAATTAGACGTGGAATATAAAGAAGTCGATGACCCTTGTTTCCCCAAAAGTTAGGCTTAATTTTCAGAATATTATATTTCCTCTTCCGGATAATTTTTTGAATTATAGCCTCTCCAATTGTTTTGATGTAATTAAAAAATCAATAAATTAATCAAAACATTTTATATGCCCGAATCCATAAAAGCTGATACTTTTCTTTTGAAAGGCCTTATGAAGAAAGATAAGAAGGCCTTTGATCTGATATACGAAATGTATTGGAAGAGGCTTTTTTTGTATATCTTTAAAATTTTTAGGGATAAGGCAATTTGTGAGGATGTGGTTCAGGAGGTTTTTTATCAAGCTTTGGGAAAACGCCGAAAAGCGGGAAATACAGCTTTTGGAACCTTACCTTTTCAGGGCAGTAAAATACCAGGTTTCCAATGCCATCAGAAACCTGAAGCAAACCTCCCGGATAGACCAGGTTATGTCTCATTTGCCTACAGAACCGGCCCCTGATAGGTTACTGGAGCTGGAAGAAACAGCTGCGGCCATCAACAGTTCAGTGGGACAATTACCGGAAAAATGCAGGCAGATTTATATCCTGAGTAGGGAAGAACAGCTTTCCAACAAAGAAATAGCCCATCAGATGAACATTTCCATTCGTACCGTAGAAGCCCATCTTTATAAGGCTTTGAAGGCCATAAAGAGCACCATAGGAGAAGTTTATTTTTGGATGGGAATGGCCATTTGGCTTTTTGAATCCCACATATGAATTTTATTTTTTTATGATTGTCGGCAATGTTACCGGTAAGTTCCAAAATTCAGCAGATCCTTGGATAAAATCTTGATCATCCGACATCCAATCCTCATAAGTCATTTTCTCCATTTCGGGCTTTCAACTACCAACCTCAAAAATGCCCCAAATCGGACATCCGACTTTCAACTTCGGACTTCCCGTCGCACAGCTGGTTACTTTATTAAATAAGCATCCTGTACCAGTGCTCCTCACAAGGACGTAACCTTACTTCGCACTTCCCGCTTCCAACCTCGTACTTCATTCTCCCCTAAAACCCCAATTTCTCCCTAACTCTACCCAAAAGTTGCGAGGCATAAACTTCTGCTTTTTTTTCACCTTCAGATAGCTTTGTTTCCAGTTCCTCAGGATGCTGCATAAAGTAATCGAAGGTTTTTCTTTCTCCTGCATATTTTTCCAGAATCAAATCCAGAAGTGCCTTCTTGGCATGACCATATCCAAAATTTCCGGCTAAATATTTATTTCTCAGTTCTTGTGTTTGAGAGGTTTCTGCTATAAGGCTGTAAAGCTTATATACAGTGCAGGTATCCGGATCTTTGGGTGCTTCCAAAGGAGTACTGTCTGTTACAATAGTATTGATGTTTTTTTTCAGCTCCTTCTCGGGTAAAAAAACATCGATATAGTTATTGTAGGATTTGCTCATTTTCTGACCATCGGTTCCGGGGATGATCATGACGGATTCGCTGATGCTGGCTTCTGGAATTGTCAGTATTTCTTCCTCCAACCTGTGGTTGAAAGAATTTGCAATGTCTCGGGTCATCTCCAGATGTTGCAGCTGATCTTTTCCAACGGGTACAATGTTGGCACTGTAGAGAAGAATGTCTGCTGCCATCAAGACCGGATAGGTAAACAATCCCGCATTGACATCCGATAATCTATCTGATTTTTCCTTGAAGCTGTGGGCATTGGAAAGCATGGGAAAAGGAGTATAGCAACTTAGATACCAGGTCAACTCGGTAACTTCCGGTATCATGGATTGTCTATAAAAAACCGTCCTGCTGATATCCAATCCAAATGCCAGCCAGGCGGCAGCAACCGCTTGGGTATTCTGCCTTCTTTGGGCACCGTCTTTGATGCTTATAACTGAATGAAGATCAGCTATAAAAATGAAGGACTCGTTGTTTTCTCTTTTTGTAAGTGCAATTGCCGGGACAATCGCGCCCAGGATATTTCCCAGATGAGGTCTTCCCGAGCTTTGGATTCCTGTCAATACTCTAGCCATTGCTCATTTTTTTGTGCCAAATTTAATAATTAAAGCTACAAATCGTCCGATTTTTGCCGTTATTTGAATATATGAAGCGTATAGTAATTCTAGTGAATTTATTTATATTATTGGGTATTTGGACTGTTCAGGTTGAGGCACAGGCAGTTGATAGAAAATTGCTCTCTTGGCAACAGAAAATAATCGATATAGGTCCGGTTCTGGAGGAGAACGGCCCGATAATTACTGAATTTCTGGGTCGCAATCTGACAAGTAGCCCCATCCACATCACAGATGTTATTTCCGATTGCGGCTGTACTACCGTCGAATATACCAAAGACACCTTGGGCCATTATATGATAGCCTCCGTTCAGGTAGCTTATGATCCTGCAAACAGAGGAGGGAATTTTTCCAAATCTGTGATTGTCAGAACCTCGGCTGATGAATTTGGTGACACTTTATATATAGAAGGATTCAATTTGCCAGTTCCGGAAGAAAAAGAACTGGCTTATAATCATAAAGTTGGGAATATAGGGTTTAGACTTCCTGTGGTCAATATGGGGAATGTGTTTACCAATGAAGCCAAAGTGAAGTATGTGGAAATTTACAATTTTGGAGATGATGATTTTATCCTTCATGAGGAGCAGACCAAAATTCCGGAATATCTGAAAGCTAATCTTTTACAGGATACCCTTGCTCCCAATACAAGGGGATTACTGGCCATTACATATGATGGCCTACAAAAGAATGATCTCGGCTTTTTTGAGGAAACGGTTTCCCTCCAAGTCGGTCAGAATGAGGATCCCTTTAATTTTAAGTTGATATCTGTGGTTTATGAATATTTTCCACCCCTTCCCAAAAGTATGGAAGAGCATGTTGCCAAGTTAGGAGTATCCGATTCCGAAATAAACCTGGGCAATATAAATTCCGGTTCCAAGGTCTCCAGATCATTCACATTGAACAATCAAGGACCTGAACCTTTGGAAATCAGGAAAATTGGTACAAACTGTGATTGTTTGCAGGTTGATTTTGATACCAAAACCCTGCGGCCTGAAGATTCTGTAAAATTGAATTTTACTTTTGATCCTAAAGGAAGAAAAGGTATTGATCATAAGCATATTACGATCTTCAGTAATGATCCATTGAATCCTGTAAGAACGGTTGTCATCAGAAGTTCAATTAATTAGAAGCGGAAAATTTGTCAGGTTTTTTTGTGTGGTATGATTGTTGTTTATTTTCAGTATCAATAATTAATGGTTTTATATCATTTAATTGTAGATTTATTTATTTTCTAACTCAAAACTGAAAAAATATGAGTACTTCAAAATTTCTTTTAGGCGCCTTGGTAGGTGCAGCAATCGGTGTTCAGATCGGAGTATTAGTAGCTCCTGATAAAGGCATCAATACAAGAAAAAAAATAGGTAAAAAAGGAGGGGAATATCTTGATGAGGCTAATGAGAAATTCAATACATTTCTGGACGGATTGACTAAAAAAGTATCAGATGTCAGTGATGAAGTGGATAGACTGGCAAAAAAGACAAAATCAAGATCTGACGAATTTGCAAAGTAATTACTGAAATTATTAAATAAAAAAAGAGGCATTGCCTCTTTTTTTATGTCTTTTTTTTGGTTCTGGCTTTATTATAAATATTATTTTAGAATAGGATACTAATATTTATCACTATAAAAAGCTTTTAAGCTAATTTTATACTTTATAAGTTATATTTTTAGTATAATAATTTATTTTATTGTCTTCATTTATGAAAATTAAATTTTTTAAAAAACATGGAATACTTTTTAAGATACCTGAAAAACCTTATTTTATGAAAGAAATGGAATAGCTTCCTGACCTAAAATCTTTTCTATCGCTTTTTCCATGAACCCAATAAGGATGAATACCAAGGTTATAATAGCAGATGAACAAGAAGTCTTTCGCATCGGAGTGCATGACATATTAAAGCAGAATTTGGATCTCCGGGTCATCGGACATTTTACCACCGGAAATGAGGTGATGGACTTTTTGGAGGATGGGGGACAGGCCGATCTGATTTTGTTTAACATTGATTTAGCCATTAAAAATGGTCAGACCTTACTTAATTATTTGATCAGGGAATTTCCGAAAATGAAAAAATTAGCGGTCTGTAAAAAAGATTCAGAAGCAATAAGGGATTTCTGTTCCACATTGGAAATAGATGGAATTATAGATACCTATTGTTCCTCTCAAATGCTTTTAAAAAGTGTTGCAGAAATTCTTAAAGGGAATAGATTCTTTCAGGAATATTACAAGAAAACTCAACCGGTTCTCGGGGATTTTTATCGGCAGGTTGAGAAAGAGTACGACCTGACCAAAAGAGAGGTGGATATTTTAAAGTTGATTTTGCACCAATTTGAAAACGGAGAGATAGCCAAAAAACTCAATCTCAGTCCTCTTACCATTAAAACCCATCGGAGGAATATTTTTAAAAAACTGAAAGTCCGCAATTTGGCCGGAATGGTATGGCTGATCAAAGACCATAAGGAATTACATAGAATTTTTTAACTTAAGGTTGTTTTTACCAATCTCCCAAAACAACAAAATGCAAAATAATTAATTTGTTTTGCAAAAATATATATTTGAAATTTATTTTTTTGGTAAAAATACTACTTTTGGGGTATTTGATACGCTCAAAATATTTTTCTTCTTGCTGGCTGAATTCCTACGATCATAAAATTTTTGATTTGCTGATATAAGGATTTCGGGCATACCCATTCCATCAAAACTAAATTTTTAACTAAAATAAACCCAGTGATGAAAAAAAACTACTACCCAGGCCTTCTCAGGCCATTAAAAAAACTTACCCCATAATCTTCAACTTTTAACTCCCACCCGATGAAAGAAATTTTACATCAATTCAAAAGATTCAAGCATTTCCTGCCCCTGTTGGCGGGAATGATGCTGCTCAGTGTGGCCGTAAATGGTCAGACGGTCACCTCCGACAAAGACGACTATGCCCCGGGTGAAACCGCCATCATCACAGGTGAAGGTTGGACAGGTGATGATTATGTCGATATCCACTTTGAAGAAACCCCCTTTGTGGACCATATCCATGATTATCACGACACGCAGGTTAATCCCGAGGGTACTTTCAGGATTGAGTTTCCTATTTTGGAAAGGCACCTTGGGGTGGCTTTTACCGTGCATGTAAAAGGGAAACAGACGGGTAGAACAGCAGTGACTGAGTTTACTGATGCGAATGTAAAATTTTCTACTACAGGACTACCTCCTAGTGTTAATGTAACAGTTTCATATTCTGGATTTTCACCTCCTTCGCCAGGGACAGCAATTTCAAGTTCTGTAACTTTCTCTACTGGAGGTGGTGGAAACGGAGCTAGCGGAAATATAGCATTGATAAATGATTTAACTTTTTCATACCCTGCTACCATTGCAGTTGGAAATGTGACATATGCTTTGTCTTCTACTGCTCCTACCTCACCTTCTACTGTTCCATCGACTGGTAGTTATCAGATAGAGGGAACTTACATAGCATGTAATGCAACTTCTATCACTAATGCTCCTACAGCCAAAACCATTACTTATGGTGATGCTAACCCAACTTACTCCGTAACAGCAACAGGATCGGGATTGGGTTATCAATGGCAATACAATACCACAGATTTACCTGGAACTTGGAATAATGTTGGGACTAATTCAAGTAGTTATACCGTTCCATCACCGACTGTAAGTTTCAGTGGACGAACCTATCGCGTAGTGATTACAGGTACATGCGGAACGGTAACCAGTACACCTGTTGCATTGACGGTGAATAAAAAAGATATTACCGGCAGTTTTACAGCAGCTAATAAGACCTACGACGGGAATACCTCAGCAACGGTACTGACCAGAACACTGAATGGGGTATTGGCAGCAGACGCGGCTAATGTTTCCTTAAGTGGAGGTACAGCAACTTTTGCCAATGTGAATGCAGGTAACGGCAAGACGGTAACACTTTCCGGTGCAAGCCTCACAGGCAGTGCGGCGGGAAATTACAATCTGACTTCAGTAGGTACGACCACGGCGAATATCCTAGCCTTGGATATTACCGGTAGTTTTACAGCTGATAACAAGACTTACGACGGGAATACTTCAGCAGCGGTATTGACCAGAACACTGAACGGGGTGATTTCTCCGGATGCAGTGACCCTGACCGGCGGAACCGCAACGTTCTCGGATAAGGATGTGGCCAACGGCAAGACGGTTACACTGACAGGAGCAACGTTATCGGGAGCGGATGCAGGCAACTACATCCTGGGTTCAGTGGCGACGGCAACAGCAGACATCACAGCCTTGGAAATCACCGGAAACTTCACTGCAGACAACAAGATTTACGACGGCAACAACAGTGCAACGGTATTGACCAGAACACTGAACGGAGTGATTTCTCCGGATGCAGTGACCCTGACCGGCGGCACAGCAACGTTCTCGGATAAGGATGTGGCCAACGGCAAGACGGTGACCTTAACTGGTGCGACCCTTGGTGGCGCGGATGCAGGCAATTACAGCCTGGGTTCAGTGGCGACGGCAACAGCAGACATCACTCCAGCCTCCCTAACCATCACCGCAAATAACGCCACCAAACACGAAGGTCAGGTTAATCCATCCTTCGCGGTAACTTACAGTGGGTTTGTTAACAGTGAGAATGAAGCGGTATTGGGTGGTACTTTAGCCTTCAGTACTGTTGCGGTTGTGAATTCCTGTGCAGGTGTCTATGATATCATTCCTTCCGGACTGACTTCAGGTAATTATGCGATCACCTTTAAGAAAGGAACGCTTACAGTCACAGGACTTACTATCGATGCATCGGCAAGTAGTACACCTGTAGCCTTAGGATCAGATGCAACTCTGAAAGCCACAGTTAGCCCTGCCGTATCAGGAGTAGCAGTAAGCTTCTACTTAGATGAGGTGTTAAAAGCTACTAGCTTAACTGATGCTGACGGAACAGCCACCCTGGTTGTATCCGGCTTAGCGGCCAATGTGTATAAGGTTAGGGCAGTAGTGGCCGGCGGATGTGCTGAATCAATAGCATACTTACCGGTTTATGATCCTAACGGTGGGTTTGTAACCGGCGGTGGCTGGATCAACTCTCCGGCAGGGGCTTACTTAGCTGATAAAGCTTTAGTAGGTAAGGCTAACTTTGGTTTTGTTTCCAAATACAAAAAAGGAAGCAACCAGGTAGACGGGAACACTGAATTCCAATTTAAAGCCGGTGACCTTAACTTCAAGAGCACCATGCATGAATCAGGATCTTTGGTAATAGCCGGTAAGAAAGCTATATACCGTGGAGTTGGAACAATCAATGGAATTTCAGGTTACAAATTTGTAATCACTGCTATCGATGGAAACATTACCGGCGGAACAGATCCTGATAGTTTCAGAATCAAAATTTCAGACAACTATGGTGTTGTTTATGACAACGGTTTGGGTGCCGACGAAAATTCAGATGTATCTACAGTCCTTGGCGGCGGATCAATAGTGATCCATGAAGTAAAAGCCAAAGGTACCAGAAGGATTGCGGTTGATCTGATTGAGGTTGTCTGGAATACTCCTATAGAAACCATATCTGAAAAAGTGGAATCGATGAGTAAGAACTGGTTTGAAGGAAGAAAACTTGCACTGAAATTCAATGGTGCAGACTACAACCCACTTACTCCGGGATTCTATGAGTTGACAGCCGAATTGGAGGAAAATCCATGGTTCGAATTGAATGAGCCCATCTCAATCCAGGTATTGGTAATGAACAAACCCGAAGCTTTGGATATCACCATCAGTAATGATCGACTATCCAGAGAAATGAAAACCGGTCAGGTGATCGGATCACTGGAAACAGTTGATCAGGTGGATAATATTCATACCTATGAGATCATCGAAAATGATGATGTAATCCTTCAGGGAAATCAGTTGATCTGGACAGGAACTTCAATTCCGAGCGCTACTGTAACGGTTACGGTAATGAGTACTGACAGAGCCGGACAGACCATCAGTAGAGAGATCAGGTTGAGCAGAGAATTGAAGCCGGGAGAATTCTTCCTTTATCCGAACCCTGCACAACATGAAACCAATGTCATGGTGGATTTGGACAAGGAAGCAACTGTAGCAATCAGAATCTATGATGCGGTCGGAAGATTGATCATGGAAAATGAAGCCTATCGAGAAGCAAGCTTTACTCAGACCTTCAGTCTCGATGGAATTGCTCCGGGATTGTACACTGTCCAAGTAAAAGCTGGAAACATGGTGATGACCAAGCGATTGATTAAAAAGTAATCGTAACAGGTTTTTAATAATAAATCCTCCCTCATTTTTTGAGGGAGGATTTTTTTTGATTTTTTGGGAAGCAGGAAGTTGACGTACCAAGTCTTTGTTCTTGGATTTTGGATCTTGAATCTTGGTTCTTTGTTCTTGGATTTTGGATCTTAAATCTTGATACTTTAATCTTGATACTTTATACTTAAACGCTGCCATCCCGGTAATTTCATTTCCCAAAATCAACAGATGGATATCATTTGCGCCCTCATAGGTAATGACCGATTCCAATTAAAATATTAAGTGATATAATCTTATTTTTTTAATGCTTTGTTATTCAGATTGGGTGAATTCAATATTTCTTGTTTATTGCTTTTCATAAATCATTACCATTCAAACACTTCTTTTACATAGTCTCTGCTCTTCTTCCAATCTTCCCTGACACCGTTTTCAGGAGGCGTCTCAAAAGCAAGCTCCACTGCTGCCCTTCCCCGGAAATCGGCCTTCCTCAGCGCATGTGCAATGGCAGGAAAGTCGGTAACCCCTTCCCCAAGTGAGCGGGTCCATTTCCCTTCCGCATCCTGATCCCGCAGATGCAGGTAAACAAGTTGTTTCCCATAAGTTTCTATAAACCGGACAGGATCAACACCTCCCCGGATCAGCCAGTTGACGTCCGGCCCCAAAGGCATATCAGGGATCCGCTCCAGAATCCCTTTCAGATCATGCAGGTCATTTTCAACCTCGAACGTGTGATTATGAAGATTTGGCTGAATATTGTACTGTTTGCAGATTTTAAGGATCTTATCGAGGACTTCCGCCTGGGCATCCAGTTCAGACCCGGTTTTGATATGCCCCGCATCACCGACGGTGATTCCGAATGTACTGCCCCCCAATGCATGCAACCGGCTCACAACCAACTCGGCATCTTCCAAAATTTCAGACTGTTTAGACCGGTCCCACATGTCTCCATAATAGGAGGTTCCTGTGACGGGCATGTTATATTCTTCTATCAATGCCCCAAGTCCGGAAACAATGTCATCATGCCGCAGATTGGATTCCATCAGTTCCACACCCTCCAGACCCGCATATTTAAAGTCAGCCAAAACCTGATCCAGAACCGGCGTACAGTCCCAATCGGGCGGAAATCTGCTCGCATATACCCAAACATGCCCGCTAAGTGGAACTTGATTTGGGAAGAGGCTTTTGGCCAACATTTCTTTGGGAAATAAGCTGCCGAATACCGTAGCTCCTGCCAGACATGCCGATTCCTTCATAAATTCCCTTCGTGACCGGTATTTTGACATCTTGCCTTTAAGTTGAACACTTTTCAAAAGTCCTTCAATATATCCAATTGCTTTGATTACAAAAAGTCTTGTTCCTTTTGATTAAACGTATCTTCTATCACCTAATCTATCATTATTTCCAACTTATATAATTATAAAATTATTTTTTTGTACATTTAATATAAGTTGGTGCTTCTAAAAATGGATATCCTTTTATCCCATTAAAAGTATCCTTGAATAGCAAGCGCCGTTAATTTCTTTTATTCTGAGTTTGTCAAGCCATTTATCAATGCTCAGTCATGAAACTTTTCTTCTGTTTTTTTATATGTTTATTTTGGGTGATAATCATCGGCCTTCAGGCGCAAACAGACTTGCGTTTTGAGTATTTATCAGAACAGGATGGACTTTCAAACAACAGGATATTAAGCATTCATCAGGACCGGGAGGGCTTTATCTGGTTTGGTACCTGGGAGGGGTTGAATAAGTTTGACGGGTACACTTTTACGGTCTTTCAACCGGACTCCCACAATCCGACGCAAACCCTTAGCCATAATGTTATTTCCGATATTGTTGAGGACAGAAATGGGCTTTTATGGCTGGCTACCCGCGGTGGCGGGCTCAATCATATTGACAAAAGAAGCGGCAAAGTAACCACCTACCTGCTTGATTCCACAGGCGACCATTACTGGAACGCTTTGGTAGATATCTACGCAGACCGCAAGGGTGACTTTTGGATATGCAGTGCCGGAGGATTGGCCATGTTTGATTTGCGAAGCCGGACCTTTACCCGTTTTCCTTCCCCGGAAGAAAAGACGATGATCGTTTCGGTAGCGGAAGATCCTATGGGAAGGCTTTGGGCCGCTTCCACGAGTAAGTTATATCATTTTGACCGTACCACCGGAGACATTTGGATTGCAACCCGTGGTGGCGGGATTAACCGCTTAAACCCCGAATCAGGAAAATTTGAATATTATAAGCTTCAGTATCCCCTCGTCACAGGCGGTCTAAATGACAAGGACATCAGAGCCATGTATGAAGATAGCAGCGGTATAATTTGGGTAGGTACCAACCAGGGTGGCCTTAATCAATTTGACCCTGAAACGGAAAAATTTGTGTCTTATACGGTCAATCAGGGCTTGCCAAGTAATCACATCGAAAGTATGGTGGAAGACCATCGGGGTAATCTCTGGATAGGAACCAGCAAGGGACTGTCCCGATTTGATCCCCATGCAATGGAATTCCGAAATTACAGTACCATGGACGGTCTGCCGGGTAATATTTTCAACCAGGGAAGCAAAAGTACCGTTGACGGAAAACTATATTTTGGCACCACCAATGGTTTTATTGTCCTCCATCCGGACAGCATCAAAGATAATATCAACATACCACCGGTGTATATCACCGGACTGAAAGTACTCGAAAAAGAAATTACGCTTCTGTTTATCCGGGAATGATATGAAAACTAACCTATTTTCTTTTCTGATACATTTTTGGGTTTGCAGCCTTACATCAGCTTACCTGTCTGCCCAGCAGGAAGATTTCATTTCCCGCACCTATTCTATGAAAGATGGGCTTTCGCATAATTATGCCACCTGCCTCTGGCAAGACCGTCATGGCTTTCTTTGGGTAGGCACAGAATCGGGACTCAACAAGTTTGACGGATACCAGTTCACTACCTTCCGGGAAGATCCTTTAGACACCAACAGCCTTTCCAACAATAACATTACCTGCTTATGGGAAGACCCACAGCAAAGATTATGGGTTGGATCTACTACCGGGCTGGAATTGTTTGATCTGAAAACAGAAAGGTTTCAGTCTGTTGGCCACTACGCTTTAGACCCGGTGCAGGGATTAAATTTAAATGTGCATAAAATGCGGGAACGGAAAGACGGGAAGCTCTGGATTTGTACTACCCAGGGAATCTATCTGGCCGATCCGCAAAACCTGACTGTCACAAAGCCTATCGACTTTCCCCAAGAGGTAAACAGAACCAGCACCCGCAGGGATAACCTTAATGGCAATAATTTTTGGGATATTGCAGAAACTTCCGATGAGGCCCTATGGGCAGCCAGCGAAGATGGACTTGTCCATATAGACACCCGAACCGGTCAGGTTACCCGGTACCGTTACGATCCTGAAGACCTTGGCAGCCTGGCAGATGATTGGACGAGGACAGTTCACGTAGACCGCCATAAACGCATATGGGTGGGCACAGCACACGGCCTTGATTTATTCAATCCGGAAAGCCGGTCATTTACCCACTTCATACCAGAAACACTGCGGGATGAACCATTGCTGAGCCACCGGCTGTATGTAAATGTTTTGTCGGAACAACCTGATGGCCGGTTTTGGGTTGGATTCAGTGATGGTCTATATGTTTTTGATCCGGAAACAGGAAAGTTTGATCAGTTGCTAAACCAGTATACCTGGTCTTTGTATCAGGACCGGCAGGGAACTTTATGGTTAGGAGCTATTGACAGATTGTTTCAAATAAAGCCTCAGCATAAGAAATTTACTACCTACCGGAATTTTGGACAGGCCAGGATGTCGGGGATTGCCGGTTTGGCGGAAGACACCGAAGGAAAAACGTGGATTTCAGGCTATGATATGGTCAGAGGCGATTTTAATCTTTTCCGGTTTGATCCTTCTTCCGGACTTTTCTATAAGTATCCGCACGGGCCGGTAAATGCATTGCCCAGCAATATCCAATGTATTGCTGCTGGCAGGGAAGGATTGTTATGGATGTCCTCACCCGGTAAAGTACAGAAATTTAATCCGCGGACCCAGGCTTTTACCAGCATGGTACTTCCCGTTGACCCGACAGCCATGTTAGAAGATACACAAGGAAAGCTATGGGTAGGCGAGTGGAGCGGATTGGGCTTTTATAACCTGCAAACAAACAGCTATGAACGCCTGGCTGATTTTCCACCAGTCAGGGTGTATTCTTTTTTGGAAGACCGGGCTGAAAATCTATGGATCGGAAGTGAGGCAGGCCTCTTCCGCTATAGCCTGAAAACCGGCCAACTCTCTGCTTTTAAACATGATCCTGCCAATCCCCAAAGCTTGTCCAACAATAAGGTGTATCATCTGATGATGGATAAGGATAAAACCATATGGGTTGGTACCGGTGGGGGGCTTCACCGGATGGTGCCCGGAACTGAAAAAAATGAGCCAAAATTTATCCATTGGCGAAGCACACGGTCTGGTCTGCCCTCTGACGATGTGTATTATATCATGGATGGGGGCGATGAAACCCTTTGGATAGGTTGTGGCAACGGTATCACGCACTTTTCCCCCCGGCAGGGCATTTTCCGTAATTATAACCATCATGATGGGCTTCCCAGCCAACGGTTCTTCAGAGGTATGAGAAGCCGGACGGGTGAAATTTATTTTGGAAGCGAGGGGCTGGTGGTTTTTCATCCGGATAGCCTTCAGGACAATCCTTACCGGCCGCCGGTGACAATTACCCGTTTTTCTATCCATCATCAGGCAGTACCGGTTAAAGCAGGTTATGGAGATACCCTGGCCTGGGAAACGCCGTTGGCCCATACCATCTCATATACCAGCGAAGTAAGGCTTTCTCACCGGCAGAACAATATTTCCCTGGAATTTGCGGCTCTGAATTTTGTTAATCCGGAAAATAACCGCTACAAATACAGACTGGAACCCTTCGAGACCGGCTGGATTGAAACTTTTGATGGACATCGTGTAGCGCATTATACCAATCTCAGCCCAGGCCGGTATACATTTCAGGTGAAAGGCGCCAACAACGATGGCGTATGGAATGAAGAAGGAAGGCATTTGCATATCATCATCCAACCGCCCTGGTGGCAAACCGGCTGGGCTTATGGCTTGTATGTCCTGCTGGGCATCTGTGTCCTGTATGGCCTGCGGCAACATACGGTAAAGCGGGAGCGGCTCAAAAGCAATCTGAAAATCAAACAAATAGAAACTGAAAAACTGCAGGAACTGGATCAGATGCGGGCCCGCTTTTTCTCCAATGTATCACATGAATTCCGTACCCCACTTGCCTTGATACAGGGTACTGTGGAAAAATTTTCAGGGCAAGACCGGCCTCTTTCCGAGCGGTTGCCCGGTTATAATCTTATTCACCGCAGTGCCGATCGTTTGTTGCAGTTGGTCAATCAGCTTCTGGACTTATCCCGGCTGGAGGCTGGTAAGCTGACCCTTCGGCGGGAGCGGGGAGAGGTAGTGGGTTTTCTTACAGTATTGGCCAGCTCCTTCTCCTCTTTGTTTGAGAACAAGGGGATCTGTTACCGATACTTTCTGCCTTCTGAGCCGTTATGGGTGCTGTTTGAGGCTGACAAACTGGAAAAGATCCTTTCCAATCTGCTGTCCAACGCCTGTAAATTCACCCCTTCCGGTGGAAAAGTCATACTGGAAGTAAAATCGGAGCGGCATACTCCGGCCGAGGAAATGCTACACATTTTTGTTCGCGACACTGGGGTCGGTATTCCGGAAGAACTTTTAACACGGGTTTTTGAACGCTTCTTCCAGGCTGATATTTCACCCACCAGAGCTTATGAAGGAGTCGGCATCGGCCTTGCCCTTACCAAAGAGCTGGTAGAGCTGCATGGCGGGATCATCAGCGTGGACAGTAAACTTGATGAAGGAACAACCTTTCAGATAACACTAAAACTGCAGACTATAGAAAAGCCTGAGGTAAACCTGCCGGAGGAATTCTTATTGAATCGGAAAGAAAGCCCTGAGCAACCAGCAATTTTTTCCTCAGAATCAGCCTATGGCAACTGTCCTGAAAAAAAGCCAAACAGGGACCAGACAGTTGTTTTAGTGGTGGAGGACAACGCTGATCTGCGTCATTTTATAAAGGACAACCTGCCGGTTGAGTATGCTGTTTTTGAGGCGGATGACGGGATCAGGGGATGGAAAAGAGCCCTTGAACTGGTACCTGACCTGATCATCAGTGATGTGATGATGCCAGGGCTGGATGGGGTAAGCCTTTGTCACCGACTGAAGACGGATGAGCGTACCAGCCATATTGCTGTAATGCTGCTTACCGCCAAAGCGGATTCGGAAAGCAAACTGGCAGGCCTGGAAACAGGGGCCGATGACTATCTTACCAAACCATTCCGGTTGGAAGAGCTGCAGTTGAGGGTGCATAACCAGGTGGGGTATCGCCAACGGTTGCGGGAACGTTTCAGCCGCTCACTCACCTTAAATCCCCAGGAAGTGGCTGTCAACTCGGTCGATGAAAGGTTCTTAAAAAAGGTAATGGAGGTGTTGGAGAAGCATCTTGCTAACCCTTCCTTTGACATTGAAATGTTCAGCCGGGAAACCGGCCTGAGCAGGGTACACCTTCACCGCAAATTAAAATCAATCACAGGCCAATCTCCGGGGGACTTGATCCGCACCCACCGGCTCAAAAGAGCAGCAAGCTTACTGGAGCAACAGGCTGGTAATATTAGTGAGGTGGCCTATGCGGTTGGGTTCAACAGCCTTACTTACTTTGCGAAGTGCTTTAGAAACTATTATGGCCAAACCCCTTCTGAATTTGTTTCAGGTATACGTAAAGATCAGATCAAACAAACCTGATCTTCCACTTTTTTCCTGTTAAACCCTAACTCCGCTACCTTTTACCCCGTCTAATTGAAAAAATGCCAAAAAACCGACAAAATGTTTGTTTTGTCGGTTTTTTTATCGGATATTAGACAACCTAAATAGGTTGTCTATGTCTCTGCCGCAATGGCTTATGCCTTTCAAAGAACCACGTACCGAAATCCGGCTTATCAACGGGATCTATTACAAATACCAGGTTGGATATACCTACAACCCCGCAAAGAAGCGGACCGA
>JBGTDA010000052.1:0-1932 GCA_041748555.1 Rhodonellum sp.
AGCGCATTTCCCGGATGACCGTTACCTTTATTTGTCCAGGGTATTGCATGTCTTTCTCAATTTTCTGGGATATATCAAATGAAAGCATACTGGCTCTGTCATCTGTGACAGATTCAGCGTCGACCATCACCCTTAGTTCACCTGACTTCGACAGCCCCCAGTCCCATTTTTATTTAAGTTATTGAATTTTAGGCTTTTATAATTTTTCGTTAGCTGGTTTGGGTGTCCCAGAAGGGTTTTTAGTACTTTTAGGCATGTTTGTTCGCAAGAAGCCCAATAAAAGTGGCAAGATCAGTGTTCAGGTAATCGAGAAGATCAAGGGTAAATATAAAGTTGCCAAAACGATTGGAAGCAGCTCAGTTGAATCTGAAGTTGACAGACTTGTTTTTCTGAGAGAAGAATGGATCAAAAATTATAAGGGCACCCTAGATATCCCATTTAATGATGAAGAAAAAATTGCCGATTCTGTCCTGGAAAGCGTCGAAAACATTACTGTGTCAGGTACAGAGCTGCTCCTGAATAGGATTTTCAATGATATCGGGTTTAACGCCATCAAAGATGATATTTTCAGGTGGCTCGTCTATTCGAGAATCTGTTTTCCTGCCAGCAAACTGAAGACCTGCGATTACCTGCTGACCTATCACGGGCTTGAGTTCCAGGTTCAGGACCTGTACAGGTACATGGACAAGTTGTACAACAATTATAAGGAAACAATCCAGCTCATCAGTTTTGAACATACCAAGAGGATACTCGGAGGAAGTATCAATATCGTTTTTTACGATGTCACTACCCTATATTTTGAAGTGGATCAAGAAGATGATCTGAGGAAGACCGGGTTTTCAAAGGAAGGCAAGCATCAGAACCCCCAAATAGTTTTGGGACTCTTGGTTGGACTGGAAGGATACCCGCTGGCCTACGAGATTTTTGAAGGCAACAAATTTGAAGGGCACACCATGATTCCCGTCATAGAGACTTTTAGAAAGAAGTATGACTTACCGGCTCCGATTGTGGTTGCTGATTCAGGATTACTCTCCAAGAGCAATATCCGGGAATTACGTGATAACGGGTACGAGTTTATTCTGGGAGCCAGACTAAAAGCCTCCGCGGATAAAAATAAGGAAAAGGTACTCTCTCATGAACTTGAAAATGGAGAGAGCAGAATGCTGGATTGGGATGATGAGCTCAGGATGGTTGTCAGTTATTCTGACAGGAGAGCTAAAAAGGACAGGATTAACAGGGAAAAAGGTTTCAAAAAGCTTGAGAAACAACTAAAGACCGGAAAGCTCAACAAAACCCACATCAACAACCGGGGCTACAACAAATACCTTAAAATGGAAGGGGAAGTAAGGATTGCCCTTGATATGGAAAAGTTTGAACAGGATCGAAAATGGGATGGCCTCAAAGGATATATTACTAACACAAACCTGGACAAAGACGAGGTTATTGAGAATTACAACAATCTGTGGAAAATAGAAAAGGCTTTCAGGATAACGAAGAACGAAATCAAAGTCAGGCCGGTTTTTCATTATAAACAACGCCGGATCGAAGCTCATATAAGCATTGCATTCGTTGCTTACAAAGTGTATAAAGAGTTGGAACGGCAGCTGCTTGAAAAAGAATCAAAACTCTCCCCGCAAAAAGCGATAGAAATAGCAAAGGGAATTTATACAGTGGAAATACAACTCAAATCTTCTGGTAAAAAGCTAAGAAAGACCCTGCTTTTGAACGAAAGTCAGCGTAAACTGGCAAAAATGTTCAGCTTTTGATTTTGGGTGTCCCAGTGTCGAAGTCAGGAAAAAGT
Organism: Rhodonellum sp.; assembly: GCA_041748555.1. Taxonomy (GTDB): domain Bacteria; phylum Bacteroidota; class Bacteroidia; order Cytophagales; family Cyclobacteriaceae; genus Rhodonellum. Next base: position 1,802 of record JBGTDA010000052.1, read on the forward strand.
TGAAAGCGAACTGCATAGAAACTAATATCCTTTCTATATAAAAACTGCTTAAATAAAAAAGGCCTTCTTTGATTCAAAGAAGGCCTTTTTTAATACATAGGAATTTAAAACTCATTTTGCATAGCTGACAG
>JBGTDA010000053.1:0-8265 GCA_041748555.1 Rhodonellum sp.
CAATGCGATACTCTGCCACGATGCCTGGAGAACTTATTTCCATTATTCGGAGAATCTCCACCAGCTATGCCTTGCACATCTTCTGCGGGAACTCAATTATATTGAAGAACGGTATAAAACAGGATGGGCCGAAAACCTCAAGCACTGCTGAAAGAAGCGATAGTGCTCAAAAAAACAATCGGGGAAGATCCTTCACCCTGCCGGAAAAAATCCATTATTGATCTGGAAGAAAGAATGGATAATATCCTGGCCATAATCCAGATCCCAGAACATAAGGAAGCGGTATCAATGCAGAAAAGATTCCTGAAATACAGGAACTCCATCTTTACCTTTCTATATCATCATTTGGTACCTCCGGACAACAATGCCTCTGAAAGAGCGATCAGAAATATCAAGGTCAAACAGAAAATATCCGGACAGTTCAAATCAGAAAGAGGCGCAGATGATTTCTGTGTGATCCGGTCCGTTGTTGATACACTTATTAAGCAATCTAAAAATGTAATGGAAAACCTGAACCTTATTGCTAAATTGGCACCTGAGTAGTTACAAAATTTTTTAGGGCTTTTTTTCCAACATGAGTAATCTTGGTGCTACTTCAGCAAGCTCTCTTCCGGGGTGTTTTATATTTTGGATCAACTGCTCTCATAAGTTTTTTAATATGCTTGAAATATTTCCGGACGCTGCAAAGGGCTTTTTTATCTTTATAAACCCTTTTCTGTCAGCAATTCAGATTTTAAGTATTTAAAGTCAGTTAGACATTGAGCATGAAAATATAGGCATAGATTTCCCCTGTCCCTAATTTTGGGGCTTTTTGATTTTGAGTTGAACCTGTCCGGTTTTTCTGTTTTTGTTTACCTCCTTTTGTTTCGGCTGTTTGATCCTGAGTCGGGCAGGACATCCCCGGTTTGACCGGTTATGTATACCTGAGCTGTTTGATGTTCCGGATTTCGATTTCTGTTTCGGTAGTGTCAATATTCTCCTTTCGCATACTGGCCAGCATATCTACATATAACAGCTTCCATGTCTGACCGCTCTGTGCGAGCAGAACGGTTACGGCTTGAAGTTTTTCGGTAAGCTGGTTGATCATATGTCCGATCTGTATGAGCTGATAATAATTTTTCATCGCCCAGAGATTCTTCCTGGAATATTTGTGTGATACTCCGTAGCCCTGGTTCTTCTGGGTATTGAAGCCCTGGTTCTCTATGGTCCAGCGCAGTCTTCCAAGTGCGGACACCTGCCAGATGTTGTTACCGTCCAACGGAATGTCGGTAAGGAAAACAAACCGGTCCTGCCCTTCATCCTGAAAGCCTTCTTTGTATTCCAGCCAGTTGTACTTCCTGTCCCGGTAAAGCAGTCCGTTGATGTAGAAACCCTGCTGACTGAACCAGCCTTTTTTGGGATGCCTGCAGACAGTCTTTTGGCTGGTCTGGTCTTTGACCACCAGGGGCCTGAGGTCAGCTATATCCTCCCAGACTGTTTTCAGAGTCCCTTCCTTAAAGGTCAGGATGAACTCCCATTGGTTGTTGCGACATATTTGGAAGAAGGTTTGGTTGGGGTAGAGCGCATCGGCACAGAGGATAAGCGGCAGTCTGGGATAATCCTTTTTCAGCTTTTCGGACAGTCTTTGGAATCCCTTGAGCTCACAGTCCTGTTTGCCTGCCAGGTCCTCCGAGTTGTTCAGCCATTCGGTGGCAAGGGAGATGCAGAAGCCGTTGCCGCAGACCAGCTTGGCTTCCAGCACATGGCAGGAGTAGGTGATCCTGCCTGTCTTGCTGACCTTGTAAGGACAGCCGGGAAACGGCTCTTTGTCAAAGCTGAAAACCCCGGTACCGTCCACTGCCACCAGGTGCCTGCCCCGCTTCTTCCATTTGTCGAAGACCTTCTTTTCGAATAAACGACGCACCAGTATCCTTTTGAACATTTCGAGTTCCCCGGGGTCCAGTCCCCGCAGGAAATCATTCACGGTATCCTGGACGGGAAGACGCAGGCCGAAGCAACTGATATAGTTCTGCTCGAAGCAGTAGTTGACAAGCCTGTCGGCATTGTTCCTGGATCCCATCTTGAACAACGAGAGGCAAAGCCCTGCCATGAGGATTTCGGCAACTGAATAGGTGCTGCGTTTACGGTGATCGGGGATTGACCCCAGCAGTTCGTTAAAGCCGGGATAATGTCTTCTCAGTACTGTCAGCACAAAGATGACCATCTGTTTTCCCTGGAATTTTTCCAGTTTTTGCCTGCAGGAGATTTTTGCTTGTTTCCTCTAATTAAGGGGAAACAAAAAAAGTCAAAAAAACAGCCCGGAAAACCAACAAAAGTGGGAAATCAGCCGAAAAAGAGCTATTTTAGAGAAACAAAAAGGGGCTGTGTGGTTTTCCAAAACCAGCCCCTTTGAAACTTCAAATAAAATATGAGACCAAATATAGGCATTTCCACCGGAAAGTGGAAATGTTATGCATATTCCTGAAAATCAGATAGATATATTTTTATTTTTGTATTTGAACAGCACGAAAATTAATTTCTTACCTCTAACCTAAAAGACTGACAATCAACCTGAAAATTTAGCCTCGGAATTGCTGTTTTCTGTAACCAATTGAAAATATGAATGTTAACTTCGATAAGCTCAACCAAACAGGGGTTCAGTACCCTTGGAGCTACAACGCCGGATGGGTTGTTCGGGATATCAGAGGGTTTTAGACCTTTATCCATAAAACCGGGTTTTCATGGGCAAAAGGGATGATACATACAGCCCGGAGGATATGGTTGAATATGATGAGGCCCATGTGTCTAAGGCCACCAGGGCAAACAAAAAGAAAAATCTTAAAAAAGGAAGAGGGAGCCAACAGATAGCTGTTGTGGCAGTCATGGCAGAATCAACTGTCCTTGAGGATTTTGATAAAGGAAAAGTCACAAAGAGCTGCCGGTATTTTAAGATGAAGAAAACAGATAACCTCAAAGCCAAAACCGCAGAGAAACTTATCAAAGGGCTAATCCGATAAGGATGCAGTGCTTCAGACAGATGAAAGTAAAACCTATGCTGACTTCACAGATTTTATAGACGTCCACGTCAAGGAAATCTCTTCAACCGAAGAAGGCAGGTTTAACCTTATATGGGTCCATCCTGCAATCAGCAACTGAAAAAGCGATTTGAGGAATTAAAAGGATGGTATCAGAGAAGTTTATACAGAATTACCTTGATGAGTTTTGTTATAAGCGCAATAGAAGGTATTTTGGCGAAAGGTTATTTGACGGATTAGTTATTGCGCTATTCAACCTTACTGGCAGAATAGCGGATAATCATATAGGATAATATAGAAATTATTATTTGTCTGTATGAATATTCTGATAATGGGATTCATTGGGTTTTCTAACAAGGATTTTTTTAAATAAACTGCTTGATGTTAAGGTTGCTCTTTAAAAAATGAAAACAAAACCACAAATATTATATTTTTTGTTGATGATAAGCTTCATACTGAATCTATTGTTTGGCTTGTATTTAGGGATTCCAATGCTAAAAACCTTAAAATCTTTTCCCAAAGATTATTTAGACACCAAAGCACATGAAAATGTAATTAGTAACCTTACATTTTATGATGGTCAGGAATTAAATATCATTGGAAAGATTCATAATGAACAAAACTATACCCGTTTACCGGCGAAATATAAAAAAGACCTAAGACCTAAAGTTTGGAATTTGGAAAAACATTCTGCAGGATTGTCCCTGAATTTTTCCACCAATTCTCCTACCATTGGGGTTCGGTGGAAACTAGCCGACACAGAAAATGTAGAATTTTTATCAAATATAGGCCAACACGGAGTGGATTTGTATTGCCTTTTGGATGGAAAATGGCAATATGTGAGTACAGGAATACCCAATGGCCGTGTCAACGAAAGCCTCTTGATAGCAAACATGGATACCACCTGTAAAGAATTTTTAGTTAACCTTCCTTTATACAACAGTGTGGAGGATTCAAGTAGGAATAGAAAGGAACAGTGCCATAGATGCCAATTTCCGCAAAGCATTTGATATTGACAAACCCATCGTATTTTATGGCACCAGTATCACTCAGGGAGGTAGTGCATCCCGTCCCGGGATGGCATATCCTTCCATCATCTCCAGAAAATTAAATATTGAGGCAATCAATTTTGGATTTAGCGGAAATGGAAAATTTGAAGAATCTGTAGGAGAAATCTTATGTGACATTGATGCTGCATTATATGTCATTGACTGTAATCCAAACTCTTCACTCCAATCAATAAAAGACGATGCATCTCGACTTATTCAACAAATCAGAAAGTGCAGACCCGAAACCCCTATTTTATAGGTTGAAAGCATTTTGAGAGAGTATTCATATGAAAGGACTCCGGGGAGTCTCAGATTTGTTCAGGATCAAAATAAGGAATTGAAGAAGGTATTTGAGTCAGCAATAAAAAATGATGTCGTTAATTTATTCTATTTAGAATCGGAGGGACTCATAGGGTTTGATCACGAAGGAACAGTAGATGGAATTCATCTTTCTGATTTAGGTTTCAGCAGGATTGCCGCGATACTTAATAACAAAATTGAAAAAATATTGAATCCTGAACAAACCAATTGAGATTTGTTTGATTTTTACATATATTTATAAACAATACCTTTTTCCGAGTATGAACAATGTTCAAATTAAAATGTCAGGGATGTATTGATGAAACAGGCTTTCTCATTTTTTAGGGATGATAAAGCCGTAAATCGACTATGACCTTATCAGTAATTCTAAATTCCCGGATTTTTATGATGAATTCTCTGTAGAACTCTAGATTTAATATTTAATTTCGATGGTAAATTTTTACTTTTTTTAAATTTATAATTGATGAAATAAGATGCTTTTTAATTCAATAGATTTTGCGGTATTTTTACCCATAGTTTTTGTCCTTTACTGGTTTGTACTGAATAGAAACCTTAAAATCCAAAACTATTTGTTGGTTGCAGCAAGTTATTTTTTTTATGGATGGTGGGATTGGAGGTTTTTGTTTTTAATTATTTTTAGCACTCTTGTTGATTTCTATATTGGAAAGGCTCTTTCAAAAGAAGAAGATCAACCCAAAAGGAAAATACTTCTTTCTGCCAGTATATTAATTAATCTGGGTTTTCTCGGTTTTTTTAAATATTATAATTTCTTCCTTGAAAATTTCAAAACTGCCTTTTCTTTTTTCGGCAATGAAATTAGCGGGAGTTCATTGGATATTATTTTACCGGTAGGAATTAGTTTTTACACATTCCAGACAATGAGCTATACGATAGATGTGTATAAAAAAAAGCTTGTCCCTTCCAAGGATCTTATTGCCTTCAGTGCTTATGTGGGTTTTTTTCCACAACTGGTTGCAGGTCCAATTGAACGTGCCATAAATTTGCTTCCACAATTTTATAAGGAAAGAGATTTTAATTACAGCAAAGCAGTTGATGGAGCGCGTCAAATACTGTGGGGGTTATTCAAAAAAATTGTTATTGCTGATAATTGTGCCATTTATGCAAACTTGATATTCAATAATTCCAGTGAATATTCAGGAAGCACATTGATCTTAGGAGCTGTGTTTTTTGCTTTTCAGATATATGGAGATTTTTCGGGGTATTCAGATATTGCCATAGGTACGGCACGATTATTCGGATTTGATTTGATGCGAAACTTTGCTTATCCTTATTTTGCAAGGGATATTGCTGAGTTTTGGAGACGTTGGCATATTTCATTGTCAACATGGTTTCGGGATTATCTTTACATTCCGTTGGGAGGCAGTAGAGTCAACCAGGCGATTATGTTAAGAAATACATTTATCATTTTCATCGTAAGTGGTTTTTGGCACGGAGCCAACTGGACTTTTATTTTTTGGGGTGTATTAAATGCTTTGTATTTTCTTCCATTGTTACTGGGAGGGAAAAACAGGAACCACCTGGATACCGTTGCCGAAAATTCAGTTTTGCCAAGTTTATCCGAAATATTCAAAATGGTTACCACATTCTCTTTGACGCTGATAGCCTGGATATTTTTTAGAGCAGAAAGTTTGGGGCATGCTGTCAGTTACCTTTCGGAAATTTTTTCAGTTTCTGTTTTTTCAGTACCGGAATTCCCTGATAAAAGTGGAGCATTTTTCACCATGGTCCTTGTTATCTTGTTTTTACTTTTAGAATGGAAGGGAAGAAAGAAAGAGCACGCTTTGGAAGATTTGGGATTTAATTGGAACAGGCCTATAAGGTATTTTATGTATTATACCTTTATCCTGTTTATTATGTGGTATGGTGGAAATGAGCAACAATTCATCTATTTTCAATTTTAAAAATGAAATTTCATGTCTGAATTTATAAATAAAATCCTACTATTTATTTTATATCTGTTTGGCTTTTCCATTGTAATGCTTTTGGGGTATATGTATATGAATGAACTGGATTCCGGGGATTTTCCTGCAATAAACTTATCCAATAGTTATTCTTTCAATGAAAAGATGCAGTTCCTGAAAGAAAAGCAAGCTAATAGTGAGGTGTTGGCAATTGGGTCATCCATGAGTTTGAATAATTTACATTCCCCCACAGTTGTAGAAAAATTAGGCACCACTTCATTTTTAAACACAGCCTCTTGGGGGGTTAATATGGAAGAGACTTTTAGGTTGTTAATAATAGTTGAAGAGGTGTACAAACCGAAAACCATCATCCTGTCAAGTGGTTTAGTCGATTTTATGAAAAGTCAGAAAGTTTTCAGGTATGATATTGTAGAGGAATATTTAAAATCGGAAAGATTAGGATTTTATTATTATTTCCGAACCTTTGATCTGAAGTACTTCGCCAATAATTTTATTTTTGCTAAAGCGACCAGATCAAATCCAGATAATCTTGAATATTTGGGATTTGATGAATATGGAGGGGTAAACTTTGAAAGCAATCGATTTAATATTAATCAGCATCGATGGGAAAACAGAATTGTGGATTCAATTGAATTGGACCAGGATCAATATTTTTATCTTGATAGTATTACAACATTCTGCAGAATGAAAAATATTGAATTATTATTCTTTCAAGGGCCGATTCGAAATGGGATATTATCGAGATACAATGAGGAAGAACAGCAAATTTTGTTTAGTCATACCGATAATGTAAAAAAAATAATATTAAAAAACGGTGGTTTTTTTGTAAATGCAAATGAATCAGTATGGAGTGATTCATTATTTTTCGATAACACCCATTTAAGTTCAAGAGGAGCAAAAATTTATACCGAATATTCTTTTAATAATCTTAAAGGCACCCTAACAAGCAGTGAATAAACAAGTATGGTTATTAAAAAAAAAAGATTCCGAATTAAATCTTCCGGTTAGTGCTTCTTTTACCTATACGTGGAACTTTCCAGATAGGTAAATTAAATAATTATGTTTTTTAATCAAGCTCAAATGCCAGATGAACATTAAAGTTGATTTTTAAGGCTCAATAGGTTTCTGAAAGTGCATCAAATTTTAGTGCTTGTCTATAAATACATTACCCAAATTAATGTGTAATAGGATTGACTTGGTTTATTTTTTCGATATTAAGTCATATATCAGTTTATTTGCAAAAACTACAACCAATAATTTCATCTCCTATTTTCATGGGGTGTTACTTTATAATAAATTACCTAATGCCATGTATAAAATTTGAGTTTTAGTTTGCGAATTTTAATTTTCAGGACCTATCTAGAAGGTGACCTTGGATCAATCAGAATCAGAATCCAGAATTATACCCTCTGAACTCAAACAGTCTCCTGTTTAGTTATTAGGTTCTTTATTTAAAACACTTGGAATTAAATTTAAATGTCCCAATATTACCCAATTTGGGTGTCAATTCCTCATATGTAAATGTTTAATCATCATTTAAATACAAATAAATAAAAATTTATTTATTTCGGAAAATCTTGTCTATCAACCTCCTATAACAATATGAATGAATCCTAAATAGTTAAAATTTTAAACATTGATATAATAATTCCAATTTTTTATATAAATATTATGAAGAAAAAATTTAAATAAAACCCTCTGATAAAAATATCATTTTTCCCGATAACCTTTTTATTTAAAATGAATTAATAAAAAAGAAGTAAAATAGTTTAGTCTGGATACAATCTCAAATATTAATATATGATTATCCGCTTGTATACAAGTAGGGGTAAACGCTCGCAATTACCAACCTGTCGAAGAGCTTGTTTCCAAAATATCTTCGGTTTAGCTTATAGCAGAACTCGTTCAGGTAGTTCTGAAGCATTCTTTCCGAGACCA
>JBGTDA010000054.1:0-18432 GCA_041748555.1 Rhodonellum sp.
GTAAAGGTAGTAGCGGCCATTGATAATCCGGAGTTCCGTGCCGGGCTTCCTGTGTGCAAGTGCCCAATCGGGATGGGCTTTGGGAGGTTTCTTTGCCATAATAATACGTATTTACGTATTACTAATATAAAACAAAAAATCAGGTGGAACCCGTGGAAAAATATCCCAAAGCAATTCCCACCGACCCCAACGGGGTCGAACTTTAATCCATAAGAATATCGGGAGCACCTGGGGTATTGAGAAGTTCGACAACTTCACTGTCGAGGATCAAAAGAGAGTATCTTCAATCAGCCAACCGACTCTGAAGTGGCTCTAAGTTTTGTTAAGAAATTAGGCTGCAGAAATCTCTTCCCTGGCTTCAATCAGTTTTTCAGGAGTAATCGGTAAGTCCCGCATCCGTTTTCCGGTGGCGTTAAAAATTGCATTTGCAATGGAGGCGGCAACACTTGTAATCCCAAGTTCCCAATACCTTTAATTCCCATGGCGTTTGCGATTTTATCTTCTTCGGGCAGGAATATCACATCAATATTTGCCATATCGAGATTTACCGGCACGTGATAATCGGCAAAAGAACGTGTAATAAAATTACCGAAATTAGGTTCTACTCTCGTCTGCTCGGCCAAAACCATTCCTGCTCCCATCGTTAATCCGCCAATGATCTGACCGAAGGCCGTTTTGGGATTCACTATTTTTCCTGCAGATCCCACGTTCACCATCCGTATTATTCGATACATCCCTGTATCCTTATCTACCCATACTTCAGAGAAATTGGCTCCGAAAGAAAACACCGAATGTTTCTCGAACTCTTCAGATGGTGCTGCAGTACCTTCAGCTTCAAATTTATTCAGTTGATTCTGCTTCAAAAGTTCGGCTACAGATATCTCCTCTTCTTCTCCAATATTTCTGTTTTCTTTTAGTTTGTTAATTGCATTTTCACAGGCAGCACGCGCACCATTGCAATACGATGCTGCTCCCCAGGAACCACCGGAACCGGGCGTGACGGGAAAATTTGAATCTCCCAACTCCACCGTCACCTGGTCTACCGGAATTCCCAGGTATTCGGAGGCAGTCTGTGCAATAATCGTATAACTTCCCGTCCCGATATCTGTAGCATCCATTTGAATCGTGGCATGCACCTTTTCATCCTCCAACTCCAGAATCACCTTTGAGGAGGTTTCCCGGTACGGTGCATTTCTGGAAGCTGCACTTACCCCATAGCCGATGAGCCAGTTTCCTTCCTGCTTGGTGCGAGGTTGTATGGGACGGTTTTTCCATCCAAATTTATCTGCGCCTATGCGTAAACATTCTATCAATAATCTTGAGGAAAAAGGTTTGTCTGCCCCAAGATCGATCTGTGTATCATTTTTTATTCTGAAATCAACAGGATCCATTTTCAGTTTCCAGGCCATTTCATCCATTGCAGATTCCAGCGCAAAACTGCCCGTTGCTTCTCCCGGTGCGCGCATTGCAAATGGGGTCTGGAAATTCATTGGTATCAAACGATATTTGATTTCGTTGTTGGGAACCTTGTAAAGCATTTTTGAAATCAATCCGCAGGGCTCCTGATACTCCTGATAAGTAGACGTATGAGATAGCGTATCGTGGGAAAGGGCAGTAAGCGAGCCATCCTTTCTTGCACCAATCTGCATTCGCTGTTCATTGCGTTGCCTCATGCCTGTATTGGTAAACATTTGATTTCTTGTCACCGTCATTTGAACGGGACGCCCCAGCATTTTTGAGGCCATCACGGCTAAAATAGCGTGACGCTCTGTGTTTAATTTTGAACCGAATCCCCCACCCACATAAGCGGAAATTACTCTTACATCTTTCTTTGGAATTTGAAAAGTATCGGATATCGCTATTATGGAGTCTTCCACTATTTGCTGACTCGCATAGGCAGTAACCTTTCCGTTCTCCCAGGAGGCGATGATGGCGTGCAACTCCATAGGGTGATGATGTTCTATAGGAGTAGTATAGGTTTCGTCCAGGATTTCATCGGCTTCGGCCAATCCTGCAGCTATATTTCCACGTAAATAATCTTCCTGCGCCTCGGGACTATAGGCCTTAGACCTAGATCCATCAAACTTAAACGTTGGATCTGTATCCTTCCTATATTCGAATTTCACCAATCTCGCCGCGTATTGTGCCTGTTCAAAGGTTTCGGCAACAACCACGCCTATGAATTCCCCATAATAATTGACTTTTGGACTTTGCAGAACCGGGGCCTTACTCGTCGTGGTAAGTTCCGGCATTTCCTCGTCAAAAGTATTTAACTTTTCAGCATTTTTATGGGTAATCACGGCAAGTACCCCATCCAACTTTTCTGCTTCGGAAGTGTCTACAGAGATAATTTCACCCTTAGTAATCGTGCTATTTATCCCCTGTGCATATACTTTATTTTCAATTGGAAACTCAGAAGCATATTTTGCCATTCCCATTACTTTTAAACGTCCATCTACCCTGTTGATCGCTTCTCCTACTCCGGATGCATTTATAGTCTTCATCATACTGATTTTGTTTTTGAGTTTGGCTTAAACTTCCCTTTGGTATGCTTGAGTAAGTGCCCTAACGATTGCCTTTTTACCCATTTCTACCTTGTACTTATTATCTTCTAGAGGCCTTGCATCTTTCATTGCAAGCTCGGCTGCAGCTTCAAAATTTTTCTGATTTGGTGTTTTTCCGGAAAGATAATTTTCGGCATTTATAAGCTTCCAGGGCTTATGTGCTACCCCGCCCATTGCTAGCCCCGCTTTAGAGATAATCCCGCCTTGTATTTGTAAACCGGCAGCTACCGATACCAAAGCAAAAGCATAACTGGCCCGCTCCCGGATTTTTAAATAATAGTAATGGTCCGAAAACACGGGCTTTGGAAGATGAATGGCAGTAATCAATTCTCCCGGCATCAGGTTGGTATCTTTCTCAGGCTGGTCTCCCGGTAACCGGTGAAAATCGTTAAATTCAATCATTCTGGAAGAACCGTCGGGCTTCTGGGTTTCTACTGTTGCACCAATCGCCGCCAGGGCTACACTCATATCTGAAGGGTGAACGGCGACGCACTTCTCGCTCCATCCAAAAACGGCGTGTAAAGCATTCATACCTTTTATAGCTCCGCATCCTGTTCCAGGCTCTCTTTTGTTACAGGGCATGGAAGTTTCATAAAAATAGGGACAACGGGTACGCTGTAGCAGGTTTCCGCCGTTGGTAGCCATATTCCTGATTTGTGCTGTCGCCGCCGATAGCATTGCCATGGAGAGCAAGGGATATTGTGTACGGACTTCACGATGATTGGCAGTTTCAGAATTATTAAGCATTCCACCCAGCGTTAATCCACCGTTTTCATTCTTGCTAACCTTTTTATAGTCCAGACCGGCAACTTCAATAAGCTCGTCCGGACGCTCCACATCTTCCTTCATCAAATCGAGTAGATTTGTGCCGCCCCCAAGATAGTGGGCATTTGTATTGGAATTTGCCGCGCTCAATGCTTCTTCGGTATTCTTCGCACCTGTGTAAGTGAATGGTCTCATCGTAAATTGTTTTAAAACCCTTAAATTTCAGTGGTTATCGTTGTAAAGGATTTGATTTGTTGTCTTAAGGATTTTTCGCCTTTTCCATTTGTTCCTGTGTGGCAAACTCCCAGGTGGGCATCTCGTCATCATTGGAATGCACTTCCTTAAATGCCTGAACAATATTATTGTAAGCCCCGCAACGACAGATATTGCCGGACATTCTCTCCCTGATTTCTTCTTCGGAAAGTGTTAGGTTTTTTTCTACATTTTTTAAATTTTCAGTAACATAACTTGCTTCCCCGTTTTTAGCCTCTTCTAACAGGGCCACCGAAGAGCAAATTTGACCCGGCGTACAGTAGCCGCATTGGAAACCGTCGTGTTTAAGGAATGCTTCCTGCATCGGGTGGAGTTGACCACCTTCTGCCAAACCTTCAATAGTTGTTATCTCTTTGTCTTCACAGGTTGCTGCCAGGGTAAGACAGGAAAGCTTTCGCTTGCCGTCTACCATTACCGTACAGGCACCACACTGCCCAAGATCACAGCCTTTCTTGGATCCCGTAAGTGCCAGGCGTTCCCGAAGTGCATCAAGTAAGGTTGTTCGGGAATCTAGGGTTAGGGGTTTCACCATATTGTTTACCCGCAGGTTTACTTTCACTTCGTTGAGCAAGACCCTGGGATTATCGGGAAGGCTTTTCATAGTATTGGCAAATATTTCTGAAGTAAAATAAGTAGAGGCCCATACACTTAAACTGGCCGCAGAAATTTGTTTCAAAAATTTTCTTCGTGAGGCTCCGTCGCTTAATCCAATTTGATCTAAGATTTTCTCTTCATCTTCTGTCAGATCATACGATTCTATTTTGTCTTTCCATTTTTCCATAAGCGTTTTTTGTTGTTTCTGAAGGGCAAAAAACTTTTTATTACTTCAGCGGGTCCTACTCTTGATATGTTTTCGTAATTCATCAACTGTGCCAACTGGCGTGTTGCCTCCGACATTTGAAACTTATAGTCATCAATCTTCTCAGATTCCATAGGTTTGGCAGTGGCTTTTTGTTTTAAATTTTCAGTAAATCGGCATTGATTACATCTAAATGAAGGTTAGAAGCAATAATTTGATAAATAGTTTGATCTTATTTGTTTTTAAATGGTGCTTATAAACCTGAATAAACCAATGCCTTTGAGGATAATCTCTCTCCTGATTTCTGCCATTCATCTGCGGTGCATTTTACACCATCCGCTACAATCTTTTCCAAAATATGTGGCATCTGTATGGTAAGTGGTATTGGAACATCCACGCATGTTCATTTTGAATAATTGGTAAACCTGAAAAATAAGCCAATGTTCCGAACACATTAGTCGCGTTGAATTTCCATTTTTGATGCATTTATTGATAAGCCCGGATAGGACCAAAGGGAAATTTCTACGGGCAACGAGGATTGCAGTAAAAGCATAACATCCACTATTATGATTTGATTAATAAATAGAAACCTATGGGTCTGAGATTCATTTTGTTTAACCATGGCTTATTGGCTACAATTTTACAATACAAAATTAAAGTAAAATCACCCTGCTATTAAACAGATTTCAAACCGATGATTACGAAAAAATAATCCTAGGAAAAGAATTTAGGTTTTGCGATAAGGATTTAGACATATCGGGGATTCATTTATCCAGTTAATCCGGTTGTAGGCGATGAGTTACTTATACCTTAAATTCTTTGGGATCCTTCCGGTTGGTTCTAAAGCTCACAACCTCTATATGGTCCGCTTTTAAGCGGTAATAAATACTTGTCTGTTTACTGAAGACGCTTTCGAAATCAGGTCCGGTGTCTTTTCGATGCTGATATATATTTCCTTTGCCTTCTTTTGCCCGAACTTTCGGACAACATATTCCAACAATTCTATTTCCTCATGCCTGGCACGAAGAGAATAGCGGACCGCCAATCCCAAACCTAAAAGTTGAACCGGTTTTTGATTTCCTCACGGACGGATTCATGGGACACATAATGGCCTTTATCCAACTGTTCCAATCCCTCATTGATAGCTGCCCGGTCTTCAGGATTTAATTCATCCCAAAAATCCCCTTCATCTTCAATGTTCAAAAGTGATTTAACAGCATTCAAAACACGCTCATCATTGGTGTTGACGATTTTTGCTATGATCCCGTATTTTACCGCAATATCCATTTGAAAGTATTTTTTATTTGGCCCATAAAGTTACCGATTTTTATGTTCGCGAAAAGTTATAGTATTGGGATTCCGGTCCGGAAATAGGTATTTAAAAATCTCCACCAGTAGTTGATATCATCGGCTTTATTGGCTTTCCGAATGTTTTTTGAGGCAGCTGAAAAGTCTGAGCCCAGGCACCAGAACCGCTTTTACCAATTGAAATTTTATTCCTCTGAAAAAACTGACTGAGTGAGATCCTCAAAAATAACATAGGTGACATAAAAGGTAATGGGGATGGTGATCAACAAGCCCATACCGAACATCAACAAGCCTAGGCCATTGATGAAAATCAGGATCAGGGTCAACACGAGAAACTTCCACCATCTTACGGTAATCAACTTTCTGCTGGCCTCAAGTGCATTCCAAAAGTCGAATCCTCCAAAAATCGCCATCAAAACCGCAAAACTATAGGCCACCATCAAATATATTCCGGGCAGGATCAGCAATACCAATCCAAGAAACGTAAGTACCTGACCGATCAACCAAATCGCTACCACAGGCAGAAAAAACCGGAACCCCTGAAAGAAATCGGGATAGGTTACCGGCAGATCCTGATTGATTTTATTGGCTGCCAAATAGAAACCTGTAAACAAAGGAGGAGCCAAAAAAATGCTGTACAAAAGTGTTAAATCCCCTAAATAGACAAAAAACAGGAGTTGTATAGAAACGATAAGCATGGTATAGGCGATGCTCAATACAGGTTGTGCAGCAAAGATTTTCCAAGCCTTCTCAAAAGCCTCCCGAATATCAAAATCATAGCCCTCGGCAATCAATGCATCAAGTTTTTCTTTAACCATTTCAGCAGTACTATTTTATAAAGTAAAGCTGAAGGAAAATCCGTCATGTTAAAAACGACAACGCTTTGCCTTCAGCTTAGATAAGATTTAAATTGTTTTTGATAAAATTTACTTCGTCATCGCTTCAAGAATATCATGCTTGGTGATGATATGCACCTGATCATGCTCGTCCCTCACCAAAACCGCCTTTTCCTTATCCACCATGGAGGAAAGTACATCCAGCGTACTGCCCAAGGCGACAAACTTCATGGGTTCCTCCATCACATCCGCCACCGTGGCGTCTTTAAGGTCAGGTTGATCGATAATCTTGCTCAGGAGTTTATTGTCCGTGATGCTGCCAACAACATTGCCGTTTTCCATAACTGGGATTTGGGAGACGCTGCTGCTGTTCATCAGGGCAATGGCTTCCCGAACTTTTTGGTCTTTTTGGCTTACCAGCAACAGGTAATTGCCGTTTCTGGAAGATATGATATCCCTTGCAGTTCCATAAGTTTTATCCTCCAGAAAACCGTGGTTTCTCATCCAGTCATCATTGTAGACCTTACCTAGGTAGCGCGTTCCATGATCCGGTAATATAATCACCATCCGATCGCCTTCTTTCAGGTTTTCTTTGGCATATTCCAAAGCTCCGTGAACAGCAGAACCACAGGACCAACCCACGAAAAGTCCTTCTTCTCTTGACAACCTTCTTGTCATAACTGCTGCATCCTTATCGGTAACTTTCACAAATTGATCAATCATATCAAAATCGACGTTTTTAGGAAGAATGTCCTCTCCTATTCCTTCGGTCAGATAGGGATACACCTCATTTGGATCAAATACTCCTGTCTCTTTATATTTTTTGAATACCGATCCGTAGGTGTCAATTCCGACTGAAACAATATCAGGGTTCTGCTCCTTCAAAAATTTGGAACATCCGCTCATAGAACCACCTGTGCCAACACCTGCAGCAAAGTGGGTGATTTTCCCTTCGGTGTCTTTCCAGATTTCGGGACCGGTGGTTTCATAATGCGCCTTCCAGTTGGAAAGGTTGTCGTATTGATTCGGGTAAAAAGAATTCGGAATATCTTTGTTAAGTTTTTTGGCCACTGAATAATAAGACCTCGGATCGTCAGGGGAAACATTTGTCGGGCAGACAATAACCTCCGCTCCTACGGCTCTCAGGATGTCGATTTTTTCTTTGGATTGCTTATCGGACATTGTAAAAATACATTTGTAACCTTTGGCTATACCGGCCAATGCAAGTCCCATTCCTGTATTTCCACTGGTTCCTTCGATAATGGTTCCTCCGGGGTTCAAAAGCCCTTCTTTCTCGGCATCCTCCACCATTTTGATAGCCATCCGGTCTTTGATGGAGTTCCCGGGATTGAAATATTCCACCTTAACCAGGATTTCTCCTTTGATGCCTTTATTGACTTTGTTCAGTCTGACCAAGGGGGTGTTTCCTATCGTCTCAATTATTGAATTATAAATCATATGAATTTGGGATCTATTTGGCTGCAAGTTACAATTATTTTTAGCCCTTGGGGAAACCGATTCACTATTTTCCAAATAATATTTTGTTGCCTTTGTTTTTGAAAATTGGTTTAAGCAATAGCTAAGAAATGATGCCATTCCAATTCTTATAATTCAAAACAACCTATTGAAAGTTCCTTGTTTCCTACGGTCATTATTCATCATTCGATATTCAAAGCAGGTAAATGAAGTTTGATTTGCACATCCCTTGTCACATCCTGAATTTATTTGACAGTTTTGATAAAAATAATCTGCCGCCAAAAGAAGACTTACTTTCTTATTCAAAATTCATCAATCGAAAAAAGCAATCCATCTCAAATCTTATGTCCCCAATCTCAAATCTCCTTTGAGATAGTCACGTCGTGCAGTTAAATCATTTTCATAATTGAAAATTAACTAGGCACTCCTCACCATGACGAAGAATTTCGTACTTCCAACTTCCTACCTCGTACTTCCCAACGTCATGCAATAAGTCATTTTCTTTATTAAAAATTAACTAGTCACTCCTCCTATGACGAAGAATTGCGTACTTCCAACTTCCTACCTCGTACTTCCCACTTCCCACTTCCCTCACCCTTCCTTAAATTCCACCCTTCTGATGATATCAAAAGTCAGATTCAGCATGACGGCGGTCACAATGCTCATCCCTATGGCAATGGCCAATAAGGCATAAACAAACTGTTTGGATATGATAAAGGTGAATACTCCAGCACCGATTGCAGGTAAGATTCCGAAAATCAAAACCCCGCCAATGATCAATGGCTTGATCAGCTTTCTGTCCCAACCTTCATCAAAACCCACATTTGTACTGAGCGTGATGGCAAAACCTGACAGATAAAAGGCCATTATACAAAATATGAAAAGCGGAATCAGCCCCCAGCTCAAAGAGGCAATCAATACTGTCGGGACAATCAGAATTACTGCAAATATCAGGATCTGCAACACATCCAGCTTGATCATGTTCCAGAATTTGGAAGTCCAGGAAGCGGGAATCAGAATAAAATACGGCTTTTTGAGGTCACCCACAGAAGACCTTCCCATGCCTGCCATAAAATAGAGAAAGACCAGAAAAATCAGATACCAATATATGATGGTATGGGAAAACCAATCCCAAAGCGACAATACGGCGAATACTATAGCAACACCTGCCATGATCAAACTGTAAAGGCCAAACAAGGGATGAAAATCCTGCCGGGAGCTGTGTACATAATTTCTCCAATATAATGCCGCGGCTCCGGTGCCGAAATCCTTTAAATCAAGCTTTTTCTTTGTATTCAGGCTAAACTGCGATTCGGATGCTTGCTTCTGACCTTTTGCCTTATCTTTGAGCTCCTCATTGGATTGGGTACTTTCCAAAACATCCTCATAATAATATCCCGCATGGATCAGCACCATCCGCAGTATCAAAAAAAATGCAAGGGCATATACCAGAATAAATCCCAAACTGATCCCAAGATTCTCATGACCCAGATAACCAAAAATAGCCCTGCTCCAGCCTACGATCGGAAAAAAATCAAACCATTTAGACCCGATCCATGCAAACATCCCCTGCCAGAATTTCTCTGCCATCATTCCGGGAATAATGATCATCAAACCTAAAATTGCAGCGGTAATAAAGATGCCGTTCCGGATATGAGAAAGTATTCCGAATTTGGTATTGAGTGTATAGATCAGGAATTTTATGGGGGAAAGAATAAAAAAGAACAAAGCAAACCCCATCACCATCATGGAAACATTAAGAACCGTCAGATCAAATGACCCTGCCAGTTGACTGCCTCCATAAACCAAAAATATCAAACTTCCTCCCAATGCCGGCAACAATGACCTGATCATATAATAGATCAGAATGTTGGAGGATGAGACCGGCGCAGTAAAGATCAGATTTACATCTGCCATGCTGAAGAAACTTACATTCTTTTTGGTGGACCTGAACAGCTGAAAGATGAAAAAAGCCAACGCCAACAAAGTCAATCCGCCGATAATATTCTGAACTGCATAATCCACACCTGCTGCCGAAACCGCCTCATTGATCTGATCCATATCCACAGCGTCATTGCCTGACCTGTCTCTTGTTCGCATGCCGTAAATAAACACGAAGTAGCCTAAAAGGGCTGCATAGGGCAACAACCTGAGTGGATTTCTGAAAATCAGTTTAAGATTGTTGATCAGGATAAAAATATCCTTTCTTAAAAGGAGTTTGATCTCATTCATCTTTGGTCAGCTCTAAAAACAAATCCTCAAGAGTTGATTGATCCCCACCGTTGGAATCAGCTTTGAGATTGAAGAGGGTATCATTGCCGACTATATTCCCATCTTTCATGATCATAATCCTGTCAGCGATTGTTTCAACACTGTCGATCAGATGGGTACTGACCAAAATCGTTTTGCCCTCATCTTTGAGTTCTTTAAAAATCTTTTTGGTATTCTTGATTGCTTTTGGATCCAGACCTATCATGGGTTCATCAAAAAACAAAACCCTGGGATCGGGAAGCAAAGCACAGCAGATTGACACCTTTTGCTTCATTCCCTTGGACAGGTCTCTTCCCAATTTATCCTGCTTGTCTGCCAGGTCATATATCTCAAAGTACCGGCTGGTTTTATCTTTCCATTCCTTTACGCCATAGGCTTGGGCGATAAACTGCATGTGCTCCTTCACCGTCAAAAGGTCATATACGCTGGGTGTCTCGGGAATATAGGAAAACAGTTTTTTGGCATTTATCGAAAGATGGTCCCAACCCCCGATTGAAATTTCACCTGAGGTTTTTCTGAGCAAACCTACAATGCATTTCATTGTGGTGCTTTTTCCCGCGCCGTTTGGCCCCAACAATCCGACAACTTCTCCGCCTTGAAGGGAAAAAGTAATGTCGTTTACCGCATTTTGCTTGTCGTATCTTTTAATCAACCCCTTTACCTCTAGCATTTTTTTATCCTAATGAAAAAGCAAATTAAACCCGAAAAGGTTAACTGTACATAAAGTAAGGTTGTTTATTTTTTATGAAATTTGAGGAATAGAAACCAGAAAGTACATTTGCCCATATTATTCAATTTTATTGTGAAGCCAATGTGGTCTTGCTTCACATTTATTCAACTAAACAATATTGAGTCAATGCAATGGGTTAGAAAAGTTGGATGAAAAAGATCACTTCTCCATCCATAAACTCCGGTCTAAGATTTTTTTAAGTTGATAAATGAAGATTTTAGGCGAACTGCGAAATAACTGACGGAGGATATTTCATTCGTAAAATACCTTTAAGATTTTCTTCAGTATCTTCATTTGCC
This sequence comes from Rhodonellum sp., assembly GCA_041748555.1. GTDB lineage: Bacteria > Bacteroidota > Bacteroidia > Cytophagales > Cyclobacteriaceae > Rhodonellum. The sequence goes on from JBGTDA010000054.1 coordinate 11,322, forward strand.
TCACTTGGAGAGCGTTTGAAGTCCAATTAAAAAAAACTGACCTCACTAAAAAACAATACCCAATTTCAAATACAAACTTTTGAAGATATAACTTTCTTCTCTGATGGAAGAAAACCCCGGAGGAAGATTGGTTTCTTCAATGCCGGGCGTAAAACCCTGCATCCTGAAACCTTCATAAAAAAACGCATATTGTCTTTTGAAACCTATACTCCAGGTATATTCAAGCTTACTTTTATTGGCTTTTTTTCGGAGTCCAATCGCCGGACTTATATAGGTACCGCCTTGGTACCAGGATTCCATTTGATTTGTAATGACCCTTTTTTCCATCCAAGCTGATCCATACCCGATATCCATACTTGCATAGGGCGAGACTTCATCTCCTTCTTCCAATATCCCTCTCCAACCCATAGCCAATGGCATCAACTTAAACCCCGGGTAAGTATCCAATCCCACTAAAAATCCAACTTCGTGATATGGATTAAGTTTGACGCCATTAAAACTTTGAATGGAAAAATTAAGTCTTTCACCATCATCATTGACTTTACCCACGAGAGGTCCGAATTCTGTATGGTTTACATACGGCGCATTTTGACCCAAAGCAGGGAATATACTGAAAATGAAAAAAGACAATATTACCAATCTGCTATACATCCTTCTTTTGGAATAATTAAAATCCTTTGATTTTTAAGCCCTCAGATCATGATTGAAAAGTATTTCTACATTGGAATCTGATTCTTTACCTGAATGCAGCTTAAGCTTTTGAGTTTTTCTGGATTTGAATAATCAAACTGACATACTCCTTCAGGTCCAATGACAATCAATGATTTTGGTCCAGGAATAAGATCCACTGATTTGAGGGACTTTAGATATTCCAGCCGGTTTTTATCGATATTATTGACATCTGACACATTGAAGCTCTTCAAACCGAATTCACCTTCTGCAAGATACAAATAGTCGCCGGCCAATCCCAAGCCGTGGGGATTTTCCATTGGGTATGCTTTTATCAGTTGAGGATTATATAAATCTTTGATATCCAAAACCTGTAATTCGTCCGAGCCCTGACGGCAGGTAACTCCTGATCTTAAAGTTACAAACGCATAATCATCATTGACCACCACGGGATCGCATGCGGTGACGTGTTGATAGACAGACATCACCTTTGGATCGGAAGGTATAGCTGCATCATATATGTGCATCCCCGTATTCGAACCGATAAACAATTTGTTTTTGAAGGGAAAAATGGTTTCAATTCCCCAACCCAAATTAATTTCTTTCAGGTATTTTGGATCATCGGCCATATTCACATCAAAAACCCGAAGATTATAATCATCTACTGCGTAAAGGTGTCCACTCATCAAAGTAAATCTGGCCATAGAGCCTCCCTGACCGTAACTTCCGCCCCCTCCATCACTTGATGCGGAATTGGCCAAGAAGGCTTCAGACCTTCCTCCCCAAAATCCCGGTCCTCCCCAACCCCACATGACCTCTGAATCATAAGTCACTACGGTATCCTTAAAAGTAATGAATGTACTTGTAAGCTGATCGGTAAACATGTGCGGAAAAACGTCCTCCACCCTTTTGATCACTTTGATATCCCTGGGATCACTGATATCAAAAGCCAACAAATCCACATAGCTGTCGGCGTACATTATATTGCTGTTGACAGCCAGATCGACATTCCCCGGAATATTGATGAAATTAATGGTGACAGGACTGCTTGGGTTAGTATTGTCGATGATATGTATTCCTTTTTGGGGCTCATTGATAAAAAGAAAATCATCATAAAGATAAATTTTACCCGGATTGTCGAGGGCTTTTCCCGGCTCAATAATGATATCGGCTTCTCTAAAAGTGCTCATCTGCATATACACAGGAACTTGTGTCCTATAGGTGTAAGTGCTTTCTACCTGATCCTGACATGAGGGAAGTATCAAAAAAAGCATCAGGGAGGACATGAAAAACAATGGCCAGCTAAAGTCGGATTGTAGTTTCTTTTTCATAATCGGTAAGTTTTAGGATGGAAATATAAAAAAAGGAAAACCTTCTAACCTCCTGACGCCATCTTTTCCCAAAACGCTACAACGATTTTATATTATTCTGATATAAAACTTTGTTATCAAATCGGCTGATTTTCATAGGTCAAGGATTGAAGTCATCTTGCGGTCAAAATTTTCAAAAAGCTTGATGTATCTGTTTTTGATGTTATTCACCAAAACCGGCTGGTAATTTTCAGGATATAGTGGATTGTATTTGATTCTGCAAATAATCATGTCAAGCCAGCCTTCTCCATCATCAATAAGGTTTTCATTGAAAGCCTCCACGGTTGCATCCCGGGAACCTGAAAAAGGTTTTCTTCCCTGGTTTTTAAAATATTCGCCGATTGTGTTCAACGCCAGTTCATGTGTTACTTCAAAAGTCCTGATAATCCGCTGCTCTATTTTCTCATCCTGGCCCTTTCTTTTGGAGAACTCCAGAGTTTCAATTAATTCATCAAGGGCATCTTTAAAATCAGACAGACATTTTTCGCAGGTTGCAGGTATAGACTTCATGATTTTTTCTCTTAAAGTTATGAAATTTCAAATTAATATATGGTGAAATTTGAGCATAACCTGATTGGCTTTTCTCTTCATTCAAATAAAAACCAAAAGGAAATCCAAATTATTCCACCTCTTCCAAATTTTATTTGATGTATTTCAATTGGGTCATGCATAGCCTATCTTACGGTATAGCTCTGCATAAAGGGTTGTCCGTTTGGACTGACGCCTTCTAGCAGGAGCTTTCCACTGAATTTTTCCAGCAATCTTCCCACTGCTTCCGGTTTTCGCGCTTCTTCCCCATTTATGGAGGTCAGGACAAAACCGTTGTTTAAACCCAGTTCTCTTAGATATCCCCTTGTCATTCCTGTAATTTTGATGCCGTGGTTGATTCCCAGTCTGTCCCGCTCTATGGCATTTACAGCCTCAAGCCTTGCACCCAAGATCGGTGATGCAAAAAATTCTCTTTTTAACACACCCGTACCGCCTTCCAGGTTTTGTAAAGTCAATTTGGCATTGACATCCCTGTTCTTTCTGATCAAATCCAAACTGACGTTATCACCGGGATAATAATAAGAAAGTGCTTCCTCAAAACTTCCTTTACCGGTGATGTTAACATTATCGATCCTGTTGATTACATCATTTTTCAGGATACCGGCTTTCTCTGCCGCACCACCCCGCAATACATAAGTGACAATGACACCATCAAGTGAGTTCAGATTCATTTCATCCGCAAGTTCAGGAGTTATTTCTACCACTTCTACACCGGGAAGGGCTTTTTGGACTTCTCCAAATGCGATCAGATCATTGGCCACCTTCATGGCAATATCCACCGGAACAGCAAAACCATATCCTGTATAAGATCCCGTACGGGACAGTAATGCAGTATTGATTCCCACTAATTCCCCATTTACATTGACCAAGGCACCTCCCGAATTCCCGGGATTTATAGGTGCGTCTGTTTGGATGAAAGATTCCAAAGGAAATTCACCGCCAAGTATATTAATCTGTCTTTCTTTGGCCGAAACAATTCCGGCAGTTACCGTGGAAGTAAGATTAAAGGGATTTCCTACAGCCAGAACCCATTCACCGATCCTGAGCTCCCGACTGCTTCCTTTCACTATGGCAGGAAGCCCTTTGGTATCCACTTTCAAAACGGCGATATCTGTGTTCTTATCCGTCCCGATCAACTTGGCGGGATAGGTTCGCTTTTGGTGGACCACCTCAATGGTTTCGGCCCGGTCGATTACATGGTTGTTGGTGATAATATAACCATCCGGGCTGATGATGACGCCCGAACCCGTACTGACACTAGCCGTGGGACCTGTTCCAAAAAAGTATTCGAAAATGCTGTAGCGCTTTTGGTCTGTACCCGAGAAATTTTTGATGAACACAACGGAAGAAGTACTTTTCTCGGATGCTTCCACAAATGACAACGGAATATCGATCGGAGCAGAACTTTCTTCTTTGCTTAATAAGGTGGTGTAGAAATTTTTCTCTGAAGGGAACTCACTTGGAGAAGGATACATTATAGGTTCAGCAACAACAAATTGCTGATAGGTCCAAGCCCCAATCAATCCTGCGATAAAAGCCAAAAGTGCTGTCTGGATATTTTTCATCATAATCTTCATAACGAAAATGGGATTTTGTGGTTAAATTAAATATGGTTAATGAAACTTTCAAAATTGATCTGAATTAACATCTATGTTGTTATTTGTGGAAGAAAAAAAATATGATGGAAAAGTCTCGAAACCTTGTAATTTTGTCGGTTTACAGGATTAAATTATTATTGTATTCAAATTAAACCCTTGCGGCTAGTAGCCTATCGGGAAATACATTAAATGTCAGAAAGAAAGAGAGTAGCTATTCTTGGCTCAACGGGAAGCATCGGCACACAGACTTTAGAAGTAATCAGATCCCATTCAGATAAATTTGAGGTTGAAGTCCTGACAGCCCTGAATAATGTCGATTTATTGATTCAACAAGCCAGGGAATTCAAACCCAACTGTGTCGTCATCGTCAACGAGGATCACTACACTCAGGTCAAAGAAGCTTTAAATCCTCTGGACATCAAAGTCTATGCAGGCCAAAAATCTTTGGAGCAAGTGGTGGAAATGGACACCATAGATATAGTGCTGACTGCATTGGTGGGTTATTCAGGATTGATTCCAACTATCAATGCTATCTCGAAGGGCAAACCAATAGCTTTGGCCAACAAAGAAACTTTGGTAGTCGCTGGGGAAATGGTCACAAAATTGGCAGCCGGTAATGGAGTCAATATTTATCCGGTAGATTCAGAACACTCTGCGATTTTTCAATGTCTGATCGGCGAGTTCCATAATCCCATTGAAAAAATCATCCTTACCGCATCAGGCGGACCATTCCGAGGAAAGGACCGAAAATTTCTTGAAACAGTCACCAAAGAACAGGCTCTCAAACATCCAAATTGGGACATGGGTGCAAAAATCACGATTGATTCGGCTTCTATGATGAACAAGGGACTTGAAGTAATTGAAGCAAAATGGTTGTTTGGATTAAAGAAGGACCAAGTTGAAGTTATAGTGCATCCCCAATCCATCGTACATTCCTTGGTACAGTTTGAAGATGGTTCTATAAAAGCGCAACTCGGTCTGCCGGATATGCGTATTCCAATTCAGTTTGCCTTGAGCTATCCTGATAGACTGAAAGCTGACTTCCCAAGGTTCGATTTTGCACATTATCCGAATCTGACCTTTGAGCAGCCCGATTTCAATACATTTAAAAATCTTCAGCTGGCGTTTGATGCGCTTGAAAAGGGAGGAAATGTACCTTGTATTCTCAATGCAGCCAACGAAATCGCAGTGGCCGCATTTTTGAGGGATGAGGTTGGATTCCTACAAATGTCTGATTTAATTGCCGAAACAATAGAAAAAGTAAACTTTATTGCAAAACCCACTTTGGAAGATTTCATCAACACGGACAAAATGTCCAGAATTGTCACAACAGAACAAATTAAGAGTAAAGTATAATGGATACATTGATTATGGTAGCCCAGTTATTACTGGGTTTGTCTATTTTAGTCGGCCTACATGAGCTAGGCCATCTACTCACAGCCAAAATGTTTGGCATGCGGGTAGAAAAATTCTCCATCGGATTCCCTCCTAAAATAATAGGTTTTCAATGGGGAGAAACAGAATACTCCATCGGGGCGATACCACTGGGGGGATTTGTAAAAATCTCCGGAATGGTGGATGAATCCATGGATACAGAACAGATGAGTGCTGAACCCCAACCTTGGGAATTCAGATCTAAACCTGCATGGCAACGGCTCATTGTAATGCTGGGTGGGATTATTGTCAATGTCGTAACAGGGGTTTTGATCTTTGTTTTACTGGTTCACCAGCGAGGCGAAACCTATTTTTCAAGAGATCAGGTCATCGAACACGGAATTGTAGCCTATGACATCGGAGAGCAAATCGGTTTTCAGGACGGTGACAAGGTACTGGATATCAATGGACAACCGTATGAAAGCATTACTGAATTGAGCAGCGGAGATGCTTTGCTGAGCAGCAATGGTTATTATACCGTTGACAGGAATGGCGAAAGTGTGAAAATTTCCATTCCAAGAGGTTTTATCAACTCATTTTCGAATGAAGAAAGCTTAGGGAATTTCATCAACATCAGATATCCATTTGAAATTTTCAATGTTGCCAAAGGCGGTGCAGCTGAAGGGATCGGTCTGGAGCGGGGAGACAAAATCATAGCCGTCAATCAAACATCTGTTAACTATTTTAATGAGCTACAAGAAACTTTGGCTGAAGCAAAAGGGGAGGAAGCCTCATTAATCGTCCAAAGAAACGGAGAGGAAATAGAGAAAACTGTTAAAGTATCTCAAGAGGGCACGATCGGTATTGAAGTCACTCCACTTATTGAGCCTGTGGTGAAAAAGTATGGCTTGGTACAATCCATCAGCAAAGGGACAGAAAGGGCTTTTGGAGTTGTCATAGTCAATGCAAGAGCACTTGGCAAAATGTTTACAGGCGAGGTTTCGGCAAAGAATGTCAGCGGACCCATCGGAATGGCCCAGATCTACGGAAACCAATGGGATTGGGTCAAATTCTGGACCATCACGGGTTTGATATCCATGATCCTGGCTTTTATGAACCTGCTTCCTATTCCGGCACTTGATGGAGGACATGTGATGTTTCTTCTATATGAGATGATTTCCGGAAGGTCACCCTCCGATAAATTCCTTGAAAATTCCCAGAAAGTGGGAATGGTTTTACTTCTCGCATTGATGGTATTCGCAATCGGAAATGATATCCTGAAACTCTTTACAGGTTCTTAAAAACAAATTTTTGATCATAAAAAAAGGGTGAAATTAAATTTCACCCTTTTTTTTTTTTCCAATATTTTTTTTCCTGAAATTGGTTGGAATTCATCTTCCTATAAAAATCATTATGATTATCCGCTTGTATACAAGTAGGGGTAAACGCTCGCAATTACCAACCTGTCGAAGAGCTTGTTTCCAAAATATCTTCGGTTTAGCTTATAGCAGAACTCGTTCAGGTAGTTCTGAAGCATTCTTTCCGAGACCA
>JBGTDA010000055.1:0-22843 GCA_041748555.1 Rhodonellum sp.
TTAACTCCTTTATGAAGTGCAGCAAAGGCATTGTCCAGTTTTGGTATCATGCCCGAATGGATCACTTTTTCCCGCTTCAGTTCTGCATAGATATCTTCATTGATCAAAGGAACGATGGAATCGTCGTTTTTTTCATCGATCAAAACGCCTGATTTATCAAAGCAATAATAAAGATTAACGTCATGCTTGATAGCCAGAGAAGTTGCCAGCTCTGAGGCAATACTATCTGCATTGGTATTCAGCAGCTGCCCTTTTTTATCATGTGTGATCGCGCTGACTACAGGAACTATCCCAGCTTCAAGTAAGGTCTGGATCAAATCGATATTGACTTCCTGAATATCTCCCACAAATCCATAATCAATTTCCTTAATTGGTCTTTTGATTGATCGGATCAAGTTTCCGTCAGCTCCTGTCATTCCCAAAGCGTTTTGCTTAAGTGCCTGTAGTTTGGCTACAACCTGCTTGTTGATCAGGCCTGCATAGACCATCGTTACGATGTCGAGCGTGTCTTTATCTGTGATTCTTCTTCCGTCCACCATCTGGGGCATTATTCCCAGATTTTCTCCAAATTTGGAGGCCATAACTCCGCCACCGTGAACAAGAATTTTATTATCGGGAAATTTCGAAAACAGGAAGAGAAATTCATCAAGTTTTTTGGGATAATCAATGACATTTCCCCCTATTTTTATAATGTTGATTTTCATGATTTTTGTAGGTTTGAGGGTGATTTATTTAAGCGATTATTATTCTATAATATGACTTAAAACAGCCTGAGCTGCAAAAATCCTGTTGTTTGCTTGTTTTTGGACAATACTTCTGGATCCGTCAAGGATTTCATCCGAAAGCTCCACATTTCTTCTTACCGGCAAGCAGTGCATTACCTTCGCATCATTCGCATGTTTGAAATGTTTTTCTGTCAACATCCAAGATGGATTGTTTGTTAGAATTTTCCCATACTGATTAAAAGCTGACCAGTTTTTGACATAAACAAAATCAGCATTTTCAAGTGCTTTCTTCTGATTGTGCTCTATAGTGGCACCCTGAGTAAACTGCTCGTCAAGCTCGTAGCCTTCGGGGTGTGTTATAGTCAGGTCATGGCCACAACCTATAGCCCATTCGGCAAATGAATTGGCTACCGCATGTGGGATGGCTTTGATATGAGGTGCCCAGGTAAGTACAATTTTTGGTTTCTTGCCCGATAGCTGATTTTCCTGGATGGTTACCATATCGGCCAGACTTTGTAAAGGATGACGGATGGCACTTTCCAGACTGATTACCGGCTTTTCCGAATACCTTTTGAACTGATTAAATATAAAGTCATTTATATCCTCGGTTTTATTGGTCAGGGAAGGAAAGGCCCGGATTGCCAAAATATCAAAATAGGAACCCAAAACCGCGGCAGCGTCCTTGATATGCTCCACATTTCCTTTGTTCATCACAGCGCGATCTTCCATTTCCAAGGACCAGCCTTCTTTATCCATATTCATCACGATAGGTTCCATCCCCAAATTCAATGCTGCAATCTGTGTACTTGCCCTTGTTCGCAGAGAAGGGTTGAGGAAAATGCATCCTACTTTTTTACCGATACCCTTCGAAATATCTTTTCTAGGTTCGGATTTATATTGGAGCGCTTTATCTATCAGCTGATCAGCAAGGGATTTGTTTTCGAATTTTGTGAAATGCTTCATATTATGGATTAAGTTCCGACGATGGGTTTGCCTGAACTATTACTTTTGAGAATAAATATGTTTTTGGTTATTGTTAATAATTCCGGATTTCATACTGATGCTTTGCTTAAATCGGATTGGTGCAAGACATTCTTTAAACTTTCAATAAAACAAGATAGTTCGAACATTTGGATATTTAATGGTGGAAGCAAACGAATGGTCTGCTTTCCTGCCGAACTTCCTGTGAAAATTCTGTATTGCTGCAATAATTCAGAACGTATAGGAGAAGCATCTTTGTCAAGATCCAATCCGATCATCAATCCTTTTCCCCGGACTTCGGTGATTCCGTGGATATTACGGAGCTCGTTTACTAAATAATCACCCATTTGTAATGCGTTTTCCATTAAATTTTCTGATTCAATAATTTCCAATACAGCCAATGCGGCGGCACAAGCAAGATGATTTCCACCAAAAGTGGTGCCTAAAAGGCCATATGATGCCTGGAAATCAGGATGGATCAGAACGCCTCCGATAGGGAATCCGTTTCCCATGCCCTTGGCCGTGGTTATCAGATCAGGAACCAAACCCTCCACCCATTGATGGGCGAAGAATTTTCCCGTCCTTCCATAGCCTGATTGCACTTCATCAAGTATCAGTTTTACATCATACTTTTCGGTTAACGCTCTGAGGGCGATCAGAAAATCAGCATTGGGGATCTTAATGCCCCCCACACCCTGAATGCCTTCAATAATGACGCCGGCGATGTTTCTTTCTGCGAGTTTTTGCTCCACAGCTTTTATATCTCCAAACGGAAGGATATAGGCATCATTTCTTTGATTACAAGGAGCGATGATTTTTGGATTGTCTGTTAAGACTACCGCCCCGGAAGTTCTTCCATGAAAGGCACCCGAAAAAGAGATCATCCCGGATTTTCCCGTTGCAAAAGAGGCAAGCTTCAGGGCATTTTCATTTGCCTCAGATCCTGAGTTGCACAAAAAGAGGTTGAAGTCAGGATAAGAAGAAAGGGCACCGAGTTTTTCGGCCAACTGTTTCTGCAGTGGAATCTGAACCGAATTGGAATAAAAAATCATCTTGTCTATTTGTTCTTTCAATTTTCCAATGAAATGGGGATGGCTGTGACCAACTGAAATCACTGCATGACCACCATAAAGATCCAAGTATTCTACACCGTCTTCATCCCAAAGTTTGGCACCGAGTGCTTTTTCCGGGGTGACATTCATCAATGGATATACATCAAATAAATTCATATGTGGTGGATTAAAAAGCGATACTCTTAAGATTCAAACCCGTGGATTCATTTAAACCAAGAGCCAGATTGTAGTTCTGAATGGCCTGCCCGGAGGCTCCCTTCAGTAAATTGTCAATGATTGAGTAGATAACCAGTTGACCGTTTTCTTTTTGAAGATGCAGGAGACATTTATTGGTGTTGACTACTTGTTTCAAATCAATATCTCCATCCGAGACATGGGTAAAAGGAGCATCTGAATAAAATTTTTCAAAGGCTTCATTTGCTTCTGCTATTGTTCCCTCAAAAGGGAAATAGGCAGTTATCCAGATTCCTCTGGAAAAATTTCCCCGATAAGGAACAAAGAGCAGGTTTTGGTTAAAACCTGTTTGAAGCTGTTTGAAGGTCTGCTTGATTTCTTTTAGGTGCTGATGGGTGAAAAGCTTGTAAACGGACATGTTTTGGGTTCTGTAACTGAAATGGCTGGTATCGCCTAATTTTTTGCCAGCGCCCGTACTTCCCGTGATTCCTGTGATATGAACCGGATCTTTGATCCATCCTTTTGCGACAGCAGGAGCCATAGCCAGCTGAATGGCAGAAGCAAAACATCCTGGATTGGCGATTTTCTTGGCTTTTTTAATTTTCTCTTTATTGAGCTCGGGAAGTCCGTATATAAACCCTGCGCTTTCATCCCGAAAATCCGTACTAAGATCTATGATGACTGTTCCCTCCGAAAAAGAATGTTCGGCAAGGAAAGATTTGGTTTCTCCATGAGGTAAACCCAAAAATACCGCATCAATACCTTCGGTTTCAATTTCTGCTGTAAACAACAGATTTGTGTCACCTATCAAATCGGAGTGAATTTCCGTCACTTTTTTCCCTTGTTGGCTATTGCTGTGCACATATACCAGGTCACAATGGGGGTGGTTGACCAAGAGCCTGATCAATTCTCCTCCTGTATAACCGGCAGCACCGATTATTGCGGTTTTAATTTTCGTCATGACCTTTATTTACCTGATGGAAAATAGCAGTCTGATTTCCCAAAATTCTGGTGAATCCTTTTACATCTTCAGCTGTATATCCTTTACTCATTTCCCCATAACTGCCAAATTTGGAAGACATAAGGTCATGTTCGGAATCGATGCCTACCAGCTGGAAACGGTATGGATGAAGCAGAACCTTCGCTGTGCCGGAAACAAAAGTCTGGGTATCCGCCAAAAAAGCTTCAAAATTTCTCATGACAGGATCAAGGTAATGACCTTCATGCAGGTGATTACCATAAAATTCAGCAAGCTGGTTTTTCCAGAAAGTCTGCCACTTGGTCAATGTATGTTTTTCAAGTAACTGATGGCTTTTGATTATGATCAGAGGCGCAGCGGCTTCAAAGCCTACCCGACCTTTGATTCCGATGATGGTGTCACCGACGTGAATATCCCTTCCGATGCCGTAAGGTGCAGCGAGTTGTTGGATTGTCTGAATGGCTTCTACAGGATTTTCAAAGGTCTTTCCGTTAACTCCTTTCAATTCACCTGCCTTAAATTCAAGTGTCAATTCTTCTGATCCGGTTTTGGAAACCTGAACAGGCCATGCTGTTTCAGGCAATGTCTGATTGGAGCTTAAGGTTTCTTTTCCGCCCACAGAAGTTCCCCAGATTCCTTTGTTGATGGAATAAGCCGCCTTCTCAAAATTCATGTTGATGCCATGCTTTATGAGGTATTGGATTTCTTCTTCTCTGCTGAGTTTAAGATCGCGGATTGGGGTGATGATTTCGATATCGGGAATGATGGTCTGAAAAATCATATCAAAACGTACCTGATCGTTTCCCGCTCCTGTACTGCCATGGGCGACACATTTTGCCCCGATTTTCTTGGCATACTCTGCAAGGGTTTTGGCCTGAAGGATTCTTTCGGCACTTACAGAAAGCGGATAAGTTTGGTTTTTCAGGACGTTTCCGAAAACCAGAAATTTAAGCACTTCCTGGTAATAGGCTTTGATTACATCCAATATGGTGAAAGAAGAAACTCCCAGTTTTTGGGAGCGTTCTTCGATGTCTTTTAGTTCTTCGGTCGAAAAGCCACCTGTATTGATCAATACGGCATGAACTTCATGACCCAGATCTTTGGTAAGGTGAAGTGCGCAAAAAGTGGTATCCAATCCTCCGCTGTACGCTAATACTACTTTTTTCATGGTTTGTTTTTTTATAAAATCAATCTATGTTAAAATAGATTTAAAGTCTTGTTCTTGGTCTTTTTGATGTTGAGCATGACGTATTTTTTCAATCTCGTCCATCTCTCAAAGAGTTTGATGTTTTTCTTGAAGTCTCTTCTCAAAGCAACATCTTCCAGTTTCTCTTTCTTTTTTTCCGGATCAAAAAGCATGGCTGTGCAAAGACAGTTGCTTCTTGATTTACTTTTGAGGATTTCATAGTTGACGCAGCTTTGGCAGCCTTTCCAAAAATCCTCGTCGTCTGTCAGGTCGCCGTAGGATACAGGAATATACCCCAACTCGGAGTTGATCTTCATGACAGCTGCCCCTGTAGTCAATCCGAATATCTTGGAATCCGGATACCGGGTTCGGCTGAGTTTGAAAACTTCCCTTTTGATCTGCCGTGCGAGTCCGTATTTTCTGAATTGTGGAGCCACGATCAAACCTGAGTTGGCGACAAATTTTCCGTGTCCCCAAGCCTCGATGTAACAAAAGCCTGCCCATTCGCCTTCTTTGGTTAAAGCAATCACGGCTTTTCCCTCCATCATTTTGGTTTTAATGTATTCAGGCGATCTCTTGGCAATTCCTGTCCCCCGAGCTTGAGCAGAATTCGCCATTTCTTCGACTATGGTTTCTGCGTAGTGAGTATGTTGCTCAGTGGCAGGAAGGATGTTAAAGGTGTAATTATTCATTTTGGTCAAAATGGGGATTTAATGACTTTAGGCCAACATTTTTAGAAGCTGACCTGGAGATGATTAAAATGAATTGATATGGCTGTTTTCGGTCGTCCACATAGGACACCCCTAATAAATGGAGGGACTATGCCCTAAAAGCCGGCCTAAACCTCCTCAATGGAGCAAAAAATAGAATAGCCGCAAACGCCGTTTCTTTCAAAACGGAATTGGATGATGTACGCGCTATATTCTGTGTTTTTGACATTTTTTACGAAAACGTATGTAAAGGTTGTAAGGTTTGGAATAATATGCAAGGAAAATTTCCATTAAATGCAATTATTAAAGATTCTGTTGTCAAATGGAGAAACAAAAGGGTGATTCAGCTGAATATATGGCAAAATAACGTCCTTTTTATTCATTATTCTGATGCAATTGAGGAATCTCTTAATTCGCCGTCAGTAGCTCCAAAAATGTAAGAATAAGAGAGCCAGCAACAATTTCGGCTGGAATTGGCCTTTTAGGCAACATTCTTTTTTTTTTAAAACTTTAAAGAACGTAAGAAAGGATAAAGACAATGACCAACAGAATTGCCACCCATTGGTAAACAGGATTTCTTTTGGGAAATTCAAATTGGCAGATCGGACAGGTGGTGGCTGAGCGGTCAATTTTCATGGCACAGGATGGACATTCTTTGGTTTTCATCGTGGGAACTCAATTGATCCAGATTTGATTTAATGCTTAAGATAAGTTTTAAAGTTATGAAAATAGAAATCTGGTCGGACATCATGTGTCCATTTTGTTATATCGGTAAAAGAAGACTGGAATCCGCTTTGGCTGATTTCCCCTATGCGGATCAAGTGCAGATCGAATGGAAAAGTTTCCTGCTGAATCCGGAAATGGTCACCGATCCTTTTAAAAGCACTCTACAATATCTATCAGAAACCAAAGGTTGGACAATCGATGAAACCCGGGAGATGACCGCCCGGGTAGTCAGCATGGCAAAGGGTGAAGGCTTGGAATTCCAAATGGAGAAGACCGTTGTTGCCAATGCCAAAAATGCCCATCGCTTACTTCAATTGGCAAAATCAGAAGGAAAAGGTAGAGAGCTGAAAGAGAGGCTACTTCAGGCTTATTTTATGGAAGGTGAAAATATTGATCATCAACCTACCTTGTTGAAATTGGGTTTGGAAGTTGGCCTAAAGGAAAGCAAGGTTATTTCCTGTCTTCAATCTCAGGATTTTGCTGACAAGGTTGAAAAAGACATCTATGAATCCAGACAGCTTGGTGTAAGAGGAGTTCCGTTTTTTGTGGTTGACAGGAAATTCGTAATATCAGGCGCGCAGCCGAAAGAAGTTTTTGATGACACGCTTGAAAAAGCCTGGGTTGAGTATGTGAAGGATAATCCTGTCCTGCAAATGGCCAGGGAAAATGATGGAAATTCCTGTGATGCGGATGGAAACTGTGATTGATTCCGAAAGCTAAATCGGAAAAGAAGTGTAAGACAACATAAAAAAAGCTATCCTGGAGTTCGTTTACTACCGGATAGCTTTTTTGTTTTTAAAATAAAGATCAATAAACTCCTCTTGTTTTCATCTTCAGCGTATAGACAGAGCCCATAGCAGTGATAAACAAGGTTTTCCGGTCCCCGCCTCCGAAGCAGATGTTTGCTGTCCAGTTTTCATCTATAGGAATGTGTGCGATTTTCTCTCCCTTTGGATTGAAAACGGTGACTCCCTTTCCGGTGAGGTAAATATTGCCTCGGTTGTCGATGGTCATTCCATCCGAACCCATTTCCACAAAAAGCTGCCTGTTGGTAAGGTATCCATCCTCTTCTATGTCATATACATAAGTTTTGTCGTCACCGATATCCGCAACATACAGTTTCTTTCCGTCAGGTGTACCGATCAAGCCGTTTGGTTTGACGAGGTTTTCATCCACTCTGAAAAACTGCAACCGGTCCGCACTAAGGTAATACAGGTGTTCGCCGTCCTGCTGCATCTCTGGATCTCTTTCCCAATAATCCCTCTTGTATAATGGATCAGTCATGTAGATTCCCCCTGTGGGCCTCACCCAGACGTCATTTGGACCATTCAGTCTTTTTCCCTGAAAATTTTCTATCAAAACTGTAGGGTTTCCTTTTTCATCAATCGACCAAAGTTGGTTTTCCATATCAGCGCAGGCAATCAGGTTTCCTGCTCGGTCGAAAAACATACCGTTGGATCTTCCGGACTCCTCCATAAAAACAGACATTTCACCTGTATTGGAAGCCCACTTGATGATTTTGTTATTGGGTTGATCTGTAAAATAAACATCCCCGTTGCGGTGGACAGCAGGGCCTTCCGTGAAGGAAAATCCATCTCCTGCCTTAGTCAGCTCGGCTTTTTTGGCGATGATTGATCTTTTATCCATGATCTGTGCATTTATTTGAAAGGATAAAGTGTAAAAGAAAATCGAAAGGATAATCGATGCTTGTTTCATTGGTATTTTGGGTTTTTGCTAAGTTAGAAATTCTGCCCAAAGCGGGAAATGGTCTGAAATCCTATAGGATAGCTGACTTGTGGTATAATTGCGTTTGGTGAGCACAATATCCCTGAAATCAAAGACTCCTCCAACATTATATTGCAAACTGATGTTGTTTTCAAACCAAGCTATTTGATCGTAAAACGAATATGTCTTTTTAAAGATCGTCCGATCAATGTTTTGTAAATCATCAGGAACATAAAGTCCCGAAGAAACGAAAGCGTCGTATGTAGGATCTCCGTTTTTGACAATATTGAAATCCCCCAAAGTTAAAAGACTATGATTCCAAGTGCTAAGTTTTTTAGCCCAATTTTTTATCCAGTCGGCGATGGCATTTATTTCTGCAATTCTGTCTCCTGATTTTTTTCCAAAAAACACATGGAGTGTAAGCAACACAAAGGTTTTTTCGGCCACCTTAAAACTCACTCCATAAGGAGTTCTGGCAAACTGTTTAACTAAAGCATCGGGTTGCATGGCTTTGTTTCGTTCGAGAACTTCATCCGGAATAACAATTTCACAGGCAATTCCCGAAAGCTTCACTTTTCTGATGTCAAAGATAAAAGCCAGGCGTTCACCGTTCCCTTTGGTTCCCTGTGTAACATCTGTCATCAAAAAACTCCAATCCGGCCCCAGCAATTTCATTGTCTCCCGCAGGGCTTTAAATTCGCCTTTTACCTCCTGAACGGCAATGATATCAAACCTCCGGATAATCTCCACTATACTGAGAAGGGAAAGCCCGTCTCTTTTGGGGGATTCGTGGTCAGCAGCTTCCCAACCCATAGTAAGATTGCCAAAAGCCCGGATATTCCAGGTGCAGATCAATACATTCCTATCCAGTTTTTTGGGAGGAATCTGTTCATCAAGCACACTTATTAAAAGGCTCAGTTCTTCCAGAATTTCTTTGGGAGGATTATTTAAATCTATTATTTGCATAGCGGTTATTAAAAAAACAAGCCTTTAAAAGTCAGTCCTAATTGGCATGTCGATAATGTTCGATCAATTAATTGTCAATAAGGTGAATAAATTGATGAATATTTTTGGCTTTTACTATTCCTTCTTTATCAAATTTATATATGGTGCCAAAAACTTTATTCAACTCTGTCCATTACTGCCGCCAATTTTTTGAGATCCTTGGAATAAGCCATGCGGCTGATATTCTGATACCCGGGTAGGGACACGGTTGCGGCTTTTTCCCAGTACCGGTCCTTGGCTTTTCGGATAAAAACTTCGTTCCCTTTGCCCATCAGCATTCTTTTTTTGTCCAACCAGATAAAATCTTCTACTCCCGGTACTGTGTACCCAAAATCTGATAAGGTTCTCTTTTCGATATCAAAACCTTTAATTGCATATGCT
The DNA here is from genome assembly GCA_041748555.1 of Rhodonellum sp. Taxonomy (GTDB): domain Bacteria; phylum Bacteroidota; class Bacteroidia; order Cytophagales; family Cyclobacteriaceae; genus Rhodonellum. Next base: position 9,666 of record JBGTDA010000055.1, read on the forward strand.
TTTTGGCCGTCGATTTCTTTAAAATCGTTTTTATCCACGAATGTTACAGTCGACGATTTGGGCCTTTTTTGGATTGAACGACCAATGTTTTGACTTATGTTCAGGACATCATCCTTACCAAAAGGATAAACCAGAGAATTGGGTTGAGCGAGTATAAACATGGCCGCAATGTTGTTGTACCAATCGTAATAGCCAACGGGTTCAATGTCGTCATAAAGCAGTTCCGGTTCCCCGAAATTGGTCGGGTAAAGCCAAAGCCGCTGTCGGCCGTCTTCTTCCACCGTGACGGCGGAAACATACAAACCACAATCCGTAATCCGGGGAGAAAATTCATCGAGGTCGGCTGTTTTGGTCAGATTGGTGAATTTATCCGCCTCAAAATTATAAATGATGATATCGTGATTGCCTTTTTCGTCTGCTGCCGAAAATGCCATTTGTTTGTCATTGATAAAATTCGGCTGATTGTCATAGGCCTTCCTGTCTGTGATCTTCTTGGCGGAATTCTCGACGAGTGAAAAGTTTGAACCTGTTCTTTCTACATCCAAGGCAATGATATCCTGATAGGTCTGCGCCTTTGTCAAGCCTGACGAAAGCATAGCGATTATTATCAGAAAGAATTTAGATATTGACATCATGATTTTTGATTCAGAAATTTTTGTTGCTGGATGACGGATGACCGATTTTTGATTGAAGAGGATATACGGTAACAGAATAGTATGTCATTGATATAAATAGGGGGAAAACATAAAACTAATTTACGGATTGCAAGTTAGCATAAGGTGGGAAAATTAAGTTTATATACAAATGACAATCTTGATGCCTTAAGAAATCAGAGCGATGAACTTGCGGATGCTGCAGTTCAGGAACTGATTGCGCAGCCTGATTTCGCAAAAATGATCAACGGCTGGACATCTCTACCGGAAACCATACCTTCGGATTTTCCCGCATCCTTGCAAACTTTTTTCAACTTTTACCAAATCAAACCTGATTTTATAAATCAATCCAAAGTAAAGTCATCACAGGATTTTTTCGATCAAAAGGGAAATTTTTATCTGGCCATGTTGGGGTTTTATTCCTTACCCTATTGCTACGCCTTTGCCGATGGAGCTCAGGTTTTGGTACGTTCCAAACGAATAACGGATGAAATCGGTGTCAGATTGTCCGAAACAGCCCTATTTCTGTTGGATGCTTTTAGACCGGGTACATTTATCAGTGACGATCGGGCATTGCTGACCTTGATCAAGGTCCGGCTGATCCATGCGTTCAGCCGCCTGTTTGTCAGTAGGTACGGCAAGGATTGGAATCCAAATTGGGGCATACCCATCAATCAGGAAGATCTGATCGGGACCAATATTGCCTTCAGTCTTTTGGTAATGCGGGGAATGGAGAAGATCGACAAGTTCCCGGGGAAGGAAGTTCATGAAGCTGTATTACATTATTGGAAAATTATTGGGCATTATCTGGGGCTCCGGGTTTCCTTTTGGCCTGAGACTGCAAAGGAAGCTTTTGAATTGGAGAAGCTGATCAAAAAACGGCATTTACATTCATCTGAAGCCGGAAAGATCCTTCTCAATGCATTGCTTGGTTATTATAAAACAACTGCCCCTGATCCTGCATTTGCTCAGGTTTCTGAAAGCCTGGTTTCTTTTTTTGTGGGAAAGGAAGTTTCAGATGTTTTGGGTATCGGCAGAAAAGTAAAACTGCCTGACCGATTTGTCAATCTTGTGCTAGTGCTGAGTTTCTTTCGGGAAAGCGGTTTTAACGTATCCTATAAAAGCATTAGAAGGAATTTTTTGAAGGAAAGCATATCCAGGTTGGGAAAAGCTGTTACTCTTGACATACCGGTGATTACCCGTTCATAACCGTACACTTTTTGTACTTTCAGCGCACACCAGTACTTCCTTTATCATCCCTAAGGCCATCACAGGGCTCTTTTCTGTAAATGGCATTCTTTTCGTACTTTACTGCTCAAATGAATAAGATAATTGCAAGCCTGAGCAAATTGCCACTTGAACTGATCTTCTGGATCGGTGCTTTGATCGGGATTCTTTTTATAGATCCTTACGGAGCGCAGCATTTTACTCTTTGTCCTTTGGATAATCTCGGACTCGACTGGTGCCCGGGTTGTGGATTGGGACGGGCGATGAGTTTGCTGTCAAAAGGTGATTTCCGGGCATCTTGGTCTATGCACCCACTGGCCATGTTTGCTTTTGCTGTCATTGCATATCGCATTGTTGAACTGATTAGAAACATTAAAACTACTAAACACTATGGCTAATGTATTGAGACACCTTCCTGAGTTGGAAGGAATGGAATTGGGTTACATCCAGGGCATCCTGAAGAATATGGATGATGAGCAGGCAAATCTTTTTGCGCAGGTTTACAGAGCAAGGAGAAAAGACAACCAAATGGTATTGATTCTTTGCCTGCTAGGGTTCTTCGGATTCGCAGGTTTACACAGATTTGTCCTTGGCCAAATTGGTTTGGGAATATTGTATATCTTGACCCTGGGACTGTGTTTTATTGGAACCATCGTCGATTTGGTCAATTACAAGAGTCTGGCCTATGAATATAATATCAGGGTGGCGCATGAGACCCTGAACATGATGGCAAACGGAGGACCCATTTATAACCCACCGGCTTCACCAACAACCCCGGGAACCAATGTATAACCGTTCATTTCATTCAATATTCTTTTTGGGAATAATGCTATCTTCCTGCTTTGTCCCGGAGAAGACCGTCACAAGGGATTACGAAGAGTTTTTTACCGGCATTGGAGAGATCGAGTTGGAAGGAAGGTTCCTTGAAGTATCTTACGAAGGGGACGAAAATGCAGAACAGGTGTTTTTGAATGCTTATCTGGAAACCGCCGAAAGCAGCGGAATGGACATCAAATTCAGGAAATCCGGTAGCAGGCTCAAGATAGAGGTGGTGGGAGATATGAACGGAGGATGGAATTTTGGAGGAAATCAGCACAAAGGATATATCAGCCTCACGGGCCCAGATGACATCAGACTGAACTTTAAGAGCAATTCAGGCTCCATAGACGTCATGCATGTCAAAAACAGAACCATTGACCTGAAAGTCAACTCGGGAAGTATTAAAACCATGAATATAGAAGCAGATCAGATCAATCTGACCGCCTCCTCGGGAAGTATCAAAGGTGAAGGATTTGTTGGCAATATAAATACGCAAGTCAACTCCGGCTCGATCAACCTGATAGAGGTGGATGGAGATGTGGAAGCCAAAGGTTCGTCAGGAAGCCTTAAATTTGAAAAAATAGAGGGGACAGTAAATGCAAAGGTCAATTCGGGATCGATGAGATTCGTGGAAGTTACAGGCTTGGGTGACCTCTCCGTAAGTTCGGGAAATATCCGGGCGGAAAGGTCCGGCCTGAGTGACAAAACCAACCTGAATGCCAATTCCGGCAGCATCCGGATTCAAACGGATTCAGATCTGAGAGATTATAACTATGATCTCAGTGCCAACAGCGGTTCTGTAAGGGTAGGGGAGAGTTCTTCAGGTAAGAGGCTGGACATCGGAAACAATGCCCCACATACAATTAGAGGCAAGGTAAGCAGCGGGAGTATCAGGATAGAGAATTGAGGGGGATTGCTTTCGGTTGGTGTTTATGTTAATTGGTGAAATAAATATAAGAAAGGATTTGGGCCTGATTTGAGAATCAGGCCCTTTTTTTATCACAAGAGATTAATCAAAGAAAAAAGTCGATTGCCTTCTTGGATTGGGTTAAAGCCGTAAGAATTAATTGGTATTTTGAACAGTGTTTTTAGCTTTTGGTAAAAAATTTTAAGAATTGGTTAAAAATACCCTGTACAGGGTATTTTTTGTGTAATGATTAATCACTATGTTGCTCCGGTAAAATGAATCATGTTTTATCACCCCCATCTTCCTCTAAAAGTTAATGATTCTCAGTGGGTTTAAAAGTTATCGGGACAGATGTCTCACGGGTTTTGGGGATGGGATAGGAAGCGGTAGATTGGGATCAAAAAAACGATCATGCAAGAAATTCCTGTATGACCCTTTTAAACATAAAAAGCGACTTGTGCCGCCTTTATGTTTCGCAATGGAATAATCCTTAAGCCAAACTTGGTATAAATAACTTATTTATGAACAACATCCAAATTGATTTTGACTATTTGCCAACCGTCAATTTTGCCTCATACCAAAATCATATTTATCCCATAAAATATATTTTAGAAAAGCAGATTAGCCTTTCCTACCCGGATCTGGTTCGGGAAGCCGCCAAGCTTTTCGGTTACGCCCGTGTGGGATCCAATGTGGAAGGCGCAATGGTTGCAGGGATTCGGTATGCTTTGGCTAAAGGATTTGCTATTCAGGATGGGGATAGGGTTGTGGGGAAATAAAAAAGGCGACCCCAACAAAAGTCAGGGCTACCTTAAATGTTTTGTCATGATGGAATTATTTAAAAATATGTTTACGGAGACATTTGAACATAAAAAAACCTCCTGATTTATGGACAAGAGGCGACCCAAATGTTTGCACAACGGAATAATCCTTATTGTGAATTACTTTCAGAAGCAAAGATAATTAAAAAAAGATGCCAAACAAATAGTGAAAGAAAGCAATTCACAGCTCAGTAAGTGAAAAACATTTGGTAATGTTTCTGTTAACCGTGTTTTTGTTTGGCATCTTGCGCAACGTTGTACAAAGTAAAGCAAATGAGGCTAAACTTTGTTGTACGTAACTCTAATTTGATCGACGATAAATACTTGCCGCCTACGCATGACAAAGGTGAAAAGAATATTTAAATTAACCAAATGTTATTTCTTACTGATAATACTGATAATTTTTGTAAATTAAGTTTTTTACTGATAATTTTGATATTATGAAACAAATTTTAGGGTTAGATCTTGGTACAACCTCCATAGGTTGGGCTTTTGTAAAAGAAGCCGAAAACGATAATGAACAATCTTCCATAGAGAAAATAGGCGTTCGAGTCAATCCTTTGACAACAGACGAGCAGACCAACTTTGAAAAGGGAAAGCCAGTTTCGGTAAACGCAGACAGGACTTTAAAACGTGGTGCAAGAAGAAATCTTGACCGGTATCAGCTTCGTAGGGATAATCTCATAGAGGTGCTGAAACAGTCTGGGATTATTTCTGGTGAAACAAGGCTTGCTGAAAACGGTAAAAATTCAACTTTTTCAACCTATCAATTGAGGGCAAAAGGAGTAACGGAAAGAATAAAGAAAGGCGAATTTGCCAGAGTGCTGTTGACAATTAATAAAAAACGCGGTTACAAAAGTAGCAGAAAAGCAAAAAATGAAGATGAAGGTCAAGCAATTGACGGGATGGCGATTGCGAAACGCTTATATGAGGAAAACCTTACACCCGGGCAATTGGCGTATGGATTACTAAAAGAAGGCAAAAAGCATATCCCTGATTTCTACCGTTCGGATTTGCAGGCTGAATTTGACAAAGTTTGGAATTGTCAGAAGCAATATTATCCCGAAATCTTTACCGATGAATTTAAAAAAGAATTGGCAGGAAAAGGACAAAGAGCAACTTCTGCCACTTTTTGGGGGAAATACCAATTCAATACTGCTGAAAATAAAGGTACAAGGGAAGAAAAAAAGATCAAGGCTTATGAATGGCGAAGCCAAGCTGTTTCAGAAAAATTGGAAAAAGAAGAGGCCGCTTATGTGATTACCGAAATCAACAACAATCTCAACAGCTCAAGCGGTTATTTGGGTGCAATCAGCGACCGAAGCAAGGAGTTGTACTTTAATAAAGAAACAGTCGGGCAACACCTCTTTAAGCAATTGCAGCAAAACCCACATACCCGCCTTAAAAGCCAGGTATTTTACCGTCAGGATTATTTGGATGAGTTTGAGACGATTTGGGAAGAACAATCAAAATATCATCCTGAATTGACCAATAAATTAAAAGAGGAAATCAGGGACATTATCATATTTTATCAACGAAAATTAAAATCTCAAAAAGGTTTAATAAGCTTTTGTGAGTTTGAAAACAAGGATATTGTAACCGAGAAAAACGGACAAAAAATCAAGAAACGAATTGGATTAAAAGTGACTCCAAAATCATCGCCTTTGTTTCAGGAGTTCAAAATTTGGCAGGTGCTGAACAATGTTTTAATAAGAAAGAAAGGAAGCAAAAAACGGACTATTTCCAAGACAGAAAATCAAACCGCTATATTCAAGGAAGAAAAAAAAGTTTTTGTGTTTGACTTAGAAACAAAGCAATCATTGTTTGATGAATTGAACATCAAAGGAAATTTAAAAGCCAACAAAATCATTGAACTGTTGGGACATCAACAGAACGATTGGGAGCTCAATTATTCCGAATTGGAAGGAAACCGAACCAACAAAGCCTTGTATGATGCCTATCTGAAAATCTTGGAAATAGAAGGTTATGATGAGGATTTGCTCAAACTTTCCAACAAGGACGATATTAACGTTTCGGAACTGAAAAAACCTGCTTCGGACATCCGGCAAATGGTAAAATCCATTTTTGAAGTATTGAATATCAACTCTGAAATCCTGGAATTTAATGCAGAATTGGACGGAAAAGCTTTTGAACAACAGGCATCGTATCAGTTATGGCATTTGCTACACTCCTACGAAGGCGATGATTCACCAAGCGGTAATGAGAAATTGTATGGGCTGTTGGAAAAAAAATTCGGTTTTAAAAGAGAGCATAGTCAGATTTTGGCAAACGTTACCTTGTCCGACGATTATGGCAATTTGAGTGCCAAAGCAATGCGAAAAATCTATCCCTACACTAAGGAGCATAATTATGCTGACGCTTGCTTTTTAGCAGGTTACAAACACTCAGCATCTTCATTGACAAAAGAAGAGATTGCGAGCCGACCATTAAGAGAGAAATTGGAATTGTTGAAGAAAAACAGCTTACGAAACCCTGTGGTGGAGAAAATTCTAAATCAAATGGTCAATGTGGTCAATACGTTAATCGAAACCAATACCGACAGAGACAGAAACATCCTAAAGCATTTTAAGTTTGACGAAATCAGAATCGAACTGGCTCGTGAATTAAAGAAAAATGCCAAAGAACGTGCAGAAATGACTACCAATATCAATGCTGCAAAAATACTGCACGAGAAAATATTCAAGGTCTTACAGAATGAATTCGGTGTCAAAAATCCGACTCGAAATGACCTTATTCGCTATAAATTGTATGAAGAATTAAAGAATAATGGGTATAAGGATTTATATTCAAATACATATATCCCAAGGGAAATTCTGTTCGGTAAGCAGATAGATATTGATCATATTATTCCGCAGTCAAAATTGTTTGATGATAGCTTTTCCAATAAAACAGTAGTTTACAGACACGATAATTTAGATAAAGGAAATAAAACTGCTTTCAATTACATTGATAGTAAATACGGTAAAGAGAAATTAGCTGAGTTTGAACGACGGATAGAAAGCCTTTTTGAGTTAGGAAAGAAAAATAAAGAGGAGGGAATATCAAAATCCAAATATCAAAAGCTCCTCAAAAAGGAATCTGAAATTGGAGACGGATTTATTGAACGTGATCTAAGAGACAGCCAATACATTGCCAAAAAAGCTAGAAATATGCTTTATGAAATAACCCGTTCTGTGGTTCCCACTACAGGAAATGTTACGGACAGACTTCGTGAAGATTGGGATTTAATCAATATTATGCAAGAGCTGAATCTCGATAAATTCAAGAAACTGGGGTTAACCGAAATGATCGAAAAGAAAGACGGGAGTTTCAAAGAGCGTATCGTTGATTGGAGCAAACGAAACGATCATCGCCACCACGCTATGGATGCTTTGACCGTGGCTTTTACTAAGCACAATCACATTCAATATCTGAATTACCTCAATGCCCGCAGAAACGAAAACCACAAATTACACAAGAATATCATTGCCATTGAAACAAAAGAAACAGAGTTGGTAATAGACAAAGACGGCAGCAAGAAAAGAAAATTTAAATCACCATTGGCTGATTTTAGAGAGAAAGCCAAAAAACATTTGGAAAATGTATTGGTATCGCAAAAAGCCAAAAACAAAGTCGTAACCAAAAACAAGAACAAAATCAAAACAGCCAAAGGAGAAAAATTAAGAACAGAACTCACACCAAGGGGACAATTACACAAAGAAACCGTTTACGGAAAAATAAAACAACCTGTCGTTAAAGAAGAAAAAATCGGGGCAAAATTTGACTTGGAAACGGTTAATAAAGTAGCCAATCCGAAATATATGCAACTGCTTCTGCAACGATTATCTGAAAACGGCAATGATCCAAAAAAAGCGTTTGCAGGAAAAAATGCTTTGTCCAAAAGCCCTATTTATTTAGACGAAAACAAAGCACAAAAATTACCCGAAAAAGTTAAATTGTTTTGGTACGAAGATGATTATACCATTCGTAAAGATATAACCCCCGATATGAAAATAGATAAAGTTATAGATGCGGGTGTAAGAGGAGTTTTAGAACAAAGACTGAAAGAATACAATGACGATCCTAAAAAAGCATTTGTTGATTTAGATAAAAACCCGATTTGGCTCAACAAGGAAAAAGGCATATCCATAAAACGTGTCGCAATTAGTGGAGTGAAAAATGCCGAGCCGTTGCACTACAAAAAAGATCATTTAGGCAAGTTTATCTTAGATGAAAAGGGTAATGAGATACCTGCGGATTTTGTAAGTACAGGAAACAATCACCATGTAGCAATTTACAGAGATGAAAATGGCAATTTGCAAGAAAATGTAATTTCATTTTTTGAAGCAGTGGAAAGAGTCAATCAGGGCTTGCCTGTAATTGATAAATCATATAATGCTCATCTCGGCTGGCTGTTTTTATTTACAATGAAACAAAATGAATACTTTGTATTCCCTAATGAACAAAGAGGCTTTAATCCGAATGATATTGATTTATTGAACCCCGAAAACAATAAGCTGATTAGCCCGAATTTGTTTAGAGTGCAGAAGCTGGCTACTAAAAATTATATGTTTACTAGCCATTTGGAAACAAAATCCATTGATGGAGATATATTAAAAAGCAAAAAGGAATTATCTGGAATTATGTACCATTTTATACGGACACCATCAAAGCTTGAATATTTAGTTAAAATTCGTCTCAATCATTTAGGAGAAATTGTAAAGATAGGAGAGTACTAATTTAGAAGATGTATGATGATCGGGTGTACTCTTTTCTTTGGCAATCCCATTCTTTTCAGCAGAGGAAAGTTTTAAATTTTGGAAAAGCTGAGTGTTATTATCTAATTGTATAGCTTGGGGAATATAAACCGTATAAATAACAGCAAACCAGATGACCCATAAAAAAAACAAACAGGCAAAAGTAAACGAGCCTTCTGTCGCTTATGGAAAGAGGCAAATTGTGTTTTTTGATTCCTTTGAAGAAGAAAGCGAATATATGGCAAAGCAGCGTGCCGCAACCTCTTATGAGAAGCGTTTGACAGATATGGAACAACTTCGGAAAAGGATATTCCATAACCATTTGTTGCCGGATAATAGTTGGAAGCCGATTGCAAAAAAATTTAAAATAATGCCTCCCTATACCGATGATAGCAAATAATTTTGAAGAAATACTTCTTGCATTCAATAAGCAAAAGGTGGAATATATGATTGCCGGAGGCTATGCCGTAATTTTTTACGGATACGGAAGGACAACTGGCGACTTGGATATTTGGGTGAAACCCACTTCTGAAAACCGTGAAAAAATAATGCGGGCATTTGAAAAATCGGGATTTTCATCGGAGCTAACGGATTACCTAGACAATATTAAAGATTTTTCACAACCCTTTGCCATTAAAATAGGCGAAGAGCCTGCACAGGTCGATATCTTCAACGTAATAACGGGGGTCAGCTATACAGATGCTGAAAAAAATGCCGTTCGTTTCAGCTTTTCCGAAAAGCTTGAATGCAAGTTCATTCACCTGCATGATTTGATTACAAACAAAATGCTTACAGGAAGACTAAAGGACAAAGCAGATGTGGAAGAACTCCATAAAATAAATATTCATTCTGAAGACAAAAGCATACTTGCGGCCATTAAAAGATTATTGGATAAAAAATGAACAGATGGTGATAACTTTTCCAAAGTTTTGGAACTGTGGAAAAGTTGACTTTCTGAAACATCTAGCGGATAAGGCGATACAGAATACCAATACGATTTCGGAAATACCACGCCACCGGGATCGAAAATACTTTATGGGAAAGGGATAAACATGACAGGTTTTTAAAACCTGTCATGTTTATCCTGACATCCAAAGCCTGATTTATATGGAACCCGGACAAACTTACCACATCTACAACCACGCCAATGGCACCGAAAATATCTTTCGGGAAGAAGAGAATTACCGGTACTTTTTGCAGCAGTATGATAAATATCTGGGAGAAGTGGTAGAAACCTTTGCCTATTGTCTGATGCCAAACCATTTTCATATGTTGGTAAGGGTGAGATCAGACCTGTCAGGTTTTGAAAACCTGACAGGTCTTCTCAAGCATCCATCCAAAAATCCTGCAATCAAAGCTTTTACGGATTTTTTTAATTCCTACACAAAGTCTTTTAATAAAATGTATGACCGAAAAGGAAATCTCTTTAAAAGAAGCTTTAATCGATTACCTATTCAGGAAGAAAGACAATGGCAGGAAACTTTCCTGTACATCCACTTAAACCCCATCAAACATGGCTTTGTCAAAAATCCCAATAACTGGAAATGGTCCAGCTGGAACGCATACAGGTTCCGGACAAAAAAATCTATGGTCAACAGAGAAGAGTATAAAATCTATTTTGACCATTGGCAGCATGTAGAATACATGATGGAGTACAAAAAAGAAATGTTGATGAATAAGGAATATGAGTAGTAAGGTTAGACCTGACAGGTTTCAAAAACCTGTCAGGTCTTTTACCTTTAAACCACTTTACAATGATCAAACGAACCCTCTTCTTTGGCAACCCGGCCTATCTCAGCACCAAAAACGAGCAGCTGGTAGTGACATATCCGGATGGTGAACAGGTTTCCAAAGCGGTTCCGATTGAAGATATCGGTATGGTGGTTTTGGAAAACCAACAGATTACCATTACCAATGGGCTGATCGCCAAACTGTGCGATCAAAAAGTCGCTGTGGTTTCCTGTAATGGGCAGCATCTGCCAGTCGCTTTGTTTCTGCCGCTTCACGGGCACAGCGAACAGACGGAAAGAATCCGTTACCAATTGGATGCCAGTCTTCCCCTGAAGAAGAATCTCTGGCAGCAGACCGTGGCGGCAAAGATCCAGAACCAGGCAGGCCTGTTGGAAGAGAAGGGGATTGCTGCACAGAAACTTAAGTACCTTGCCAGGAATGTAAGTTCGGGAGATACCGGTAATCATGAAGCCCAGGCGGCTGCTTATTATTGGCAGCATCTTTTCAATATTCCGGAATTCAACCGGGAACAGATTGGAATCCCACCAAATAATTTGCTGAATTATGGATATGCCATATTGAGGGCCACAGTGGCCCGGGCATTGGTGAGTTCCGGGATGCTGCCCAATGTCGGGATCTGGCACAGGAATAAATACAATGCCTACTGCCTGGCTGATGATATTATGGAACCTTATCGGCCATATGTTGATCTGGTGGTTTGCCATATCGTGGAAACCGAGGAAGTTTATACAGAACTGACTTTGGAATTAAAAAAGGAGCTGCTGAGCATTCCTGCCCTGGATGTCCGGATTGACGGGCAAAAGAGCCCATTGATGGTGGCTGTCAGTAGGACTACGAGTTCTTTGTTCGAGTGTTTTGCAGGGATCAGCAGAAAAATCATTTACCCCGAATATGGATGAAAGTCATTTCTCACGCCTTAACCAATACCGCAGTTTGTGGGTTTTAGTTTTTTTTGACCTGCCCACCGAGACCAAAAGGGATAGAAAAGTTGCCTCTTCTTTCCGGAAAAAACTATTGGATGATGGATTTGCGATGTTTCAGTTCTCGATTTATATGCGTTTTTGTGCCAGTAGGGAAAATGCGGAGGTACATATGAAGAGGGTCAAGAAAAACCTGCCTTCAAAAGGCAAGGTGGGTATTATGCAGATTACCGACCGCCAGTTTGGGATGATGGAGGTGTTTCATGGAACAACTGTGGCTGAAAAAGAGCAGCCGGCACAGCAGTTGGAGCTTTTTTGAAATGGACAAAAAAATCCAGTGGAGGCCATATATATTTTTCCAAAAGGTTGAGTATCGACATTAGCAAAGGTGTGATAACTTTTCCAAAGTTCTAAACTTTGGAAAAGTTTGCAAATAGAGTCAGCATCCATCTATAAACAGTGCTTTTTTTTAATCCTAAATTTGAACATAAAAAACAGCATACCAACCACTTAACGTGGGGTATGCTGTGATTCCCCAAAGGAAGGTACAATTTTGAAAGCAATTCACAACCATCGAGGAAAAAAAGAAATTTCCATGGTGGCTGTGATTCCCCAAAGGAAGGTACAATTTTGAAAGCAATTCACAACCATACTACAATTTAATCGAATACAACTTCAGCTGTGATTCCCCAAAGGAAGGTACAATTTTGAAAGCAATTCACAACCCACAGGAACACCGGGTACTTGGAAAGCTTGCTGTGATTCCCCAAAGGAAGGTACAATTTTGAAAGCAATTCACAACTGAGAACTCCGGCCGGTGTGAATACTGTTAGCTGTGATTCCCCAAAGGAAGGTACAATTTTGAAAGCAATTCACAACAAATAAAGTGAGATATAAACTTAAAAAATGGCTGTGATTCCCCAAAGGAAGGTACAATTTTGAAAGCAATTCACAACGCTAGAATCAAAGTATATGAAGCTGAAAAAGCTGTGATTCCCCAAAGGAAGGTACAATTTTGAAAGCAATTCACAACCAGCTTGCTGATCTTCCCCGTTCCCTGGTAGCTGTGATTCCCCAAAGGAAGGTACAATTTTGAAAGCAATTCACAACACAGTACCGATGCCTATACATACCTCACCGGCTGTGATTCCCCAAAGGAAGGTACAATTTTGAAAGCAATTCACAACACAGAAAAAACACTTATTTTACATGTAATTGCTGTGATTCCCCAAAGGAAGGTACAATTTTGAAAGCAATTCACAACACGGGCAAGAACACTTTCCATAAAGAAAAGCTGTGATTCCCCAAAGGAAGGTACAATT
>JBGTDA010000056.1:0-81408 GCA_041748555.1 Rhodonellum sp.
CCTATGCCTTTGATCCCCTGCAGAACAAGATAATTTACAATGATGGAAAAACCGGTACGGAAAGAAAAATTACTGAACCGACTCTTTCCATTATATCAAAAAACACCAAAGAATATTTTTCTATCAGTCTGACTGGCAAAAAAATGGTTTCATTTATTGGAGAGCATGGTGATAAGCTACTTGAGTTTGGGGATTATCCTGCAAATGAAATAACCGATTTGCCTGAGATTCTTTCCCAGGCGTATTTTGGCTGTGCGGATTTTTCTCCTGAACTCAATACCTTCTTTATCGCATCAAAATATTCGGACTATTTATGGATTTTTGATTTGAATAAGGAAAGCTTAACACCTTCGATATTGAGAGGTCCCCTTTACTATGATCCTATTTTTAGTGTAGAAAATATGAATGGACATCCCATCTTTGCCCAGGATGACAAAGGCAGATTTTCATACATTGATATAAAGGTGACCGGTAAAAATATTTTCCTGTTGTATTCGGGATATTCAAGAGAAGAAAAACCAGGCGCTGCTTTCTATGGCAACAAAATCCTTGTTCTGGATCTGGAAGGTTTACCTGTTAAAGCCTATCAGCTAAAGGAAGATTTGATGTCCATTGCTGTTGATGAAAAGAATAATAAGTTATATGGATTGGATATTAACCAAAGTGAAAATGAAAAAATATTTATTTATAATCTTGATTAGTAATGTCGTTCTTTCAAGCTGTAATTCGGTAAAAAAAGAAATAACCCTTGACCTTAATGATTTTAATGATATTGGTCAAATCTATGAAGGCAAAATTGAGGAGAACTCAGATTCCCTTTATCTTCACGTGTATAAGGATAAATGTGGGTCTTGCTTCCAAAGTTTAATAAATTGGGAAATGAAGTTTAAATCAGGTGAGTCCAAACGTGAGGAAAACATAATTTTAATTTATGGTGAAGATAAAATTGAAACTTCTTTTCTGGTAAATCAAAGACTGAAGGTTGGATCGAAGATTTTTTATTACGACCAAAAAAATGAATTCCCACTTGAAATTGGATCTTATTTAGTGTCAAAACAAGGTTCGCAAATAAAGGTTTTACAATCTTTATAGCTTGACCAAGTTTAACCTTATTCTGAAATCGTTGAATTAAGCATTCTATTTACTCCCAAAAAAACCGATTTTCTACTTGCGGGGATAATCTTTACTTTCTACTTTTGCTCACCCTATTTGCGCACGTGGTGAAACTGGTAGACACGCCACTTTGAGGGGGTGGTGCCCCTACGGGTGTGGAAGTTCGAATCTTCTCGTGCGCACAAAAGCTCTTATTTTATAAGGGCTTTTTGTCATTATATGCTGTTAAAATTCTGAAGGATTTGCTTCTTCAAAAGGTAAGGTAAGTTGTTCCGGAAGTTGCCTAAAAGTTTTTCTATGAAGAGGCGTAATACCCATTTCCAAAATCCCCTGACGATGGCCTTTTGTTGGATAGCCCACATTTGTTTCCCAACCATAGCCTGGATAAACTTTTGCATATTCAGCCATCAATTCATCTCTGTAAACTTTTGCTAGAATAGATGCAGCTGCGATACTGGCGTAGATTCCGTCACCTTTTACAATACAGTCAAATGGAATCGAGAGATGGCTTTTGAATCTGTTCCCATCGATCAGCAGATGTTCCGGGGGCACCTGAAGTCCTTCCACAGCTCTGGTCATGGCTAAAAAAGAAGCACGTAGGATATTGAACTCATCAATTTCCTCCGCGCTAGCCTCTGCTATACTCCATGCCACCGCAAAGTTTTTTATTTCCTCAAACAGGTTTTTACGGTTGCAGGGTGAAAGTTTTTTAGAATCATTGATCAGCTCATTGGCATAATCCGTCGGTAAAATGACGGCTGCAGCCACCACCGGACCGCAGAGGCAGCCTCGGCCCACCTCGTCACAGCCTGCTTCGAGCTGATTAGCTTCTAAATAGGGGAGCAACATCTACGGGTTTTTTTTCCTCTTCTACTTTGTAATACATATGAATCATTTCTGCTACCAAACCTGTCCATCCTGTCTGATGGGAGGCTCCCAAACCTCTGCCGGTATCGGCATGAAAATATTCATGAAAAAGAATATAATCTTTGAAATGGGGATCTTTCTGCATTTTTTCACAGTCTCCATATACAGGCCGATGTCCTTTTTTATCTTTCATGAATATCTTCATGTTCCGCAGTGAAAGTTCTTTGGCAATAAGATCCATGGTCAGGAAATTCCCCGACCCGGTAGGATATTCAATGGAGAATTCACCACCGTAGTAGAAATCAAATTTCTTCAGGGATTCAATGATCAGGTAATTGATCGGGAACCAGATCGGGCCACGCCAGTTGGAGTTTCCACCGAACATCTGTGAATCGGATTCTCCCGGTGTGTATTTAATGGTTAATGAATCCCCGTTTATCTTCATGCTATAAGGTTTTTTGTCGTGGTATTTTGACAAAGACCTGACACCATAGTCACTTAGAAATTCTTCCGGATCGAGCATTTTGTTCAGGATGGATTTCATCCGGTGACCTCTTAACAATGAAAACAACCTTCTTTTCTCATGTCCTGGCTGAATCCAGCTCGACACTAAAGCCGCTAATTTTGGCTTTTCCTTCATAAAGAAGTTCATCCTCTTCTTGAGTTCTGATAATCCCTCGAACATATCTTCACGGATGGGTTCCACTGCAAAGAAAGGTATAATTCCGACGATGGATTTCACCTTCATCACCTTTGGTTCCTTTCCGGGCATATGGAAAACGTCGTAGAAAAAATTATCCTCCTCATCCCAGAGGCTGATGTTTTCTTCTGAAATATTACTCATCGCCCCCGCAATTGAAAGAAAGTGTTCGAGAAATTTGGTGGCGGTAAACTGATATACCTTGTTGTTTTCACACAAGTCAAGTGAAATCCTGAGCATATTCAAAGAAAACATGGCCATCCAGGATGTGGCATCTGCTTGCTCCAGCTTACCGCTGTATTTGTCAGCATCACTTCTGTCGATCAGGGATATATTGTCCAATCCGAGGAATCCGCCTTCAAATATATTCTTTCCGTCGTTGTCTTTTTGATTGATCCACCAGGTGAAGTTGAGCATGAGTTTATGAATTGCTCTTTCCAGAAACTCATAATCTCCTTTTCCGCCGTTTAGCTTTTTGTCAATTTGATAAACACGATGCACGGCGTAGGCATGTACAGGAGGGTTCACATCACTGAAGTTCCACTCATATGCAGGTATCTGACCGTTGGGGTGCATATACCATTCATTCAGCAGGAGAAGCAATTGGTTCTTTGCAAATTCCGGATCTATGCGTGCTATAGGAATACAATGAAAAGCCAGATCCCAGGCAGCATACCAAGGATATTCCCACTTGTCGGGCATCGAAATGATATCATAATTCTGAAGATGCCGCCAATTGCTGTTTCTGCCTTTTTTCCTTGCTACAGGTGGGGTATATCTTCCCGGATCTCCATCAAGCCATCTTTCTACATTATAATAATAGAATTGTTTGCCCCACATCATTCCGGCAAACGCCTGCCTTTGGATATTCAGTAAATCATCATCTTTAACCTTTCCTTGAATTTCTGCATAGAATTCATCAGCTTCTTTTAACCTCTTTTCAAATATTGATTCACTTTCAGCAACAAGACATCCATTTCCTGTACGGGCCATTCTAAAGCTCACGGTTTTGCTGTCTCCTGCCGGTACAATGATTTTATAAATAGCCGCTGCTTTGGTACCGAAGTTTTCCGGATTCAGGTGTATTCCCTCGTCAGAGATCAAGTAATCATTGATGGCATCTTTCAGGTATTCTTTTTCATTGGCTATATGATAAAGCTTTGCTCTGTTGGTTTCATTGTCACAAAAATTCAACTCGGGTTCACCTTCGAATTCGAAGAAATAATTTCCTGACTTTGGAGAAAAAGCTTTTATTTTGTTTGAATCGGTTTTGGAAAGCTTGGGCATAAAAGGCTCATGTCCGGTAAACCAGGTTTTTCTGAACCAAACGGTAGGCATGACATAAATTTCGGTGTCTTCTTTTCCACGGTTATGGATAGTAGCCTTTCCGACGATGTCCTCAATGTCCTCTTTTGCATATTCTATAAAAATATCAAAGTAGGCGTCATCATCAAAAATGCCGGTATCCATAAGCTCGTATTCGGGCTCCGTTTTTCCTCTTCTTCTGTTTTCTTCAATAAGTTGCCGGTATGGAAATTCATTCTGAGGATATTTATACAGCATTTTCATATAGCTGTGGGTTGGAGTGGAGTCAAGATAAAAATACATCTCCTTTACATCCTCCCCATGATTCCCTTGATTTCCGGTAAGGCCAAAGAGCCTTTCCTTGATCATATGGTCCTTTCCGTTCCAAAAAGCCCAGGCAACACAAAGTTTCTGCTTGGAATCACTGATGCCACCGATTCCTTCTTCGCCCCAACGATATGCTTTACTTTTAGCTTCGTCATGGGTCACATTATCCCAGGCAGAACCATCCGGGCTGTAATCTTCTCTTACAGTTCCCCATTGTCTTTCAGTGAGGTAGGGACCCCATTTCTTCCAATGTCTGATTCTTTCAAGGTCTTCTTTAAGCCTTTCTTTTTCTATATTCATCAATATCTTACACTTCTACAGTCCCGAAATTACCAAATTTTGGGTAAAGGATATATAAATTCCGGATTCACTGAAGGAAATTTCTTACAGTCAGTCAAAATACCTTAAAAGTGTTTGGTCGGTTTATATTTATACCCGGACAACTTTAGTTCTGCAAATTTTCCGAAAAGGTTGAATTTTGACACTTTTGATAGTGATAATTTTCATCCAGAAGGCTGAGGAATTTTCTTCGGAATTCTCCCTGCCAGAACTTCATCGGTTCAGGTGAATAAATATTCTTTGATAGGTGTTTATGAAAAAATCCAAAGTCAAAGTTGTCGGCAATAATACCTCCTTTGGCATTGAAGGCATCCTCTGCATTACACGCTTGTTCATAATGACCGCTAACAGGGATCATCATGACAGGCTTTCCCAGAAACATGGCCTCGCAAATGGATTCAAAACCTGCGGTGCTTACCAAACCTCGACATTGGGACATTTTTTCCAGAAAAAGGCTGTCATTTATTTTATGGAAAATCACGTTTGGAAGTGGTCTATAGCACTCAGGAGCCCCTTTTTTATCCCAAAAAGCCTCAATTTTTAAATTCGGATTTTTCTTTGCGTAGTGTAAAACATCTTCGGCATATCCGGGATTAACCATATAAGTGAGAAAAAAATCATGATATTTCGGTTTCATTAACAGAAGCTCTCTTCGCAACAATGGAGGCAATACCAAGAGCTTTTTGTTTCTCCCGTTCGGTAGATTTTTAAAGGAAAGAGCAAGATACCGATCAGCCCACAGAGCTGTGAGTTTGGTATTTATCTGAAACAACGTTTTATCCAGAAACCTTCCTTTGGCAAAAGTAAAGTCGGGGTGAAGACTGAGGTATTGATGGCCAATTACCCAAAATTGACAATCAGGTTTATAAATGGCATTATAAAGGCCTCCCAGAATATCATAAAAATTCAGAATAATGTCAGGCCGGTATTTTAAAACCAGATCATTGATCTTTATTAAACTGTCTTTATATATCCCGAATTTCCCTATATTTTCACTGATTGTTTTTCTCAACACAATTCCTTTATGTTTTTTGTCAAAAACAAAACCGGGGCTTTCTATGAGATGGATAGGTGAATGAAGCTTTTCCTTTACAAATCCGGGGATTTCACGCATCCGTGACTTACCGATACAGACTGCCGATATTTCATGTCCCAATTCCTGAAGTAATTCAAAACAAGAAATAGCCTGCGTCATGTGGCCCCGTCCTTCACCCTGTATGATAAATAAGAATTTCATATCAGAATCGGTGAGGAGGAAGGTTTGTGTTTTTTGGCAAGGAATGAAAAGCAACTGTTTTTAATTCCCCACTTACTTCGAGTTGAAATTCAACATTCTCTGTTTTTTGTTTAAAATTTATTTCATTATAGAATATGAGTTGCCAGTTCCCCTCATGGTCTTCAGCCAAAGCACTCATGGTCTCTACCCAATCTCCCGAGTTGAGGTATTCTATACCATCAATCAACCTGTTTTCTGCTTTATGAATATGGCCACAGATGATTCCGTCACATCCTTTGGCTTTGGCCATTTTCGCCAGTTCCACTTCATATTGATCAATGTAGGATACAGCTGATTTTACTTTTCCTTTGATGTATTGGCTGAGTGAAAAATAGTGTAAACCTCTTTTGCTTCTGTGGAAATTGACCAATCTGTTCAGCCAAAGTAAAAAAGTATAACCTACATCACCTAAATATGCAATCCACCGCATGTTTGTCGTAACACTGTCAAAAACATCTCCATGAGTAATAAAATATTTTTTACCCATACTCTCATAGATCATATCGTTCTGAATAGAAAGCTGCCCTATTTGAAGGGGTAAAATCTGATCCAAAAAATCATCATGGTTGCCACGCAGGTAAAAAATTTTGGTGTTTTCCTGTTCAATTTTCTTTAATAACCTGTTAAAAAACCGGGTGTGTTTCCTTTTCCAGATTCCGGATTTCTTCAGCTGCCATCCATCGATGATGTCACCGTTGAGGATCAGGTTTTCGCATGTATACTGTTTGAGAAATCTGGAGGCTTCCTTGGCTTTGGATCCTTTGGTTCCCAAATGTACATCAGAAATTACGATTGTTTTGAAATCAGTCTTCAAAGTCTATAAGTTTTGCCTGCAATATATTGCAGGAATATAAACTGGTTGTGAAAGCTTTATTAACAAAATAATATGCTTTTCAAATTTTGTGGCATTGATGTAAAGTTAATATTATGGAATATTGAAAAACGAGAGGAGCAAATTGCAATACTCTGCTTTATTTTAAAATATGATTGCCTTAAACAATTATAACTACCCATTGAAAATCAGTTTAAAGGTGGTGCCATCCCCAATATTTGATTTGACTTGAATGTTTCCCTTATGTCTGCGCATTATCTGTTTGGAAAGACTAAGGCCGATACCTGAGCCTTTCTTCTTTGTCGTGAAGAAAGGGATGAAAATTTTTGAAAGTGCTTCCTCTTCTATTCCCTTTCCACTGTCCGAAACTTCGATGATGATTTTCCCGGCTTCGTCGATAAAAGCATGAACTGTAATGATGCGGATTACGGCATCCTCAACGGCATGAATGGCATTTTGAATGAGATTGATCATTACCTGCTCAATTAGGTTCTGATCGCCGAAAAGGATAAGGTTGTCAGGTTCCAGTTGTTTTTTAAACTGGATCTTGTTGACATCCAGTTGATGTTGCAAAAGCGTTTCCAGTTGATTGAAAAGCTGCTTAATGGATATTGCTTTGAATTTTGGGGTAGGGATATGGGCAAGGCTTCTAAAATCGCTCACGAAATTGATCATGCCTTCGCTTCTCTTTTCGATTGTGCTGATTGCCATCAGAAAATCTTCGAGATCTTGTGGAGGAACCGGTTGGTTTTCTTCGATTTTTGATTCAATATCCCCTTTTATTGTTGAAGCCAATGAGGAAATCGGCGCAATAGAATTCATGATTTCATGGGTGAGAACCCTGACCAGGTTTTGCCATGCTTCCATTTCTTTCTCTTCCAGCTCACTTTGAATGTTTTGAAGGGAAACCAGCTTGAATTTCACATTTCTGAGTACCAGTTCGATTACATATACCGATAGTTGCATGATTCCATCCGGATGTGCTATTTTGATCAGTTCACTGCCACCTGTTCTCAGACTGCGAATGGCCTGATATAATTCAACGTTGATCCTTTCGACTTCCGATATGTTCGTCAAATTTTGGATACTGAGCATCCTCTTCGCTGCCGTATTGAGAATCTGAACAGACCCATCTTCTTCAAAAGTGATAAGTCCGATACTGAGATGTTGAAAAACAGATCTGAAATATTGATAATTGGCTTCCTTTTCAGCCTGATCTTCCTTGAGTTTTGCCAGAATGGCATTGAACTCGATATGCAGGTCATCGGTTTCTGTCCCATCAAATTTTACCTGATAGACTGTGGTATAATTGTCCTGCTTAATGTTGTCCAGAAACAGCCTTACCTTTTTGAAAGAGCTTTCGGCATATCCCAAGAGAAAAATGATTTGGGCCACCACCAGAATGATAAACAACGAGATGGCAAAAACTCCAGCCTCGCTGAAGATGATATAGGCAAGTAAAAACAGTGAAATAGCAAGTAGGGCTATTCTCCCCAGCAGACCTACCTTATAATCCATACTTTTCTAATCTTCTATACAAAGAGGCCCTGGTAAGTCCAAGTTCTTTGGCTGCTTTGGAGATATTACCTCCGTTTTTATCGATGGCTTTCTGGATCACATTCTTTTCCACTTCGTCTAAATTGAATGTGGCCGGAGAGGAGATTTTTTCGTTTGCGGGCTTGGCCGAAAGGAAGAAAAAATCTCTGCTGTCAAGCTCATCACTTTCTGCCATAATGATAGCCCGTTCTATGGCATGTTGAAGCTCCCTGATATTTCCGGGCCAGTTGTAATGCTGAAGCAGTTGCATTGCTGCCGGCTTGAAACCGTGGAATTCTTTTCGGTATTTCTTGGCATAAATTTTTAAAAAATGTTGGGCCAACGAAGGAATATCATCCTGTCTTTCGCGAAGAGGAGGTAAGAAAATCTCCACTGTGTTGATCCTGTAAAGTAAATCCTGGCGAAAAGTGTTTTCCATCAGCATTTCATGGACATGCATGTTGGTGGCGCAGATCAAGCGGATATCCACCGGAATGGATTTGTTGGTTCCGATCCGGGTTACTTCCCTTCTTTGAAGCACAGTAAGCAATTTTGATTGAAGCGGCATGCTTAGATTCCCGATTTCGTCCAGGAACAAAGAACCTTTGTCGGCTATTTCAAAACGGCCCGCTCTGTCATCTTTGGCATCGGTAAAAGCACCTCTTTTGTGACCAAACAGCTCACTTTCAAAAAGTGTTTCTGTAATAGAACCCATATCCACACCAACAAAAATATCATCTTTTCTGTGGGAGCGGTCATGGATGGCCCGGGCAATCAATTCCTTTCCTGTTCCGTTTTCACCCAATATCAACACATTGGCGTCAGTTTGGGCAACTTTGTCAATAATTGAAAAAATATTCTTCATTGAAGCACTGCTTCCAATAATATCACTATAAGGCTTCTTGAGGTCGGATTGAAGTTGTTTTTGCGAGCGGGAAAGTTTATCTACCTGATCGTAACTGTCTTTTAGCCGGGAAGCGGAAGTCAGGGTAGCCAGCAGCTTTTCGTTCTGCCATGGCTTTAGGATAAAATCCGTTGCACCTTCTTTCAGCGCTTTTACAGCCATTTCCACATCTCCAAAAGCCGTAATTAAAATTACCACCGCTTTAGGGTCAATTTCCTTTATTTGTTTGAGCCAATGAAATCCTTCCTTTCCTGAAGTGGTGTCTTCAGTAAAATTCATATCCAAAAGAATGACGTCAAAGCTGTTGTTGTTGACCAAAAAAGGAATTCTTCTGGGATCTTTTTCAATCATCACTTCTTTTGCATGTTTCTTGAGATGCATTTTAGCAGCAAAAAGTAAGTCTTCGTTATCGTCGATTATTAAGATTTTTCCTAGGGATTGATTTTCCATTTGATGATTTTTTTATCAATATTAACAAAATGATGCCATTTTCCTAAGTGCTTCATTTCTTCGTTCTTAAGTAAAAGTAATGAATATCATGTTCAAAAACGAACATATCCTTATCAAAAACGAACACTAAAAAAATCACTCCCGGTTTTACTTTTGATCCCCCTCAAAATTTCTTAACTTTATGTTTTAATAAATCAATATAAATTATGTCTATAGCAAGTAAAGGAAGTCAAGTAAAAGTTCAATACACAGGTAGATTAACAGATGGAACTGTTTTCGATTCTTCAGAGAACAGAGAACCTCTTCAGTTTACCCTTGGTGATGGCAATATGATAAAAGGTTTCGATGCCGCAGTACAGGGTATGGCAATCGGAGAAGACAAATGTGTTACAATCCCATCTGTGGAAGCATATGGAGATAAAAGGGAAGATATGTTGGTGGACATACCACTGGAAAAAATCCCGGAGCATATCAAACCGGAGGTTGGAATGGACCTTTCTCTCCAAGGTGAAAATGGACAGCCGATGCCTGTAAAGGTTGTTGAAGTGGATGAAGAAAAAATCAAGCTGGATGCCAATCATCCATTGGCAGGTGAAGATTTAATCTTTGACATTAAATTGATCGAGATTATTTAATTATAAATTAGTTTAATTTAAAAACACAGTGTGCCAATTGATGCACTGTGTTTTTTCATGTCAAATTACCGGAGTTTCAAAAAAAATCCCTTGGATGGAAAATCCTATAATCCCGTTTTCTCCTTTTTGTAAATCCGGATTCCATTTTGATCATAAAGTAGCACGTAATCCTGATGAATCAAGATTTTTTGATTTTTCATAGCGTTTGGAATTGGAATTTCCTTTTTGAGGCCCGATTGATAATCCATCATCACCATATTTTCATTTTCCAGGAATACCAGATTTTCTTTCCAAAATGAGAGCTTTTGGTTTACCTCCTGCTTCAGTAACCGTATGAAGTTTCCCTGATTATCAAATATGAAAACACCTTCATTTTTAATGTTTAAAAACACCAGATTTTGATATTCGCGGATATCAATGATATTGAGATCAGCGCTGCCAAGTATTAGACTCAGTGGTTGATTTTGAAGAACCTGATTTCTTTTATAATCATATTGTTTTAGGGAGAGATCTGATTCATCCAGAATCCAGATGATATTGTTGTTACCCAGAGTTGCAGCTTTGGCAAGTCCGATGTGCTCATTGGATATCCTGTTTTCTGCAATCGGATTTAAAAACCTGTCAAGAATCCTATATTCCTGTAAATCTGCAGAAAAAGTAAAGATATTGACAGTCCAAAAAGCCTCCAATTGTGAAAGTCTGCCTTGACGAACAGGAGAATAGTTATTAACAGGTAAACCTGTTATATCGAATTGAAGGATGTTTCCTTCAAGATCTGATGTAAAAATAAAACCTTGGTTATCCATGGAAACCAAACCCGGATCCTTAAGGGCTATATGCGCAATGGGATCCCATGATTCTTGTTGGGCCGAAGCTGTAAAAGCCAATCCTGGAATTATAATGAAGATCAAGCACTTTTTCATAATTGCTTTTCCCCAAAGGCTTTGATCTTAAAGGTATTACCATCAAAAACACCGTAATTACATTGGGTAACCCATTCTCCGAGATTGAAGTATCGTGAAGATTTACCCACAGGAAGATCCAAAGGTAAGTGTCTGTGTCCAAAAACATAATAATCAAAATGACGGTTTTCCTGTATGCTGCGGCAATACTGCCACAGAAATTCATCCTCTCCTTGAAAAACATCCTCATTTTTCAGCTGATTGCTTATTCTGCTGGATCCGGACCATTTTTGGGCAAGTCTGATTCCAAAGTCCGGATGAATCCATTTGAAAATCCATTGAAGTGTTTTATTGGTAAAAAATTTCTTCATAACTTTATATTGCTTATCTCCGGGGCCAAGTCCGTCCCCATGTCCAATTAGAAATTTCTTATTCTCTATCTGCAATTCGATAGGATGATGGTGTACCGGAATACCCAATTCCTCTGTGAAATAATTATTCATCCAGAGGTCATGGTTCCCTGTGAAAAAGCAAATCGGGATGTTTTTGTCCCGCAGGGCAGAGATTTTACCTAAAAACCTGATATAGCCTTTTGGCACGACCTGATCATATTCAAACCAGAAGTCAAAGATGTCTCCTACAAGAAATATTGCTGCAGCCTCATCCTCGATTTCTGCTAACCATTGGATGATCTTATCTTCTCTGATCTTGCTGCTTTCATTATCGGGGGCACCTAGGTGAAAGTCGGAGGCGAAAAAAACTTTTTTCTGATGAAGTTGAATGTTCATGATTTGAATTGATCAGCTAAAGATAAAAAAATACAGACAGGTTAAAACAAGAAAAACCCTCCAAATCGGAAGGCTTTTCTTGTTTAGAATATAATCTATTCTTTAGTTTCCTGAATCTCTGAAGCTTCTACCTCATCCTCATCCACATCATCTTTTTTCTCTTTGGCTTTTTCGGCTTCCAGTTTTTCAATTGTTTCGGGAGATTTTACCTGGGCATCTACTTTTTTTGTAAATGCTTCATAGGTCGTCTCTTTTGCAAATGGTCTTTTACCGATAAGTTTTTCCAGATCCGACTGGAATATGATTTCTTTTTCCAGGAGCTCCTTAGCAAGCGTTTCTACTTCCGCTCTTTTGCTTTTCAACAGCTCTTTAGTTCTCTCGTAAGCAACTGATATCAGTTTCCTGACTTCTTCATCTATGGTTTCTGCAGTAGTTTCGGAATACGGCTTTGTCATTTTATATTCGTTTCCTTTACTTTCATAGAAGGAGACATTACCGATTTTATCATTCATTCCATAAACCGAAACCATGGAATAAGCCACTTTGGTTACTCTTTCAAGATCACTTAATGCACCGGTAGAAATCTTGCCGAATATGATTTCTTCAGCCGCCCTTCCTCCCAATGTCATGCAAATCTCATCTAGAAGCTGTTCTGTTTGATAGAGAAACTGTTCTTTTGGGAGATACTGGGCATAACCTAAGGCTGCGATTCCCCGAGGGACAATACTTACCTTCACCAAAGGATCCGCATGTTCCAGGAACCAGCCTGCTACGGCGTGACCTGCTTCGTGATAGGCGACAATTTTCTTTTCATCGGGTGAAATAATTTTGTTTTTCTTCTCCAATCCACCTATCACCCTGTCAACAGCGTCCTGAAAGTCCTGCATATCAACAGCTGTTTTGTTCCTTCTGGCCGCTATCAAAGCCGCTTCGTTACAAACATTGGCGATTTCAGCACCCGCAAAGCCGGGAGTCTGGGCAGCAAGTTTTTTTGGATCAATATCATCACCTGTTTTGATGGGGCCAAGATGTACTTTGAAGATGGCTTCTCTTCCAAGAATATCCGGTTTGTCTATACTGATTTGTCTATCAAATCGTCCGGCTCTCAACAAGGCTGTATCCAGTACGTCAGGTCTGTTGGTGGCTGCCAGAACGATAACGCCTGAATCAGTACCAAAACCATCCATTTCTACCAACAGAGAGTTAAGCGTATTTTCTCTTTCATCGTTTGAGCCGGGCATTTGGCCTTTTCCCCGGGACCTACCGATCGCATCTATTTCATCAATGAATATGATACATGGAGCTTTTTCTTTTGCTTGTTTGAAAAGATCCCGGACCCTTGCGGCTCCAACACCTACAAACATCTCGACAAAATCCGAACCTGATAAGGTAAAGAACGGTACTCCGGCTTCCCCTGCGACAGCTTTTGCCAAGAGGGTTTTACCTGTACCCGGAGGACCTATCAATAATGCACCTTTGGGGATTTTACCGCCAAGCTTTGTAAATTTGCCGGGGTTTTTAAGGAATTCAACGATTTCCTGTACCTCTTCCTTAGCCTCATCCAGACCCGCTACATTATCAAAGGTTATTTTTACCTTGTTTTCAGCATCAAAAAGTTGGGCTTTAGATTTTCCGACATTGAAAATCTGTCCACCGGGTCCACTTGGGCCTGCCATTCTTCTCATCATGATCCAAAATAACAGGAACAGAAGGATCAAAAACCCGAAACTTGAAAACCAGTTAGACCAGCTTTCTTCATTTTTTACACTATATCCGATTCTTTCCTCTTCAGGTACCTGACTTTCAAGCTGCTCAAAATCATTGGCGAATTTTTCGGCTGTAGCAACTTCAATTGTATAATGAGGGCCTGCGGGATTGAAGAACGGACCATCAACTTCCAGTTCACTTCTATATTTCTCATTCTGAAGTGCGGATTCTTTCAGGGTTACATCGACTCTGTTCTGATTTCTGATGACCATTACCCTTGCAAGATCATTGGCAGTGTACATTTCTTCAAGACGGCTTTTTGTAATCGGTATTACTGAACTTCTTTGATTGAACCATGTCACTCCAATCATTACAATGACTGCCGTAATAATTAGCCAAAGCTGAAAATTAGGTTTTTGAGGTGTTTTAGGTAAGAAGTTTTTACTTTTTTTATTTTTTTCGCTCATCACTAGCTAATTATTACTTGTATTGTAAACTTTTTGTAAAACGAATTTACATAATGAAAGTTCAAATCCATTATCCAATATTGGTGACTTTGGCATCGCCCCAAAGATCCTCCAAACCGTAAAATGATCGCTTGTCTTTAAGGAAAATATGTACTACTACATTTACATAATCCATCAATATCCATTCTCGGTTATTTTTACCCTCACTTCGCCATGGCTTTTCCTGGTTGGTTTTCTGTACTTCTGATTCCACTGAATCAGAAATTGACTCAATCTGGGTGTCTGAATTACCGGAACAAATAACAAAAAAATCGGTAAATGAATTTTTTAAACCTCTAAGATCCATCACTACTATGTCGGAAGCCTTTTTTTCTTCCATTCCTTTTACTATAACTTTACTCAGCTCCTGTGCTGTCATATTTTTATTTTAATTTTATGCAAAATTTTATGGATCCAAGAGAAATGTCTTCGGATCAATTAAAAGACAAATTAACTAATATAAAATGTATAAATTCCTTGCCAACACCATTTTTCTGGGTAAAGATATTATTTCCCTGACAGAGTGTCACTCCACCAATGATTTTGCGTTTGAAAAAATCAGAATAAAGAAAGTCGGCGAAGGAAGCATTATCATTGCTGAAAATCAGACCAAAGGGAGGGGCCAACGTGGAAATAACTGGTGTAGCGAACCCGGCAAAAACCTTACTTTTTCCATTGTATTAAAACCCGAATTTTTAGATCCAACAGAGCAATTTGATTTGAATATTGTGGTATCACAGGCCATTTGGGAGGTATTGTCCGAATATGGTCATGGAATCAAAGTCAAATGGCCAAACGATCTTGTTCATTACCTCGACGGTAAAATAGGTGGCATACTGATAGAAAATATCATCGGACATAAAGGAATTGACTATTCTGTGATCGGAATCGGGTTGAATATCAACCAAAAAAAATTCAGTATTGAAGGAGCTACATCGCTTTACAATATTTCAGGGGTGGAAATGGACAAATGGGAGATTTTTAAGTTGATCATTCAGAAAATCGAAATGGCATATCTTAAGCTTAAAAAAAGAAGCATTGAGGATTTGAGGAATTCCTACATTCATAATCTGTACAGATTGGGAGTTTGGGAATCATTTTTTGACCAATTTAATTTCACGGGCAAAATAATTGGCGTAAGCCGGGAAGGCGAGCTGATCATTGAAAAAGAAGATGGCAGTTTAAACCATTATAGCTTCAAGGAAGTCAGATTTATATAGCGTACAAGTTTCCTTTTGATTCAAAATTCCGTAAATTTGTTTTTTTTAAAGCTGTAAATAATTTTCATTAATATAAAAGAACATGTCCGAAATCAAATCCGACAAATACACCAAGTTTAAGGTGAAAGACATTTCCCTCGCAGAGTGGGGAAGAAAAGAAATCAGGCTTGCTGAGTCAGAAATGCCCGGCTTAATGGCTTTGAGAGAAGAATATGGTGCAGCTCAACCTTTGAAAGGTGCGCGAATAGCAGGATGTCTTCATATGACTATCCAAACAGCTGTTTTGATAGAAACCCTCACCGCATTGGGTGCTGAGGTTACCTGGTCTTCATGTAATATTTTTTCAACACAAGATCATGCCGCTGCTGCTATTGCTGCTTCCGGTATATCGGTTTATGCCTGGAAAGGGATGACTGCAGAGGAATTTGACTGGTGTATTGAGCAGACTTTGTTTTTTGGAGAAGACAAGAAACCATTGAACATGATTTTGGATGATGGTGGGGATTTGACCAACATGGTTTTGGATAACTATCCTGAATTGGTTTCTGAAATCAAAGGTCTTTCTGAAGAAACTACCACGGGTGTTCACAGACTGTATGAGCGCATGAAAAAAGGTACACTTCCTATGCCTGCCATCAATGTGAACGATTCTGTCACCAAATCAAAATTTGACAACAAGTATGGCTGTAAAGAATCACTTGTTGATGCCATCAGAAGAGCAACTGACATCATGATGGCCGGTAAAGTAGCCGTTGTGGCAGGTTACGGTGATGTAGGAAAAGGTTCTGCAGCTTCCTTAAGAGGTGCCGGAGCAAGAGTTATTGTTTCAGAAATAGATCCGATCTGTGCACTTCAGGCAGCAATGGATGGCTATGCGGTAAAGAAAATGATCAATGCAGTAAAAGAAGCTGATATTGTCGTTACCGCTACAGGGAATAAAGACATCATCACAGGAGAGCATTTCATATCGCTGAAAGACAAAGCCATTGTTTGTAATATTGGTCACTTTGATAATGAAATCGATATGGCTTGGTTGAACAAAAATTATGGTCATACCAAAGATGTCATCAAGCCACAAGTGGATTTGTACAATATAGATGGAAAAGATATTGTGGTGTTGGCGGAAGGAAGATTGGTGAACCTTGGTTGTGCGACAGGACATCCGTCGTTTGTTATGTCCAATTCCTTTACCAATCAGACTCTGGCTCAGCTGGAGCTTTGGACCAATACCGATCAATACGAACCCGGTGTATTTGTATTGCCTAAGCATCTGGATGAAAAAGTCGCTGCTTTGCATCTGGCTAAGTTGGGTGTTGAGCTCGATACCTTATCAGAAGATCAGGCGGAATATATCGGCGTAACTCCAGAAGGTCCTTTCAAGCCAGAATATTATCGCTATTAATAAATATTTAAATCGACAATTATTATTAAATCAAAAAACCTTTCGGGAGAATCCTGAAAGGTTTTTTTGATTCGGATCCAATCAAAAAATTTTATTGGCTGAGGATCAAAGTCCTGCCATCCGAAAGGTTTATTTTCGCTTCAGATTTGCAATCCTCCTCTTGGGTAAATTCTACAGTATGGGAAACCGAAAGTCTTTCTGTTCGGAAAATCTCCCATTTTTCTGCTCCGGTTGCAGGCATCACAAATCCAAGATCAATGCAGGATTTTTTATACGTTTTTGGACGAAGCTGATCCATGGTGATCTTTCTACCTGTAATATTCCGGCCTGTCAGACTTCCCGTAGATGAAAATTCCAAAAGGCTTCCTCCTGCTCCATATTTTAGCTGATGCTCAGAATTTCCCGATAATTTCGTCGAAGAATCAAATTGGTCGATTACCAGAATTTCTTCGAAAGTTTCTGTCCAGAAATGAGGGTTGGAAAGGCTCTTTATTTGCTTAAACCTCCTTGTACCCTGTAACCCAAAGTTTTTGAATTTGTAATTATCGTAAACCATTACCACATTGGTCTCAAGGGCATTAGTAAAGAAATACTGTAAGGTGATTTCCCCTGATCTGTTCAGCTTCTGACTGGTACAATCCGGTACGGCAGAAAAAGTAAGGGTGACTTTTCTTTCCGTTTCATCCACTTTTACAGCAGGACAACCTGGCAAGGTATCATTGGTTGATCTATATCGGTCAAGCGTCAAAAAAGCGTAATAAAGTGACTCCTCCAACGCCAATCCCACAGCGAAAATTTCATTGCCTTCCACCTGAAGATCCGTGGTGATATTTTTATCAATATCATTATTGCACGCAAAAACGACAGTGAGTATTAAGAGCAGAAAGGCTGAATATTTCATAATGAATGATTGATCAAACAAAGGTAATGGCTTTAAAACATTAAAAAAATGATATCAAATACCTCATCACCTGTTTTTTTTACATTTGAGAAAGATTACATTACTTTACTAATCAAGAAAATAAATGAGTTATTCTGAGGGAATGTTAAAGGAAGGTGCATTAAAGGGCAAAACAATTCTTGTGACCGGAGGTGGCACTGGGTTGGGTAAATCGATGGGTTCCTATTTTTTGAAGCTCGGTGCCAAGTTGGTGATTACCAGCAGAAAGCTGGATATTTTACAGGCCACAGCAAAGGAAATGGAAGCGGAATTTGGCGGAGAGGTGCTGGCATTGGCCTGTGATGTTCGTGAAATTGATCAGGTGGAAAAGATGTTTGCCTATGCTGTAGCTCATTTCGGTCAAGTGGATGCCGTCTTGAACAATGCCGCCGGGAATTTTATCAGTCCCACCGAAAGACTTTCGACCAATGCTTTTAATACTGTTTTGGATATCGTACTTAAGGGGACATCTCAGGTAACCCTTACGGCAGGGAAACACTGGATCAAGGAAAAACAACCCGGTACATTTTTGAATATCGTCACCACTTATGCCTGGACAGGATCAGGATATGTGGTGCCAAGTGCAGCTGCAAAAGCAGGAGTTTTGGCATTGACAAGATCGCTCGCGGTGGAGTGGGCAAAATACAAAATCAGATCCAACGCCATAGCTCCGGGTCCTTTTCCCACTGAGGGCGCATGGAGCAGACTGCTGCCGGGAGATTTGGTAAAGAAATTTGATCCTGCAAAGAAAGTGCCTGTTGGAAGGGTAGGAGAGCATCAGGAACTGGCAAATCTTGCAGCATATCTGGTTTCGGATTTTTCGGCCTATGTCAATGGAGAAGTAGTAACCATTGACGGTGGCGAGTGGCTGCATGGAGCCGGAGAATTCAACAATCTGGAGGCAGTCCCTCAGGAAATGTGGGACATGATGGAGGCTTCCAGAGGAAAAAAGCAATGAGCCCCAAATTATTTTGGGGCTATCTGAAGGCTAAATGGAAAATTAGAAAGTTATAATATTGCTGAAGAATTCATCTATCAAAATTTTCAGGATTTTGTTCTTGAAGTCTTTTCTGTTTTAGGGCATTTCAGAAAATGAACTTCAATGCAGTTTATGTATCAATACAAAAAACCAAACATCCATAAGGGAATATTTTTGTTTGTTCCATACTCTATATCATCCGCAGCTATAAAACTGTTCTTGACGCCTTGTATTTGTTCACTGGTTTTATTTTTTCCTCCAATCTCAAAGCTGTAGAGCCGGTCAATTCTGAAATCACCCTGATCTATGAATTCAACGGAATGTTGATGACCTACTTGGTTGACAAAGAAAGTTTCCCTTAGATTCCCCAAATCTGCATTGGAAGGGGAGAACGCATATTGGAAATTGGTGTTTTCCAAATATATCTTGTCCGGCTTTTGCAGTTGGGTAATCCCCTTGATATCCTTGTACAGATTTTTGGTAATATGGGCTTCCTGAAGAAAAAAAAGATAAGAAATAAATGTGTTTCTATTGATTCCTATTCTCTCACTCAGCTTGCTTACATTCGGGATAAAGGGAACTGATTCAGAGATAATCTGCAACAGTTGTTTGAGTTTGGCTACATAGGACACATCTACCTTTCTAAGAAGGGGGAGTTCTATCTCCAAAGTCATATTGACAACCTCCTCAAGTCTTTGGTGATAGAGTTCCGGAACTTCCTGAAAGAAAGGGAAATAGCCTGATCTCAGGTACTCCTTGAAATATTCCAAGGGTTTGATTTTTGAAATGACCTCCTTGGCTAATTCCAAATGATTTTCTATTAAGAAATTCAAATCAACTTTTGGGAATTCATTATCCGTTTTTAGCATTAAGAATTCTCTGTAGGAAAGACCTTGCATATGGTAAATAACCGCTCTTCTGCTTAAATCTGCCCGTGCATTTAATATTTCCAACATGGATGAGCCTGTAAAGACCACCTTTAACTCCGGGAAATCATCATAAATATTTTTCAATTCAATGGACCAGTCCGGGTATTTGTGAACCTCATCCAAAAAAAGATGCGTTCCTCCCCTTTTTACAAAATCATCTACCATATGGGTCAGCCTGTTCTGGGCAAACCATATATTATCCAAACTCACATATAGTACCGTATGGTTTGATGGAAGATTTTTTTTGATATACTGAAGAATCAAGGTTGTTTTTCCAACTCCTCTTGCTCCTTTGATACCTATCAATCGCGCTTCCCATCGGATTTCATCTATCTTGCTCCTGATAAAATCCAGAGAAGTGCTTTCTATTTTCTTTATTGACTTTTCCAGTAAAATGTCCATGGTGCTTAATTTAATAATCAAAAATAATGAAAAATGCTTATTAGAAAAATCAAAAATTTAATTATTTGTTTATTGAATTAAGCAATATATTGCTTTATTATTGGGATATCTCGACGGAAATAAGGAGATTGGTGAGAATAGGATCAAAAGTTACATTTGATTCTTAATAAAGACTCAGAATGTTACCGGACTTCGGGCTTCCAAACAATTGAATTTTATACAAGTAATATCCATATTCAGAAAAAAGATGACTCTAATGAATCGAGGTTGTAAAATCTATCAAAAATTATATACATTTATTATACTTTACCGTATTACCTTTGTATTACAATAATTCTCAATGAAGCAAATTATCAAGATAGCGCTCCTTTTTTTCTACATGTTTTTTAACGCAGGGCTGAGCTATTCTATGCATTTTTGCGGGGAGGATTACCAAAGAATAAACCTTTATAGTGAAACCAAAACCTGTTGTCCTAATGAGGAACCCATGCCAGGCTGCTGTGATGATATAAGCAATTTCGAATTGCCTAATACCGATCAGCAATTTGTGGAAGCAGTGGATTTCCAGGCAATGAATTTTGAAATTGTTCCTCATATCAACGTATTTTCAGAATTTCCTTCAGGTTTAATTTTAGAGCAATCCGCATTTGAATTTGCCGATTCCTCACCTCCTTTTCTCACCGATACTCCACTTTATATCATTAACCAGGTTTTTTTGATTTGATATTTTTTTAGGAATGAAAAGTAAAAAAGTAAAGTTTTAATTTCCTTTACACCTTTCCATTTCCAACTACACCATATCCGATTTTCATCAATTACTTTCCATTCTGACCTTATCTGGATGTAGGCATTATTGCTTAGCTTCATGGGAAGAATAAAATAAAGATTATGCTCAACACAATCATCAAATTCTTTTTGGAGAACAAACTCGTCACTGTGCTCCTGCTCATCCTGGTGGTGATGTGGGGGATAGTGGTCGCACCTTTTAATTGGAATACCGGATTTTTACCAAATGATCCGGTTCCTGTTGATGCTATTCCCGATATAGGGGAAAACCAGCAAATTGTATTTACAGAATGGATGGGGAGATCTCCGCAGGATGTTGAGGATCAGATCACTTATCCATTGACAACCTCCCTGCTGGGAATGCCCGGAATAAAATCCATCAGAAGTACCTCGATGTTTGGATTCAGTTCGGTTTATCTCATTTTTGAGGAGGATGTGGAATTTTATTGGAGCAGATCAAGGATTCTTGAAAAGCTGAATTCACTGCCATCAGGAATGTTGCCTGAAGGCGTTCAACCAAAATTAGGTCCTGATGCAACAGGTTTGGGACAGGTTTATTTTTATACATTGGAAGGGAGAGATGAAGACGGTAATCCTGCAGGTGGATGGGATTTGCATGAACTACGGAGTATTCAGGATTTTTATGTGCGATATGGGCTTGCCGGAACACAGGGTGTTGCGGAAGTTGCCAGCATCGGAGGACATGTAAAAGAATATCAGGTGGATCTGGATCCTGCAGCTATGAAGGCCAATAATGTTTCCATGATGGAGGTGATGGATGCCATCAGACAATCCAATCTGGATGTCGGGGCCAATACCATGGAGGTCAATAAGGTGGAGTATATCGTCCGGGGACTGGGTTATGTGAAATCTTTGGAAGATATAGAACTCGCAGTAGTGAAAATGACGGATAACGTTCCTCTCCGGATCAGGGATGTGGCAAAAGTAAACATCGGACCGGCCAGTCGGGTGGAACGGGCAATATTGGATAAAGGCGGTGCCGAAGCTGTGGGCGGAGTGGTGGTTGCCAGATATGGGGATAATCCTCTTCAGGTTATAGATGCCATTAAAGCCAAGATTACGGAAATATCCCCGGGGCTTCCCAGCAAGACTTTGGAAGACGGAAGTGTTTCAAAAGTTACCATAGTTCCTTTTTACGATAGATCAGGCCTTATCAAGGAAACTCTCAATACTTTAAATGAAGCCATCTCACTTCAAATTCTGATTACTATCATTGTTATCATGGTGATGGTATTCAACCTGCGGGCTTCCTTGCTGATTTCAGCACTGCTTCCCC
This sequence comes from Rhodonellum sp., assembly GCA_041748555.1. GTDB lineage: Bacteria > Bacteroidota > Bacteroidia > Cytophagales > Cyclobacteriaceae > Rhodonellum. The sequence continues at coordinate 22,143 of JBGTDA010000056.1, forward strand.
TGGCAGTTTTGATGTGCTTCATCATGATGAAATATGTGGGGGTGGATGCCAATATCGTTGCCCTTTCAGGAATTGCCATCGCAATAGGGACAATGGTTGATTTAGGCATAATTCTGAGTGAGAATATTCTGAGACATATTGATGAATCCGATGGGTCTAAAAATAAACTGCAGGTTATATATGAAGCGACAACCGAAGTAGCTTCTGCGATCCTGACTGCTGTAATGACCACAATTGTCAGCTTTTTGCCTGTCTTTACTTTACAGGCTGCGGAAGGTAAATTATTCGGTCCATTAGCCTATACCAAAACATTTGCCCTTATAGCCGCGCTGATATTTACCTTGATCATTATGCCTGCATTTGCCCATTGGGCATTTTCAGGTAAAATCAATTCTATCAGAATAAAAAACTTGCTGAATGCCATCATGGTATTCGCAGGAATAATTCTGCTTTTCTATTACCCATGGGCCGGTTTGGTTTTGATGGCATTTGGGATCAACTATCTGGTGCATGTTTATTTTCCTGAATGGACTGCAAATGGAAGGTACCAATCCTGGCTGACGGTCGCAATTTCTGTAGTTGCAATTGCCTTTTTGCTTGCATATGAATGGCGGCCTTTGGGATTAGGCCAATCTGCTGTTGTCAATTTTATTTTCATTGGCTTGGTTATCGGCCTGGTACTTGGATTGTTCAGTCTGTTTATACGTTTTTATGGATCTATGCTAAGGTGGTGCCTGGAAAATGCACGTCTATTCTTAATCCTCCCGGTTTTTGTTATTTTCCTTGGATTGAATATCTGGTTGGGTTTTGGTAAAATATTTGGATTTGTTGCCACAGGGTTTGATCAGATCGGTGTAAATGTCAGAACCACCACCGTTTGGTCATCATTGGCACATACTTTTCCCGGTATGGGAAAGGAGTTTATGCCGGCACTGAATGAAGGGTCTTTTTTATTGATGCCGACTTCGATGCCTCATTCAGGTGTAGAGGCAAATATGCAGACCCTAAAACAACTTGACATGCTCGTTCAGGCGATTCCGGAAGTTGAAATGGTAGTGGGAAAAGCAGGTCGGGCAGAAAGCCCACTCGATCCCGCTCCCATGTCCATGTATGAGAATATTATCAACTATAAAACGGAATTTATTCAAAATGAAAATGCTGAAAAGCTGCGGTTTGAGGTAAACAGGGACGGAAATTACCTGCTTCAAATCGACGGCAAAGAATGGCTATTTGATAAATCAGCAGGGGCTATTTATGATCAGAATCAAAACACCTTACCGGTAACCCGGCAAAGAGAAGTGCTTAGTAATGTTGAGAAATACTTAGTCCCGGATGAGAGAGGTCAATACTATCGTCAATGGCGGGATCAGATCCAATCGCCTGATGATATTTGGGATGAGATTCAAATACGCACTTCCAATCTCCCGGGAGTGACTTCCGCTCCGAAGCTTCAGCCTATTGAAACCCGGCTGATCATGCTTCAAACCGGAATGCGTGCACCCATGGGAATGAAAGTTTATGGGCCCGATCTAGAAACCATAGAAGCATTTAGTTTAAAAATTGAGGATATACTTCAGGAAGTTCCTTCTGTCAAATCAGAAGCAGTATTTGCTGACAGATCTTTGGGGAAGCCTTATCTGGAAATCGATCTTGACCGTGAGGCTTTGGGCAGGTACGGCCTGAATATTGCCGATGTGCAGGAATTCATTGAACTGGCAGTCGGTGGTATGGAGCTTTCTACCACCGTGGAGGGAAGAGAGCGATATGCGATAAGAGCTCGATACGCGCGGGAATATAGGGATGACCCAAAGGCTTTGGAAGAAATTCTGGTCAGTACTCCTTCAGGTCAACAAATACCTCTGGGACTGATTTCAGAAGTTACCTATCGGCCCGGACCAATGATGATCAGAGGGGAAAACACATTTCTTGTGGGATATGTACTTTTTGACAAAAGAGACGGTTTTGCAGAGGTTACGGTTGTAGAGGATGCAGCCCGTCTTATTCAATCCAGTATCGATGAGGGAAAGCTTGATGTTCCTTCCGGAGTGAGTTATGTGTTTTCAGGAAATTACGAAAATCAGGTAAGGGCAGAAAACCGGCTGGCGATTGTGGTTCCTCTTTGTCTGATTATCATTTTCCTGATTTTGTACTTTCAGTTTCGATCCACAGCAATGGCCCTTATGATATTTTCCGCAATTGCCATGGCTTTTTCTGGTGGGTTCCTGATGCTTTGGTTATATGGGCAGCCGTGGTTTTTTGATGTGGATTTTCTTGGAACAAACATGCGGGAGCTTTTCCAGATGAAAACCTTCAACCTCAGCGTAGCCGTTTGGGTGGGATTTATCGCACTATTTGGTATTGCAACGGATGACGGAGTGGTCATGGGCACTTACCTTAAACAGAGTTTTGATCGGATCCAACCGGAATCTAAAGCTGAAATAAGAAAGGCTGTACTCGAAGCAGGTCTTAAAAGAGTGCGGCCCTGTCTGATGACAACTGCCACGACATTGTTAGCCTTGCTTCCAATTCTGACAAGTTCAGGAAGAGGCTCTGACATCATGATACCAATGGCAATTCCTGCATTTGGAGGCATGTCTGTGGCGTTGATTTCCTTATTTATCGTGCCCGTTTTATATGGAAAATATAAGGAAGTAAAACTCAGGGTGAATAGATAAGTGGGAACAGACCTTTAAACTACTCTAGAAGACAATAAATCAAAAGTTGGAAGTGATCTTCTAAAAAGAATTAAAAGAAATGGATCGATGAAAAAGTATAAAAATTATTCCAAAACCAATCTTCAAGGGGTTGCTGCTTTATTGTTTCTTATTATAGTCAATTCAAATCCTCTACAAGCTCAGGAGAAAATTGATGGATATTTGGAGACAGCAGCTGAAAACAATCCTTTATTGAAATCTGCATTCAATCAATATCAGGTAGCATTGCAAAAAGTGGATCAGGTGGGAAGTTTGTCAGCACCTGAACTTACAATCGGCTTGTTTTTAAAACCCATGGAAACTTTGATGGGAAATCAGCGCACCGAAATATCTCTGATGCAGATGTTTCCCTGGTTCGGAATGCTTAAAACCCAAAAGGATGAGGCTGCATTTATGGCTGAAGCAAGATATGAGGAATTTAGAGATGTTAGGAACCAGCTTTTGTTTGAAGTGAAAAGTACTTATTATCAATTGCATCAAATTCAGAATGAAATCGAAATTACTGAGGACAATCTTGAAATCCTGAGACTAATGGAAAGGTTGGCCATTATCAGATATCAAGGTGGAAGCACAGGCGAAGCGGCAGCTTCTGTCTCAACAGCCATAAAAAAAGCAGATCCCCAAGTCAGCACACCATCATCAACATCGATGAATATGGGAGGGTCTACCGGATCATCAGCTGGGAGGCAAAGCCAAGTATCCGGCGGTATGTCAGGAGGAATGGGTGGCTCCGGAAGTGGCGGGAAATTAACTGATGTTTTAAGGCTTCAGGTTCAAATAAAAGCACTTGAAAGCCAGTTGCAACAATTTGAAGCAAATAAAATTCCATTGATAACCCGTTTTAACCTGCTGCTCAACAGGGATAGAGAAGCCGATATTGAGCTTGAAAATAACTTGATACCCAAAAAAATTTCCCCGGATGCAGAATGGCAGCTGGATAGTATTCTGGTTCAAAATCCTATGCTTAAAATGCTTGATGCCGAAAGTGCTGCATTTCGTGTACAGGGAGAGATGGCAAAGTTGGAGGGAAGGCCCATGATCGGAGCAGGCATTAATTATATGGTTTTTTCTCCAAGGCCTGAATCAGGAATGATCGGTATGGAGGGAATGGAATATATGCCTGGCGGAATGGGCAAGAACATGTTTATGCCGATGGTGACCATGACGCTTCCTATTTATAGAAAGAAATTCAAAGCCATGCAAAAGGAAGCTGATTTATCAAGAGAGGCGGCTGATTTCAGGAAAGAAAATATCGAGAATTCACTCATCACCCAGCACGATGAGTTGATAAGAGATATCAGGAATACAGAAAGGGTGATCGACCTGCTGAACGAACAGATTGTTTTAATGCAACAGACACTTGATCTGATGGTCACCTCCTATGCAACAGAGGGAACTTCATTTGAAGAAGTGCTTACGGTTCAGAGGGAGCTTTTGGATTATCGGTTAAATCTTCTGGACACGATAATTGAACAATATATTGGATATGCAGGAATTGAAAAGTTGATTGGTTATTGAAAGAATTGAAAACATGATGAAAAAGAACAGACAAATTTTGATAATTATCCTCGGCTGCCTCTTTTTTGGAGGTGTGGCAGGTTGGATGTTGAAAGGTGATGGCAATCAAGAAGAACATCTTCATGTTGCCGATGATGGAACGGTTTATACCTGTTCCATGCATCCCCAGATCCGTCAGGATGAACCGGGCCAGTGTCCGATTTGTGGCATGGCACTTACACCTGTAAGCCAGAGTAGCGGAGAATCCGATCCATACATTCTGGAAATGACACCCGAGGCTATGGCGCTTTCCAACGTCATGACCACCACTGTAGAATCAGGTCAGTCCAGCAATACCATCCAATTGACAGGAAAGATTCAGAAGGATGAACAGCGGGTTACTAGTTTGACCGCTAATTACGCAGGAAGGATTGAGCATTTGTTTGTGAGTTTTACAGGTCAGGAAGTTCGTAAAGGTCAAAAACTGGCTACAGTCTATTCCCCTGATTTGGTAAATGCACAAAAGGAATTGTTGGAGACAATGAAAATGAAAGCTTCCAATCCGGCACTTTACGAGGCTGCTAGAGAAAAACTCAGACTTTGGAATATTTCTGAAACCCAGATCAAAGAATTAGAGAATTCCGGTGAGCTCAAAACCCAGTTTGATATAGTGGCAGAAGCGTCAGGCGTAGTCACAGCACGGAATGTTTCTGTAGGTGATTTTGTGAATAGGGGAACTCCTTTGTTCGAAATAGTCGATTTGAGTATGGTTTGGGTGGTTTTGGATGCATATGAATCGGATCTCGGAGGGATCAGCAGAGGTGATCAAGTTACGTTTACTGTCAATGCTTTGCCGGGAAAAGAATTTGAGGCAACGGTTTCATTTATTGATCCCATACTGAATCCTGACACGCGAACCCTGGCCATCAGGGCGGAAGCAACTAATCCCGCTCAACAATTAAAACCGGGTATGTTTGTTACAGGTTTGATCGAAACGGAGGGAATAACCGCCGTACAAGGACTATTGATACCTAGATCCGCAGTTCTTTGGACAGGTAAGCGATCTGTTGTTTACTTGCAAAAAGGAACAAAATCCGCTCCTGCTTTCGAAATGCGCGAGATAATCTTGGGACCCAGAGCGGGAGATCAATATTTAGTCGAATCAGGATTGGAACCAGGTGAAGAAGTGGTGACAAACGGAGTGTTTGCGGTTGATGCCGCAGCACAGTTGACCGGAAACTACAGTATGATGAATAGACCTGAAATTAAAACTTTGGATGTGCCTGACGATTTCAGAAAACAATTGTCATCTGTAGTGCAGGCTTATTTATCCCTGAAAAACGCTTTGGTAAAAACGGATGTAAAGGCAACTCAGGCCGCCGTTCCCAAAATCAAAACTGCATTGGGGAGTGTTCAAATGGGACTGCTTGAAGATAATGCACATGACGTTTGGATGAGTTTGTTAAAACCGATTCAGGGCAGTTTGGATGAAATCCAGCAAAAAGTTGATATAGAGGAACAGCGGAAGGAATTTGAAGTCTTGTCTGATAATCTGATAGAAGCAGTGGAATATTTTGGCGTGGAAGATAATGTACTGTACAAACAATACTGTCCCATGGCCTTCCGGGATCAGGGAGCATATTGGTTAAGTGCTGAAAAAGAAATCCAAAATCCTTATTTTGGTGACCAAATGCTTACATGTGGTGAGGTGAAGCAGGAGTACGAACCGGGAGCAAAGGTTACGGTAAATCCAAAAATTGATATGCCTGTTCCCGGTCATAATCATTGAGATGGATTAAAAACGATCAATAATGGTTTAACCGTGAAAATGACCTATCTATTACTCTCCTCAAAATCAAGTTGAATTTTTTGGAGGCATGAATTTTCTTATGAACCTCCGAGGTTTTTCTTACGATGAAGATTTCCTGGATTTGTATATAAAAAAGGAATTCATATTCCTTTTCAAGATATTATTGCTAAATGATTCGTTTCCTCAAAGGGCAAGTGCTTTTGTGGATATTGCGGAGAATAATTTTGCGGATGAATCAGATAGGGCTTATATCATTATCCAAAGCACTTGAATTATAGATGCTGTCCCGTAAAACTTCATCCAGCTTTTTAGCCTCTTTACTGATAATTTCCAGATAGAAATTGATATCCTTACTACAGCTCCGGAGGTCCATTAATTCTAGAATACCTATAATATTTGCAAGCTTCGACCTCATCAGATGCGACTGATTGAAGGTAAGGTCTTTTAAAAACTGACTTTGCTTCTCCAACAAAAACTCTGATTTCTTTTTATCTGAAACATTAAAAAAGCAACCAACCATAGAAAGTGGTTTTCCATCCAGATCCCATTTGATTACTTTACCGTATCCGGTTACCCACAATTCGAGGCCAATCAACGTCCGTAATCTAAAATCACAATGAAAGGGATTTTTTCCTATGCTTTTGAAATGATCCTCAAGCCTTGATTCCACTTTTATTTTGTCCTCTTTATCAATGTGATTTTGCCATTTCACGTCTGTTTGGAAATCCTGACAGTCATTATAACCCAACATTTTCTTTAAGGTATTGCTCATTTGATCCTTTCCTTTATCCAAGTCCGAAACCCAATACCCAATTAGACTGTCATCAAATAAACCTTCCATAATTTCATTCTTGATTTGATATTCATAGGCAAAATCTGGAAAAGTCAGACTCTTTTCGTTAAACTTCTGAATATCATGTCCCAAGGCAGAAACCTGAACATTGCCTAGGATGTCCTTGAATATGGAAAATTCCCAGCGGGTCCAATGAAAATCACTGCCATCGGATCTGATTTTTCTGGATTCCATAACAAAACTCCGTTTATCCGTTTCAAGTGCTTTATTTAGCATTTGCTTAAAATTCGAAAAATCGATGGTAAAAAGATAATCCTCAAACAAGCTACTTCCTGTCGAGTTGGTATACAAGGAGAGTTGTTTTTGAAATTTGTTGTTGGAGAATAAAATTTTCCCATCTTTATCCATCTGAAAATAATAGAGAAAATCAGAGTGGATCAAAGAATTGTTATGTTGGGTCAATGTGTTAATTTTGTGGTTCACATTCTACAGATTTTTCAAATTTAAATAATTAGAATATAAAAAGCAAAATAAACAATGTGTAATACAGTAATCTATCTTCCAATTACTTTACGCTGAATTTAATTAATATGGAAAAAGATCTTTTTCTCAATAGATCCAAATTTGGATCTCAGGAAAACACAGGAAATTTGATGCACTTGGAGGCAGCTGAGGCACTTTTAAATGAATGGGTAAAAAATGAAAAATTAAAGGTTCATATGAAGCAGGTTGGGCATTTAATGAAAGAATACGCCGGATATAAAAATTATGATGAATCAACACAGCACATGTGGTACCTAAGCGGCCTCCTTCATGATGCTGATTGGGATCAGTGGCCCGACGATCACTGCGGAAAAATCATAGAAGAACTGGAGTCAAGAAAAATAGATCCAAGGATTATTAAAGCTATTGCCAGTCACGGTCCGAGGTATTTCGGTGTGGAACCAACTTCAGAAATGGATAAGATGTTATATGCTTTTGATGAACTTTCAGGTTTTGTTCATGCATATTCTCTGATGCGGCCTCAGGGATATGAGGGAATGGAAGTAAAAGGCGTAAAAAAAAGGCTGAAGGATAAAAATTTTGCAGCACAGGTAAGCAGAGAAGACATAGCTGATGCTTCCGAGAGAGCAGGCATTCCCTTAGATGATCTTATCAGATTTGTAATTGCAAATCAGCTGCGACCATAACGGATACAAGGGATATCTGAGTTTTTACAAACAAAAAAGGAGGTTCTTGCCTCCTTTTTTTATTCTTCGGTATGATCTTGAAATTCCGGTTCAACCTCTCTCACAGGTTTTAAATTTTCGGGAATTGAAGGATTGAGATCATCCTCTTTTTCGTACGGGAATATTTCAACTATAGAACTTTCAGTAATGTCGGGAACTCTGAAGGTTACCAGCATATTATTTAAGCTTTCGAAGATCCTCTCATAAGCCTCCTTCACATCATGGGCAGTTACCAACATAAACTGAGTGACTTTTTTCTCTTTTCCACTATCAGCATCGGCTACTAAATAGGTGATTTTACACTTATGCCACACATCTATATCGTCGTAGAAAAAAACATCTACGATATTGCTTTTACTGATATTGGTAACTTGAAAATCACCTCTGATAACTGATCCCAACATATCGTAAATCCGTGCCTCGGCTTCGGTAAAAGACACCGCATCTACCAAGTATTGTTCCGAAACATTTTTGAGCATTCCCTGCTCACTTTCTTTGGCGTATTTTACCTTGCACAAAAACCAGGTTCTCATATTTTTTGATTAGTTTTTTCTGCTGCGAAGGTAAGATATATTGACAAAAGCACCAATGAAAATGAAGAATTGGGAAACGGGAATACAGCCCTGATGGTATTAGTGACTTTTTTTCACAAGCATATGGTTAAATCCGTGTTGCTTCGACTGAATATATCTCACAATAGAAGATTTCTTCTGCAGTCCAACTCCTTTTATAAAAGCCAGTACACTTACCGAAGAAAAGAAGATATTGATTTACTTATGTTGCTTTTTATCCGGAAATTGTTTCGCTCTCAAAATTTGGCGTAAATTATTATTTAAATAATTTTCTATGTGGAAAAACGTGCTTTATAGTTTTCCGATCCAGCTATTGCTGCTTCATTTTAAAAAAAATCTGTTTCTTATATTTTTTTGGATTCTGCTCACCTTAATAGTTTTGCAAAATTTCGGAACTGTGTTGGGAATTCCCTTTTTGTTTTTGGACCCGGAATACCTGAATGCAGTTTCCTGGCAAGGATTTTTTCTAATGGGTATTGGGCTGGCTATTTTTACGATGGCATTTCATATGACCACTTATATTCTGGATGCTGTGCGATACAGGTTTCTAGCGGTCATCAAAAGACCCTTCATTCAGTTTTGTGTCAACAACTCCATTATTCCATTGATATTTTACATAATTTACCTCTATAGCTTCATAGCTTTTCAGTTGGATAATGAACTTCCGAGCAACTGGGAAATCGTGCGTTATATACTGGGGTTTATTCTGGGAACAGTCATGACCTATGCTGTTGTTTTTGTCTATTTGAGCTTTACCAACAAGGATTTTTTCATCCTATTTGCGGATTCTGTGGAAAAGCAAATGCGAAAAGTCAATATTTCCCGCGCCAATATGCTACGCCAAATCAAAGAGAGCAGACATCACGAAAAGCAAGTTCTGAATTATCTGGATTATAAATCCGGATTCAAATCAGTCGTCCGGGATTTTTCCAAATATCAAGGATATCAGCTGTTTCGGGTATTCGATCAGAATCATCTCAATCTTTTTATCATCCAGGCTTTACTGATTTTTTTGATCTTATTCCTGGGGTTTTTCAGAGAATACCCGTTTCTTCAGATACCTGCAGCCATGAGCGGCCTGCTTTTACTTGCTGTATTGATGATGCTGGTAGGAGCTGTGGCATTTTGGTTAAGAGATTGGGCAATTCCTTTAGTGTTGGGCGGCTTGGTCTTGCTTAATTATATGACCGGCACCGAATTCTATAACCGGCCCCATACGGCCTTCGGTCTGAATTACAATATCCCTCCGGCTGATTATAGTTTGGAATATCTTGAGCAGCTTCTCCATGCTGACAGTATCCAAAAAGACAAGGATTATACGCTAGGGATTCTCCAAAATTGGCGAAATAAATTTCCCGAAGACCAAAACCCCAGAATGGTATTTATCACCACCAGTGGTGGAGGCCAACGTTCTGCACTATGGACTTTAAATGTGCTGCAAAATGCCGAAAAGGTCAGTGATGGCAGGTTGTTCAATCATACTCAGATGATCACCGGAGCTTCGGGAGGGACAGTTGGAGCTGCGTTTTTCAGAGAAATATACTTAAGGTCGCTGGATGATCCTTCCATAGATATTTATGCTCGGAAATACCTCGATCAGATTTCCTCTGATAATCTAAACCCAATCATTTTCACTTTGTTGGTCAATGATTTGTTGATCAGAAACCAATATTTTGAATATAATGGAAGGCTTTACCTCAAAGATCGGGGATATGCTTTTGAAAACCAGCTGAATATCAATACAGAAGGTGTTCTGGACAAACCCCTTAAGAGTTATAGGGTCCCTGAATATGAGAGTAAGATACCGATGCTTCCCATTGCGCCACTCATCACTAATGATGGAAGAAAGCTGTTTATTTCGCCACATTCAATGGCCTATATGGGCATATCAATAGAAAGGAGTGAAGGACCTGATGAAAAAAGCCAATCTATAGACTTTCAGCGGTTTTTTGCCGGACATGATGCACCTAATCTAAGATTTCTCAGTGCGCTACGGATGGGTGCCACTTTCCCTTTCATTACACCACATATTCAATTGCCGTCAATCCCGAGGATGGAAACCATGGATGCGGGACTTTCCGATAACTTCGGGATTCAGGATGCTATCCGGTTTATGTACATATTTCAGAATTGGATCAAAGAGAACACCTCAGGAGTAACTTTGGTGACTATTCGTGATTCGGAGAAATCCACAGAAATTGAACCCAAAAAACCACCCACTATTCTGCAAAAATTGTCCACTCCACTTAAAAACATTTATATCAATTGGGATAATGTCCAAACGCTAAACAATGAAGTGCTTTTTAACTACATGAAAGAAAGTCTCGAATTCGATCTGGAAAAGATTGAATTTGAATATAGTGTGGATCAATATCTCAAAGAGAGATATTCCAACAAGCCTTCGGCTGAGGTAAGTCAGGAAGAAATCGAGACGCAAAGAGCCTCCTTGAACTGGAGGCTGACAGCGAGAGAGAAGAAATCCATTCTGGACAACATCAACAGCGCAAAGAACATCGCAGCCCTAAGGGAGATCCAGAATATTCAATTTACAATTCCTGAATAAGGCTCAATCTATTTCAATTTCGGTTTCAAAGGCCTCAATGGCATCAGGTTTTCCCACGACATATAGCAGATCTCCGAGTTTCAGTTTATGGTCACCGGTGATTTGAGTAATGGTTTTGTTTTTCCGTTTGATGGCAACCAGATTGATGCCGGCAGTTTCCCGCAGATGGACATCTTTTATAGGTTTGTTGATATAAGTTCCGCTGTCTTTTTCTACTTTGAGGGTAGCAAAATTGATCTCAGGCAAATCCAGCTTAAACTTTGAATCTGTATCCGGGGAAGTTTTCCGGAACATTTCATAATTATAAGATCTGACATCTTCAGTGAATTTTTCAATGTCGTGTCTAGGGACCAGGTACTTGTCGAGAACCCGGGTGAAAATTTCTATAGAGGTTTCAAATTCTTCAGGTATAACTTCGTCAGCACCTAATTTCAGGTTTTCTTCCATTTCATTCACATACCTGGTTCTGACAATTACAAAAGGATTTTTAGTGATATGCTTGATGTTGGTGATGATTCTTTTGGTAGCATCAGGATTGGAAATGGCAATAACCACCACTCTTGCCTTGTGGATATTCACATGCTCCAAAATGGATTCGTTTGAGGCATCGCCGTAAACTATAGGTTCCCCTTTTGCCGCTTCGTTTCGCACGGTTTCAGGATTCATTTCCACAATGACATATGGAATATTTGCGGAGTTTGCAGCTCTGGATAGGTTCCTACCGTTAAGACCATATCCTATTATTACCAGATGGTCTTTTAAGCCGTCCTTTTCCAAATAAACCTCTGGAGAGGCTCCTGGCCCTGTGGCGAATTTTTTATGCAGTTTTTTAGGTAAGGGGATGTTCAGAACCTTGGATGCCAGCTTTTGTCTTTGCTTCAATACAAAAGGTGTTAAAGCCATTGTCAGAATAGAGATAGCTAAAAAATATTGGTAGGTGGTGTCATCCAAAAGGTTGTACTGAAGTCCTTCCTTGGCTAATAAAAGGGAAAATTCGCCTACCTGGAAAATCGAGAAACCAACCACAAAAGATTCCTGAAGTCCCTGTCCGATCGATTTTACCGAAATGGAGACCAATATAAACTTTATCACAATCGTCAGGACCGTCAGTGCCAGAATCGTAAAAATATTTGAAACCAGAAAGCTGATATCAAACAGCATTCCCACGGAAACAAAAAAGAAACTCAAGAAAATCTCACGGAAGGGAAGTATTTTGCCTGTGGCATGATGGCTGTAGTCGGATTCGCTGATAATCAAACCTGCCAGAAAGGCTCCCAATCCAAGAGATAATCCCAAGAGAGAAGTCAGATAGGCAACTGCAAAACAGGTGACAATGATGCTGAGCAGAAACAATTCTTCGCTTCGGGTTTTGGCAACTCTGAAAAGAAGGTTCGGAATAAGATATTTTGCACTTATAATGGTTATCAAAATTACCAGGCCGCCCTTCAAAGCCATAATCAACAAGGATAAGGCAATGTTTTCGGTTTCTCCTGCCAGCATAGGTGTGAAAAGCATCAGGGGAACAATAATCACGTCCTGAAAAATCAGAATGGCCAAGGTGGTCCTACCCGAAACCGTATTCACCTGACCGGCCTCCTGAAGTAATTTAAGTACAATGGCGGTGGAGCTCAGCGCAAAAAGAAATCCCATGAAAACCGAAATATTCCACGCAAAACCAAATAGATGTGCCAGAAGTGTGGTGATCAATATGGTTAGGAAAACCTGTAATGACCCTCCGATAAATACCGCTTTTTTTATGGAGAGTAAACTTTTGAGCGAAAATTCCATCCCTATAACGAACAGTAAAAGAATCACGCCAATTTCTGATAGCATTTCCACCGCCGTAGAAGCCGCAACCAAAGACAAACCATAGGGACCCGCTATCGCACCTGTAAACAAAAACCCGATAATGGTTGGGATTTTGAGTCGCATGAACAAAAGAATCACCAATGTGGCCAATCCAAAAATGACTACTATATCTGAAAGTAAAGGGAATTCTACTGAAGCTAAAGAAAGATAATTCATATAAACACTTGAAGTCTGTAGACTGAATCAATTTTAAAAATACGATAAACCAGCTGAAATTTTTGGAAAATAAATGTTTTGGTAACCTTATATTGAAAATCACTTTGAGTTTAAGGTTAGGTGACTTTTACAATTCTCCAATGTGGAGGCCTAAAAAACGGATTTGAAAGCAATCATAGGTGAATCGCTGATCAATATGCAAATCCGAATCTTTTGTAAATAAAATGCATCAGCCAAGCAGGGCCGATCAACAAAAACTGGACATCCTTTATAAACGAAGGTTTTTTTCCTTCGATCTTGTGGCCGTAAAATTGAAAGATCCAGGATATGGCAAATATAAAAAGACTTACTGCCCAGAGTGGAATGGGAGAAACCAGGTGGATCAAATTAGCCAAAGCGAGGCAAATTGCTGAAAACAACAACATTCCTAAAGCCAAAGGCGGCGAAAGCGATACATAATAAAAGAGGACAAGAATTAAAACAATAGTCGCCCAATTTGCAAAACCTTTTAAAAACGGTAAAAGAGATTGCAATCCGTCGGCGGGTATACTGAAAAGCAGACCCACGATACTGAAGAAAATTGCAGGAACACATATCCAATGGATGGTTTTGTTGGTTTCATTTTTATGGCTCAACCCATATTCGTATAATAAGGCATCTATTTTTCGCATGGGTTCAGATCTTTAGCTGGTGAAGATTGGATTACGTGCATTAATTTAATAAATAGCCTTGAAATTTCTTTAAAGTAAATAAAGAATGTTAAGCTACTGGGAAAAGAAAAACTTTATCGCATATGATCTGATTGTTGTTGGAGGAGGAATTGTTGGACTGTCAACAGCCATTCAGTACAAGGAACGATTTCCCGAAAAAGAAGTGCTTGTTCTTGAAAGAGGAATTTTTCCTTCCGGAGCCAGCTCCCGAAATGCCGGTTTTGCCTGCTTTGGTAGCTTGACAGAAATTATAGATGACTTGTCCAATATGTCCGAGTCGGATATGCTTTCTTTGGTGGAGCGCCGTTATTCCGGTTTGCTGTCCATTCGGAGAGTCTTTGGAGACAATAGACTGGGCTATGAATCGGACAAGGGTTATGAACTCATCACCGACAAGGAACTTCCAGCCCTGGAACAGCTTTCTACAATCAATCAACTGCTGTTGCCTGTTTTTGGTCAAGAAGTTTTCAGCCTTGTTTCTGCACCCCGATCATTTAGCTTTGGAGCAAAAGTAAAGGAGGTAGTTTGCAATCAGTTTGAAGGAGCATTGGATAGCGGAAAATTCCTGAAGGCCCTATGGAAAAAATGCAATGATCTCCAAATTAAAATCATTACAGGAGCAGGTGTACACAACATTATTCCACAGGAAAAAAAAATATTTGTTATAGATGCAGTGACAGGATCCAATATCGGTTTCGAAGCCGGCCATTTGGCCATATGTACCAATGCTTTTACATCGGATTTATTTCCCGAAATGGATGTTCGTCCGGGTCGGGGATTGATTTTGATGACTACATCCTTACCACAACCTATTCCATGGAAAGGTGTTTTTCATTATGATAAAGGCTATGTGTACTTTAGAAATATTGAAAACAAATTATTGATTGGTGGTGGCAGGAATATGGCCAATGAAGCAGAAAAAACAACTGATTTTGGTATCAATAAGGAAATAAGGGATTACCTTTTGGGTATAATTGAAGAGATAGTTTTTCCGGGGTATTGTCCACAAATAGAAATGGAATGGAGTGGCATAATGGCCTTCGGACCGAATAAAAAACCCATTATCGAAATGCCTTTTCCAAATGTTGGTGTGGCAGTCAGGCTTGGGGGAATGGGCGTGGCGATAGGTTGGCAGACGGCTCGGGAACTGGTCAGTCTTTTTGAAGAAGTGTAAAATCAGCAAAAATTTTATTAATTTCAGCCATCTAATTTCAAAAAGTATTTAATGATAAAAAATCCTAGAACGCCGGCATTAGGAGAAGCCCTTTTCCCCATTCTTTTTTTAATTGTTTTGCTGGTTGTCAATATCTGGGTTTTCGGAACTGATGGATTGTCCGGATCTAATCAGATTGTATTATTACTCTCGGCGGCTGTCGCAGGTCTTGTAGCTGTCTATAGATTGAATTTTGATTGGCAAACATTACAGGACGGCATTGTCAAAAGCATCAGTTCTGCGATGCCAAGTATATTGATTTTATTGCTGATCGGCTCTCTTGCCGGAACCTGGTTGTTGAGTGGTGTGGTACCTGCGATGATTTATTATGGACTTCAAATTCTAAATCCGACCATATTCTTACTGGCTGCATGCATCATCAGTGCGGTTGTTTCCGTTGCCACGGGAAGTAGCTGGACCACGGTGGCCACAGTTGGTGTTGCGCTGTTGGGAATTGGAAAAGCACTGGGATTCAGTGAAGGAATTATTGCCGGAGCAATATTGTCCGGAGCTTATTTTGGGGATAAGATGTCTCCGCTTTCGGACACGACCAATCTGGCCCCGGCCATGGCGGGAACGGATTTGTTTACCCACATCAGGCATATGGCCAAGACAACAATTCCTTCTATGTTGATAACATTGGTGATTTTCGCTGTCATAGGTTTCACTACGGGAGCAGAAGGATCAGTTGATCAGGTGAGGGATATTTCGAATACGATTTCAGAAAAATTCAACATCAACGGGTGGTTGTTTGTTGTGCCTGTGTTGGTTTTGGCAATGATCGTGAAGAAAGTCCCGGCGGTTCCGGCTTTATTTGCAGGCGCATTATTGGGTGGAGTATTTGCCATTGTCTTCCAACCTCAGATTATCTATACCATCGCCAACGAGGAGGGAGGATATGCGTATAATTCCTTTAAAGCAGTTATGATGGCCCTATATGGCGAAATCAGTATCATCACCACCAATGAAATTGTCAATGAACTTTTGATTACCAGGGGGATGTCCGGAATGTTGAATACCATCTGGTTGATTATCTGTGCGATGATTTTTGGAGGAATTATGGAAGAAAGCAGTATGCTCAAGGTGATTGCGCATGCAGTGATCAAAAAAGTCCACACCGTGGGCTCCTTGATAGCATCGACTGCCGCCACCTGTGTCTTCTTTAACCTGACTGCCTCGGACCAATATTTGGCAATTCTGGTTCCGGGAAGAATGTATGCGGATATTTACAGAAAAAGAGGCCTTAAACCCGAAAATCTTAGTAGAACTCTTGAGGACAGTGCCACCGTTACCTCAGTATTGATTCCATGGAATACTTGTGGGGCGACACAGGCTTCAGTCCTTGGTGTGGCAACACTCGTATATGCACCTTATTGTTTTTTTAATATAATCAGTCCTTTCATGACCATCCTGTTTGGATACCTCAAACTGGGTATCAACTTTTATTCGAAAGAAGAGTTGGAGGGGATTAAAAAAGAATTAGTAACATGATCGTTAAAAGCATCACAAAAGCAGAAATCAATGAATTGCCTCTAGGTCAATTTGAAGGAGAAATAGTTCTCGTGAATTCCAAAGATCAGATTAAAGAAGTCATTGATGAACTCAGAATGCACAAACTTGTTGGGTTCGATACGGAAACAAAGCCTACTTTTTCCCGGGGGACTCAGCATTATGTGTCCCTTTTGCAATTGTCAACGGACGATATGTCTTTTTTGATCCGGATCAATCATGTAGGTTTACCCGGAATCATTCAGGAATTTTTGGAAGAACCAGGTTTCATTAAAGTAGGAGCAGCGGTTCTTGATGATCTCAGGGCCCTCAAAAAGGTAAGTGTGGGTTTTATGCCTGAGAGTTTCTTTGACCTTAATGATGAGCTTAAGAAGGTGGGTTTTCAAAATGTCGGTGTCAGGAATCTTGCTGCAATGGTCTTGAATATGAGGATATCCAAATCCGAACAGGTTTCCAACTGGGAGGCGCCTGAATTGACAGACAAGCAGAAGCTGTATGCTGCAACAGATGCTTGGGTATGTTTACAGATCTTCAAAAAACTTCAATATCAGGGCTATTTTGATGATTTTTTTAATCGCTGATAAGAAGCACATTTTCCATTTTATCAATTTTCTCAAGAACTCCCGGTAAAATTCCTAACCTAACTTCAACACTGATTTGGCATGAAATATCAAAGGATTGATCAATGATTTCCAGTTCATCTTCTTTGATCATTTTCATGACCTCGTTCATGGAAAGATAATCGAATTGAATAACCAGCTTTTTCTTGACGAACGCAATAATGATTTCACTGTTTAGGATTGCTTCCGAAGCAGCGGTTTTGTAGGCTTTGATAAGGCCCCCAACACCGAGTTTAGTGCCACCAAAATATCGGATGACAACAATCAAAACATTCGTCAGTTCATGGGAACGGATCTGGCCCAGAATCGGATCACCCGCAGAATGATTGGGTTCTCCATCATCATTTGTCCTGAAATTAAGCTTATCAATCCCCAACATATAAGCGTAACAATGATGTCTCGCATCATGATATTTCTTTTTTAAAGAATCGAGAACCGGTTTGATGTCCTCCTCATTTTCTACAGGAAAAGCAAAGCCTAAAAATTTGCTTCCTTTTTCTTTATACAATCCTTCGGATTCTTTTTTTAATGTTAAAAACGTATCCTCCATTTAATATTAAGGTGAATTGAAAGTTTGAGAAGGATTAGATCAATCCTATTTAATTTTCCAAAATTAATAAAATGAAAAGGAGAGTGGAGGTATTCATTAAATTAGTTCTAATTTTAGGGAAGTTCTATTTTCCCCATGTTAAAAAAAAGTAGTGATCATTTCTTTATATTGAAATTAAAAAAACAGGGAAGGAAAATTATTCCGCTAAAAAGGCAGTAATTGGAAACTTTTAAAAACAATATTAAGGCGAATCATAGTTTTCATCTGAAGGACTTCCAAGGTGGAGTTCATGATTATTTTTTGCAGAATTTAAAGCCTGATTTAGCAATTTCTTATCTGCATGGTCAGCTGTTCAAAAAGCAAGAGCTCAAAGGTCAGATATTTATTGCCATTCATGGGGATTTTCACGGATATTCATTAAAGGAAAGCCCCTTTGGAGGAATCTGGACAGCTTCCAATCTTTCCTCAGCAGCAATTTCTTTTTTTATCCAATCTTTAAACACTGCTCTTAAAGAAAGAGGAGTCAAATCACTAACAGTAATCCAGCCGCCAAGGGAATACTGCAATCAATCCGATCTGATATCCTACCTTTTATTTACTGAAGGTTTCAAATTGATGAAGGTGATGAACCACCAGGTTTTTTGTGGAAAGAAAAAATTAAGGAACGCAGCAGCTTCCCTGGAATTAAAATATAGTAAAAAGATTAAAAACCTCGGTTTTGAAATCACAACAACCCATATCCAGAGCTTTAATTTCCTTCAGGATATCATGGAGTGGAATCAAAGCCGTGGCTATAAATCATCCATTACCGAAGACCGGCTGATCAGACAGGTTTCTTCTTTTCCCGATCGGTATTTCGTCATTTCTATCTATCAAAAAGAGCGGGCAGTAGCACATGCGCTTGCGGTTAAACTGACCTCGGATAGCCTGTACTACTTCCTGTCCGGGATTAATCCCAAAAATCAAAACAGTATCACAGGGGAGTTAATTATGACTTCTTTGATAAAACTTGCTGCTGACCTCAAAGTTGATTTTTTGGATTTTGGAACCTCGGCTCTTGAAGATGAACCTAACCACAACCTGATGTTTTTCAAATCCAAATCCGCCAATGAATACAGTAATAAATATACCTGGCAGATTCAATACCAATGAAAAATTATTTGCCATTAGTTACTATTATTTGCACTTCCTATAATCACGCCGCATTTATAGAGGAAACTCTGGACAGCATCCTAGCCCAAAATTATTCTGTTTTGGAGCTGATCTTTATTGAAAATGGCAGCATGGATGATTCGGTAAAAGTTTTCCGGAAATGGGTTAACTTAAACCGGCCCAAATTCTCCGTTCATACTTTTTTTCATCAGCAGACAGTTCCTTATTGCAGCGCTTTTAATCAGGCATTGTCTAGGAGCAAGGGTGAATATGTGATTGATTTGTCAGGAGATGATCTGCTGGAAGCCGATCATATTTACAAATCCGTTCAAAGGTTATTGGAAGACCCCGATGCAGCATTCAGTTTTTCTGATGCGCTGTTGTTTGAGGAAAACGGTGTGGAAAAGTCCTTTTATAAAAGGGATGAGTTTGGCAAATTACAGGAAATAATTAAAGAAGGTGACCGGTATCTCGACATCGTTCAATCACATTGTATCTGCTCGGCAACCTTGGTTTTTCGTGCAAATCTACTGAAAGCGGCAGGAGGCTATGATGAAGAACTTACTTATGAAGATTTTGATATCATGGTGAGGTTGGCAAGAATATATCCTGTTGTGTATTCGGATCATATTGGCATCCGGAAAAGGATACATGAAAAATCTTTTTCCACCGAACAATACAGGCCCTTCAATTCCCGGATGTTGCCTTCCACACTCCGGATTTGTCAAAAAATCAAAGACATGAATAAAAATCCAAAGGAGAATGCGGCGCTTATGAATAGGATCATGTTCGAAACCAAACATGCATTGGGTTCAGCTAATTTTGATGTGGCAAAATGCTTCTTGGATCTTGCAGGAAAGGCAGGGGGAAAGGGAATAAAATATACTGCTTTC
The DNA here is from genome assembly GCA_041748555.1 of Rhodonellum sp. Lineage (GTDB taxonomy): Bacteria > Bacteroidota > Bacteroidia > Cytophagales > Cyclobacteriaceae > Rhodonellum. The sequence goes on from JBGTDA010000056.1 coordinate 41,993, forward strand.
AACCTTTGGGCATGGAGTCGCTTAGATCTTTCGTGGCTTTATCTGAAATTTAAAAGAGGGTGATTATCCCACAATGACCTCAACCATTGTTTCCCTGTTCAGGTATTTATGCCCGACAGCCAAAAGGTCTTCCGCCATGAAGTTTCTGATGAATTTCAACTTATCCTGGTAAAACCCATAATCCAAACCTGCCTGATGTATGGATTTAAATCTTTCCATCAGATCAAATGCTGAACTGAAATTCGATAAAAAATTTCCAATCATATAGTTCCGGACCACTTCCAGCTCCCCTTCAGGTACGAGTTGGGTCTGGAGCAGCTCCAGTTCTTTATAAATCTCAACAATCACCTCATCTACATATTGCTTCTGGACATCTGCCATCACTACCCAATAATCACAGTTTCTAAGGCTACCGATACTGCTATAAATTCCATAGGTGTGACCCTTTTCCTCCCGGATATTCTTAATCAACCGGCTACCAAAATAACCTCCAAGAATGGTGTTGAATACAGATAATGCTAAGTAATCAGGGTGGGTTTTCGGAATAAGATGACATCCGATCCGCAGGCTGCATTGTAAGGATTTTGGTCTTAATTCATGAACCCGTTGCTGCTGCGTGTTTTTAAAATGGGGAGAGACGGTTTGGACAAATACCGCAGGCAAGCTTTCCAGTTCTTTTTCAATAAGGTCCCGCTCGTCATTATCAAGATTTCCGGTAACAAATATTTCCGGATTCATCCAGAGGGAATTCGCATAGAACTCAGTTAAATCTTCTCTGCTTATTTCTTCTACATCTTTCTCTGTAGCTATCTGACCGTATGGATGTTGAGGCCCAAAAAGCTGATTCCTGAACAGGTGGCTGGAACGTACGCCGTTTTGTTCTTTTTGTATGGTAATACTTAGCGTTTTTTGGGATTTTCTTTTCAGCAGTTCCTTTTCAGGAAAAACTGCCTCAGTCATTAGCTCCCTAAAAACAGGAAGTACTTTGGCAAAATGTTTTTTGGTGGTCAGCAGTGATAAACCGTTGTGCTCAAAATTGGAAACAATTTCCACCTCGCTGGCATAAGTGTCAAAAAAATCATCAAGCTCAGCCGAGGATTTATTTTTTGTACCATCCATCGTCAAGTGGAGGGTGAAATAGGCAGCCAGTTTTTTTTCTATAATTGATCCGTTTTTCTGCGAATCAGAATTGATTTCCAATTTGATGGCATCTATCTCAGGGGCGGGTATAAAATACAAAGGGACTCCGTTTTTAAGAGTCCTTTTGGTGGGTTGTTTCAAAGATATATCTTCCGGTATCCGGAATTCCGGGGCTTTGGAGCGGTCTAAAATCATTGATTGGAAATATTGTAAGCCAATGAAAAACGAAGCGTTTCTGCCAGTGGATGGTTTTGTACCTGGGGCACAAGGTAGGAGAAGTCAAATCCCAGTTTTTTGTAATTGAATCCAACACCCATTGTGAAATATCTTCTTCCGCCTTTGTTGGGGTTTTCATAAAAGTAACCCGTTCTTAAAGCAAAAACATTATTATAGAGGTATTCGACACCTGCGGAAATCATTACTTCCTGTATTTCTTCACTGAATCCACCGGGAGCATCTGCAAATGATCCGAACATACCGGATATCAGAGGTCTTGTCGGATCTTTGCCCAGTGCAATTTCCAGGTTTCCGTTTTCATCTGTAAACAAGGTGCCATCTTCATTTCTTCGGTATATAGGAGGAGTTGGAACCAATAATTTATTGAAATCCAGAGCAAGGGTTAGAGAATTAAATTCATCAAAGTTGAAGGTGTAAGCTGTACCCACTCTGAAATTAGTAGGGATATAATCCAGATCTTCGGCACTGTTGTAAGTGATTTTGGGTCCGATGTTGGTAATCGTTGCACCCAATGACCAATTATCATCCCTGTTTCCTGTAAAGATCCCTTTGCTATAATATAATCCAACATCTGTTCCCACCGAAATTCCGGGTCTGCTCTCGCTTCCACCCACAGAAGAAATGCTGCCGGAAAGATTTGAGTGAATGAACCTTGCTGAAATTCCAAGGCCAAGATTTTCGGATAATTTTCTGGAGTAAGTACCCCCTATGGCAATATCTCTGGGAGTGAATTCCCCCAATGGATTTCCACGACCATCCGTCAGCTGAATATCTCCCATGTTGAAATATCTGAGGTCCAAACCAAAAGCGGATACCTCATCGATTTTCTTGTAGAAAGTAAGATAGCTCAGCGACATATCATTGACCAAACGTCCCAGCCAAGGTGAATAGGATAAGGAAAAACCCATATCATCACGTACAAAAGCTAATTTTCCGGCGTTCCAGTGAGCGGAATTTCCATCGGGAGAGGTGGCCACTCCCGCATCTCCCATTGCAGAATGCCTGCTGTCAGGAGCAAAATTCAGAAACGGTACAGCTGTTGTGATTACGCGTCTGTTTGGATCCTGACCTGAAATGATTGTAGAATTCTGGGCTACCGCTGGAAAGGATAGTACTATGGATGTTAAAAAAAGTGGTAAGATGAATTTGTTTTTGAATATTTTCATTGAATAACTATTTTTCCACCCTTTCTGTCAGAGGTTCCATCAACTTCTGAAATGAGCTCTAAGTCGTAAATATAAACTCCTTTTGCCGGATTTTTTGTTTTGTTATGCAAAAAATTCCATTCCAGATCCTCCAGAACTGATTCGGCTTTCACATAACGTTTTTGTGTTCTAAATATTTCGTTGCCCATCGTGGAGTAAACCCTCAGCACGACCAGTATGTTTTCTTTTGGCCTGTTATGGGATATTCTGAATTTGCTTTTTTCTGAGGCAGGATTGGGATAAGTCATATGTTCGAGAATCCGGACTTCGAGGCTGCCTTGAACAATAATTTCCTGACTCACCCTGCTGCTGTTTCCCACATTATCCCACGCCTCAAAAACAACGTCATTTTCACCTTCTTTAAATCCTTCCATCAAAGTTTGGATCTGCCCTATTTTATAGGTTCCATTATTTGCCTTAAAAGATTCATTAAGTATAACGGGGGAATCACCATTTATACTGATGCTGATGTCCTGGCCTATGTTTTTAGGGGAAACATTGATTCCGCTTTCATCCTCAAGATTTACCAGCAGAGGTATTTTAGTAGAATTAAAAGTGGGATTAAGTTCGGTACCATCTCCGAATTGCAAGGAAATTTTTGGTCCCTCCTGATCTATACTTTGGAGATCAGAAGTTCCTCCAACAACTATATTTTGAGCACCCATTGCTTCTTGATTATCTGTTCCGATTTGAGCAAATACACGTATTTTCCCTGATCCGAATTCGTAATCGATGTTTTTGGGAATAAATATTTCAGAGGAAAAAACTCCATCGTTTACTTCGCCTGTTCCTTTGAAAAGAAAACCCCCTTCTTCCAAAAAGACCGTCGCTTCACTTTCATCACCCTTTGTCCGGATCTTGATTGGCTTGTCACTGATCATCAATTCGTAAATACCCTTTGCGCCCGGAACAAATGCTTGGGAAACAGGATCCACAATACGACCGTTTATCCGGACTATCTGTTTTGCGTTTAAGGTGTCAGTTGAGAGTTCCAATGATATATCCAAAATCTCATCGATTTCAGTTTTCAAATCAGGCAGGGCCAATTTTAATGATGGATCACCTAAAAGTGAAAAATTCCTGTTGAAGGAGCCATTGAGACTATTGTTTTTAGTCCTGAGAAATATGGTTCCCAGATCAGGATATTCGCCGTTTACCTGCTCAAAAACAGCCTCAATAAAAGCCTTGTTCAGGGCAAAATTAATACTGCTGAAAACAGGTCTTCCTGTGGTCAACATTCCGATGGCACCTTTGTTTTGAGCAAATAACATTTCTTCCGCACCAGACCTGATCAGGGGACTGTCATGTCTGCCAAATTCACACGTGGCGGTGACCATAAGCGGCAAAAATGGATTTTCCGGCCAATTTTCAAGATCCCTAATGTTAAAAACCTGCTCAGCTGTAAGCGTGGTTTCATTTCCATGGCCGATATAATTCAGGATCAGGACGCCTTCCTCCACTGTTTCCCTTAAGGTTTCCCTGGCCTGTGGAGAAATTTGTCCTGATGCAGACCGGATCTGTTCGAACCTGTCCAAATAAAGCTTAATGATCTCGAATTCCGGGTTGTTTTTGTTCAAAAACCTGGCGTGGCTTTCAGCATCATTGAGATGAATGTTGTTGTCTGCATCGTCTGCAAAAAAGGCTATCTTTCTTTTCCAATCCCCTTTGATGTTGGTTCCGTTTTCATATGCAATGATTTTACCCACCATTTCTGCGGCCTCTCTCACATTTACAGCGGGGATTCTTCCGATGCCCAGCTGTAGAACTTCATCACCTGAGGGAGACTCTTTCCATTCCCCTTGTCCATGATTTACGAATCCAAAAAAATCATCTGAACTATAGGTAGTTAGGGGATTAAGGCTGCTTCTCGAACTATATGTCGGAACAAGGTTAGGTCTTCCACCGACTTTTCCCTTATAATCATATGTTCCTTTTCCAAAAAGCAAAATATTCTTCAATTGTTTTCCGGTTTGAAAATGAAAGGCGATAAAATTTCTGATTGCCACAACATCCCGAGTTCCATATCCAAAAGCATCATAAATATCTTCCAATAGGATTACTTTAGTTGCTATACCGCGTTCATTTTTGTGCGAAGCAAGGCGGTTTGCCTGAGAAATCAGCTGCTGTGAGGTAATGATAAGAAGAGGGGAACTGATCCGCAGGTTTCTGAGAGACATGTCCACCGGCTGAAAATCTCCCACAGGTTTTGTTTCATCCGGATCAAAAACCACTATTTTATCACCCTGATTCAATGAATGGTTGCCTTTTAAATCCCGGATCTGAAAAGGATTTGTCACTTTCCATATTTTTTGATTCTCAGAGGATTGAATGTCGGCAATCGAATTATTTACATTATAATATATTCCATTTTGGAGATTTAAAGCTGAAAAATCAGCTCCCATTATCGCATAATCAATGTACCCGACACCGTTCACATCTCCCGTTCGGTAGTTAAGAGTGATATTGATTTTTGCATTTGAAGACTCCGCGAATTCGGCAAAAAACAGTTCCTCTCTCCCTTTGATACCATATGTTGAATTCGTAATCGGGGGTATTGTTACGGTTTTAAGGCTTTGGCCATTGGCATTGATAGTGAAAATGTTTTCATTAAGAGATTGCCCCATCAATTTGAAATCCAGCCACAGGTTATTTTCAGAACCTTCGGGTTTCGGGAAAGAAAAGGAAAAGGTCTGTCCATCAAAAATCGGGTCGGAATACCAATTTCTGCCTGAGGACAATAGATTCGCGGATTCCCACTTTAAAACCTGCAAATCGGCAAGAATACCGGATGGTGTATTTGGATTTTGGGTTTCAAGAATAGGGATTTCGGTAGAGGAAGTTTTTTTTCCGATCAGGTAGTAAAGTGTGTCTGAATAAAAATGATGCTGATAATTTAATTTTCCCTCGTTTATCAGGAACCGATGCGGACCTTCCAAATAGAAAAAAAGCGATTCTTCGGCTTTTTGGGTGGGAATGGAATGTAAACTTAAATCAGTACTGTCAAGTTTTTGGGGCAACATGCCAGGATATCCATAAATTCCAATTTCATCCAGATTATCATACCCCAATTCTTTCGCTTGATTATGAGAAATATGATATATTCCTTCAGTTGTGACCGAAAACTTGAAATAAGCAGGATTCTGAGCAGATAGCTGAATGGATATTAAAAAGAAAACCAATACAAGAAATCTTTCTACCTTAATCTTTGCTCTCGGATTATTCATTTTTCGCTCTCACACTTTCAACTACAGAAAGTGCAATATAGGAAATAATCGCAATCGGGATTCCTGCAAAACCCCACAGAATGATACTGATCAAACCGATGATTAAGGTCAAATAGCGGAAGATGTTGTCCTGAAAATTATAGTTCTTGAACTTCAATGCAATCAGTGGCAGTTCCGCAACCAATAGCAGGGACATGATTATAGTGATTACAGCTAATGTATAAGGGTTGGATATGAAACCGCCCAAATCAGGAAAGCGCGCCGCAAAAAAAGGAAGAGAACTGATGAGCAAAGCATTGGCAGGTGTGGGAACGCCGATAAACCGATTGGATTGTCTTTCATCTATATTGAATTTTGCCAGTCGCAAAGCTGAAAAAATTCCAACCATCAAAGCAATAAACGGCATATAGGTATTATCAGATTCTATACCGATCCAGACAAAAAGGATAAATGCAGGCAGTACTCCAAAAGTCACCATATCTGCCAATGAGTCAAGCTGTTTTCCCAATTCCCCTTGGACTTTCAGAATTCTGGCAACAAACCCGTCAAAAAAATCAAAGACAGCTGCAATGAGAATGAAATATAACCCGTATTCCAGCTTTCCATCCAATACATAATAAATCCCAATCATTCCACTCAATAGATTCAGGGATGTCAATATGTTGGGTATGTGGTTCCTGATATTCAAAATCCGGTTGCTTTCTGACCTACAAATGGGTTGTGGATTTTCTCCTCACCTATGGAAGTCTTCGGCCCGTGACCGGGATAAACAACCGTCTTGTCAGGCAGCAAAAACATTTTTTCTTTGATGGTTGTAATCAATGTATCATGATCGCCGCCCGGTAAATCCGTCCTGCCGATACTTCTTTGAAAAAGGGTATCACCCCCAACACAAATGCCTGTTTCAGAATGATAAAAAATCAGATGTCCGGGTGCATGACCGGGAACCAGATAAATTTCCAATATGGTGTTTCCAAACTGTATGGTGTCAGATTCACCGATAAACCGATCAGCTTCAGTTTCTTCATATCCGGGAAAACCATAGTTGGAAGCGTAAGAAGAAACGGCTTTAAGAACCGGAACTTCATTGGTATGCATCAAAAGCGGTACCTGATATTCTCTTTTCACAAATGCATTTCCAAGAACGTGATCGATATGGCAATGGGTGTTGATCAACAGTTTGATTTTTAAATCCTCTTTGAGGATAAAAGCCACCAACATATCCCGTTCTTTTTTTTCATAACATCCCGGATCTATGATGACAGCTTCTTTCGTTTCATCAAAAAGAACGATGGTGTTTTCCCCAAAGGGGTTGAATGTGAAATTTTGAATCTTCAGCATAATCAAACATTTACTTGAATACCTAAAATAACGAAGAAAGAATTTAATTTTGGACATGGAAGTTGATTTTTTACTCATAGGCCAGGGTTTGGCCGGCACAGGTTTATCCTTTAGATTATTGGAGGAGGGAAAATCGGTGATGTTGCTTGATCTGCCCGATGAAAACAGAAGCAGTAGAGTTGCTGCGGGAATTTATAATCCCATCACAGGACGTAATTTGGTGAAGACCTGGAATGCTGATCTTCTTTTTCCTGAAATCGAGCCCTTTTTCAATAAATTGGAAAGCGTTTTAGGTGAAAAATATATACACAAAAGGCCTGTCTACATTCCTTTTTTGAATATTGAGGAGCAAAATGAATGGATGGGGAAAAGCGGGGAGGATGGTTTTCAGGATTATTTGGAATGGATCGGAACCAATAGTCTTTATGATGAGGTCAATGACCCTTTTGGAGGAATAATGCTGAAAATGACCGGTTATGTAAATATTGCAGCGCTCCTTGACAGCTATTCGGATTTTTTGAAAAGCCAAAACAGTTTGTTGGAAGAGAAATACGATGAAAAACAATTGATTGTAAATCGAGTGGGAATTTCGTATAAGAATATCAATGCAAAAGGCGTTATTTATTGTAATGGAATAGGATCGATGCAAAGTAGATTTTTTGAGAATCTACCTTTTGCCCCGGTTAAGGGAGAAATTCTTGATATTGAGCAGGATTTTAAGCCTGATGAAATCATCAATCGGGGAGTTTTCCGTATATTCCTTCCCAATGGATTGATCAGATTGGGTTCCACCTATACCTGGAACGACATGGATCTTAACTCTACTGAAGCAGCTAAAAAGGAGTTGTTGGATAAATTGGATAAATTGGTACTACTGAAAGATAAAAAAGTGATTTATCATAAAACCGGAATACGACCGGCGACAAAAGACAGAAAACCGTTTTTAGGAAAACATCCTGATTATGAAAACGTTTATATTTTCAATGGATTTGGGGCTAAAGGCGTTTCTTTAATTCCATACTACAGTAAAATAATGGCAGAATTACTTATAAATGGAAAGTCACCCGAAAAAGAAGTAGATCTAAGTCGTTTTTTTAATTATATTTAAAATCAAAGTATACCTCATCGAATGAAGAATAAGATTTTTATTTGGGTTTTTGTCTTTGGATTCATCCTTAGCTTCAATGGCCTCCAAGCACAATTTGACCAGGAGAGATTTGGAAAAAACCGTATCCAGCATCAGGGAATGGAGTGGTATTTTTTCAGCTCCAATAATTTTGAGGTCTACTACTATGACGGTGGCATGAACAATGCCCGTATGGCGATAGATTACCTTGAGGGGGAATTTGACAGATTGACACAGTTGATTGGTTATGTAGCTTATACAAAACCTAAGGTATTTATTTATAATTCTCCTGAAGAAATTCTTCAAAGTAATCTTGACCTGAATAAGGATGAGTATACTATTGACGGCCAGACCTTTTTCAGTCGGCTTTTGGCAGAGGTGGCATACCCGGGAAATTGGGAAGAATTCAAAGAAGACCTGATTTACGGTACTTCAAAAGTTATAATAGAGGAAATGCTTTACGGATCCACTGTGGCTGATGCTTTCCAATCCAACCTGATCAACAGTTTTCCTGAGTGGTATATTGAAGGGGCTGCTATGTATCTTGCAAAAGGATGGAGCAGGGAAATGGATGATTATATCCGACATTATTTCCGGGATGACAAAAAGCCTAAGCTACACCGGCTACAGGAAAAGGAAGCGATTTTAGTAGGCCAGTCGGTTTGGAATTATTTAGTCGAGAAATATGGCAGAAGATACATATCGAGCGTCCTTAATCTAAGCAGGATTAACAGAAACGAAGAAAACAGCATTGCAAACACGATCGGAGTCAATTACAAAACTTTCATGGATCAGTGGCAGGAATTTTATACAACAGTGAACAAGCCCGTTCTCACAACTTTTAAAGACGTCCCTACCACCAATCAAATTGCAGAAACATCTACCTCAGTGGTTGGAGGAATATATAGTATCAAATTCAGCCCGGATGCAAAAAACCTCGCATATGTCATCAACAGCGGTGGAAGATATAAAGTACAGGTGAGAGATCTAATCAATAACCGGGAGCGGACCATTTACTCCGGCGGGGCTGTTTCCGAAGATCAACCCGTGAATCTTACTACCCCTGTTATAGCTTGGCGGGATACCTTAAGCCTTGCCATTGCGACATTCCGCAGAGGTACAACTACTTTGCGGCTAAGAGCCATTGACGGCTCGTCTCAGGACAGGATCTTCCTTAGGAACATTACCCAGATTCTGAGTATAGACTTTAATTCCACAGGAAGAAATATGGTAATTTCGGCTATTTCAAATGGAAAAACCGATGTGTTCTCTTTGAACGTGAGAGGGCAGGGTAGGAGAATTACCAATGATGTTTTTGACAATTTCGACCCCGTTTTCCTGAATGATTCCACAATCATTTATGTTTCCAATTTCACCGAATTACCGGATTCTCTTCTAACAAAAACCCCTGATGTTAAAATTCTTCCTGATTATTTCAACATCTTCAGGATAGATGTGGGAGATACTTTGATTACAAGGAAGTTGACCAATGTCAATAACAAAAACACTAATCCCAGGATCCTTAACGGAAATAACCTCTTGCATCTGAGTGACCAAAGCGGAATTAAAAATCTGATGAGATTGAGTATTTCCAATGGCGTTTCCAGTCAGGTTTCTGCCTATAACAAAAGCATTGAAAGCTTTGATTATTCGTCAAGATTAAACAGAATAGCATTTTCTTACAGAGATGGAAACCAGAGTAAACTGGTCATAGAGCCTTTTAGTAACTTAGACCAGTTTACTCCAAGTACACCCAGAGTCCAACTGTCTCAGGCAAAAAAGCTGACAGAAAGAATTTCCGCAAGGAGAACTGAAATGCCGGTTGTCAATCAGGACACAATTCGCAGTCAGGATACAGTTGGTGAAACAGTGAGAGATACCACTTTAAACCTCCAACTGGAAGATTTAATCCTCGAAGGAAAAACCACTGAATCTAGCGGAATTGATCAGCGCACGGCCCTAGACACAATTCCAAAAAGAAACCAATCCGGAAGCATCAACACGGATAAGCTAAGATTTGAAAGAAAAGGTGGGATTGATACTGACAATTATACGTTCGATACCATACCATCATTGGACGACCCTACCTCCGGAAGAACTCAATTATCATCTTCAAGAAATAATATTCTGGATAATTTCCGTAGGCAAAGCATGCAAAAAAAGATCACGGGACCGGCAAGGATGAATCCTCAATTCATAACCAGTAGTTTGAAGACCTATTTCGTCGTGGATCCGTTGCGGGGTTTTGGGATTAGTCTAAATGGAGAAATGACAGATCTGTTGGATAATCATTTATTTCAGGGTGGTATAATGACCACGATGGATTTTAGATCGGGTGGGGATATCTATTTTGAATATGAATATCTGAAGCATAGAATTGATTTTAGAGGAAGATTTGACCGCAAAAGTTTGCAAAGGGAAGAAGGTGATCTGACCTCTCAAAAATATATCCTGACCAAGGCCGAATTGGGCTTATCATATCCATTGAACGTTCACAGCAGGTTTTCTCTTGCACCGTTTATTGCAAAATCCCAATATTTTAATCTAAATGCTGATTCCATTGTAAGGGGGGTAGTTCCTGAACAAAATCAATTGAATATCAATTATGCAGGTGCCCGGCTCGAATTTGTGATCGACAAAACTAATCAGCTTGGACTTTATATGCAGCAGGGATTGAAAGGTAAAGTCGGTGCTGTACATTATCAGGGCCTGAACATGGGAGAAAGATCATTTTCAAATATTTATTTAGATTTCAGAAATTACCAAAAAATCCATAAAAACATCACCTTGGCTACCCGATTATTTGCCGGGTCCTTTAGAGGAAACAATCCCCAATCATATCTGGTAGGTGGAATGGACAATTGGTTATTCAACCAGTTTTATAGACCTCCAAGCAACAGACCTGAAAGCTCTCCCGTACGGAATGCCAGCGGCACTGAAAATTCCAATATTTTATTTGCGGAATTCGTGGATTTGAGGGGATATGACTATGATGAAATACGCGGAAGGAATGTGATAACTTTTACAGCCGAATTGAGGATACCTCTTTTTGCATATCTTTCGAGAGGAAACATAACTTCCAATTTCATTAAAAATTTCCAGATGGTAGCATTTTATGATGCCGGATCTTCCTGGGACGATTCCGCGCCATGGGAACGGGTCAATGACCAAAACACTGAAGTGATCAATACAGAAGGATCACCCTTCGTCATTACTTTAAACAACTTTAATAATCCTTGGCTTCAAAGTTATGGGGCCGGCATACGTACTGTTTTGCTTAATTATTATGTGAAATTCGATCTCGCAAGACCCATACGAAACTATCAGCAGGAAGATCTTAAATTTTATGTTTCTTTGGGGTACAATTTCTAATTACCCGTTAATTTCCTATTATGATAAAATCAATGACAGGCTATGGAGTGGCAGGTTTTGAAAATGACAAATATACAATCAGTGTCGAAGTAAAAACATTGAATTCCAAATTTCTTGACCTTTCTATCCGCAGTCCACGTCAGTTTTCTGATAAAGAACTTGAAATAAGAAACATGGTGAGTGCGATCTTAGAAAGGGGCAAGGTGAATATTTCTCTGGATTTTAATAATAAAATTGGCTTGGAACTTCCTGTAAGTATCAACGGTGATTTGTTTGAATCATATTATAAGGAATATCAGGCATTGGCTCTAAAAGTGAATGCTGACCTTGCAGACCTTTTTAAAATCTCTCTTCAATCTCCAAATGTTATTACCAATTCTGTGGAAAGAACATCGGGTGAGGAGGAGTGGGAAGCTGTCCGAGGAGTTATAAAAGACGCTTTGCAGAATTGTGACCAGTTTAGAGTTGATGAAGGAAATGTTTTAGAACAAAAATTTTCAGAAACCCTTGTTGTAATCCGAAAAGGTCTGGATCAGATCAAAGAGATTGATCCCGTCAGAAAAAATAGAATAAGAGAAAGAATCCGTAACAATTTCAAAGATTGGTTGGAAGAAAACAGCTTTGATGCCAACAGGTTTGAGCAGGAGCTGATTTATTATTTTGAAAAGGTGGATATCACAGAGGAACTGGTGAGGCTGGAGACTCATCTTGATTACTTCACCAAAAACTTAAAAGATGAATCCAATCAGGGTAAAAAACTTGGTTTTATAAGTCAGGAGTTGGGAAGAGAAATCAACACAATAGGTTCAAAAGCCAACGACGCCCAAATCCAAAAACAAGTGATCGTAATGAAGGATGAATTGGAAAAAATCAAAGAACAAGCCTTGAATATTCTTTAAAAAAGAATGGAAATAAAAAAAGGGACTATCGAGTCCCTTTTTTTGGTTGATTATCCAAGTTTAAATCTAATTGGAAGTCTCATTCTCACCCTTACAGGTCTACCTCTTTGTTTTCCAGGTTCCCATTTGGGTGCATTCTTTACAACTCTCAATGCTTCTTCGTCGCATCCTCCACCGATTCCCCTCAGAATTTCAACATCCTGAATTGAACCATCGGTATTAACAACAAATACCACATAAACAGTACCCTCTATACCCATTCTTCTAGCTTGGGTTGGGTATTTCAGGTTATTGCTGAGATATTTATTCCAACCTTCCATTCCCCCGGGAGGATTTGGAGCGTTTTCCACAACATCAAAGATTTCGTCAGCCTTTTCTACAACCGGTGCATCAGCAATGACAACCTCTTTGATTACTGTTTCTTCTTTGACATCGACATCAAAGTTCACTTCTATTTTCTCCTCGATCTCTACCTCATCAGGAATTTCCTCAATGATGGGTTGCTCGATCGGAGGTGGTGGTGGTGGTGGCTGCTCGGTGATCGGAATGTCTAAGAGTTCTTCAAAATCATCGGATACTTGCCCTAAATCTTTCAAATTCTGGTCATCAAATGACTTGTATTCAAAAGCAAATAGAACCAAGCCAACACTGATCAGAAGACCCAAATTCATGAACATTCCTGTTCTTTTGGTCAAATCTGCCTGCGGCGTTTTTTTAGCTTCCATCGTTTTACGCTTTATATGGTTAATAACTTTTTTTGAGTTTAGAGATAACAATTCTAGCCATTTATTTTTAGTTAGACAAGTGCGGATTTGCGCTTATGCAAAATATACAAACAAATTATTCCAATGGTACCTCCCACTATATTTGCGGCAATATCATCAAACCCAAATGTTCTATTGGGAACAAACCGCTGCAAATACTCTATCAATATAGCAAAAATAATTCCAAAAACTAAGTAATTAGTAAAAAATTTAACTTTTTTTATTCTTTTATCGGGCTTTGACACACCGACTCGGCTCCAGAGGAAAGTAAGAACTGCAAACAAACCAACATGGACCATTTTATCCAAATGAGGAATTAAAGGGGCTTTTGGAAGGGATTCTCCCGGTGTCAACAATGCTGACACCATAAGTAAAAGCCAGATTATTGCCGGTACAATTCTGTATTTTGAAATATTCAATTAGCTGCCGACTAATTCTGAATATTGTTCAGAAGTTAATAAATCTGAATGTTCATCTTTACTCAGTTTGATTTTGATCATCCATCCTGATTCGTATGGAGACTCGTTCACCAATTCAGGCGAAGCTTCTAACTCTTCATTGAATTCCAGAATTTCGCCATCCACAGGCATAAAAAGATCAGAAACTGTTTTTACTGCTTCTACTGTCCCAAAAACATCACCGGTAGCGATGGTTTCCCCCACGGTTTCCACCTCTACATAAACTATATCCCCAAGTTCCCGCTGGGCAAACTCAGTGATGCCTACTGTAGCAATTCCGTCTTCGATTTTAACCCACTCGTGATCTTTTGTGTACTTTAATTCTTCAGGAAAATTCATATATTTTTTAATTAAGGTGCCCAAAAATACAAGCTTTCATCAAATGATAAAACCTATTGAGATAAATTAAATCGCAACTGGCCTCCAAATGCTGTGCTGCTTCTTCTAAAGGATGTGGTAACTCTGGGATCGTTGATCGTTCTATCAAAGTAAAACTGGATATTCAGGTTCTGATTAACTACATATCCAATAGTTGGACGGATCTGTATGTTGATATTTCCATTGGTAACCGTGCTGGGTTCTCCTATTTTTCGTTGAACCTGCTGGGTATCTACAACCCGGGTATTGATCCGTATCTGTAAATCATTGCTGAGTACCTCTTGTCTTCCCTGAATTTTAAACGGAATTTTAACCCCTGCTTTTGTATATCCCAGATCAAATCCAAAGTCCCGACTGGTTTGCTCCGTCACTTGGGCATTGGCAAAATTCAATCCAATATTTCTTTCCGAATTATACTCCATACTGATATTGAGCCTGTTTTTTGTCAAAAGATCCACTTTGACAAGTGGCGCAAACCGTTCAGTTAAAATAACCTGATTCAAAATGAATATGGGAATGTATTGACCGAATTCATCGGTTATGGAAGCTCCCGGAAGATTTTGTATTCTGTTATAAAGTTCCAGCCCTTCCTTATATAATAACGAGTTGGAAAAATTGCTGACCTCATAGGTTGAAGAATAGCCATGGGAAATGTTTATACTGGAAAAATATTCTCTCAGTGCAGGTATCTGGGACAACCCTTTGTAATCCAACCTCCAGTTGGGAATAGGGATTTTAGGGAATGGGTTCAGATCAAGTGCCTCAGGATCTTTGCCCCCATAAGCCGCCAAGAAAGACAAGCCCAAAACATTCTGACCATTAATAGCATATTCACCACCTGGATTTTGCGCATTTAGACGAGACTGAAATACACTGCGGTATTGCTCGAAATTTGTAAATAAAGTTGAGTTATTATTCGCATCATCCCTTGCAAAAGTGGTTCTAATAATGGAGTAGGTAATACTGTAGCCTCCTGTCCTGTTTGGACTTAAGGAAGTGAATTCTCCCGGAACTTGCTCCGAATTTCTAAAAATCTCACTGTATTCTCCCGACTCCCGCTTTCTTGCTTCAAAAGTAATTCTGAAATCCCTAAAGGGTTCTGCCATAGCGTTCACTTGAAGATTTTTTGTTTGATTCTGTCTGAAAAGCTGAGTTAATTCGGAACTTGGCGCCATTAACCCCTGACTTGCAAGACCGTACCTGACTCCGGGATTTTGACTGCCCGCAATAAACCCTAAACCCGGATTCATAAAACTTCTATCCAGCCCTAATAAATTCGTATTTTCCATATAGCCGGGCAAAAATGTGCCTTCTATTATAGAATACCTGAAGTTTATGTCTTTGAACATGGTCACGAACTTCAGGAGCTTGTTAGTGAAAGGCGTCCCAATGGTATCTTCTGCATTGACAACCGTCCGGCCGGGAATGCTGGGTCTCCTGGGAGCATTCAGGGCTCTTATTTTTGCACTTTTGTTATATAACCGTACAAAATCAAGCTTACCATTAAAAGCTCTGTCTCTGGTATTTTGAATAACGTTTCCCAATGTGTCTCTTTGTCCAATAGCACCCGTGATCCAGGAATAATTGGCAGAATATCTTACATCTGCTTTTATCCAATCCAAAAGGGGAATTTTTTCTATCGGAAGGGTGTAGTTTACCGACAGCTGATGGTTATAATTTGTAGTCCTTCCTAGTTCGCGGATATTGGATCTTACAGAATCTCTTTTTACTTCAGAATCCAGATCCCCATCAGGTTCATCTACTACTGCAAGAACTCTGCTCATAAAGTCCACCCTGAGATTCTGGGTAAGATCCCAATTGAGGTTGTACGAGCGATTTATAAAGAAGCTTTTTTGAAAAAAAGGATCCACACCTTCTATTCCGAGATTGTCATTCCGATATTGTGTTCGCATAAATCTTCTGTCAAGATCTACTCTAGCAGAAAACAGTGTTGGTGCAAAATTAAAATTGAGTTCCTTGATAATAGCTAGATTTTTACCGCTGAGGAATTCTGAATTTTTAAATGGTTCAAAAAGAAGGGGACCTGGTTGATAAGTGTAGGTGACGTTACCTACATACGTTTCATAATCGTAGCTTTCTGTCTGGATGTTACTTTGCCTGATGGATCCATAGGCATAGGAAAACGCGAAATTGCTCAGATCATAAATCCGGTTTTTGTCGTTTTCGGGATTTTTGATTTTCCTTACATTGGTAAAGCCGATGTTCCTACGCCGGATCTGATCCAACACCTGACTTCGATAAATTTCCCTGTCCTCTTCCGAATTGAATTTCTGCAAAGCCACCTCAAACGGCACGTCAGGATTCAAAGGATCAAATTCTGGTCTTGTAGATGAATTTTCCAAACTGACATACATCGGAATGCTGACATTCAAGGCTTCTGGAAGCAATTTATCGACGGTGATGTTGGCTGAAATATCATATTGTGTAGTCGATTCCCGGGCTCTTTGAGAAAGACGGGTTTCCAATCCTCCGAAACCTACCGCATTATGCCTGATAGAAGTTGACACGATGGCTACGTCGGCAATTTTTGCATTAAAAATAGCATTTGCTGCCCAACCGGAGGATTCGTTGAATCCTGAAACCCTCAGTTCATTTGCCCACATACAAACAGATCTGGCAGCGGTACCACTGTTTCCCGGATTTCTTATTCCGATCATCATTCCCTGAAGCATATTCAACTCCGGACGTCCGACAACAGTGATTTTGTATTGCCTTACATCTTGGCTGAAGGCAAGATTCAAAGGAACTCTCTGATTGTCCCTGGCTACTTTTACTCCCACAATTTCACTGATGGCAACATCAATTTCATTTTCTAATGGCCAGATCTGCCTTGGATCACGGGTACCTTTTGGGGTGATCAAAAGCGGAACCTCAATCTCGTAATAATTGTCTGTATAATCTGTACCCATCCGAAGAAATGCAGTAAGCTCCCCATCCCCGGCATCTTCACTGTCGGCATGAAAAAACATTTTCACTCTTTCAAACTGCACCAGATCCAAACCATTGGTAGTCTTGAAAACGGCTCTTGCATCTCTGGCCTGAAGGTCTTCCACACAGAGTTTAAGGGATTGCTCGTTGAGCTGTCTTTCTACAGTAGATAAATTATCTCTATCCCGATTTATACCTGGTGGCAATACATAAGGACTCTGAGTAGGACTTCCCTGACTGTTTTCCTCGATGTTCACAACTCCTACAGTCAGGTTGGAATTGTCAGGCTCCGGAATTTCAAAAAAGCCTCTTTCAAAAAGAGATTCCTGAAAAGTCCGCCACTGACTTCCCACCAACCTGAAATTTGCCATTCTAAGGACCACAGGTTGTTCAAAATCGGTGAGATATGTCCTCATAAACCTGATCGACTTAAATCCGTTGATGTCTCCCTGGACTCGGTCAGGGGTTCTTATAGGTATCCGGAATAAATACCAGGTCACATCATCCCCGCTTTGGTTACTCGTTACTTTGTCCACGATGTATTTGTTGCCGACTTCCAGATCGTTTGGATTCAGGTCAATCTCATATTCATAATAATTCTCAAGTTCATTGATTGTATTGTCGTTGTTTAGGTCCTCATTGTCAGGAAGGTTGGAGCCTGAAGGAGTATAGGGCAAGTTTACATTGGCCGTTATCGGAGTATTTCCCTCCATTCCGTTGAAATTTTTATATCTCTCCAGAACTTTCACATCATTCTGGTCAAAAGTCTCATCCAGATAATATTGAAAATCATCTTCTGAGGGATCGGTCAGAATCCTGTTTAATGCAGGTTGATTCACATTTAACCTATTGATAAACCTGTCTCTAAAGAAAACAACCTCTTCTTCGCTTTTCAGCCCATCCAAACCCACATCCTGATTTTCTCTTGCCTCGGGAGAATTGTCGAATGCAGGAAGCAAAAACTGTTGTCTTGTGATTCTTCCCCATTCTGTAATGGTTGTCTTTGACGGATCTCCATCCACCGGCAATCCGTTTTCAAATGTATGTCTTCCGTCTTTGATGATATCTTCAGATATATCGCCTAAGTTGAATCGTAATTTTCCTCCTGTAGTATTGTTCCGGTTGAATCTTCCGTCTAAAACCCTACCGTTTTCACCCTGAATAAACGGGTCAAGCAACCAAAATTCAATGTATTCAATATTGTTTCGGTCAAAATCAACCTCCGTGGTGATGGCTCTTGTAATTCCCCCATAATTGCTTTTGGGATCGGGTAATAATCCATCAGGGGTTAGACCCGGGTTGTAATTGTACATCCCTCTCTCATGTGGAAAGTAAGCCATTTCGAATAAAGGTTCAGGAACAATGATTACATCTCTGTTCCTTTGAGGGAAAATTTCCTGCGGGATTACTCTTCTTACATAATGGTTACTCCTGTCCTCCCTGCTGATGTTGGATGGGACACCGGGGCCTGATTCCCGATAAAAGATGTTGTCAATATTATACCAGGCCACTTTTGCTCTTTTGTAGGCATTGCCAAGCCTGTCTTCGGTGATTTCACTCAAGTCAAAGGCATTGTCCTCTGTTTTTGGTGTTGCAGCAAGCTTCCAGGTTTGAGCCGCGGCACCGCCTAGGTTTGATGGCGTAATAGCTGTCTCAAAATCGTCGATATAAGAAGCCGCTTCCCCATTCACAACATTGGAAGTTCCGGGAAGTAATTGAGCGAATTCACCACTAAAAGTCACCAGAGATGTCTCTTTTGTATTGGTAAATGGAAGTGCATCTGCAAGTTTTGTCAAGAACCGGGATTCATCGCTGAAGTTGGCATCAAGTCCCCACATGCTGTTTCTTAATGTTTCATTTCCTGTAGCGATTCTCGATATATTCGGTCTTTCATTGAGATAGAGAAAAGTACCGCCGACACTGAATTTTTCATTCAGGATATAATCCAACCTTGTTCCCAAAAGACTCCGCGTTTGAAAGGATACCAAATCAGCTTTCTCAAAACTGATGGTAATCCTTTTTCCCGATTGTAAAATCCCTTCATTGATGATGTTGACTCTGCCAATATTGTAATCAATGGTAAAGTCCGTTCCTTCAGTCAATGGGATGTTTCCTGCCATCACAATCACAGAACCAGGGGCTATATTCAGGCCGGGCAACAATATTTCGGAGGAAGATCCGGCATTCAGGCGTCCTTTTAAAAAATATTTATTCAATCGGGTAACCAGCTCTGCATCTGCCTGGGTTGTTTCATAAAGGGTGTCATATACATATTTCTCCTCCAGTACTGATTCACTGGGTAGAAAAAGTTCGGCAAGATTTTGTCCGAAAGGCTCCAAAACAGGAAATACCAAATAACCCCTTTCCGGAAAAATAGTAACACCCGGAACAAAGTCAAAATTTCCATCAGGAGAAGGATCATTCTGTGGGTTCAGGTTGTCCAAACCTGTCAGCCGAATTAGCGGTTCGTTTTTAAGATTCTCACCTTCCAAAAGTGTCGGATTGTCCAGGCCTGTTCGGTCATCCCGATAAATCACCTGAAGTTGGAAACCTTCCCGCTGGATTTGATTTGCGTTGAGGTTGTAGACATTTTTCATCATCAGATCCCACGTCGGAATCCTTGTATTGATCCGCGCCGGTCGAAGCATCTTTAAAAAAATTATTTCATCCTCGGGTCTGTTCTGGTAATCTTCTGTCAGTTCCCCGACTTTATAAACAGTTCCGTTGTAGGTATATTCATACGAAACAGCCAGCACTTCATCATTTTGAAGTTTACGCGAAAGTGATAGATATCCCAATTCGGGATGAAACAAATATTCGGTTGGGGCGAGTTTTCTGGCTCCGTTTATTTGCTCATAATCTACGCCTCGTATAAGATTTAGATTTGCTTCTATAGCTTCAGATCCGGTGTCGAAAGGCCGAAAAGCGGGATTACCATCAAGATTACCGAATAATAAGTTTGCTGTATTTGAAGCAGGAGCATTGGGTGTACCGTTACCGATGTTGGAATTTTCCGGTTTGAATATACGTTGCCCTTCTCCAAGATCCATAAATGCCGCAAAATTACGCAATGTTTCTGTGTTGTTTGCCCGGTTCATGATGTATACTTCCACACGGGTAACATTTACTCCTGAAAGAATCTGTGGTAATCCCCGCAGCCACCTTTCGTAGTTTTCTCTGAAAAAATGTCCTAAGAAAAAATGTCTGTTTTCATCATAATCAGAAGCAGGAATTTCGAATTCCCGGCCTTGTCCGCCTCCTTCGATCACCAGTTCATCCCGTCTTCCTCTTTGGGTAGAGGCGACGCCTGTCACAAAAAGTTTTCCGAACTGAAGCTGGGTTTTAACACCGAACAGATTCTGTGCTCCCTGGATCAGACTGTTTTGGATGGGCATGCTGACGTTTCCTATCTCGATGGATTTGATGATGTCTTCTTCAAATCCTGTATATTCTACCTTAAGCTGATTTTGAAAATCAAATGAGTTGTTGGAATCAAAATTGGCACTGACCTTCATTTTTTGGCCTAAAGTTCCATTGACACTCATCTGGATTTGCTGGTCAAAATTGAATCCACCGTTTTGTTGTTGACGGATCGGAATGGAAGGATTGTCTATGCGTCTGAAAATAGCTCCCAAATCCAGATTTACATAGCCTGTGGGTGTGATGTTTATTTCACTGCCCCCAAATATCCGGTCAAAACTCGGACTGGTGGTAATCGGGGGTATCAATGACCGTCCACTTACAGCACTTTCGCCGTCCATTCCCCTAGAGCGGCTTCTCCAGTATTCCTGGCGGTTTCTGAATTCCTGCAGCTTAGAAATTTCATCGAAATCATATATCACACCGGGATCCACATCATTTGAATCCAACTGATTCTGAATTCTGTATTGTAGTACCGAATCCATTTCTACCTGAATCCGTTGGTCTGTAGGGGGAGTAAGGTAAAAGGGAGAAAACCTGTTTCTGAACGGACTTTGGGTAGGAAAAAGTGGGTTGGTATTAAGGTTTTGCCACAACAGAAAGGAGGGGAGCATCCTTCTTTTGTTGAGTGAGTCTATTCCGGAATTGATGGTGTCTTGTGGCGTCTGTTGGGCTATGGCTTCCTGATTTGACAATAGTATACAATTCAACAATAAAAAAGCTATTGTTGAATAGAAAAAGAGGGGTCGCTTGTTCAAAAAAAAATCGTTAGAGCGAAAGTCCAATGGGTATTATTTAATTATGTTGACTTTAAAGATGCTTTAATTAGTTCTTCTAATGAAATTTCGGTTCCTGTTTTTTTCAAAACCGCCGCTATATTTTTTTCTGCCGTTGCTTTGGTAAAACCAAGGGTAATTAATGCCTGTAACGCCTCTTCCCGGATTTTATTGCCGGAATTCATAAAGCCACGGGGGGTTGTGGCCTGGTCTAAAATTGATTCTTTTCTGATTTTATCCTTTAGCTCAAGAATGATTCTCTGAGCAGTTTTGACACCGACACCCTTCACATTCTGGATGGTTTTGTAATCCTCCTGTATAATGGCATGTTCGAGTTCTTCCGAACTTAGAGAAGATAAAATCATGAGTCCGGTATTAGGCCCCACACCTGATATCGATATCAGATTAAGAAAAAGTTTCTTTTCGGATTCTTCCTTGAATCCATAAAGGGTATGCGCATCCTCTTTGATATGTAAAAAAGTGAGGAGCATAATATGCTCCTCATCTTTGATCTTTGAATAAGTCTGTAGTGAGATTTTGACCTGGTATCCTACTCCTGAAATATCTATAATGACGTAGGTAGGGTCTTTAAAAATTAGTTTACCTTTAAGGTATGAGATCATAAGCTTTCATGGGTTTGTGCATCCACCACGGCTATTGCCACCATATTGACAATTTCTCTGATGGAACTTCCGAGCTGTAAGATATGTACAGGTTTGTTCATTCCCAAAAGAATCGGACCGATAGCTTCAGAATTCCCTATTTCAGAAAGCAGCTTGTAAGCGATGTTACCTGAACTCAGATCGGGGAAAATAAGGGTGTTGGCTTTTTTTCCTATCAATGCACTGAAAGGATAGTTTTCTTTCTGGATTTCCTCATTCAATGCCACATTGGCCTGCATTTCACCTTCAATGGTGAGTTCAGGAAATTTTGCTTTGGCTAATTTAGTGGCCAGAGCTGTCTTGGTCGGAACATCTCCTTTTGCGGAACCGAAGTTGGAATAGGAAAGTATTGCCACTCTTGGTTCAATATCAAAAAACCTAACACCATTCGCTGTAAGCTCGATAATCTCTACCATTTCCTCAGCAGTTGGGTTAAGATTAACGGTAGTATCGGCAAAGAAATAGGGACCTTTATCCGTATTCATGATGTACATTCCTGTTACCCTGTTTACGCCGGGCTTTACCCCGATCACCTGAAGGGCTGGCAATATCGTTTTAGGGTAATCTTTTGTTAAACCTGAAATCATCGCATCCGCTTCTCCCAACTGCACCATCATGGCGCCAAAATAGTTTCTGTCCCGCATCAATCTAGTACTCTCCGGAGCAGTAAGACCTTTTCTTTTCCTTTTTTCAAAAAGAATATTTCCATAAAATTTCAGTTTTTCAGAATCTGCGTAGGGATCAATAACGGTCACGCCGGTGAGGTCAAGGTTATTTTCCTCGATAAGCTCCATTATCTTTTGGGCGTTACCCAGAAGAATAGGATTCGCTATTTTTTCGTCTTTAAGTATCTGAGCAGCCTTCAAAATCTTGATATTGTCTGCTTCTGCAAAAACCACCCTTTTCGGGTTTTTCTTAGCTCTGGAAATAACTCTGGACATCAATCTTTGATCGATACCGATTCGCTCCTGTAACTCAAGTTCATAAGCTTCCCAGTCTGCTATCAATGTTTTTGCAACACCTGATTCCATAGCAGCTCTTGCTACAGCTGGGGCAATGGTGGTTATTAGTCTAGGATCTAGTGGCTTTGGAATTAAATAGAGTTTGCCAAAGGCGAGTTTATTGTCTCCATAGGCTTTATTGACAATTTCAGGAACAGGCTCTTTGGCCAGTTTTGCGATTGCTTTGGTCGCCGCCAACTTCATTTCCTCGTTGATGACAGTTGCTCTGACATCCAAGGCACCTCTAAAAATGTAAGGAAAGCCTAGAACATTATTGACCTGATTGGGATAATCAGATCTTCCTGTAGCCATGATTAAGTCATCCCTCGTCTCCATTGCCAATTCATAAGCGATTTCGGGATCAGGATTTGCCAATGCAAATATCAACGGATTCGGACCCATCAATTTTACCTGATCAGGTGTTACCACGTTGCCGGCTGACAATCCAAGAAAAACATCCGCTCCTGTCAGCGCATCCGAAAGTGAACGGATATTCCTAGAGGTTGCGAATTCTTTTTTGATATCATCCAATTCAGGTCTGTCCTGACGTATTGCGCCTTCCTTATCACACATGACAATATTTTCCCTTTTCACTCCAAGGCTCAAATAAAATCTCGTACAGGAGATTGCGGATGCTCCTGCGCCTAAAACCACAAGCTTTATCTCTTCGATTTTTTTATCTACTACCTCTAAAGCATTGAGCAAAGCTGCTCCCGAAATGATTGCAGTTCCATGTTGGTCATCATGCATGACAGGAATATTCATTTCCCTTTTTAGCGTCTGCTCAATCACAAAACATTCAGGTGCTTTTATATCTTCGAGGTTGATTCCTCCAAAAGTAGGTTCCAGGGATTTAATAATCTGAATAAGTTTGTCGGGATCCTTTTCATCAATCTCAATATCGAAAACATCAATACCTGCAAATTTTTTGAATAAAACCCCTTTACCCTCCATAACAGGTTTAGAAGCTTCAGGTCCAATATCTCCTAAACCCAATACAGCGGTTCCATTGGAAATTACCCCAACAAGATTTCCTTTTGCAGTGTATTTGTATACATTTTCTTTATCTGCTTCAATTTCCAGACAAGGAACGGCTACGCCGGGAGAATAAGCCAGTGCCAAGTCGAGCTGGCTTGAAAGCGGTTTCGTAGGGATTACTTCGATTTTTCCCGGTTTTCCCTGCATGTGGTAATTTAATGCGTCTTCTTTTCTGATTTTGATGGCCATAAATGCTTTAGGTTTATACTACTCCGTTTCTTTTTCTTCTTTCGAAGAAATTTCGGTTGCTAATAAAATAGTTTCAATTTCCCGGATAGATTCCCGGTGGGTTTCATTGGGATAATACACGAATCCCTCCATATAATATAATTTACCTCTTTCACTATCCACTACCGCATAAGCCAGAAAAGATCCGCCCATACTCAGGTTGTTTGTCTTCCAGCCACCTCTGATTTCAACAGCAAAATTTCCGCTTATACTGAAGTTATTGAAGACGGGTGATGGGTCGACTTTTTCGATGATCAAATATGAATTCCTATTATTGGGATCACCGTAAATGTGTTGTTTTGTGATTTGTGTCCGGAGTTCTATAAGAGATTCAGGAAACACTTGTTCCTCGGAGGTATAATCTGTTTCGTAAAAAAAAAGACTGATGTCAGCCCGGCTGGCAGTTTGCGTAGGTTGTCTCAACCATAAAAAATCATCCTCCGATTTGACAATCTGGTACGAAGCAGGAACATTCACCTCAATTCCCAATTCTCTACCCGCTACTGTTGCGGCTGAACTTTTTCGGCTCAGGAGCATATTTGCCATTCTTTTTCGCTCTCTGACCTGAAAAAGGTTTTGAAGCCGGTTTTTGTTTTCTTCTATATTTTCAATCAATTGAGCCTCGTTTTCACCAAACAAATAAACCACTTCCTGACCTTGTGCAAATTCATCCTCGCTTCTCATCAAATAAAAGGATGGGTCTTCCATCGCTTTTTCCTTAACCTCTTTGGTAAACTGAGCATTGATATTTTGGCTGCCGGATTTTTTATCGTCGAAAGTTGTTACAAAAACCACATTGGCGGCCATCCTCAATATTCTGGTCATGGCTCTCGGATCAACTCTCCTGACGGTAAAAATGCTTTCGTCTCTGATCAAACCCTTTAGATCATCTTGGAAAACATCTCGTAAGGCATCTCCTACAGGACCTTGCCATTTTGCGGAATCAATGACCAAAAGGATTTCACCGATGGCTCCTCTGGCTTGGGGTTTAGACGAATTTCCATTGGATTCTGAGTTTTGGTCACAGCTGGTTATTGTTACACCGGATATGAGCAATATCAGTATAACCGGAATATTTTTGATTGACATAATTTTATTTATTGGTGTCAGGTTCAGTTTATTAAATATAGAAAGGATATAAAAAAATTCCTAATAAATTAGTTTAACCTATTATTAATTTTTGACCTGGCTTGATTTGATCTGAATTCAGGTTGTTGAGTGCTTTGATTTTTTCAATACTTACACCTTCAAGTTTTCTGGCAATCAGCCATAGGGTATCTCCCGGCTGTACAGTATATACTTTGGAATCCTGATCTATGGTATTCTGATTTGCGGCTACACTTTTGTTGGCAAAGATATATAGTGTCTGGCCAACCTTTATAATATTTGAGTTTAGGTTATTCCAATTTTTCAGGTTATTGATAGACGTACCGTATTCCTGGGCTATTTTTCCCAGAAAATCACCGTTTTTAACTTTATATGCTATTCGTTCTTTATTACTTGTGGAAACATTTGTAGTAGAAGCGGCAGTTGGTTTGGAGACATTATTGCCCGGGATGGTTCTGAGAGCAACGGATCTTTCATTTGTTAGCTTAACGGCTTCAGCAAAATCTGTTTTGTTCTCTGTTATATAGGCGACTTTTGATTTTGGAATCCGCAAGGCAATGTTTTTGTGGGATGCAGGAATGAATCTGTTTTGGATGGATGGATTGAGTTCTTCAAGATCTTCAATACATAAATCTGCAATTTCTGCTAATTTTTCCAGATCAATCTCCTGATTAAAAAGCACTTTTTCATACACCAGAGGGTAAGAAGGGTTTTCCAGCACGAGGTTATGATCTTCAGCATGTCGCAAAACATACATCATCGCCTGAAACTGTGGCACATAGCTTCGGGTTTCCCTGGGTAAATGGTTATAAATTCCCCAGAATGTTTTTTTCCCTCCTGATCTTCTTATGGCTTTTCTTACATTACCCGGGCCACAGTTGTATGCCGCAAGTGCCATCTCCCAATCGTTGAACATCCTATACAATGATTTCAGATATTTGGCAGCTGCCTCGGTGGATAGTTCGGGATCCATTCTGTCATCCACATCCTTACTGTTATTGAGGCTGTACATGTTTCCTGTTGCGGGCATAAATTGCCAAAGACCCATTGCTCCGACCCTTGATCTTGCTTTTGGATTCAGGCCTGATTCAATAATCGCTAAAAATTTGATGTCGTCTGGTATATCATGCTTTGCCAAAGATTCTTCAAACATCGGAAAATAAACATCCCTTCTTTCCAACACCATCCTGGTATACTCCCTGTTTCTGACTACAAAATAATTGATGAACGCAAAAATGGTTTCATTCAATTCAAAGGACATTTCACTGTCTATGGCTTTAACCTTATTTGCAACTTCATTATAAGTGAAATCCGGGATATGCTCAAATTGATAATCAGGATGAAGCATTTCCTCCTCAATGGTTGCGTTTTCCAGATGTGAAAAATCCTGACCAAAAGCGACCGGACTCCAGAACAAACCCAAAACTGCGGCTGTAAAGAAAGAGGTGAGTAGCTTTAACATAGTCAGGTTATTTTTCATTAATATTTATTTACTTCAAACAAATAGTTGGCAAATGCATAAAGTTCTGCCTCCTTGAATGAATTCGTAATAATTTGCAGACCTATAGGGAGCCCTTTTTCGTCGGTTCCATTAGGTATCGAAATTGCCGGAACTCCTGAAACGGAAGCTTGTACCGTAAAGAGGTCTTCTAGATACATGGCCACAGGATCGTCACTATGTTCTCCGAATTTGAACGCTGTCGAAGGCGTTGTTGGCATGATAATGTAATCAAATTTATTCAATAAATCCTCGGTTGCATCTTTGATTAATTTCCTTACTTTCTGAGCTTTTGTAAAATAGGCATCATGATAACTTGCACTCAAAACAAAGGTGCCTAGCATAATTCTCCTTTTAACCTCTTCTCCAAAACCTTCCGAACGGCTCAATTTGTACATGCTTTCCAAATTGTGTGCGTTTGGTGTACGGTACCCATATTTTACGCCATCAAACCTCGAAAGGTTTGAACTAGCTTCGGCTGTAGTAAGGATATAATAGGTTGGAAGGATATATTTCAACAGGGGAAAGTTGACTTCCTCGACCTGATGACCTTCATTTTTAAGCCAATCCAAAACAGCTATTGTGTTGGATTTGATTTCCGGTTGTAAGGCGGTTGACTCAATGGTTTCCTTCAGATATGCTACTTTTACGCGCTTTTCAAAATGAAGAAGCTCGCTATAATTCGGAACCGGTTTTCGGGATACAGTACTGTCATATTGATCAGGACCCGCCATGATTTCCATCACCAAAGCGTTATCCTTAACTGTTCTTGAAAAAATACCAATAGTATCAAAGGAGGATGCATAAGCAATCAATCCCCACCTGGACACTCTGGAGTAAGTCGGTTTGCTTCCCACCACACCCGTAAATGCTGCTGGTTGCCTCACAGAGCCGCCTGTATCAGTCCCAAGAGAAATTGTACAGAGATTTGCCTGAACAGCTACAGCCGAACCACCCGAAGATCCACCCGGTACGCGGGATTCATCAGCAGCATTCAACACTTTACCATGGGCAGAATTTTCATTTGAACTCCCCATCCCGAATTCATCACAGTTCAGCCTGCCGATAATAATGGCGTCTTCATCTATGAGATTTTGGATTGCGGTCGTTGTGAATTGAGACTCAAAACCCTTCAGGATTTTACTTGAAGCGTTTGCTTCGTGGTCTTTGTAGCAGAGTACATCCTTGATGCCAATGATCATTCCGGCAAGTCTACCTGCTTTTCCGGAAGCGATTTTTTCATTGATAATCTCGGCTTGATCTAAAGCGGATTGCGTATAAACTTCAACGAAGGCGTTTAAGTGCGCCTTCGTTTGAATATTTTGAAGATAATGTTTTACAATCGCTTTACAATCAGTTTCTCTGTTTTCAAGCGACTTTTTGATTTCATCGAATGAAAGGAATTTTTCCAAAGCTTGAATTTTTTAGTCTTTCTTTTTTTTCTCCTTCAATCCTTCTTCAAGATCGTCCTGAATTTCTTTGGTGGCATCTTTGAATTCTCTAATTCCTCTACCTAATCCCCTAGCTAATTCAGGGATTCTTTTAGCTCCGAAGAGAAGGACGATTACCAAGATGATCAAAATGATTGATCCCCCTCCCATATTTTGCAAGAAACCCAATGTAGTCATGATGTTGTTGTTTAAATTTTAAATTATAACAAAGATATGATTGTGCTAGTCTAACACAAAGGAATGAATCAAGGTTCTTTTCCTTTTTTTTTAAATATACGAAATTTTTTTCTTTATCGACCACTTAGCCATACTGATGGATCCATAGGTTGAAGACCTTTCCAGGATTCGAAGTGTACTTCGGCCACGCCATCCTTATTTGTATACACCTGTCCAACCAGTTGCTTGGCTTTTACGGTTTGACCGGATTTGACAGATATCACTTTTAGCTTGCTGTACATGGTATAATATTCTCCATGTTTTACGACAATGGTGCCACCATATCCGGGAACGGTAAAGATTTTGGTGACAACACCGTCAAAGACGGACCTGACATTGGCATTTGGAGTGGTCTGAATATCCACACCGTCATTATCCTCAGAAATTCCTTTTAAAGTCGGATGTGGATGGGTGCCGAATCTCTTGGATATAAAGCCGCTTTCCACAGGCCAAGGCAGTTTTCCTCTGTTCCCCGCAAATGAGCTGGACAAGGCTGCTGCCTCGGGTGTTAATGGCATACTGCTTCCTGAAGACTTGGTGGCTGTTGAGTTTTCCTTTCTCGCTTCCGCCTCGGCCAGTCGGATCTCTTCTTCAATGATCTGTGTGATCATTCTGTTAAGATTTTCCTGCTGCTTTTTCGCTGCAGCGATTTGCTTGATGAGATCCTTTTCTTGCTGGGTCAGATCATTGACGATACCTTGCTGTTCACGCCTGGCTTTATCAAGTTGCTGTTTTTGTTGTTGTTCCTGGGTGAGTACCTGTTGCTTCTGGGTTTTTTTATTCTCAAGATTGATCCGCTGCTGGGCAAGGTCTTCACTGACCAGTTCTATTTGCTCAACTTGCTTTTTCCTTGCATCAGTATATTGCTTGAGGTACTTTAACCTCATGTAAAACTGTTTGAATGTGGAGGAGCTGAAAACAAATGCAGTCATGGTTAGACCTTGGTTTAGCTTAGATGAAGTATAAATCATTTGAGAATATTCCTCTTTAAGATTCTTCAGGTCATTTTCCAGTTCCTTTATCTTGTTTTCGGTTTCGGAAATCTCCGTGTTTATGAGGCTTACCTCCCTGCTCAACGTGTTGATGAAGGTGATTCTGGTCTGCAGCTGTTTGTTAACTACATTGAGTTGCCCGATGGAAGTTTTTTTTGTTGCTGAAGTTTGCTTAAGAATATTGTCAAATTCAAGCAGTCTTGCCTGAATGTCGGCTTTTTCTTTCTCCAGCTGATCTCTTGATTTTTTAGTTTGGGCAATGGCATCCTGATGATTAAATACGTGTCCGAAAAGAATCAACAGGAAAAGAACAAGCAACTGCTTCTTCATACTTTAAAATTGAAATGGGAAAGAAATGGGACTGTCCATTGGTTCTACTTTGGTCATTACCAAATGGATGATGAAATTTTGTGTAGCTTCCGGGATTTTTAAAGACAACTTGAATAGCATTTCATTGGGAAAGGGTTGATTGTTGATTGTTCCGAAAACAGGATAACTGGATAGAAGTGCTCCCTGGTCATCGAGTGAATTGCTTGTCAGTTCCTCCACTTTACCATGGGAAGTGCTCACTCTGGCATGATACCTCACTCCGTCCCTTACCTGTGTAAGTTCAAAGAATTTTCCAATCCTTAACAACCTGTCCCGGTAACTGAACTCGTTTGGAATGTTGGCGAAAATCAGATTCTGAAATTTTTCTAAAGATAACTTTAGACCAAACCGATCCTCAAATTCGCTGAAGTTCATATTGATATCCTGCCCGTTTATTCTGTCTTTAATCCTTATTTTATCTTGGGTGATAATACCACGAACCGCCTCGATGCCCAATCCCGGAGTAACACTGAACCAAATGACACTGTCTTTTTTTGCTCTCAGATTCAATGTGCCTCTCGTGGTCTTTCCATCCGATTCCTCTATGACGATTCTAGCTCTTGCATTCAGATAATTATAATCAAAATATGCGGGGTCAAATTCTTCCATCACTTCATCCGAAGTATATAGATTGGGTTTCTTTACACAACCTGTAGCCAGAACTCCAAAAATCAATAGCACCCCGAAAAGTGTTTTAATCATAATATTTTTGGTCTTTGATTTTTTTGATCAACAGCTCTGAAGTTTCGGAGCTGCTTTCTGCTTTTTTCCAAAAGCTTATTGCCTCGTTTCTCTTGCCGAGATGATATAGGATATCACCAAAATGTTCCAACATAACGCCACTAGGAATTTTTTCATTGGACAGTGCCTTTTCCATGTAGATTTTAGCTTCCTCATATTCCTTCATTTGAAAAAGTACCCAGGCGTAGGTATCGAGATAAGTTGGATTGGTAGGAAATCGTTTGACTAATTTTGCCGACATGGTTTTTGCCTTGTCGAGGTCTTTTTTGGATAAAGAAAGGAAATAAGCATAATTGTTCAGCACATGTTCATCTTCCGGTCTCTCTTTCAACACCTTTTCATAAGCTTCATATGCCTCTTCCTCTTTGCCCAAACTGTGGTAATTGTCTCCTAACTGGCCATATACCAAAATGTCAAGCTGCTTGTTTTTGGATTGGTTTACCTCGAGAGCATTCAATAAAGATTCTTCAGCTTCCAATCCTTTTTTCAACGCTGATTTTGTAGTGCCATCAAAAAACCAGAACTCTGCTTTTTTTGGAAATTCATCCACAGCCATTACAGTAAATTCCTCTATTTCAGCAAAATCCGCTCCTGTATCAAACATTGTTGCGATAATTCCCTGAAGCACTTGTTCATTGGCAGGGAAAAGCGAAATTGATTTCTTGTAATTATCCAAAGCCTTTGCTTTGTCTCCTGCAAAATAATATCTGTCCCCGATGACGGTATAAATATCGGCATCATTGGAAGATGATTCCAGCATGTGCCTTTCCAGTTGATCCAGTAAACTTTCTCTTTTTTCTGATTTGATTTCCTGTAGGATATCCGCATAAGTTTGTGCCTTTACCTGCCCTTCCAGCTCAGGGTTTTCGAATGCTTTGAGTAACAAAGATTCAGCTGTTTTCGTATCACCCTTCTCCTTATATAAAGCATACGCTGCAATCTGCAAATCCGCTTGATTGGGATAATTTGCAAGGGATTTTTGGATGATATTGATGGCTGCATCCGTTTTGCCGTTGTTGAAAAGGATTTCAACCAAAGAGAGAACGTACTGTGAATTTCCCGGTTGTGCTTCAACCAGTTTTTCACCTTCATTGATAGCGCTGTTCAAATCATTGTTTTTCAAATGAATCCGTTGCTTTTGTGAGGTTATTTGTTCCACCACACCAAAATATTCCTCAGCTGTATTCAATGCCACGAGTGCCTTGTCAAAATCTCCCGCCGTAAGATAAAGGGTGGCGAGATCAAGAATATAATTCTGATTTTGATCTGATGTGGCCATCAGTTTTTCAAGTATTTCAGCAGCTTTAAGCGGTTGGTTCTGTATACTGTAAACTTCGGCTACCATCAGATTGTAAAACTTGTTTTTAGGATCAAGTTCAACAGCCTTTAAACCGTATTTCAACGCATCATCAACTCTGTTGGCTTTTAAAAAAATCCCTGCAATCTTAAAATGAACTGCAGCTTCATCCGGTTTAAATTCCAGGGCTTTCTGAAAATAAAAATATGCCCTGTCATAATCCTCCAACATGACGTATTTCTGTCCTTCAATAAAGAGCCTGTCCGCTTTGGTATTCTCTATTTTCGCTTTTCTTTCCTTTTTGGAAATTTTTTCCTGAGCACCGGCTTCCAGGATCACCAGCAAGACACAGAAAAATCCAATGATTATTGTTTTATCTATTTTCACACCTTCAATTTTTTACTATTCACCGACTTGGTAAACCGGTTTGTTTCAAATTAATTCCCGAATTGTTGAAGCATTCAAATTTTGATTCCGAAAGCAATGGATGATTTTGAGCATTTATTTTCTAAACTTCACAAACCTAATGCCTTTTTATGGTTTTGGTCTCCATCCGGTTTTGTATAACGCAAGGAAGTCTACAATTGTGCAAAGGAATAGGATAACAGTTGAATTATGATTTTCCCGTGCTGCCATAGCCACCGGACCCTCTTTGGGTTTCTGAAAGCTCGACAGTTGCTTCCCACTCGATTTGTTCATGTTTGGCAAGGACCATTTGAGCAACCCGCTCTCCGTCCTGAATGGTAAAAGGGTCATTGGAAAGATTCACCAAAAGCACTTTTATTTCTCCTCGATAATCCGCATCGATGGTGCCCGGAGAATTCAATACAGTCAGCCCATGTTTGAAGGCCAATCCGCTTCGTGGCCGGATCTGTGCCTCAAATCCGCCGGGTAATTCAATAAACAATCCGGTCCCGATAAGTCTTCTTTCCAGCGGATTCAGGGTGATGGATTCATCGAGATTTGCTCTAAGATCCAATCCTGCGGAAAACGCTGTCTGATATTCAGGCAAGGCATGTTTGGATGTATTGAGTACCTTCACGTTCATGGTCTTCTGTTTTTAATTTGTACAATTAGGTTGTGAACTTCTTTCTTTTCGACCAGCAAAACTACAAGAACAAAAATAAGCAAGAGCAGATTTCTTACAATAAATTGAAAAACAGATTGGTCAATTTCTATATAAAATCCCGCATAACTTAAACCGAAGGCGAGTAGCAGAAAAAAAACAGCTTTATTGGTCTGATAGGGTATGGGAAAGAATTTTTGACCATAATAATAGCAGATCAGGCTCATGCTGAGGTAACAGGCCAATGTGCTGAGTGCTGCACCCATATAACCCAAAACCGGCACAAGGGTTAGGATAATGATGACAGTGATCACCGCACCGAATAAAGTGATGTAAAAACTATATTTTGTCTGATCTGTCAATTTAAACCAAATGCTGAGATTGAAATAAATTCCTAAAAACAGATAACCGAACAGGAGTACCGGGACAATATACAGCCCTTCCAGATATCCTTCCTGCCTCAGAATCAATCTTCCGATAATATCCAGATTGACAGAAACGGCAATCATCAATGTGGAACAAAAGATCACAAAGGCATGCATGACTCTTGCAAACAAGGCAGGACTGTCCTTATTGTTCGATTGGTTGAAGAAAAAAGGTTCTGCCGCATACTTGAATGCCTGAATGATCAGGTTCATAAAAATAGCCAGTTTGAAATTGGCTCCAAAAACACCCCCGGCTTCCCGGGATGTTAGTCCCGAATAGTAATTTTCAGGCAAGACATATTCGAACAGCATCCTGGAAAACACTTCATTGGTTACGCCGGCCAGCCCCATAAACAATAAAGGAACTGCATAGTGCCACATGGGTTTGATCAGCTCTTTGTCAAAACCAAAAGTGAATTTTCCGGTGAGGTAGAAAAGAATCGGAATCATCAGGCCGTTGGCCAACAGATTAGATAGTAATATATAATCTACACCTGCCTCAGGATTATAAAATGATCCGATAAGGGGTTGAAGGCCTGTAAGAAAATCACCTTGCCAGATGTGGTGGCAAATGACGATAAAGAAAATATTGAATAATATATTGAAAAGTATATTCCCTAATTTGGATAATGCAAATTGAAGAGACTTGTTTTCAGCCCGCAGTTTGGCATATGGAATAGCCAGCAAAGCATCAATGGTAAGGATCAACGCAACCCAACGGAACAAATGTTCTCTGCCCGGATATTGCAGCCAAATCGCTAGTTGCGGAGCACTCAGGTAGATCAGTGCACCCAAAGAAAGAGAGGTGGTGATCAGTAAGGATTGAACCTGGGCATAGACTTTTTGTGGGTGTAATCCTTTTCCTGTAGCAAACCGGAAATATGAAGTTTCCATCCCATAGGTGAAAACAATATTCAAAAATGCAATCAAAGCATAAATGGCCGTAAAAGATCCAAGAGCCTCTTTGTCAAGGTAAACAATGTAAACGGGAAGAAGTAAAAAGTTTATGGTTTTGCCAAGTATACTGCTGATCCCATAGATGGCGGTTTGTCCGGCGAGTTTTTTGAGTTGGCTCATTAGAAAAAGGAAAAGGGGATTATTCCCCTTTAAAGACCGGTTTTCTTTTTTCCAAGAAAGCGGAGGTCCCTTCTTTATAATCACCTGACTTAACACATCTTGCAAAACCGTTGGCCTCTGTTTGATAGCCGTTTTCTTCTGGTACAAAAACCGAATTGACACAATCTATAATCATCCCTATTGCCAAAGGTGCTTTGGTCATGATTTTCTTCATAATTTCTTCAGCTTTTCCCATAGCTTCTTCTTTGGTTTCATAAACGTGGTTAACCAAGCCAAGGGACTTCGCTTCACTTGCATCGATCATATCACCTGTCATCATCAGTTCGTGGGCTTTTCCCCGACCGATAAGATAGGTAAGCCTTTGGGTTCCGCCATAGCCGGGTATGATTCCCAGATTTACCTCAGGCTGACCGAATTTTGCATTGCCTACAGCGATACGCATGTGACAAGCCATAGCGAGTTCACATCCTCCGCCCAATGCATAACCATTGATCACAGCGATGACAGGTTTCTGGCAATTCTCTATCAAGGTGAAAATTTCTTGGCCGTTTTCTGCAAACTTACGGGCATTCAATTCATTCAACTGAGAAATTTCACTGATGTCAGCTCCTGCAATGAAGGATTTTTCTCCTGATCCTGTGATAATTACCCCTTTGATTTCTTTATTGTCAACTACTTCATTAAAAATATTTCTCAGTTCCTCAAGTGTTGCAGCGTTGAGTGCATTGAGTTTGGATTCTCTGTTGACAGTGAGATAAAGGATTCCGCCTTTCTCTTCCGAAAGAATGTTTTTTGGTTCAGCCATATAGTTTCATCCATGTTGAGGATCAAAGATACAAGCAGGACCCGCATTCACAAAGCAATACATTGAAAAATCAACCGGATTGCTTTTCCGGATCA
The DNA here is from genome assembly GCA_041748555.1 of Rhodonellum sp. GTDB lineage: Bacteria > Bacteroidota > Bacteroidia > Cytophagales > Cyclobacteriaceae > Rhodonellum. The sequence continues at coordinate 77,350 of JBGTDA010000056.1, forward strand.
GTGTAGAAATCTCGAAATATTTGGCATACCTGAGGGATTGGGTTCGGGAATTAATCTCCGTTTTTCCGCCTTCATCCATCAATTTTTCATATTTTTGTTTTGTAACTAAGTTTTATTAAAATCTATTTTATATATGTCCACCAAAAGAAAAATAACCGTCGCCTATGGTGACGGTATTGGTCCCGAAATCATGAAAGCCACCATTGATATCCTTGAAGCGGCGGGAGCGCAGCTGGAATATGATGTGGTTGAAATCGGGGAGCAGGTTTATCTCAAGGGAATCAGTTCAGGAATGGATTCCGGTGCATTCGATTCTTTGAAGCAAACAAAAGTTTTTTTGAAGTCACCCATTACTACGCCCCAAGGGGGAGGGTTCAAGAGTCTGAACGTCACCACACGCACATCTTTTGGTTTATTTGCCAATGTAAGGCCATGCAAAGCCTTTTCTCCATTTGTAAAGACTCATTTTCCCAAAACCGATCTGGTTATTATCAGAGAAAACGAAGAGGATCTATATGCCGGCATCGAGCACAGGCAAACACAGGAAGTATATCAGTGCCTGAAACTGATCTCCAGACCAGGATCCGAAAAAATCATACGCTATGCCTTCGAATATGCCAAAAAGTATGGGAGAAAAAAAGTCACCTGTATGACCAAGGATAATATCATGAAACTGGCAGATGGCTTATTCCACAAAGTTTTTGACGAGATATCCGAAGAATACCCGGCAATCGAAACCGATCATAAAATCATAGATATCGGAACAGCCCTGATTGCAGACCGACCGGAAACCTTTGATGTCATTGTTACGCTGAATCTCTATGGAGATATTATATCAGATGTAGCAGCACAGGTGACAGGCTCTGTAGGTTTGGGTGGCTCCGCCAATGTAGGCGAGGAAGTGGCTATGTTTGAGGCCATCCACGGATCAGCTCCTGATATCGCAGGTATGGGAATTGCCAATCCTTCAGGCCTTCTCAACGGAGCCATCATGATGTTGGTCCATATCGGCCAGCCTGATGTGGCCGAAAAGGTCGCAAATGCTTGGTTGAAAACGCTGGAAGACGGAATACATACAGGAGATATTTATCAGGAAAAACTTTCGTCGAAAAAAGTGGGGACGCAGGAATTTGCTGAAGCAGTAATTGAAAGACTGGGTCAGCAACCTACAGATATGACTCCGACTGTTTTTGACAAATCAGCTACTGCACCTATGAATATCAGTCTCAGCCCTGTCCACAAGGAAAAGAAAGAACTGATCGGTGTGGATGTATTTCTGGATTGGGATGAAGAGGGAAGAAACCCTGAGATTTTGGGTGATAAATTGAGAAAAGCAGAAAGTGAAAAGCTAAAACTGCAGCTCATCACCAACAGAGGAGTGAAGGTTTATCCCGGAGGGATGCGCGAAACATTCTGTACGGATCACTGGAGAGGCCGGTTTCATAGCGATGATCAATCCGCCCTTTCCCACGATCGGATTCTGGATTTGCTTAAATCGATCTCAGAACTTGGATTCGATTTTATCAAAACCGAAAATCTATATTCATTTGATGGAAAAAGAGCTTATTCGCTGTCTCAGGGAGAGTGATAGGGAGGGAACGAGCCAAGAATCAAGAGCCAAGAAGACAGAACCATTTGAGGTTTTAAAGAGAAAACAAGTATCAAGATTCAAGTATCAGGTATCATGATTAAAATATCAAGCCTCATTATATCCAATATTACACCCTAAGACTACTTGAAACAAATAATGAAATTAAGAATATTAAATATTATATTTTTATGAACTATAAAGGTGTTGGTTGTTAAACAAGAAAAATATTGCCGATCATTCAATGTTTTTGCGGTTCACTTAAAATGCCTATCAAAGTAAATCCTGAAATTTTACCATACACCCATAAAAAAATCCCTGAAGCTTTTGGGGATTTTATCTTAAATCTTAATACTTTTTAATCCTCTTTCTTCGCCATTCTTCCTCTTTCATTCTCATCCAGATAAATTTTTCTCATCCGGATAGATTTTGGAGTGATTTCCAGGTACTCATCCTTTTGGATATATTCCATGGATTCTTCCAAGGAGAATTTTTTGGGAGGATGGATTTTTGCGTTGTCATCAGAGCCTGATGCCCGCATATTAGTCAGTTTTTTGCCTTTCTGAACGTTTACCACAATATCACTGTCCCTTGAATTCTCACCGATCACCTGGCCACCATAAAGCTCATCTCCGGGCTCGATAAAGAAAGTGCCTCTATCCTGTAATTTATCCAGAGCATAAGCAGTGCAGGGACCGCCTTCCATAGAGATCAATGAACCGTTGTTTCTGCCCGGGATCGGACCTTTAAAAGGTTCGTATGCAGAAAATCTATGGTTCATAATGGCCTCGCCCTGAGTGGCTGTCAACATGTTGTTTCTTAGCCCAATCAAACCTCTTGAAGGAATCCTGAATTCCAGATGCTGCAAGTCTCCTTTTGGCTCCATCACCAATAGTTCACCCTTTCTCTGAGTTGCCAATTCGATCACTTTACCCGAAGTGGTTTCGGGAACATCCACTACAAGGATTTCAATGGGTTCATGTTTTACTCCATCAATTTCCTTGAAAATCACCTGTGGCTGACCCACTTGTAATTCGTATCCTTCTCTTCTCATCGTTTCGATCAGAATTGACAAGTGAAGAATCCCACGGCCGTATACCAGGAATTTATCTTCGTTATCTGTAGATTCAACCCTTAAAGCAAGGTTCTTTTCCATTTCCTTGAACAACCTGTCTCTCAGGTGACGGGAAGTGACAAATTTTCCTTCTTTTCCGAAGAAAGGTGAGTTGTTGATCGTGAAGAGCATGTTCATGGTAGGCTCATCAATCGAAATTCTCGGAAGTGGCTCAGGATTTTCCACATCGGCGATAGTGTCCCCAATATCAAAGTCCTCGATTCCTGTAACTGCACAGATATCACCTGCCAATACTTCAGAAACCTTGTTTTTTCCCAAGCCTTCAAAAACATGAAGTTCTTTTATCTTTATTTTTTTAATGCTTCCATCTGCTTTGCATAAAGCTATCTGGGAGCCGTCTTTTACAGTTCCTCTTTTTACCCTTCCGATGGCAATCCGCCCTACAAAGCTGGAGTAATCCAGGGAGGTGATCTGCATTTGGAGAGGACCTTCGGCTATTTTTGGAGCCGGAATATACTCAATGATAGCGTCTAAAAGTGGAAGGATAGAGTCTGTAGGATTTTTCCAATCATCTCCCATCCAGTTTTCTTTGGCTGAGCCATATAAGGTTTTGAAATCAAGTTGCTCCTCGGAGGCGTCAAGATTGAACATCAGTTCAAAAACCGCTTCGTGGACTTCGTCCGGGCGACAGTTGGGTTTATCGACTTTATTGACAATCACGATAGGTTTCAGTCCCAAAGCCAGTGCTTTTCCAAGCACGAATCTTGTCTGTGGCATCGGACCTTCAAAAGCATCGACCAAAAGGATAACCCCATCGGCCATTTTCAAAACCCTTTCCACTTCACCACCGAAGTCGGCGTGACCGGGTGTGTCAATGATGTTAATTTTAGTGTCTTTATATCTTACGGATACGTTTTTGGAAAGAATGGTAATCCCTCTTTCCCTTTCAAGGTCATTGCTGTCCAGAATAAGGTCGTCAAACTGTTGGTTCTCACGGAAGATTTTAGAGATATGAATTATTTTGTCCACCAGGGTGGTCTTACCGTGGTCAACGTGTGCGATAATCGCAATATTCCGAATACTTTGCATTGTAAATTTGAATTAAGGTGCAAATGTAAGAATAAAAATTGGTTTCGCACTGATTTGGTTTTTAATTGATAATGTTGATTATTTAAATCACAAATGAAGAGGAATGGTTGAAAGGGGCTGAATACGAACTGCCAAAAGGCGTGCGCAAGATTATATTCACTATTCAGGTTGATCTACTTTACACCATTTGTCCTGGTAAAAGGGCTCAGTTTAATTAAAACCCACTCTTAATAAATACAAACTCTTTTTTACTCCCACTTAAAATCCCAAATTTGTATATGGATTATCAACAACTCATAGACGAAGT
>JBGTDA010000057.1:0-3622 GCA_041748555.1 Rhodonellum sp.
AGGTTGGTGCCATAGCAAACAAATAACAATGCAAGTGCGGAAAATCTGAATAATGATATCATAGGTACATTTTTATTAAGTAAATGATGATTATTGTCAATCGAATTTCACATCCAGCGCAATCTTAGGAATGGCATTCCACAGTTCCTCCCGCATGGTTTTGTTATATTCCAAAGCCCTTTTGCCCAAAGCGGTGATCTGAAAGAATTTCTTTGGCCTGCCCGCCCTTTCTTCTGTGGCTTCTCCTTCTCTTGATCGGAGGTAGCCTTTGTCTTCCAATCTTTTGAGGGCAGTCTGTAAGGCACCGACACTGACGCCCCGGGACAGCCGGTCTTCGATTTCCTTTTTGATGGACACCCCATAGGCTTCGTCAAATAGAACCCCTACGGTCAGCATGACGACTTCTTCAAATTCCCCCAACTGGTATTTTCTCATATGCAAGATATTTTTTCCTATTTGTAGTAATAACCTTGCCAAACTTAATAATGCCTATATGGCCAATACGGGGACTTTTTGGTTTTTTGGAATGTTCGGATCAATAAGAAACCGTCCGATATTGGGATGGTCTGTGGAAATTGCTAAATCTTTAGAATCAGATATTTCTTATTCGGCAACCAGATTGTTATAATCCCTTGTAATGGTACATGGAGGAGGGAATTGGGTCAATGGATATGGACCACAGGCCCTTATCATTGCGGGTTTGGGTCTCTTTGGTCTTTCCTCTTATCTTGTGCTGCTTCGTGCCAAAGAAATAGGGATAAGAAAAGTTCTGGGAGCTTCGGTTGGATCACTTATTGGATTGCTCACCAGGGATTTTCTTTCTGTTATTTTGTTGGCAGGCATTTCCGCCATTCCAATCCCCTATTTTCTGGTACAAGCCTAGCTTGAAAATTATGCTTCAGGATTCGATCTTGATTGGCTTTTATTTGTGTTGCCTTTAATGGTCATATTGGGAATAGCCGTGGTGACCATAGGAGGCCAGACCTTTGCATCTGCCAATTCAAATCCTGTGGGTGAACGATGAATGATGAGTACATCTATCAGCAGATTCATCAGGTATATTCTTTAAAATCATCTAAAAGTTCGTCAAAATCATCTTTCATTTGAATGAGTCCTTTGGCTAGTCCTGCCTTCTGTCATAATTCGAAGTTAATCATTTTCTATCAATTCCGGCATTGAGCCAGTATCGACTTATAGATAGAAATAACACTGGTGACTTGGATATTCTTGTCGAATTCCGGAATACAGTGAACCTACTCGATATCGTCGGGGCTGAAATTGAACTTTCGGGAATACTGAACTTGAAAGTTGACCTTATTGCCAAAGGCAATTCCCCGCAGATTGATTCCTCATATTAAGCACAATTTGAAAAAAATATTTTATGCAGTACTGTGCAATCGTTAAATTTAAGCCATCACACCTTCTCTTAAGTTTCTTACTTGCGAAGACTCAAATTATTATTTTTCGACTTTAATAGTATATCCCGTACATCAAACTTAAAAAATTCATCTGAATGGGCATCAAAAGTATAAAGTTCCTGGCCCAGGAAATCGATGACAAGTGGGTGAAATGGTTTTCCATTTTCAGTTCCGCCAAAGGATTCCCTTCCCAATCAAACAACAGGATGGACGGAAGCCGTTTTCTTTCGGTGTGATCGAGTGAGGGGAGAGGTCAATGATCCGGTCACTCCCTTTATCCCATCAGGAATTCTTCCATATTTTTGGGACTCACGATGTTTGTAACCGCCTCCGGATAATTTATCGTAAAGGTCTGTGGAAAACGGGTTTTCTTCTTTTCGGACCATTTTAATTCAAAGGCTTGTAATTTATCGGCTGTCTCTTCGATCAAATCTATTTTCTGCTGTTGCGTCGTGCGCCAAAAGTATAGTTTAGTCCCTGTGTTATGGTATCCGTGGTATTTCTTTCGTTCCGAAATGAAGAAATTCTCCCACAGTGCACCCACATCCACCCTGGCATTTAACGGATTGAAATTATTGATCACGGCATTGCGGATACCCACATCATAAAAATAAATTTTTTTACCCTTCCTGATCTCATTGCGTACATTTTTGGAATAGGCAGGCACCATGAATACGACAAAGGCTTTCTCCAATAAATCAATATATTTTTCTACCGTCGCATTGTCCGCACCCACCAGTTGCCCAAGCTCCTGGTAAGAAACCTCGCTTCCCATTTGGAGTGCCAAAGCCTTCACCAGTTTTTCCAGTAATACCGGTTTCTTGACCTGTTCCAGTAGCAACAGGTCCTTATAAAGATAACTCTCGGCCAATAGTTTCAACAACTCTATTTCCTCTCCTACTTTCATCACTATTTCCGGATAATATCCGTATAACAACCGATGCTCTAATAATCTTCTTTCCTGCAGAAATCCATGGTGTTTACACATCTCTGAAAAGCTCAACGGGAAAAGCATAAACTCATATTTCCTTCCGGTAAGCGACTCATTGACGCGGTTTGCCAATTCAAACGCAGAAGATCCGGTAGCAATGACTTGTAGCCCTTTCAACTGATCTGTAATGATTTTAAGTGTAAGACCGATTTCATGAATCCGTTGTGCTTCATCAATGAACACGATTTTATGATCACCGAACAAAATCTTAAGTTTTGCAGAAGTTGTGTTGGACAGGGTTTCCCGGGTATCCGCTTCATCCCCGTTGAAGTATATCCAGGATTGGCCGGATGCTCTCAGTAAGGTCTCTATCAAGGTTGATTTCCCCGCCTGACGGGGTCCAAACAACAGGATTGCTTTCCCCTTAAAAATGCGGCTTTTTATAGATTCTTCCAAGTATCTTCTGATGACTGTCATCCTCTAAAGATAAGCGTTCCATAAAGGTAAATCCTAAATAACCATAATAATTTTAGATTTAAGTCTAAAATTATTATGGTTATTTAGGATTTGATTCCAGAAATAGCATATATTTATTGGATCAGCCCCCGGTTCACATAAGCCAGTATAAACCAAGTGCTAAATAAAAGAAACCGAAAAATGGATTAACATGGATTTCAATTACAGAGGAGTTGTGGTCTATTCCCAACCGCTTTTCCAAATTTTGGGTTGCTAAGCATTTTTTCTGCAATTCGCCTGTCAACGGACGTTTTTGCCCGAAAAATCCAGGCTTTAAAAAATGGTAAATCCCTTTTGAGGAGTTTAAAGGTGGTTTTTTATTAGCATGGAAGTGGATGACAACAGATGAACCGTAATTCTAAAACCATGCTCCGACACCACCTACTCCTGATCTACTTGAATTTTAAAAGAGATAAAATCCGATGCTGACTGCTTTCCTGACGGTCAGCTTCCAGACGGTGAAGGCCGCGCTGATGAACCCGGTGAAGAGCCTAAGGAGCGAGTAATCGATCCTGTAATCTTAGTACATTGTACCTCGTACTTTGTACTAAGTTTTTTATAGGTTCAAAAATTTCAATATGCCAGAAATCGACCACAAGCTATAATGGTGGTCCATATCACCAGTGAAATAACGGCTGAAATCTTTGCGGTTTCCGGCAATTTTCCCTGACGACCTGAAAGATGATGATTTTTATAAATCAGTTTATGGAATACCAGCACATTCAGTCCTGCCAGTGCCAGCAATATCATCTTCAAC
>JBGTDA010000058.1:0-5865 GCA_041748555.1 Rhodonellum sp.
GGAATGGGTCCATGGACAGTCCGCTTCAAGGTGCAAAAGGCATAGCCCTTTCGAAAGTACTTCATGAGGATATGATGGTCAGTCTGGAGCTATCTACCGGAGGGATAACTTATGAAGGTATTATTTCCGGAGAAACACTCAAGGGCACATTTGTTCAGGGAGGAATGAGTCTTCCATTGGATCTTACCAAAATGAAGGAAGGTGAGGCGGATAAAAAACCAAACAGGCCTCAGGTACCAAAAGAACCGTTTGATTACGAAATCCAGGAAACTTCTTTTAAAAATCTGGAGGAGAACATCACTTTAAACGGGACCCTCACAAAACCCATGGGTACAGGACCTTTCCCTGCTGTTGTAATGGTGACAGGTTCCGGACCTCAGAACAGAGACAGTGAAATTTTTGGACACCAACCTTTTTGGGTGATTGCGGATTTTCTGGCCAATAAAGGCATAGTCGCATTGCGTTATGATGAAAGGGGAGTGGGGCAATCGGAAGGCGAATTTTCATCAGCTACCTCCGAAGACTTTAAAAATGACGCAAGTGTGGCAATAGCGCATCTGAGGAAATTTCCGTTTGTCGATCAAACCAAAATAGGTGTCATTGGACATAGCGAAGGAGGAATGATCACATGGATGTTGGGTGCGGAAAACCGGAGGCTGGATTATTTGATTGCGCTGGCTCCACCGGTGGTTCCGATTCCCGAATTGATGGTAAAACAGACGGAAGAGGCTTCAAAATCCATGGGGCTGTCAGAATCAATCGTCAAACAACAGGTTGCCTTTAACTCCAAATTCTATGAGTTGATTCAAAACAGTGGGTCTATCGAGGATGCGAAACAAAAATTTCCCGCGTTGGTTGACAGTGTTTTAAAAGAAGAAAATCTGAGCGAGGAACAGCATTCAAAACAAAAGGAAGCTTTGTTGAAAGCTTACGAACCCAACATTAATCCTTGGTATTTTTTATTTATCAATACCGATCCCGAAGATTATATTGCCAAAATAAAAATGCCCGTATTTGCAGCATTTGGTCAGCGTGACATTCAGGTGGATGCCGCCCAAAATGCAAACCGGCTTCAGGAATTATTCGAAGGAAGAAGAAACAGGTTGTTGGAACTGAAAATATATCCTGAGCTTAACCATCTTTTTCAAAAAGCCAAAACAGGATCTGTTGCGGAATATGGACAGATAGAGGAGACCTTCAATGAAAATGTTTTGATGGATATCGCAGCATTTATTTTGGACCAATAAAAGATAGATCAAAATCCTACTGCCGAATCATCCCCGCGTTTGTCGGCTCCACCCTGAAGCTTACCGTTAGGCAAAACCAGCATGGCATCAACTTTTCCGATTATAGGAGAATAATCCTCTCGGATGAAGTAACCTCTGGTTCTCAAGGTTTCCAGAATCTCATCTAAATTCCCCTCCTTAGATTCCCTGCAAAAGGATAAGCCACCGCCAAGGCCAGTTCGGTGCCAACCATGGCATCAAATCCGTTGCCGCCCTTCCGCAATATCTCCAACCCAATATTGGAAGCTTCTTCCCTGGCAGCTACCACCATTGCATGTTCGGCAATTGATCCCTGCCCATTATTGGATACAAATGATTTTTCTCCGCAGGAATACAGCAGCAATAAAAGAGACAAAAGATGGAAAATACGCATTGTGAAGGAAATTCGCTTTTTAATATAACTATTTGACCAGGGTATCATTGAACAATTTCAGAATACGTCCGTATTCGTCTGTCCAGCTGCTTGGTTCTGCAAATCCATGGTCTTCGACAGGATATACTGCGAGCTCCCAGTTTTCTTTTCCAAGTTCAATAAACCTTTGGGTCAACCTGACAATATCCTGAAAATGAACATTGGTATCAATCATACCATGCGCCATCAACAGATTTCCTTCCAATCCTGCGGCGAAATAAATAGGGGATGACCTTTTATAGGCAATTGGGTCATTGAATGGTTCGTTGAGAATGTTAGAAGTATATCCGTGGTTATAATGAGCCCAGTCCGTCACAGATCTTAAAGCCGCTCCTGATGTAAAAGTTTCAGCCTCATTAAAAAGCGCCATCAGGGTTATAAAACCGCCATAACTGCCACCATAAATTCCGATTTTACCGGGTTCTACTCCATGTGTTTCCATCAGATAATTTGCTCCATCCACTTGATCGGATAGATCTTTACCGCCCATATGGCGATAAATTGCAGTTCTCCAATCTCTTCCATATCCCGCAGATCCCCTGTAATCAATATCCAAAACCGTATAGCCGAGATCCGTCAAAAGGTTATGGAACATGTACTCTCTGAAATAGCTGGACCACCATTTATGCACATTCTGAAGGTATCCCGCACCATGAACAAATATAACAGCAGCCCCTTTGTTTTTGCTTTCCTCGGGGAGATACAGCCTCGCAGGTATCTGCACCCCATCCTCAGCAGTGAAATGCACCAGTTGTGGATCTCTCCAGTCACAGGCTTTAAATTCCTCGCTCTGACCAAATGTCAACTGTTTTGGAGTACCTTTGGCAGCATTTTCCTTAAGGTAAAGTTCCCAGGGCTGATTGCTGTAGGAGTGAAGAATGGCAATATTTTTTTCATCAGGTGAAAGCGTTACATCATTGTTGCCTGTCATGGAAGTGAGCTTTTGCATATTCCCTCCCATCAGTGGCATTTTATAAAAGTGCCTTTCTCCAGGATCTACTTCGGAAGTTGTCAGGTACCATGACTTATCATCTTTTGAAATAAATGGATCAAAAACCTCAAATTGACCGGAGGTTAAGGGTTTTTTTGAACCATCCGAAACGTTTAAAATATACAGGTGAGAATAACCTGTTTCTTCTGATTGGAAGTAGATATGTGTATTATCAGGGAGCCATCCCAAAGTCCCGCCTCCAAAGCTATACCCAATTCCGGGGCCACCTATCCACGCCTCATCCCGTTGTCGGTCCAGGGTTTTCAGGGATCCATCTGTGAGGTCCAGTGAAGCAATCCAACGGTCTTTATTATCAACCGAACGGATGTTGACCACAGCCTTTTTACCATCAATTGAGAAATATGGACCTGACAGGTATAGATCCCTTACCTCTTTTTCCCAATTCCTATCCGGATAATCTGCGACATAATCAGGTAATTCCGTGATTCCGGGCAGAGAGTCAGTAGTTACCATATAAACCGAATCCCTCTTAATGTCATAGATTGCCATTTCTACTTTTGAAGGCTCATCGCCGACTTTGGATCTGGTGGATAGATTTGTTGTATATCCGGATGCGTCCGTGAAATCAGGAACAAAGGTATTTTTGATTTCACCTCTTGTGATCAGGGAAAATGTGGCATATTTTTCATCCGGTGATAACTGAAGATTATTTACTTGTTTTGAGCCGGAATAAAAACTGAAGGTTTCGGGATCTTCAACAGCTTCCCTATATGCTTTGGCTTCCTCATTTTTATTTTCCCGTTCCTTGATCACTTCAAGTAAGCCGATATTTTCATTTTTCAGCCATTCTCCTCTTGCATCTGCTTTTTCTTCCTTGGTTTCAGGTTCTTTGCCTTCTTTTATATTGGTTAATTTTTCCAGCCTTCCCGTTCCGGTATCAAAAACAAAAAGATTATCCTCATATTCAAAACCGATTTTTTCGTCTTTAGCCAAAAACTTTGGATTTGAAATCTCATTACCCAAAGAAAGCAAGCTGGTTTTGGTATCGGAGGCTATATCATAAATGAAAAGTTCTCCTCTTTGTGAATAGACTTTCTTTGTTTTTTTCTTATTGTCTGAAGTATTGGAAGGCATTATGCTTTTTAACTCGGGGATTCCTACTTTTTCAATGGTTCCCTGTTTGGCCAGGTTGATTTTATAAAGTGAATCAGATGGATCATTTTCTTTATTATAATTGAAATAAATGGTTTTTCCTTGTTGATCCCATCTTACATTGGAAGGGAATGTACCCATCCAGGAAGGATCCCTCATGATTTTTTCAACAGAAAGAGAATCCTGCGCTACAGCCGAAACTGCAAAAAGGCACAGCATTAAGAACAAGGGGGTAATTTTTTTCATGCCAATTTCTTTTTCCGAAAATTATGGGAAATTTTAGATATTTGACCCAAAAAAATTACAGATGGTATTTTAATTAAGTACAGTTCAAAGATTTTTCAAAAAATCTCTTAATTCATTATCCAGAATATCCAAATCCCGAAGCAATTCCTGATACTTGGTATATGAGTTTTCAAGGTTATGTTCAATTTCTTCCAATATCTTTCTTGTCTTCATGGCACCGACATAACTCATGCTTGGTTTTGCTTTATGGCATTTCTTTTTTACCATTATCAAATCCCCCGAATCATAATATTGATCCAAGTGCTTGAGGTCTTTAAAGTTGGTGTCCAAAATTATGTGAATCATTTCGCGCAGCATATCTTCATCATCATCCCCGAAGAACTGATAGATTGTTTGTGGATTTATCAATTGATACATATGTGGTTCTCTGAGTAGCTATAAAAAGAAAGAATGTAGAGTTTTTGAATCTCCCGACAAATTACAAATAAAAAAGTCAAAGGAAAAAAAATTATGTAAATGAAATTGATTTTAATCAATAACTTCTTAATACACTTTGTATTACAGCAAATGTTTTTCTAATAAGGAAAAATGTTTTTGAAAACTTTTTAGAATTATCTAAAAATTAGTTATCAACAAGGTTTTACTCTCCTAATCAAGAGGGGGTAATGAGTGTTGAAAATTATTGATTTTCCTATTTTTGTGAAACTTAAACCGAATTACTTTGAATACTGTTAGGTTGACTGAAATATGGACAAGAAAAAACTAACCTTTCTGATATTGGCAGCTATCTTTCTGATCATAATGGTTATCATCGGAATCGATATGTCAAGCCGGACAACATTTCCGGGATCAAAAGGAAATTTAAAGGAAAGAATATCACCAAGTGACAGTAGCAGGTTATATGACAAAGAATCAGAAAATAGACGTAAACAGGATTGACCTGGAAAAGATGAAAGAGAAGACGACCGAAAATCCGGGTCTTCTCCCATATGCCCATCAATCCGGTAGCGCAATAATAAAACCGGAAGATAAAGGAAAAATTACCGGCAAAGCGGTAGCAGCCATGCATTCCCAAACGGAAATGCAGATGAGCCAGATTTATCAGCAAATGCAGCTGTTGGCGGATCAGGCTAAATCCATTCAAAACAGAATCGCCGTTTCTGAAAGGATATACCAGGCATCCATTGCTTTTGAACCTGTGATCAATCATAGGTATTTTTTATACGAAAAGGAAGACGGTTCTGACTTTCTCAGTATGATCAGTCCCGAGGAATGGGGGAGAAAAAAAGGATTCGCCGGATTTATTGCAGAAATCAAATTGCTTGCAGATCATACCTGGGATATCATCCGGAAGCAGGAACAAAATTAAACAGGGTGCATAATTTTAAAGTCAACAACCTTATTGAAATCCTTCACAAGGCTGAACTGGATAAGGATGATTTTCCTTTGGAGGAAAACTTCGAAGTCCGGACAAACAGGAAATTTTTGGAAGGCAAAGGGGAAGAAATGTTAAAACAGGTATTTGATTCATTGGAAGGAAGAGGAAAACCTTCCCTGCTGGATGTGCTGAAATTTGATTTCAAAATCAATAGATATTTATTTTTGTATGATGATGAAATACACTTCAACCGATATAGATTAAATACTTTAAAAACAGCTGTTTATGAGGTTTTTTCCTTTCAATGGTCTGACAGCCATAAGCGGCTGTGCAGAACATACGAAAAGGAATGTCTGAAATCAGGAATGTCAGAACGTGTATGGACCGGACCTCCTCTGGCTTCTAAATTATTCGGGAAAGGAGAGCCTCCGGGTGAACT
>JBGTDA010000059.1:0-1784 GCA_041748555.1 Rhodonellum sp.
GCCAATTGAGATTCAGAAAATCGGAAGACGTAAACTTAGAATGCTCAATAATTCTCAGAATATTGCTGATCTGAGAATCCCGCCTTCTAATAGGCTGGAAAAACTTTCCGGAAATCTTAGTAAATTTTATAGTATTAGAATCAACGACCAATGGAGGATCATCTTTCAGTGGGAAAATGGCCAGGCATCAAAAGTACAAATCATAGATTATCATTAGTTATGGAAAATTTACCGAACATTCATCCGGGAGAAGTACTACAGGAAGAATTTCTGATTCCTCTGGAAATAACTGCATATAGATTATCCAAAGATATTGGTGTTCCACAGACCAGAATCAGTGAAATCATCAAAGGCCGAAGAAGAATAACAGCCGATACGGCACTTAGATTAAGCTGTTATTTCGGAATGAACGCAAAATTCTGGTTGGGATTACAGGATGATTATGATCTTGAGGAAGAAGCAAAAGCCAAGAAATCAGAACTGGAAAATATCAAGAAATTTGAAAATGACTTGGTTTAAAATTCTTTTTATCGAAAGCCATGGCTGATGTTTTTGGAATCAGATTGAATCAGACAAAATTATGTGCAATCTCAGTTGAGGCCTAATTTAGAATGGATTATAAAGTATGATTATGATCAGGGTTCCAACTGACCAAAATCCGCAATTATTTCCCGGTAAAGGACTTTCGTTGGATTCATGAATTTGACGTAAGGGAAATAATACATATAATCTAATTTATTCTTGAAATGCTTAAATTTGATTATATTAAAAAATTTAAATCTTAATAAAAAGATATGAGGCTGCTTTGGATCGTGTTGACAGGGATTTTATTTCAGACGGATTATAAAGATGAAAGAGAAAGAATGGTCAAAAGTCAGATTGAAGCAAGGGGTATAGATAGTCCGATGATACTTGAAGCCATGCGTAAAGTAGAACGCCATAAATTGGTCCCTGAGGATTTTAGAAACAAAGCCTATGCCGACACTCCCTTACCAATTGGCAATGGGCAGACCATCTCCCAACCTTATATCGTGGCATATATGACTGTTCTCCTTCAACCGATGCCCAATATGAAAGTGTTGGAGATAGGAACAGGTTCGGGATATCAGGCTGCTGTTCTGGCAGAAATTGTCAAGGAAGTTTACACAATAGAAATCGTGGAACCTTTGGGGAAAAAGGCCGAAAAAGCATTTGAAGAAATGGGGTATGAAAATATCCATGTGAGGATCGGTGATGGTCACCAGGGATGGCCCGAGAACGGTCCTTTTGATGCGATCATTGTAACAGCTGCAGCGGAACAAATCCCGCCACCACTTATAGAGCAGCTGAAAAACGGAGGGCGGATGATCATACCGTTGGTTTCATCCGGTGACCGTCAGGAACTTGTTTTGGTTACAAAAGAAGAGGGCAAAGTAAAAACCCACAATCTTTTACCCGTTCGCTTTGTGCCTTTTACGCGGGATACTTTGTAGGGAAAGTAAAAACAGGAATGTCTTACCACAGAGGCAAATCCTATTTTAAATGGAGCGATGGTGTATTCTCAATCATCAAGTAGTGGGAAGGCTTATTCGAAAAAAATAATGGAATTTTAGCCGGTGTTTTGGAGAAAATTCCCAGTAATTAGAAACCAAACATTATTAATCAATTACTGTCATCCGACTAAATTCTAATATAGCCGGAAAGTGGTCTTGATTTTAAAATTAGGGGGGATTTTTCTGGTTTAGAAAAACACCCCCCTGCCTCAGGTTGAACAATTCCAATTGCATTTTTTGAAGATCACGGTC
>JBGTDA010000060.1:0-34731 GCA_041748555.1 Rhodonellum sp.
TTTGATCGATATTCAAAGGTGGAACCAGCCGTAAAACAGACTCGGCAGTTGCGTTGGCAATCACTCCTTTTTCCATTAAAGCCATCACCAATGGTGCAGCAGGCTGATCCAGCTGAATCCCGAGCATCAGACCTAGTCCGCGGATTTCGTTTATTGTGGGATATTTTTTTTGAAGCGTTGAGAATGCTGATTTGATCCAAGCACCTTTTTCACCTGCTGCCTCACAAAGATTCTCCTCGGAAATCACCTGTAGGTTGGCTAATGCGGCCGCAGCCACCAGCGGATTTCCACCGAATGTGGTGCCATGGTCGCCAAACTGAATTGCTGAACTTACCTCTTCAGTACATAAAAATGCCCCGACAGGTACACCTCCACCAAGTCCTTTGGCTAAAGTCATAATGTCAGGCTTGACTCCATAATGGTCTTTGGCAAACCAATTTCCTGTGCGGCCGATTCCACATTGGATCTCATCAAAAATCAGAAGTACATTGTTTTGGTCACAAAGGATTCGCAGTTCTTCAATATATTTTTGATCTGCAGGAACAATTCCCCCCTCTCCCTGAACGGGTTCGATGATCACTGCTGCCGTATCTTTTCCGATGGCATTTCTCACGGCTTCCAAGTCATTGAAAGGAACCTGCGAAAAGCCGGATGGAATAGGTTCAAAACCTTTTTGATATTTCGCCTGTCCGGTTGCGATGGTTGCCAGCGTTCTTCCGTGGAAAGAATTCTGCATGGAAATGATCCTTCCACCTTGTCCGATACTGTGGGCATATTTTCTGGCTATTTTAATAGCTCCCTCTACCGATTCAGCACCACTGTTTGTGAGAAAAACTCTATCCAATCCGGATATTTTGACCAACAGCTCACTCAATGCCACTTGCGGCGGGCTTACAAAAAAATTAGAGATATGGATCAGTTGAGCTGCCTGTTCCTGAATGGCCGCAACTACCTTTGGATGACAATGGCCGACACTGTTGACGGCAATGCCGGCCAGCATGTCGATGTATTCCTTTCCATCTGCATCCCACAGTCTGCTCCCCTTGCCCTTGATAAAAGCCAACGGAAATCTCTTGAAGGTGGGTAGATAATTTTTCTTGTCTATTTCGTGTAAGACCTGATTGCTGATTGTCATGGTATTTTAGGTTGTCAATGTGGTTCCTAGAGATTCATTTTTAAGTATATATTGCGTGAGCTGTTCGGGTTTGGTACCGTTAAGGATTACTGCTTTTTTCACTCCTGAACGAACGGCAGCCTCACAGGAGCTGATCTTTGGAATCATTCC
Source organism: Rhodonellum sp. (assembly GCA_041748555.1). Taxonomy (GTDB): domain Bacteria; phylum Bacteroidota; class Bacteroidia; order Cytophagales; family Cyclobacteriaceae; genus Rhodonellum. The sequence continues at coordinate 1,286 of JBGTDA010000060.1, forward strand.
ACCTTGGACTGTACTTCCATAATGTTTTTGGAGGTCTGAAAGATTTAGCTCCGCTATGATGGAATCGGGGTTTGGGAAATCAGCAAAAAGTCCATCCACATCAGTTAGTACAATATATTGATCTGCTTTGATGGCCCCTGCGACCTTACCTGCAAAAGTATCTCCGTTGATGTTGTAGGAAGTGCCTTTTCCATCGGAAGCTATACAGGTGATGATGGGGGTATATCCGTTGTCTAAAAGTAAATTGAGCAGGCTTGGATCAACTTTCTCCACTTTTCCCACCTGCCCCAAATCAACTGAATGGACATGTCCGTTTTTGTCTTTGGATTCCATCAGGAATTTCTCGGCAGTTACTGTCTGACCATCTTTTCCGGAGAGACCGACGGCATTAAGTCCTGCCGCATTGAATACAGCCACAAGATCAGCATTTACCTCACCGATGAGTGTTTTTTCTATATGAGCAAAAGCTTCGGGTGTTGTTTTTCTCTGTCCTTCGTGAAACTCGGATATGATTCTCGCTTCCTGTAGTGCTTTGTTGATAAAAGGGCCGCCACCATGCACCAGTACCACTTGAAAACCCGATTGGGTCAGTTTGAAAACCTGATCGGCAATTTTTCTTTTTAGATTTTGATTGATCATCGCATTCCCACCATATTTGATGAGAATTCTTTTCGCACCCATATTATTAATTTTTTTGAGAAAATATTTTGAATATTTTCAAGAGTATTTTTTGGATTTTAATTTACAATTAAAATTTGAAATTAATTTGATTAAAGTTTTTACCCTTTATAACATGATTTTAACAAAAAATGCAATAACTATACCACCGGAGGGCAGATTTTTATTTACTTAAAGTATCATAGGAATATAGTATAAAAAAACAAAATTACATACAGATATTCATATATGGAAACGACGATACTGACAGGATGGCGCAAAGTGATGTTTTACCCTCGATTTGAGTTTTTCGGAATATTTATATCCTATTTCTGCCGAAGAATGACAAATCTCAACTAATCCATTGGCTAAAGCATGACTTCCGTACTTCAGTCTTCAGCTGGGAATTTCATTATTCCACCTGCTCATCCGATCCCGGTTGATGCCAGATAAGTCTGCCGTCTGACTTTCGAACCAAATTGAAAGATTGGAATTCTCCCAACAGTTCTGCTTCCCCGGTTTCGTATTCGCTTTGATAAACAATGTTATTCCAATTGGATTTGAACCGGTCTTCAGGATTCAGAACGATGGTTTTAAGTGAGTTTTCCACAGTGTCCAATAAGGAGGCTGAGATAAATCCCCGGAGATTATCAGGCAATTTGACCCTATACCAATCCCCCGTTTTTCCGTCAATATGTAAAACATTGTTTCGCTGAAGTTGCGTCAGAATGTTTGATTCAGTATTTGGTGCCTGCCTGATGTTGGCGAGATTTCCTTTGATCCGGCCATAATTTCCTATTTCGGTACTGTCAGAAAAGTCAATGGGTGCTAAATCAGGGGCATTTCTGAAAAAATAGAGTGGATCCACACTGCGTCTGCCCGTTGCATAAATCCCGAAATGAAGGTGCGGAGCCGTAGTGATGGCGTTTCCGGTATTTCCAACCAGACCCAAAGTGTCACCAGCATTTACCCTCTGCCCCATATTGACCAGCTGACTATCCAAATGAGCATAGTAAAAGGAATAATTATTTGCATAGAGACTGACTGTTTTTCCGCCTAATCTATTGTTGCCTACTCTACTTACTCGTCCGTCATCCACTGCCACCACGGGTGTGCCGCGCGGAGCAAATACATCAACCCCTTCATGTTTTCTTCCTCCTGCGTCTCTTGCATCACCGAAGAAACTGGAGATGTTCAGACTGGATTTTTCGGGTATAGGAAAAGCAATTGAGCCCGTAAAATCAATTTGTAATTCAAAAACACCACCTTTCAATAGCTCCGGTTGAATTCTGAGAGCTTTGATTCCGTCCCTGGTTATTTTCTCAGAAATGCTGTGGTTTTCCGCAGCGGAGACATTCCTGCTTAATGTGCCGTCAGAACGGATATCAAACAGGTCTATGAAAAATTTTATATCAGGTTCCGAAATGGAGGAAAGAGAAATTATAAGTTGCTGACCCTCTTGTACGGGAAACCTCAATCCTAAAGCCGATGGATCATTGGGATCAAAATAGCCTAATTCCTGATAGGGGAGTGTGACAAAAGTAGAATCCGATAATGCCCTTTCCCCGGCTGCCAACCAATCCATCACCATTGCGGAGTTCTTCAAAGGCGACTCTGACAGATCCTTCATGTATTGCTCATATGGACTTTGACTTTTAAAGACCTTGTCCAAGCGAGTACCATTGCAGGAATAAAGCAATGCCATTAAAATAATGAGAGTGCACTTTTTCATCTTGTTAGGGTTTGAAAAGATAATATCTTAGCTACAAGAATTCATAAAAAAACCAGAGAAGATGATCCCCTCTGATCTTTGATTTACAATCTGAATTCTGATTACAGTGTTTTTTGATCCTCATGAACACCTTCTCCGATCTCTTCTATTAGCTTTTTGTTGAAAGCAGGAAGATCACCCGGATTTCTGGAAGTCACCAGACCGGCGTCAACGACACATTCCTCATCGACCCAATCGACACCTGCGTTGATCAGATCGGTTTTGATGGAAGGCCAAGAGGTCATTTCTCTTCCCTCCAATGCTCCCGTTTCTATAAGTGCCTGAGGTCCATGGCAGATCGCCCCGATTGGTTTTCCTGCCTCAAAGAAATGCCGGATGAATTTAATTGCATCTTTATTGGTCCTAAGTTTATCAGGATTGATCACGCCACCCGGTACAAAAAGGGCGTCATAATCATTTGGATTTGCATTGGATAAGGGTTTGTCTATTTTGATTTCGGCTGTCCAATTCCCGTTTTCCCACCCTTTTATTGAATCGGCGGGAGAAATTACGTGGACAGTAGCACCTTCTTTTTCCAACGCTTCTTTCGGGCTAAACAATTCACTTTTTTCAAAACCTGTTTCTGTTAATATGGCTACTTTTCTGTTTTCTAACTTTGACATAACTTATATTTTATTTTTAGTTAAAATTTGATTAAGGATCCTGTTTTGAATCATTGGGTATTAAAAACAACCCACTTTATAGATAGTATGGTAATTTTTTATCAAAAGGAAACTTATAGAACAAATTTGATAAAAAATATATTTTTACCACACCTGAATGAGTTCAAGAATTATACCAATAGCCTCTCAGACGAGCAAGAAAAATAAATTAAAGGAGATTCTTTTATTCAGTACGAACGCAAATACCGGGCGCAAACAATGGAAATCAGCGAAGTAAAAAGTCAGACCATTCCTGCTGTTTAGCTTCACTGTAGATTCTTGAAGGTGTGGCCAATGCCTTAAAGTAGATTCCTCTTCGGATGCAAAGGTCCCGGATCTTCATGATTTCTTTTTTGATATTGGGAATGTCTGAAAAAGTCTTTCGTGTAAAACAGATTTTTCGAAGGTGTTGGAGCTTATTGATCTCCGGAATGAGGTTCCTCCATTTGATTTCCAGCTTGTCCAGATAGCTATCCATGTAGTTGGTTTCATGTCCGGGTTCCACCTGCACTTCCTCAATAATATCAATCAGGTCTATTTTCATTCGCTCCATAAAATCCCGCTTTAAGGACTTGTCCGCTCCCTTGAGATCCTCTTCCCCAAAAGCAACAGGCAACAGCCGCCACAGGAAATTCCTGGACCTGCCATAGAAAAACTCCGCTTTATTGTCGGGAGTATCCGGGTTGAAGGTACCAATGATCAGGGTTTCCGTTTCAGGATTGAGCCGATGATGGGACATTCTGTGTTTGAGGGTGGGCATAAAACTCTGATAATTAATGAAATAATATTCTTAACGGTCCTTATTCCTGATGGTTTATGCACTTACATAATATAAGCTGGTTTTTGTTTTGACAAATAGAAGGTTCAAATTGAGAAGAATTTGATTTTATATAATGTTATGTTTCAAGGCATATTTATATCGTTGTTCCTTCTTGTGTTTCTTACCGGATCAATATTCAATGCAGAAATAGCTTTCAACAAAGACCCCGCATATAGGATCAAGTACATTTGGAATAGAAAAAGGACTTTCCAACAATGCGGTGACAAGTATTTACCAGGATAAAAGGGGGTTTATCTGGGTGGGGACGTATGATGGATTGAACAGATATGATAGCTATGATTTTTTGATCTTCAGGAATCAGCCCCTGCTGGTGACATAATCGAGCAGCAAGGGATTGTCTTAGATAAAAGAGGATTTTATCAAAACAGGTTCATAGAAGAGTTAAAGTGCTACTGGGTTTTCTTTCACCAGCATTAAAATGAAAGGCTAGATGAACCGATCTGCAAATCAAAATGAAACACGCATCATACGATTGAATGATGTGAAGGCAAGAACAGGTCTTAGCCGCAGCACGATTTATCATTATATCAGCACTGGCAATTTTCCATCACAGATCAAACTCGGGTCTCGTGCGGTCGGATGGAAGAAAGATATTCATCGCCGGATCAATAGTAAAATACCATTTAGCTGTTGAATAGTCTGCCATAATATTAGGAAATGAGTTATATTTTCTTGATTTATAGCTCACAGATATGTTATATTTGAGTTATAAATAAAGGATTTATACCTCATGGCATGGAACTGGCAACATCGCAACTGGCCTGATTTTGTCTATAAGCAAGCTGAACTGGATAGCTATGAACGTCATTTCCTGCAAACTTCAGGCATGTTAACCGGGGCCTTTAAGCATATCCACGATGATGACAAGAATATCCTGATCGTTGACATCATCAGCGAGGAAGCCATCCAAACCTCGGAAATCGAAGGTGAGCACCTTAACCGCGACAGTATTCAATTCTCGCTTAGAAGGCATTTCGGGCTGGATGCGGAAAACAGAAAAATCCCGCTTGCCGAACAGGGCATTTCTGAAATGATGATTGATGTGTATGAGACCTTCGCAGAGCCATTAACGCATGACACGATTTATCGCTGGCATACGATGCTGACCAAAGGGCGAACCGACCTTGATGATATCGGCCGCTATCGAACATGTCTGGATGCCATGCAGGTTGTATCCGGTCCTTTGAATCGGCCAATCGTTCATTTTGAAGCACCGCCTTCGCAACAGGTCATGCAGGAAATGGAGAGGCTTATCAGGTGGTGTAAAGACACAGCACCTGACGGCAAAAACCCTTTGCCTGCCCTTATGCGGGCCGGTATCGCGCATTTGTATTTTGTGTGTATCCACCCGCTTGAAGATGGCAATGGCCGCATTGGCCGTGCGATTGCTGAAAAGGCACTGGCACAGAGTTTCGGACAGCCTACACTGATCGCCTTGTCGCACATCATCCAGAAACATAAAAAAGCCTATTATGATGCGCTGGAGCATAATAACAGAAAAATCGCAATTACGGATTGGCTGGTTTATTTTTCAAAGACAATTCTGAAAGCGCAAGCCCGCACTCAAAGCATGATCGATTTTGTCATCGAAAAAGCCAGACTCTATGATAATGCCCGTGGGCAATTAAACGAACGGCAAGAAAAATTGCTGGCCCGCATGTTCCGTGAAGGACCGGAAGGATTTACCGGCGGACTGAGTGTACGGAATTATTTGGCAATCACAGGTGCATCCCGTGCAACGGCGACCCGAGACCTGCAAGACCTGGTCGAAAAAAACATCCTGACACGCACAGGTGAGCTGAAAGGCACCCGCTATCATTTGAATATTGTTGCAAAATAGATTGCTGGATAGACAATGATCCGAAAACTGCCAAAACCCTCCAAATTAAAGAGGATAAATACCCATAGGTGTGGCCCGGCTTAGTCCAACTATCCCGAAAACACGGGACAAGTTGTTTTAAACGCAATCTTTAAACGCTGTTTATTATAGTTATTTTTTTGGGTAGATTGCGTCTAAAACACTTTACGTTAGCGGCAAGCAGAGAAAACGAAAATGTAAGGGACAATGAGACTACTGACAATAATTCTGTTTATACTAACACTTAGGATTGCTACAGCTCAAAATACAAATAGATATCAACAGATTGACTCATTGCTGACTGAGAGATATAAGAATGACCAGTTTTCCGGTGTAATAATAGTTGCAGAAAAAAACCAAATAGTATATTCAGGGACTTTTGGCTATGCTGACATTGAACAAAAAACGCCTTTTAATATTTTCACACAATTTGATTTATCTTCTGGAGCCAAACTGTTTACTGCCGCAGCCATCGGACAGCTTGCTGACAAAAAGAAATTGAAATTTTATGATAAGGTAAGTGATTATTTCCCTGAGCTTAAATTTGGGAAAAAAATAACTATACATCATCTTTTCACTCACTCATCAGGACTTGGGGATTTTCAGTCAAAGAAAAATTTTACATACGAAAATGTTAATAGTTGCATTGACGTTTTGCCGTTTTTGATAGATGATACATTAAAATTCAATCCAGGTGATAGTGCCCTATACGCCACTTCCAATCTTCCTATTTTAGGAGCAATTATTGAAAAGATAAGTGGCCTTACATTTCCAATGTATGTTGACAAACACATCTTAAAGTCTCTAAATTTAAAAAGGACAACATTTGATAATTACTTCACTGTTCAGTCTTATACAAAAAATGATGGTCGATACGCAAGAGGCTATGTAAAGGATAAGGGGGGATTAATTTTAGAGAAGAAAAGATATCCCTCAAAAAGTACTTTTGTTGGTCTCTCGTCTGGTGGTATGTGGTCTAGTGCCAAGGATTTACTAACATTTGATAATGCTTTGTACAGTGGGAAACTTATAAGTTCAGATATGTTGAAATTGATGACAACAAAACATGTGTTTTCTGAATGGGAAGGAACATATTTTGGATACGTATTTCATATAATCAACTCAGACTCTAAAAAAGAAGGAGTAGGTCACGCAGGTAATAGCTCTGGACACCATAGTTTTAACTTTCATTACGACAACAGAGAAACGACTTTAATAATCCTTGATTTATTAGTTGTTTTATAAGGTATTTTCCTGATTTACCTGTACCGCCAATTACAGCGATTTTTGTTTCATTTTGTTCTTTATAAAATTTGAAAATACGATTATGATTCGTACTTGTCCACATTGACAAACGAACCTACAAAAGCCGTTGGACTTTTGTAAAAAAGAGAATCAATATTTTACAAAGAGATTTTAATAGCACAAAAGTACAAAAAATGGGACAGTACGCAAGAAGACCGGCAAAAGTCACTACTGTCAACATTTAGCCCACTAGCCAAAAGCCCCTGAAAAAAAGCCCTGATTGATGCATTCATCTATCAGGGCTTTTGGCTAGTGGCTGTTGACTGACATCCGCAGGGTGAATCGGTTGCTAGGTGGAACAGGAGGCCTGTTTTGGTTTCATGGTCATTGTTGGGTTTGTTATTTGGGGAAACCGTGGTGATATTATTGGGTTTTGGACATAAGTTCCCTTACCCGGATATCCGGTTGGGTAATATTTGCTCATGTCCTGGAACGGGCCTGTGTTTTCACCGTTCCGGAAGGGCATCACGAAGGGGCAGGTTTCTCCCGATATCCCCTCAGTATAAGCGGCTTCGGTTTTCTGTTGGCCCTGTCCCTGGTGTCGAATACGACGGACATCCTTCCTATATCACAGCAGGGACATCTGAAGATATCCCTGCCGTACTTTTCCAGCATCCGGATCCGGAAGGGAACAAGGACTTTTTCTTTTTGCGGTTCGAGGTTGAGAGACGATCTGATCCGGTCAAGCCTTTCTGTTTTCCCCTGCAGCCTGAGGTATCCGGAGTGCCTGATCTTGACGAACCTTTTTGGGAGAACATGCTGCTCAAACCTCCTGAGGAATTCCTGATGGGTAAGCAGCATCTGCTTGGTTTTGGAACCGTCAGCGTAGTCTTTGTACTTAAACCTGACATGAAAGTCATTGACTTCAAGAATCCTGTGCCTGGTGATGGCAATCTTGTGGGTATATCTGCCCAGATATTCTACCACCCTGTCGGGGGAACCGAAGGGAGCCTTGGCGTAGACATTCCATTTTTTGAACCTTATGGCTTTGAAGATGGCATTTTTGTCAGCACACCAGCTGATGGAATGATCCTTTTCGAGAACTTCCATAAACAGAGCTTTGAACATAGCTGCCAGGCTTTTCTGTGGAAAGAGGAACCTGTTGTTTTTCCGTTTGGCTTCAATCCACCTCTGGCCGTCAAAGCCTCCCGCACTGACAATACAGTGCACATGTGGATGAAAGGAAAGATCCTGTCCCCATGTATGCAGGACCAAGGTAATCCCGGGTTCCGCACCGAGATGTTCCGGCATCTTTGCATGCCTGAGCAGGGTCTGCGAAGCGGCCTGGAAAAGCAGGTTAAAGAGTTTGCTTCTGTTTCCCATGATGACCGGATTGAGCTCGTGGGGAAGGGTGAACACCATGTGGTAATAGGCGGTGGGCAGGAGTTCGTCCATCCTTGAAGCAATCCATGCATCCCTTTTCATACTCCCGCAGTTAGGGCAGTGCCTGTTCCCGCAGCAGTGGTAGCGGTGGGTCAGATTACCGCATTCCTGCCTGTCGCACATGCTGAGATGATAGCCTTTGGCTGCGGTATGGCATGCAGCAAGGTCGGAAAAGACAGCCCTGCTGTAGGGATTGAAGGTTTGGATGGACGGATGTCTGAACAGGCTCTGGAAGGGGACCTCAGCTGACATAGCCTATTATGTCAAGGGGAGATACCAGCTTTTCCCTCCGCTGTTTGGTCAGGTGAAGATAGATCATGGTGGTCTCTATCTTGGAATGGCCGAGCAGCTGCTTGATGGTGTGGATGTCGGTGCCCGCATCCAGCAGATGGGTAGCGAAGGAATGCCTGAGGGTATGTGCCGAGAATGCATAATGTTCGAGTCCTGCCTGCTTCATGGCCATACGGATGGCATGCTGGATTGAACGGTCGTTCATGGCCGGGGGTCTGGCCTTCGAAAAGGAATTGTTTGGGTCTGTAAGCCTTATAGTAGTTCTCGAGCAAGGGAAGTACGGCAGAGGGCAGGATGGTAAACCTGTCCCTGCTTCCCTTTCCGGCGACGACCTTGAGCTGCATGTCGGCCCTTGAGATGTGCTTCATCTCGAGGAAGCGCAGCTCGCTAAGCCGGATCCCTGTTCCGTAAAACAAGGCGATGATCGCCCGGTGCTTGAGGTTGGAAGTGGATCCGAGGACCTGGCCGACCTGTTCCTGTGTCAGGATTTCGGGGAGCCTGAACTCCTTTCTGGGATAAAGGGCATGAGGAACAACATAAGGGGAAGGGAGGATGTGTTTGAAAAAGAAGCTGCAGCTTTGGGCACACATCCGGCACTTATCCCTGCCGACACCGTGTTCTTTTTTGATGTAATTGATGTAGGAAGCAATCCCGATGCTCGGGACAAGTTATGTTCCTGGGTAAGCTGCTCGGGGTTGAGATGGTTGTAGTAGGCAAAGATATAGCGCATCTCGGACATATAGTTGCGGATGGTCATCGGCGAATAGGCCTTGGCTTCAAGGAATGAGGCCAGTTTGAGCAGATACTCCTGGGCCGGAGCGTTAAGAACAATGGCTCCTAGTGTGTTTTTTTTTAGTTTCCATAACGATTGATTTTGATATGACTAAAAATAACAAGAATTTAGGTGAATCGCTCACCCAGAGGGTGTCAGTTCAACAACACCTACCCACAAGTGGCGGTTCAGTGCTTTGCAAGTCAGTTTATCGTTAATGGAAATGCAACTTTCCGAACAAAGTTCAGTTGTAAAATCGCCAACTTCCGGTAGCTGCAAACCGTGTGTGGCTTCAACTTTTATGTTGACAGGAATGCTTTTGCAAATCATAAAAGGGGGATTATCTCTGATAGGCCTAAATTTGTATTCCTATGATTTACTTCGCTTTAACTGGAGCTGGTTGACATATGTGTTGCAAATTGCTTTGGTGTTTTTTATTGCAGGACTCATGCATAACCGCATTGCAACACATATTATCGGTGTGGGCATTTTATTTCTTACGATTTTGGCATTTGAAGTTAACCTAGCAGAGCAAACCATTTATGCTTTTGCAGCGGCGCCGGGTTTAGGGAAAAAAAGAAAATTTAACCTTTGAAACGAATCAGCAAAAATGTGTAACTTCAAATAATATTAAACATCAATTACACCCTTTTTGGGATACTGCCAATATTTAAATAAATCAGTAATAACGAGATAATTACAAAGTGGATATTCAACATCAATCAGAAGATCGAAAAGGTGCCTTTTATATTGAAATAAATGGAGAAAATGCAGCAAAAATGACCTACAGCAAAGCAGGAACTGGTCTGATTATTATAGATCATACAGAAGTTTCAGATCAATTGAGAGGCACAGGTTTAGGTGAAAAGTTGGTTTTAGAAGCAGTTGATTTTGCCAGAAAGAACAATTTCAAAATAATAGCTTTATGTCCTTTTGCTAAATCAGTTTTTGATAAAACAGAAGAAATCAAAGATGTATTAAAGTAAAAATCAACACTTAAATTTATCGAGATGGACCAGAAAGATCTGCTGAATAATTATTCTAACGATGAAATTACCGTAGTATGGCAATCGGGTAAATGCATTCATTCCGGAAATTGAATAGAAAACCTGAACCCGTTTTTTTTGAAGCAAAGTCCTTGGATAAAATGGAAAATGGAAATTCCGAAGCAATCAAACCAACTGTAGCCAAATGCCTGGGTGGGGCTTTGAGTATTGATAAAAATTTTATATATGCCCAACAAAATACTTGTCCTATTTTTTCACCCGAGGTTTGAAGATTCTTATGCCAATAAAGCGTTGGTAGAATCTATTAGCCAAATAGAGGGTGTCACCTTCAGAGATTTATACGAGCATTATCCGGATTTTAATATAGACGTGAAAGCTGAACAAGCATTACTTTTGGCGCATGACATCATTATATGGCAACATCCATTTTACTGGTATAGCTGCCCGCCCCTTATGAAGCAATGGATCGATCTAGTGTTAGAATATGGATGGGCGTATGGCAAAAATGGAGATAAGCTCAAAGGAAAAGTTTTTTTAAATGCAATTACTTCAGCAGGTAATTTTGAATTTTACTGTAGAGAAGGCAGTAACAATTTCACTTACAGAGAATTTTTGCGGCCTTTTGAACAAACCATCAATTTATGCTTGGCTAACTATTTACCTCCATTTATTGTACCCACCGCTTTGCGGCTTTCCGAAGACGAACTGAAGCATTATGGCGAATTTTATATCTTGATTATTGAAGGTTTGCAGCATAGTGGCCTCTCAATAGCGGAAATCATAAAATATCAATACTTTAACGACCTCAACCCAAAGGAATGGAAAGCTCTTTTTTACAAAACGCAGTAATACTTTTAGGAGCCGCCTTAATTTTTGTCCCGATTGCCAAAAAATTGGGAATAGGGAGTGTATTGGGCTATCTGATTGGCGGTATTATCATTGGTCCTTTTGTGTTAGGTTTATTAGGTAATGAAGGTGAAGACATTATGCACGCTGCTGAATTTGGGGTGGTAATGATGCTGTTTTTAATTGGCCTTGAACTGAATCCCCAATCATTCTGGAACATGCGAAAAGCCATTTTAGGGATGGGCTTGAGCCAAATGCTGTTGACCTCAGCTTTAATTTTTACGGTTTTTTATTTTTTCATGGATCTCAATTTAAAAACCTCTGTTGCAATAGGGCTTTCGCTCGCTATGTCCTCCACAGCCATTGTACTTCAAACTTTAAAAGAAAAAGGATTAAGCAATACCAATGCAGGAAAATCAGCATTTTCTGTTCTGCTATTGCAGGATATTGCCGTAATCCCTATTCTTGCGATCATCCCTTTATTGGCGGTAAGTACTGCTGCTAACCTGAACATGCACGACAATTTAGCAGCAGATTTGGATCCCAAATATTCCACCGTAATCATCTTGGCTGCTGTAGCTTTTATCTACATTGTGAGCCGTTTTCTTATCAATCCCTTCTTGCACATAATTGCCAAAGTGAGAATGCGCGAGCTGTTTATAGCTTCTGCCCTTTTTATAGTGATTGGTGTTGCCTGGCTGATGGAGAAAGTGGGCATCAGTGCTGCTCTCGGCACTTTTATGGCAGGGGTTTTATTGGCCAATAGTGAATTTCGCCATGAACTGGAAAGTGATATTGAACCCTTCAAAGGGGTACTTTTAGGCTTATTTTTTACAGCTGTAGGTTCAACCATCAATTTTGAACTGATTTTCGCCAATCCACTCGGTATTTTTTCGTTTGTGCTGCTAATAATGGCCATAAAAGCAACAGTGTTATTAGGTATTGGGAAGGTACTTAAACTTCCGTCAGATCAAAACCTGTTGTTTAGTTTACTCCTTTGCCAGGTAGGTGAATTTGCCTTTGTTTTACTTGCCTCTACCCGTCAATTGGAGATTATTGATAAAGAAACCCTCGATTTTCTGATGGCGGTTACCACTATCAGCATGATTCTTTCGCCCCTTTTCCTTTTTATCAACGAAAAATTTATTGCCCCTCGTTTTGGTGTGAAAGAAGAAGTTGCAAACGAAGAAGCAGATAGCATAGACGAGAAAGAAAGCGTGATTATTGCCGGATTTGGTCATTTCGGAAGCACTATCGGTCGTTTTTTGAGAGCCAATGGCGTATCGGCCATTATTTTGGATAATGATAGCGAAAGAGTTGATTTACTACGAAAAATGGGTTTTAGGGTGTATTACGGAGATGCAACCCGGATTGATTTATTAAAATCTGCCGGAGCTGACCAAGCTAAAATATTGATTTCTGCCATTGATTCCCCTGAAAAAAATTACCACTTGGTGGATGAAATCAAAAAGCATTTCCCTCATTTGCAGCTCTATATCCGTGCTAAAAATAGGATGGATGCCTATGAGTTAATTGATTTGGGAATAAATCATATTTACAGAGAAACGGTTCACAGTTCCGTGCATTTAGGAGTAGATGTTTTACATGCTTTGGGTCATAGGAAATATACGGTAAGTAGGAAAGCTGCAGAATTTATCAAGTATGATGAAGATGCATTGAAGAAGCTAGGGCAAACTCGCCATAAAAAAGAGAGCTACGTGGAATCTGTACGTAAGGAAATTGAGCTACAGGAAAAAATACTTGCGGAGGATCTCAAGTTCTTTGATCAAAGAGAAGATGCCGCCTGGAACAGCTCAATGAGACGTTAAAACCTAACATTTAAATAGGTTATATGAAATCGCCATCAGCACGGTACACCCATCAAAATGATCATTTGGTTTGGCTACTCCATGTGGCCAATGAAAATTAATTATTAACGCATGAAAAAAGAAGATTTACTACCAATCTTAAAAAACTTTGAATTACTTAAGGATGTGCCGGAAAATCAACTTCAGTGGTTTATTCATCACGCTGAAGTAAGGATCTATGAAGCAGGCGATTCGGTTTTTAAACCCGGTGACCCAATAGACCAAATTTTAATAGTATTGAAAGGCAGTTATAAAATCTATGCTTTTAGTGAAAAGCAAGAAAGAGAAATAGCCTCTAAAGTAAAAGGGGAGATATCAGGATTTTTGCCATTTTCAAGGGCGAAAACTGCCAACGGTACTGGCAGAGTGATGGAAAAAACAAGCTTGCTTTGTCTGAACAAATCTTTTGAAAGAGAAATGCTCAGAGATCATTACGAATTAAGTCAGGTTTTGGTACATGAAATGACTTCTAGGGTGAGGGAGTTAACCGGCTTACAAAAGCAAACAGAAAAATTGGCTGCATTGGGAAAATTATCAGCAGGTTTGGCACATGAATTAAATAATCCGGCATCTGCCATAGTGAGAAGTGCACAGGAACTGAAAAGGCATTTGGGCCTTCGGCCTGAAAAATTTAAAAAAGTGATTAAAATCCAGATGACTGATGAACTTACTGATCAACTAAACGCCTTACTTTTTAGAAAAATCCAAAATAACCCTGCTCTCAAAAGTATGTTACAACGCAAAGAATTAGAGGATGATCTTGGTTTTTTGTTGGAGGACTTACAGTTAGCTGATGCCATGGAGCTGGCGGAAAATTTGGCAGAATTCGGATTTGAACCAGATGAGGTGAAGGAGATGGCAAATCAGGTGAAGCCCGAAGATTTAGGTCCTATTTTACATTGGATCAGCGATAATCTTGTATTGGAAAAGATGGTGAATGATATTCAGGAGTCCTCTGAGAGAATTTCGAGCCTCGTAAAATCAGTTAAAAATTATACCCATATGGACCAGTCGCAAGAAATTATCAAGGCTGATTTACATGGAGGTATTTCTAACACACTTAATATCCTAAACCATAAAATCAAAAATTCCAAAACTGAAATCAAATTGGATTTTGATAAATCCATCCCCCCAATTCCATTATTTATAAGCGAAATGAATCAGGTTTGGACCAATCTGCTCGATAATGCGCTTGATGCAATTGCAGCTATTGAAAAACCGCAATTGGTAGTGCAAACACGCAAATTGGAGAAACATGTTCAAATATGTATTATTGATAATGGAACGGGAATTCCTGAGGAAATTGCTTCCCGGATTTGGGAACCTTTTTTTACCACAAAGGAGATGGGGAAAGGAACCGGTTTGGGTTTGGAGTTTGTAAAAGCTATAGTCGAAAAGCATCATGGCACGATAAAAATGAAATCTCAACCCGGCAATACCACTTTTGAATTGTGTTTACCTATTTATTAAAAATATGTCTTTAGCTATTATTTTCTCTATTGATGATGATCCGCAGGTTTTAAGAGCTATTGCCCGCGATTTGAAAACCAAATACCGTTCTGAATACAGAGTATTAAGCACAACTTCTGCCAATGAGGCACTGGAAAGCTTAAAAGAATTAAAAAACCAGGGTGAAAATGTGGCGCTTTTCCTTTCTGATAACCGGATGCCTGAAATGCAAGGTGTGGATTTCCTGGAAAAAGCTAAAATTATTTTTCCTGAAGCTAAAAGAGTATTGCTAACTGCGTATTCAGATACAGAAGCTGCTATCAAAGCCATTAATGACGTACAACTCGATTACTATTTACTGAAGCCATGGGATCCACCAGGAGAAAAGCTTTATCCGGTCATTGATGATTTGTTAGAAGAATGGGAACAGAATTTCACCCCGGATTATAAAGGTATTAAAATCATAGGTTATCAATTTTCACCTAAATCCCATCATTTAAAAGATTTTCTATCCGGCAACCTTTTTCCATTTAAATGGATGGACATTCAAACCAGTGAAGAGGCCAAATCCATTTTGGAAATCAACAATATTGAAGAAAAGCAATTGCCTGTGGTATTTCTTGAAGACGGCACTTACATGATCCAGCCTAGTGTGGAGGAATTAGGTACGTTCTTGGGCTTAAATACCCGGGCTTCATCAGATTTATACGATACCGTAATTATTGGCGCCGGTCCTTCCGGTTTGGCAGCTGCCGTTTATGCTGCTTCCGAAGGTTTAAAAACATTATTGATTGATAAAAGGGCACCTGGGGGGCAGGCAGGCACAAGTTCCCGCATTGAAAATTATTTGGGCTTCCCTAAAGGGCTCAGTGGCTCAGACCTGACTCGAAGAGCTATCACGCAAGCTACTCGTTTTGGGACAGAATTTTTATCTCCGCAAGAGGTGGCCGGAATGGAATTTAATGATCCTTACAAAACCATCATCCTCAAGTCAGGTGGAAAAATCAACGCAAAAAGTATCGTCATTACTACAGGTGTAAATTATCGTCAACTGGATGCCCCGGGAATGGATAAATTACTAGGCGCAGGCATCTATTATGGAGCAGCAAATACAGAAGCAACTTTTTGTGCCAATAAATCAGTGATGATATTGGGCGGCGGTAATTCCGCAGGACAAGCAGCCATGTACTTAAGTCAATTTGCCCGAGAAGTAATTATACTGATAAGAAGAGAAAGTTTGGACTCAAGTATGTCATCCTACCTTATTGAACAAATTAATAATACTTCTAATATAAAGCTTTGGACGGAAGGAGAAGTGAAGGAAGTAAAGGGGAAAGATCAGCTGGAAAGTATTGTAGTGAAGTTTAAAAATGGAGAGGAAAAAGAGAAATTAAGTGTTGCACTGTTTATTTTTATAGGTGCCCAGGCTGTTACGCAATGGTTACCGGATAAGGTATTAAAGGATAGTCGTAATTTCGTACTAACAGGAGTGGATTTGAAAAATAACCCGCAGTTCAAAAAAATATGGAAAAGCAAAAGAGACCCATACTTACTGGAAACCAGTATTCCGGGTGTATTTTCTGCCGGAGATGTACGTTCAGGCGCCATGAACAGAGTAGCTTCGGCAGTTGGGGAAGGCGCCATGACCATCAGTATGGTGCACAAGTACTTGGGGGAGATTTAAAGGAGTTTTATAATTTTTTGAGAGATTCGACATAAACCCCTTTACCAGTTACGGTTTTAAAAAACTGTTTGAAACTGCAGAAATAGCAAAATTCACCTTGGACCAGATTTGCGCTTATGAGGATAGCTTAAAATACTAAATCGTTGCTTCCTTGCGGCTAAAGACCAAATTAACCAAACACCAATTTCACGTACATTTTTGGCTGGCAAAAAGCATCTGACTAACTTAGCCCCCGAGATTCACAAGCAGAAAAAATGTCCCTTGAAGTAAAGCACTTATCAAAATTTTATGGCCAACAAAAAGTGCTTGATGACGTGTCGTTTGTTGCAGAAAAGGGGCAGGTGTTAGGATTTTTGGGACCCAACGGAGCGGGAAAATCTACCACAATGAAAATCGCCACAGGCTTTTTGCTTCCTGACGAAGGGGATGTGCTGATCAATGGGATTTCTGTATTGGATAAACCCAAACAGGTCAGCAAATTGATCGGCTATCTTCCGGAACATAATCCACTCTATATGGACATGTATATCAAGGAGTTTCTGACCTTTATTGGCGGTTTGTACGAAATGAAAGGTAAAGCCATCAAAAGCAGGATTGATGAATTGATTATACTTTGTGGTCTGGAAGTGGAGTCACACAAAAAAATCCATCAGCTTTCCAAAGGTTTCCGACAGCGGGTTGGCTTGGCCAAAGCTTTGATTCATGACCCAGAGGTAATTATATTGGATGAACCCACTGCCGGACTCGATCCCAATCAGCTTGTTGAAATCAGAAAGCTTATCAAAAATATCAGCGCGGACAAGACGTTAATCCTGAGTACCCACATCATGCAGGAAGTCGAAGCCATTTGCGAAAAAGTAGTCATCATCAACAAAGGAAAGATCGTGGTATCGGATCTTCTCCAAAATCTCAAATCGGATAAAGGCAAATCCATATTGATTCTTGAAACAGAAGAAGCGCTTGATTTGAATTGGTTCAATGATTTGGGTAAAGCCGAATTTCATAATGATCGCTTTACAGCTGTTTCCATACGTACCTCGGATGCTGTGGCTTCACGGAAAATATTGCTTCAGCTGATACAGGAAAAGTCACTCTCTCTTATCAGCCTGCAACAAAAAGAAAGAAATCTGGAATCCATCTTCCATCAAATCACCCATAATTAGAATAATGCTGAGCCTATACTGGAAAGAAGTCAATGCGTTTTTCAACAATCTTTCGGGATATCTGATTTTGGGGGTTTTCCTCGTTTCGTTGGGGTTGGTAGTCTGGGTATTCCCCGAAACCTCAGTTCTGGATTATGGTTTTGCCGATTTGGAACCTTTGTTTATTTATACTCCCTATATTTTCACCTTTTTGATTCCCGCAGTCACCATGAAAATGATCGCGGAGGAAAAGCGGTCAGGAACCTGGGAAATCTTGATGACCTCGCCGGTAAGTATTCCTAAAATAATTCTTGTCAAATATCTGGCAGCACTGACCCTGGTAGTTGTAGCACTTTTGCCTACGCTGATTTACTATTTCAGTGTGGTTCAGCTTGGCGATCCTCCCGGCAACATTGATCATGCAGGCTTTTTTGGTTCGTGGATAGGGTTGGTGTTCATAGGTGCAGTTTTTGCGTCCATCGGTCTTTTCGGAAGCGCATTGACCTCGCATCAGATTGTCGCTTTTATCTGGGGCGTATTTATCAGCTTTTTAATGTACTTCGGCTTGACGGCATTGGTTCAGATTCAGATTATGAGTCCATTTGCTTTGTTTTTGGAAGAAATCAGCCTCAGCTTTCACTATCAAAGTATAAGTAGAGGGGTGATTGATGCTCAGAATGTCGCTTATTTTCTTTCGGTAATTATTATCATGTTAGGATTGACAGGTTTATGGATCAGAAGAAAATAAAATACAATCGGAACGTACAAACGCTAAAAGGATCCGGGATAATCCTGGGAGCCGTGGTTTTGGTACTGCTGTTGTTCCGGTTATTCTCTTTTCGGATCGACTTGACTGAAGATAAGCGCTATTCCCTTCATCCGTCTACCATTCAGGTTCTGCAATCACTTGAGGAGCCTTTGGAAGTTGAAATCCTTCTGACAGGAAACCTGCCGGGAGGTATGAGAAGGTTACAAAGATCCATTGCGGAAACCATCCGCACCTTCAATGCATACAGCAGTGAAAAAATTAGTTATTATGAGGAAGATCCTTTGACTCTTCCTGCGGATATCCGTGAAGATTATGTTGTTACACTTTCCGGATATGGAATAAACCCGACCAATCTCTATATGACCGAAAATGGGGGTCAAAAAAGCAGATTGATTTTTCCGGGTGTCGTAGTCAGAAGTTCTGAGTTTGAAGTGGGAACATTGCTTTTGCGGGGAGAAAGAGGAATGTCACCTGACCGGATTCTGAATCAATCCATCGAAAATCTTGAATTTGAGTTGATCAACGCCATCCGCAAATTGGTGTCCGGACAAAAGTATTCCGTGGGAATGATGATGGGACATGGCGAATTGGAAGAAGACGAGGGTTTTGGTATTGTCGAGGCACTGGCGGAAGATTATGAAGTGTATAAAATCCCGATGGAGCAGGCCGTTTCAGTCGAAAGCCTTGATCCTTTTGCAGTTCTGATCATTGCCGGTCCGAGGGAATCCTATTCCGAAAAGGAAGTATACCTACTGGATCAGTATCTGATGAACGGCGGAAACCTGATTTTTCTAATCGATGCTGTTGCAGTGAATCTGGAAAATGCTGGAGGATCGGGAACGGTGGCCCTGCCTTTTGACACCGGCCTGGAACAGTTGCTTTTTAGATATGGTGTTCGGATCAACAAGGACCTTATTCAGGATGTGAACTTTGGATACCATCCGGTCATGGCCGGTGATTTTGGGGATCAACCTCAGATAGTCCCTTTGCCTTGGCCTTTTTATGTAGCTGCAGGCAGAATGGCTACCCACCCGATTACCAAAGGATTGGACCAGGTGATGTTCAGGTTTGTAAGTTCGATGGATACTGTGAAAGCCGATGGAGTGAAAAAAACGCCTTTGATTTTCGGCTCCGATTTTGGAAGAAAGTTGGCCGCCCCTGTTCGGGTAGCTTTCGAGGATATGGCTGATAGCCCTGATCTGAGTATTTTTGGCATCAAAAATCTCCCATTGCTTTATCTGCTTGAAGGGCAGTTTACATCACTTTTTAAAAACCGGTTTCTTCCCGAAGGAATGGATCCCGCAAAATTTCAGGAAAGTGGCAGTCAAGGTAAAGTATTGGTAACTGGGACCGGAAGTCTGTTTCAGAGTGTCTTTGATTTAACCACAGGAGAACCTCTTCCGATTGGGCAGGATCCTTTCAGCGGCACCAATTATGCCAATAGGATGCTGCTTCAAAATTCCATTAAATACCTGACGGAGCCCGAAGGAATCATTGCTACCAGGACCAAACAATTTCAGATAAGGCCGCTGAATAAAGTAAAGGTTCAGGAAGAAAAAACTTTTTGGCAAGTGATCAATGTAGTCATACCTGTTGTGGTTTTAGCATTGCTGGAAATGGGATGGGTGTTTTCCAGAAAATTGAGATTTTCTAAAAATTAATTCGGTTAGCTTGCCCAAGCCGGGTTTTTATGTATTACCTACTTTTTTTACATGAAAACCCGGCACCACCGCTGCTTTTATGATTTTATTTATAAATTTACCCTGTTGTAAATAACTTGAAAAATTAAGCCCTTTTAATATGAAATTCATTGTTTCCTCTTCAGCACTGCTAAAGCAACTTTCAGCGATAAACGGTGTTGTCACTACCAATCCTGTCGTTCCTATTTTGGAAAATTTTCTTTTTGAAATTAAAGGAGGTATTCTTACGGTTACCGCTTCTGACCTGCAGACTTCTATGATGACTGAGATAGAAGTAGAGTCCAAAGAGGATGGAAACATTGCTGTTCCTGCAAGGATCCTGATGGAAACCTTAAAAAACCTTCCTGAGCAGCCCGTTACGTTTAGTATCGATCACGATACCTACAGCATTGAAATCAGTTCCGACAACGGCCGTTATAAACTCGCCGGTGAAAATGCGACTGACTTTCCGAAAATACCGAGTGTCACAAATCCCACTTCTGTCGAAATGTCCACCGAAGTCCTCAGCAGTGCGATAAGCAACACCATTTTTGCAACAAGCAATGATGAGTTGAGACCGGCGATGACAGGGGTTTATATCAATCTAAGCAGCACAAATACCACCTTTGTAGCGACAGATGGTCATCGCCTGATCAGATACAGAAGAGTGGACGTGGCTTCGCAGGATGATGCCAGTATCATCATTCCCCGAAAGGCCTTGAACTTACTCAAATCAACTTTGCCTTCCGAAAACACACCGGTGAGTGTTGAGTTCAACAGTTCAAATGCCTATTTCAATTTCAGCAACATCAAGATGATCTGTAGGCTTATTGACGAACGTTTCCCGGATTATGAAAATGTAATTCCGGTAGATAACCCAAACCACATGACCATTGACCGTATGGAGTTTTTAAGTTCCTTAAGAAGGATTGCCATTTACGCAAACAAGACTACCCATCAGGTGAGATTAAAACTTACCGGAAGTGAGCTGCAGATTTCAGCCGAAGACCTTGATTTTTCCAATGAGGCAAATGAAAGACTTTCCTGTGAGCATAATGGTGAAGACATCGAAATTGGCTTCAATGCTAAATTCTTAGTGGAGATGTTGAATAATATTTCTTCCAGAGAAGTAACCCTGAAGTTTAGTGCACCCAACAGAGCCGGTTTGATCGTGCCTTCAGACAAGGCAGAGAATGAAGACATTCTGATGCTGGTGATGCCGGTGATGTTGAATAATTATGTTTGATAGACTAGAGATATAAGACATAAGACACAAGAAAAAAAGACCCGGCTGGTTTGCCGGGCCTTTTTTTGATAACTACAAATCACAGTAGTAGGAGTAACGAAGTGACATTGTTAAAAATGACGTTATCAATGTTAGTTAAATCTGATAATATAATTGTTAATTATTGGGTCTTGTAAAATGGAATTTGATAAGTAAATTAAAAATTAAAGTACAAAGCATGAAATCGTCTTATTTAAGGTGTAAGTCTATCATATATAGTGATCATGCAGTAAATCAACTTTTTAAAAGAAATATTTCTGTAAATGAAATTGAAATTATAATTGAATCGGGAGAAATTATATTTAATTATCCGAACGACAAACCCTTTCCAAGTTGTTTGTTATTTGGATTTGTAGGTGAAAGACCTATTCATCTGGTAATTGCCAGAAACGAATTGGAAAAAAAGTGTATTGTAGTAACAGCTTATGAACCCGATGTTAAGGTTTGGGACCAAAATTTTAAGTCTAAATTAAAATAATTATGGAATGTACATTATGTAAAAATGGCACAACAGAAATAGGACACGTTACGGTCAAATTGGAAAAGGGGGAAACAATTGTTCTAATTAAGGATGTGCCCGCAGATATTTGCTCCAATTGTGGACATTACTATTTGACTACAGAAATAACAAAATTGGTTTTGGAAAAGGGAAATGAAGCGTTTTTAAAAGGGGCAGAGCTTGAGGTAGTAAAACTCAAAGTGGCATAATCAGTAGCGGTTTGATTGAGTCCGGCTATCGGGATGAGTTATGAGAAAAAACCCGGGAATTCATCCGGGTCTTTTTTTCAAAAAAGGGATGGTTGAAGTAGGTTCTACCTTCGATCTTTGCGGTCTCGGGACTGATGATTGCCGAAACTTCGCTGATCACATTGGCAGGAAAACCTCCTTTTTCTGCGTGTTCCCGGATCATATCTTCATTTGGTGAATCGTAAACACAGTAAATTTTATTCCCTGTCACATAACTGTGGTTCCATTTGATATCAGGAGGCATAGTATCTAATACCGCACAGGATTTTATGGAAATGGATTTCAAATCCTCTTCGCTGGATTGACCGATACCCGGTAAATCTCTTTCAATAACATATTTTGGCATAGTGGTATGAGTTTGTTTCCTACTCATCTGGCTTTTCGGAATCTGCCCCGTTGATTTTAGTGGTCTCTGGACTCCACTGTCAATAACAGTAACTGATAATTGAAGATTGGCAATGAATTGTGCTCAATTAGCCGAAGGGGTTTAGATAAGCCAATGGTAATTAATTGTTTACAATTTAATAATTGGTTTTGGTTTTTGCTTGTATTTTCTTTCCGAGTACTGGTATAATCCCAAGGAATAATTCCTGGCTTTATACAAGACAAACCAAAATCAGATTATTCAAAATAAAAGAATCTATAGGCCATTAGAAAATGTTAGATATGTCTGGTACAAGAAAACATGAAAATGGATCTGAAGACAAGAAAATATACTGCGATCGAAAAGATTATGCAGCTTGATGAGCATTCCTTATAAAAACCGGAGCAGACTCTCGACAACATCCTGATTGAAAAAACAAGTCCTGAACAGTATAACATAGTAATTGATCAGGCGGATGCTGCCATAGATAGAGGAGATTTTGTTGAAATGAAGAGGCTTTGAAGAAACTCAGGCCATGGCGTTGAATATTATATGTGACAGGCAAGCGATTTAGAATTTAGTAAGGGTACTAAAATGGATCAGCGAAGAATCAATTTAAATGGTTGAGGTTGCTATTTTAAAAATCGAAATATTGGTGGAATATCCTGAGAAACACTCACCGGACAAATTAAAAACAAAAAATAACGGGAGATATAGGGCTTTTGAGACTTACAATTTCCGAGCAAAATGATAGTTTGGTTTGACAATTCCATCCCGATAAACCGGGACATAGTGACCACTGAAAAACAATTATTAACACATGAAATCAATAGACCTGAATCACTTTACCTCTAAAATCCAAGATTCCAACGGTCGTAAATCAACCCTGACTTTTCCTAATCCATCTTTCATGATTAGAACGGGACTGATACTTCCATAGAGCTTTTCCGAAAGGCTATACGATCCATCTTTGAATCCCCATGCTGCTGCAATTTCAACAGGAAGTTCTAACACAAAGCCAAAGGTTTCATTTGCATCGAAATTATTGATGATGATCAGTTTTTGGTTTTCGCTCCAGCGTACAAAGGAAAGGACCCGGTCATTGTACCAATGCGTATGCTGCCGGTTGTGGATATGGATTTCTTTGTATTCACCCATTAAAGCACGGCTTTCAAGGGTTAAACTCAGCAGACGTTTATAAAAATCCCGCAATGATTTTTCATCATTGGAAAGCCTGCCGCCATCAAATTTTCCCTCGTTCATCCATCTCTGATGATGTGGAACGCCAACATAATCAAAAATGGAGGTTCTTGTAGGTTGTCCGAATCCTGCGTTTTCCGCACCCGGTTCACCCACTTCCTGACCAAAGTAAACCATGGTCGGGGAAGTACTGATGGTAGCGGATACCACCATGCCCGGCTTTGCAGCTTCAGCATTCCCCAAAAAGCCGGGACTGGCAATCCTTTGCTCATCATGGTTTTCCAAAAAGTGCAACAGATGATGTTCGATTTCAGCATGTCCATTTTGCAAAGGAACCAAATTATCGGTAGAACCTTTTCCCTGCATGATGTTTTTCAACGTATCATAAAGTTCTACTTTATCGTACAGGTAATCCATTTTTCCCAGATGAATATAGTTAAGGTATTCTTGAGGGTTGTAAATTTCAGCAAGGAGAAAAGCATCCGGATTTTCCGTTTTAATGGCTGAATTCATATAGCTCCAAAATTCTACCGGTACCATTTCGGCCATATCATATCGAAAGCCATCAACGCCCATGTTGATCCAATAAAGAGCGATTTCTCTGAATTTTTTCCAGGAATCCGGTACTTCTTTATCTTTCCAAAATCTAAAATGATCGTGGTAATTTTTTTTTGAATAATTATCCGGAAGCCCGGGAAAATCTTTACTGCCATCAGGCTTGACGCCATAGTTGACCTTGACGGTTTCGTACCAGTCATAGAAACCCGGTTGAGCCAGCCTTGATCCGTTTCCGGTCCATTTAGCAGGATTTTCCTCAAATTTTCCATCCGCCAATGGATGTGCTTTTCCGCCAAGTGGTTTGTAGTCATCTTTAGGTTCCGGTACGCTAAAACTTTTTCCCTGGATATAATAAAAATTGTTATTCCTTCTGTATTCTACAGAAGGATCATCATCGGCACCGAAATCGCGGACTCCTTCCGGATTGTTGCTTCCTTCGTACTTTCTGGCCACATGATTGGGGACAATGTCAATGATCAGCCTGAGGCCGTTTTTGTGTGTTCTGTCGATTAAGGATTTGAATTCTTCCAGGCGATTTGCAGGATCTTGGGCCAGATCCGGATTTACATTATAATAATCCTTAACTGCATAAGGCGATCCTGCCCTTCCTTTCACCACATCCGGATCATCATCGGAAATGCCAAAAGCCGTATAATCACCTATTAAAGCATGATGGGGAATGCCTGTATACCAGATATGAGTGATCCCAAGATCCCTGATTTCCTGAAGTGCTTTGTCGGTGAAGTCGCTGAATTTACCGACTCCGTTTTCTTCCAGAGTCCCCCAAGGTTTATTGGTGGTGTTCGTGTTGCCGAATAGCCGGGTGAAGACTTGGTAAATGACTGTTTTATGTGATGAAGGCATGGATTCGGGTTATGAAGATTGGCTTGAACTACAGCTGAAGTACCCAAAAAAATGGATGGATACGAAAATTGATCGGACAAGGATTTTTGCCATGGGAATAAAGATAGAAAGATGAATTCCACAAACACATTGAATCAGAAAAAAAAGTTGTGGGTAGCTTGTTCGAGTGGACTTTTCATTTCAGGATTTAATGGTTGTATTTTGAAGGGAAACCGGAAAAACAAATAGCTTATGTATTCCTAACGGTTATCTTTCGTACACCAACAAAGACAGCTGATAAACCTAAAAACAGAAGTAACATAAAGAAGGCGTTGAGGAATACTTGTCGGTAACCCAATTCCGGCACATTGACAAAGGGATAGGGATAAAAATTGGATATTGTCCCAAGAAATAGAATATAAATCAGGTAAATTAAAGGGTAGATCAGCCAGACGGGAATCATTGACCATATTAGCAGGGACTTTTTTTCATACAAAAACCAAAAAATCAAAACTAAAATGGGATTGACTGAATGTAACAATTCATCTACCAATTTTTGCATTCCAGTAGGCTCCCAAACCTGCCTCAGAACCAACTGATAAACCATACCTACCACAATAATATAAACGGTGATGGCAGTCAGGCTTCCTGCTTCATTTAGCCAATGATTTCTTTTTGCATAAAAAAATTGAAAAGTGAAGTATACCGCCGTCAAAATGTTGGTCTGAATAGTGAAGAAACTGAAAAACCGGATAACGGTTTCAGGTACCTCAGTAACTCTGTTATCCATCATCAAGTAAAACTGAGTGATGACCGCAAACCAGGCGATGCCGGCGAAAATCAAGGAGAGGTTCTTTTTCATATATAGGACAATAGAGCAACCAACAAAGGTTTGGTTTATAATATTAAGTAATGGAAAATCACCAATCGATAAAAGAAATTCCTAATCCCAGAGTAGTCTGTCTGTGATTGTAATCGATCAGGGTTTCCCCATAGCCATCAAATACCTGAACATGTCCGCAAAGATTGGCTTTTATCGGGAATACATAATTGAACTGGGCACTTCCCCTGTTTTTATTGAAGCTCAGGGAATTTCTTGCGATCAAATAGAAGCTGTGGTTTTTGACGGTATAAACGACGAGGGCTTCCCCGCGGCCTATAAAATCAGAGACCTTCGGATTTTCGTCCTCTTCATCCGCAAGTCGGATCCAAGGCCTCAAAACAACCATCCACCTTTCCTTTTCCAGGCCCATGTGAAACATTATCCGATTCCAACTTCTTGATCTTGGCAGATCCCTTCCATTGGATTGGTGATTGAAGGAAACGCCCAAGGTTCTGGCCTTGAAACCAAGGATGTTGGTGTTGAGTCCAAAGTTGAGGATCAATTCAGGCTCGTAATTCAATTCCCTAAAGGTTCTGGACAATTCGGTGTTGTATAGCTGCCAATGCGCCACCTGGGTGTAAGCAATCCAAAGATCACCGTGGCCCCAAAAAATGGATTGCAGCACTTTGCTTTTGAAGCTCAGTTGGATTTTTGCCTCGTACTGATTGTATGGCCTTGCATCTGGGGAAGAATAATCAGGATTTTCACTTTGGGGTTGGACATTGGGATTGGTGGACCAGCGACCTGCTGTTATATAAAACGGTTTGTAGTATGTAAGCCTGAAAGTGCCCAGCTTTTTTTCAGGGTCTAATTCCCACCTTTTGGAAAGAGTTTTGGTAATGATTTTTTCCTGCGGAGTGAGGATTTCCTGACCTTCGGCCAAATGAAAAAACGAAAAAATCATACAAAAAAGGATAAGGTTGTTCATGGGATAACCTATTTTCATTGTCCACCGTAGATTGCGATTCCATTTTGTTGCAGCACATAGCCTTTCCAACTCAGGAGTCGGTAAGTTTCATTTTCCCAGTTTCCCGCTACTGTTTTGGAAAGAACAATACCTGCCTCTGTTTGAGGCAAGAACAGTTCGGCCTTGGCTAAATCCTCATTGAATGCCAAATAGGCAAGTGGTCCCCGGGTTATCGCGCCATCTTTCAGAGAACTGAGTTTGACCTCAAGCTCAGCTGTGACAATACAGGTTCCGGATAAAGCTGATCTTACCGTTCCAAATTCAAATACACAGCGGTTGTCTAAGACACCACAATCAGTTTCTTTCAACACAATTGAACTGTTGAAATCAAGCGTTTTAATATCCTTGAGTTTCGAAGTATCGCCATCCGTTTCAATTTCCCCAAAGCCTTCAATCAGTTGGTTGTCCTTAATCAAAAAGGAGACTTCTCTTTTGCTTTCCACCCCTTCGGATTGGAAAGTGTAAATCCCCACTAAATAATCCTCTTCGATGAGCCCGGTAAAAAAACCTTGATTTTTGTCTTTTTCTGCTAAGGCATAAACCAACTTCCCCGAAACGGTTTCTGATGCTCCGGTAAGTTGAAGCGCTACCAGGTTGCCATTTTCCTCCATGGTATAACACCCTGATGGTACTTGATTGGATTGGATGGATTCCTTATTCCCGGGACTGCAGGAGATAAAGAAGATTGCGGTAAGAAAAAGTAAAATGGTCTTTGTCATATTTAAGTGATTTTCCGGTAAATGGTTCATCATAATTTGACAGGATTCAAACAGTCAGTTAAAGCTTTATGGGTATGGCCAATAGTTATGTCATCTTTTTTTCATATTGGGCTTCCGTGAAATGAAATTCAGTCCGGTTCCAAGAAGGATTTAGGGAATATCCAATGATATTTTATCAATTCCAGCCAATTCCAAAATTGAACTGAAATCAATAACTCAAATTATGTTAAAATGTTATTTTAAAAATATTCTTTTAAAAAATGTGTATATCCGCAATGTTACCAATGAATTCCAAAATTCAGCAAACTCTCGATCTAAATCTTAATTGGTGTCAGCCATAAATCTATTCTATCAACAAAATAGGGCAAATCCAACTGTTTTTATGCCTTGGAATCAATTCTTGGATTTACATGGCTTATTGATTCAAAAGCCTGTAAATAAACAAAGTGCTCCGCTCAATCAAATCTGGATTTTGCTTCATATTGATGGTTTCCAGTGGAGAATGGGCACCTGTCCATGAGGTGCCAATCCCACCGATGCCAATCATTTTTCCACTTCGATATTTGTAAACCAGATCGCCCGCTGTCCTTCTGAATTGCTGTGGGAAGTGGCCATCTTGATTCCGTTGAAATCCTGCTCGTTTTCCCAGGTCATTGGTCTTCCGTCAGGACCGTTGCCTCTTCTGAAAACCCATTCTTTAATCATATGATTGTCATCCAGATAAAGGTCATACGCATCCCCAGGGGTGTAGCCATCTTCCTTGTTATAGACAATGATCAGTTTCGTACTGCTTTCTCCCGAAATCGGAGCAGCTACATCTTCTTCCGTCTCAAAGTCATACCCCTTGTCCCAAGCCAATTGAAACGGATACATCAGCCAGTATTTGTCGTTCACAAAACCTTTGTCCGCAGGAGGCAAAGAATCTGATGGCATGGAAAGGCTGTACGTATAGCTGGTATCGCTGTCAGCAAAATAAACGGTGTTTTCTTTGACATTCCATTTCCAGTCGCGGGTGCTGACATTGGCAGAATCCACCTGAACATTCCAGGTATAGGCGATGGAACTGACATCCTCCAGATTTTCGTAACCATACGCTTTGGCGACTTTCATGGGCAGATTGTCTTCAGTTTCGGATTCTGATGGAGAGCAGGAATAAAAGGCAACAATGAATGCTGCCGCCATTATGGATTGAAATGTTTTCATAGTCAATGGTTTTTATTTAAGTAATCAAGTTAATCATTATTGATTAAGATTGTTGTGTAATTGAAAAAACGGTTTATTTGATGGAAAAACGGTTTATTTGAAATTTTTAAAAGATGAAAATTCCGGGTCATCTTTTAAAAAAGATATAATCAGTGGAAACGGGCTCGAAACCTGCCTCTCTTATCCGGGCAATCACTTGTCCTCGGTGATAGGTGGAATGGTTTACGATATGGAATAAAATATCTTTTATGATATTTTGAAATGCCAACCCTTTTGAAGTTTTGTAGTCTATTAAACTGTAAAGTGATTTGCTTTCCAAAATTTTAAGCGAATCCTCGTAATTTTTTAGATCGATGGAGTCCAGTTGTTCTGTGGGATGCTCCTCCCAAATTTTATATTTTTCCTGTTGATTTTGAATTCTGGCGTTCCAAACATGATGGGCATTTAGCATATGGCTAAAGGTTATCCATGTTTTTTCAGGAAGGGTACTGCCAAATTTCCCTATCAAACCGATCACTTTGGAATTGCTGGACCTTGTATATTCAAACAGTTCTATAAAATGGTTTTTCATATCTCCATTAATAAGGCGAGGGACTGATACTGGTCCAGCCCCCATCGATCACAAGATTTTGTCCGGTGATGTGGCGGGCACTTTCCGAAACCAGAAAGGCGACTGCTTCGGCAATGTCCTCTATATAGGCTGGCCTGCCCATTGGTGTAATTCTGGACCATGTTTTTTCATAATCCGGATCCATGGCTGTTCGGGTAGTCAATGTTGCACCGGGAGCAATGGTATTGACATTGATTTTATGGGAAGACAATTCAATGACCAGATTCTTGGCCAACAATTCGATTGCTGCTTTGCTCATGCCATAAGCAGCAAGATTTTGATGGGCCTGATGTGCTGTGACGGAAGAGGTAAATAACAATGATCCTCCGTTTTTCTGACTGATCATCATTTTGGCAGCAGCCTGGGCTAAGAAGAAAGTCCCGCCCATATTGATCCGCATCACCTCATAGAAATCCTTGGATTCATAGGTTAGAAAATCTCCGAACAACGTAATTCCTGCGTTGGCAATGGCTATGTCCAGCCTACCGAATTCGGTATTGGCAAAATCCATCATTTCCTTTATAAAATCGATGTCTCCCGAATCACCCGAAATTCCCGCAGCTTTGGATTTACTGACCTTTTGCACTTCGGCAACAGCTTCTTCAGTGAGCTTTTTCTCGATATCATTCAGAATGACCATATGGCCTTGTTTAGCCAAAGTCTTTGCTATTTCCAGCCCAATCCCCTGACCCGCACCGGTAATCAAAGCGACTTTATTTTTTTCAGTAAAATTTTTCATAGTTTAATGGGAATCTCTTTTTACCACAGGTCCGGACCCGCCTTTTAAAAAATCAAAATCAACTCCTTCATGTGCCTGTGTGACATGCTCAATAAACATGTTGGCATATCCTCTTACATAGCCCAATTCCACGGGTACAAAATCAGCTCTTCTTTTCGCCAGTTCCACTTCGTCCACTTCAAGTGTCAGACTTCTATTGGGTTCATCCAAAGTGATCCAGTCTCCATTTTTAACCAAGGCCAGATTCCCACCCACTGCCGCTTCAGGAGATACGTGAAGTATCACAGTCCCATATCCGGTACCGCTCATTCTGCCATCAGAAATCCGCACCATGTCTTTTACCCCTTGGGCAAGTAATTTGAATGGAATCTGCATGTTTCCTACCTCAGGCATGCCTGGATACCCTTTTGGGCCGACATTTTTTAAGACCAGAACTGAATCTGCCGTAACATCCAAATCAGGGTCATCTATGCGTCTCTTATAATCATCAATATCCTCAAACACCATTGCCTGACCTCGGTGTTGAAGCAGGGAAGGGGTTGATGCAGAAGGTTTGAGTACTGCCCCATTAGGACACAGGTTACCTTTTAATACAGCAATCCCAGATTCCGGCTTGAAAGGTTTGTGAAGCGTACCTATTAAGTTTCGGTCATAGCAAACTGCCAAATCAATGTTTTCCCCAATGTTTTTTCCGGTTACTGTCGGAGCATCCAAATGAAGTTTTATGGCTATTTCTTTCATGACGGCAGGAAGACCACCTGCATAAAAAAGATCTTCAACAAAATGTTCTCCCGATGGCTGAACATTTGCAATCAAAGGAATATCAGCCGAAAAATCATCAAAATCTTCTATGGAAAGATCAATCCCCATTCTTCCCGCAATGGCCAACAAGTGAATGATGAAGTTGGTGGATCCACCTAATGCGGCGTTGACCATAATGGAATTTTCAAAGGATTTTCTCGTTATAATATCACTCATTTTAATATCCGCTTTGACCATTTCCACAATCCTGATTCCTGCCATATGGGCCAATACTTTCCTTCTTGAATCGGCGGCAGGAATGGTGGCATTGTCAGGTAGTGCCAAACCCAGGGATTCAACCATGGCAGCCATTGTGGAGGCCGTACCCATAGGTGCACAATGTCCGGGTGATCTTGCCATTGCTGCTTCTGCAGCAATAAATTCTTCTTGGGATAATTTCCCTGTTTTGAAATCTTCTACAAAACGCCATAGGTCAGAAGTCCCGATTTTTTTTCCTTTAAATCTACCTGCCAGCATAGGTCCACCGGATACGACCAAAGTTGGGATATCCACACTGGCAGCTCCCATCACCAGCGAAGGAGTAGTTTTATCACAACCACATAACAGAATGACTCCATCCAGTGGATTTGCCCGGATGCTTTCTTCCACATCCATACTCGCAAGATTCCTGAAAAGCATTGCTGTGGGCTTGATTGTACATTCTCCAAGTGACATGACAGGAAATTCCAACGGAAAGCCGCCGGCTTCCCAGACACCTCTTTTTACCGCGTCGGCCAAATCACGAAAATGTGCATTGCAAGGGGTGAATTCTGAAAAGGTGTTACAGATGCCGATGACTGGCTTTCCCTCAAAAAGGTGATGGGGAAAACCTTGGTTTTTCATCCAGGCCCGATAAATAAATCCATCTTTTCCTTCTCTTCCAAACCATTCCCTGCTTCTGAGTTCTTTTTTTTCTTCCATGCTATAAAAGTGGTCAATTTACAATTCCGTCAGAATTTACCAATTTTTTTGTTTTTAAACAGAAGGTTTTGAAATCTTTTGATGGTTGGTTCCAGCAGGTCAGCGGTAAATAGACGCCCTTGGTTATTAATATTCTTGGTAATAATCATTAGTTTTAGGCGTTAGAAGATTAAACATAAGGCCAAATTTGTCATCATGAAAAGTCCATCACCTTTCCAATCTATTTTGATCTTCTTTTGTTTGGTTTCTTTTTTTTCCTGCGATCCAAATGATACTTCACCTGAGGTACCGGTATTATGGAAACAGGCGCCAAGTTTCCCGGAAGGACTTACACATGCCAAAGAAATCAACGGAAAGCTATATGCTGCTTCGAAGACTACGATATATAGTGAGGCGAAACTTTGGGAGATAAAAGACTATTATGATCTCAGTCGTTTTTTACCCAGTGAATACCTCTATAGACTTCCAATCTCTGACCAACTCATGGCTACCATCAACTCCGATGAGCTTATCCTTATGCCCCTTGGAAAACCTTTTGAAGAAGATGCTCTTGTCTTTAAGATGAAGGATATTGATCCGGGATTTTATGGATTCAACCAAATCGTTTCTGGGTATGGTGATCAGATAGGTATTGATACAAAAGGCAATGTGTTGGTACCTTATGGCGCACCAAAAAATATTGGAGAATCAAAATACACCCCAAATTTCCTTTGGCTCAAGACAGCCGTCAATAACGGTAAAATAGAAATATTGGAACAGAAACTGATCAAAGAGGAATTTTTCGATGATTGGGTAAGCATTTCGAATTTTAAGGTATTTGAAAACTTCATGAGGGTTACGATCGGAAATAAGACTTTTGATTTCGATCAAAGTGGAAATATGGAACTTCGTTTTGATTCTTATACCAAATCCGTACAGGCAGGAAATGAAATCATCAGTTTTGCAAGTGAGGGAATTGAAACCCTGATGGTTTACAAGTCTGACCTGTCGGGAAAAAACGCCGAGTTGATTGGAACATACAACTCCAGCCAAATCTCCAAAAATGATCGCATGCGCCTATGGAGTAATTATGATAACATTTCAGGTATAAACGACATCATAGTCCTTACTGAAGGGGAATCGATTTACCGTTTGTCCATGAACGACCAATCTATAAAATTGTTCCAACTCGATAATGTAGGTCTTATAGGTGCTGTTATCACCTCTATCAGTCTCATTGGCAATTCGACTGTCTTCGTTACCACAAGCTGTGGGGCGGGTGGGGAAAGCTGCGGTGGATACTACAAACCTCTTGATAAGTTTTTAACTCAAAAATAATCTGTACCATTTCCCGCACTGAAAATTTTGTCTTTCTGTACTCCTCGAAATGTGATGGACTGAACAATTTTATAAAACCCCAAACTTGGTTATGTTATGAATGTTTCAGGACTCAGGGATTTTAAAATTTTCTCAACCTAAAAACATCTCATATTGGTTTTTTTAATTACTGTCATCCGACTAAATTCTAATATAGCCGGAAAGTGGTCTTGATTTTAAAATTAGGGGGGATTTTTCTGGTTTAGAAAAACACCCCCCTGCCTCAGGTTGAACAATTCCAATTGCATTTTTTGAAGATCACGGTC
>JBGTDA010000061.1:0-3457 GCA_041748555.1 Rhodonellum sp.
GATGATTTTGAGTATGGAAAACTGAGTCTTTTTGTTGAGAAAAAACGATTCATGATCGGTAACGCCAAAATTCTGGGAGGAAGTATGATTGCTCCGAATGCCGGTGAAATAACACAGGAATTGATTCTTGCCAATCATTCAGGAGTACCCTTAAAAGATTTTATGAATAAAATCTACGCCTATCCAACTGCCGGAAATATCCATAAAGTTATTGCTAGAAAGAGGTTTGTGAAGCAGATCAGACCTTGGATGAAAAGGTTTTTGTTAGCTTGGTATCGGTTGAAAGAATGAGTATCGATGAACACAGTTTCTTAGTAAAAGTTTCAGACATCTACTGTACGATCCATATAACTCTGCATGAGCATGTTAAAGTCGAAACACATTTCAAAGTCCTCTAAAAATTGAATTTCAATCATTAAAAGGTTTTATGATCTCAATTCGAACAGATTGTCCAAATAATGACAATTTATTAGAAGAAGAAATGAAATTTTTGACCACTTAAATATAAATTAATATGAAAGCCATCTGGAAAGATCAAATTATCGCCGAAAGCAATCAAACCATCCTTATCGAAGGAAATCATTATTTCCCACCTGATTCCATCAAAAAAGAATTTTTCAAGCCTTCTGAAACCAATACCGTGTGTCATTGGAAAGGAACAGCTTCTTATTTTTCTATAGAAGTCAATGGAGAAACGAATAAAGATGCGGCATGGTACTACCCCGATATCAAACCCATGGCTTCAGGAATCAAAGGATATATTGCCTTTTGGAAGGGTGTTAAAGTCGAAAAATAGGGTTTGAGTTTGAATGGAGATTGGGAAGTTGCCTAGTTATATTGATAGTAATTGAACAATCTCCTGATTATTCTATAATAAAGAAAACTCCCAAGTCTTTAAGCATAAACTATGGCGATTTATACCAGATCTGAATATCCTTTAGAGATGTTCAATGTCAACTCGAGCGAAACAGTTTCGCCCTACCTCTCTGACTTCTTACACCCTCCGCTTCAATTGATATTTTTAGTATTTCGATTAGCAAAATGAACGAAAGCACAAAATTGTTTAAAAAAGAAGTTCTGAATGGACTCAAAAAAAATCCCAAAAGTCTGTCCTCCAAATATTTTTATGATGATGCTGGATCCAAGATTTTCCAAGAAATCATGGACATGCCTGAGTATTATCTTCCAGCGGCTGAGTCTGAAATTATTCAAACTCAATCCGAAGCGATAGCCAATCGGATTAACCTTTCGAAGCTCGATATCATCGAACTAGGGGCTGGTGATGGTCGCAAAATGGTTCATTTTGTCGAAGTTCTAAGTCAGCACATTCCCGAACTCAGTTATTTTCCATTGGATATTTCGGAGGGGATTTTGAAAGCGAATGAAGAACTCATTAAGAAGAAAGTGCCATCGGTCTATTTTGAGGGATTGGCAGGGGATTATATTCAAACACTTTCGAAGCTAAAGGATCGGACAAATCCCAGATTGATTGTTTTTGCCGGAAGTAATATTGGAAATTTCAGAGGGGAAAAGGCAGTTGATTTTCTGAAATTCATCAAAGGAGAAATGAAGGCGGGAGATTTTTTCATTCTTGGTGTGGATCTAAAGAAGAATCCAAAGAAGATCCTACCTGCTTACAATGATTCACAAGGGATCACCAAGGGATTTAACCTAAATCTTCTGGCAAGAATCAATCGGGAATTGGAAGGTGATTTTGATTTGAATGATTTTGATCATTATGCTACCTACCATCCCATTAGTGGTGCAGCTGAAAGCTTTCTAGTCAGTTTAAGGCAACAAACCGTAACTATTGCTGGGGAAAAAATTGAATTCCAAAAAGATGAGGTAATCCAAACTGAAATCTCTCAAAAATACGACAGGGCACTCCTTGATGATCTTTCTTCAGCGGCAGGAATGTCTTTGGTTTCCTTTTATACAGATTCGGAGGGATTATTTGCCTGGGTACTTTTTAAGGTTTGAGATTGTTGAATGTCGCAATCCTTTATTTATACATAACTGATAAACTATGAAAAAGCCCAAATTATTAATTTTCGATGTCAATGAAACCTTGTTGGACATGGCTACCTTAAAATCCGATATCAATAGCCATTTAGAGCACTCCTTTGCTTTTGATACCTGGTTTGCTCTACTTCTACAATATGGCTGGGTAGAGA
The DNA here is from genome assembly GCA_041748555.1 of Rhodonellum sp. Classification (GTDB taxonomy): domain Bacteria; phylum Bacteroidota; class Bacteroidia; order Cytophagales; family Cyclobacteriaceae; genus Rhodonellum. The sequence continues at coordinate 2,175 of JBGTDA010000061.1, forward strand.
GTTTGTCGGAAAACTATAGACCTTTTGGAGAAATTGCGGAGGCTACCTTAAAAATGACTGCCGAAAAACTTGATCAGAAAATCACGCAATCCGAGATTAAAGTTTTACTGTCTAAAATAAAAACGCTGCCACCCCATGCAGATGTGATCGAAGGAATGGCTATTCTCAAAGAATTGGATATACCCATGGTGGCGCTTACCAATGGAAGTTTGGATGCTGCCAATGCCCAAATGGAATTCAGCGGCCTTGCTAAATTTTTGGAACGTGTATTCAGTGTAGAGGAAGTGGGTTATTTTAAGCCTCATCCCTCTCCTTATAAATATGTGCAAAAGGAAATGGGTTACTCAGCTAAAGATGCCATGATGGTTGCCTGCCATCCTTGGGATCTTTTGGGAGCAAAAAGGGCAGGTTTGCAAACTTGTTTGATCAAAAGAGAAGGAGTGCCAGATTATCCTCATTCAGAACCATTTGACCTTGAAGTCCAAAACCTTAAAGAAGTATCAAAAAATTTCGAGAATTGATTAAACCTTATAAATTCAAGTTTTTAATCTAGTTATTCTTAAACTACCTGTATTCCGGATTCGGGTGTCCATGGTCGCTTTTTTCCCATTCGGAGCGAATGTTGCCATAGGCAGGAAATCCATTTTTCAGCATGCTAGCCAAGTGCATCAGGTTCCAAGTCATATAGGTCGTGTTACGGGTCGTGAAGTCATTTTTTAAGCCACCACTGTTTTCATCCAAGTAACTCGGTCCCGGACCTGCCTCACCTATCCAACCGGCGTCTGCCTGAGGCGGAATATTGTATCCTAAATGTTGTAGGCTATACAGTAAATTCATAGCGCAATGCTTGATTCCATCTTCATTTCCGGTGATCAGACAGCCTGCTGCCCTTCCGTAATAGGCTGATTGACCCTTGTCGTTAAGCTTTCCCGAAAATCCATACAAGCGCTCAATAACTTTGGTGGCTATGGAGGACTTTTCGCCCAGCCAGATCGGTGTTCCAATGACCAGAATATTGGCATCCATTACCTTGTCTTGAATAGCCGGCCATTCATCTTTTTCCCAGCCATGCTCAGTCATGTCGGGCTGAACTCCATAAGCAATATCATGATCTACTGCCCTGATCATTTCTGTTTTGACACCATTGGCTTCCATAATTGTTTGCGACATTGACATCAGCCCTTCGGTATGTGAAAGTGAAGGAGACTTCTTCAAGGTACAGTTGATAAACACCGCCTTGAGATCCGAAAAATCATAAGGATTTTCTTTATTCCATTTTTTTT
>JBGTDA010000062.1:0-15403 GCA_041748555.1 Rhodonellum sp.
CCGGGAAATTTTTGGGGTTCTTTGGGTTTGAAAAGGTCATTTTTTTGACCTTATTCAATTATTTTGATATATCAAATGTACTACTTTTATCGTATTATAAAACGTTAATCGCTCGAAATTTTAAAAGCGATTTCCCTGAGAGACAGATATAGAAAACGGAAATGCCGACCAAGAAAATTTCGGACGGTCTTTAAATCAGGTTTTTTTTGCAAATGGCCTTAACTGCAAGTTTCAGGCTGGTATTACGCTAGATAATTTGAGTTTTAGATATGGGTCAGCCAGAGCTCCGCTGATTTTGAAAAACATCAATTTACATATACCCAAAGGTAAGGTAACAGCAATAGTAGGCGCCAGTGGAAGTGGGAAAACTACCCTTTTGAAACTTCTTCTTAAATTTTATCCCCCAAGTGACGGGAATATTCTGGTAGACGGCACCAACCTGGTCGATATTTCCGCCAGACTGTGGAGGGGGAAATGTGGCACCGTGATGCAGGACGGATATATTTTCTCTGATTCGATTGCCCGAAATATTGCGCTGGACGGGAAAAAAATTGATGAAGCAAAGTTGATGAATGCGGTGTATATCGCTAATGCACATGAATATATCTCCAAACTTCCTTTAGGCTTTACTACCAGGATAGGTAACACGGGATCTGGCTTAAGTGGCGGCCAAAAGCAAAGGATCTTTATAGCCCGGGCAGTTTATAAAGAACCAAGTTTCATGTTTTTTGATGAAGCGACCAGTGCCCTTGATTCGAACAATGAAAGAGTGATTATGGAAAATTTAAATGAATTTTATAAAGGAAGAACAGCTGTAGTTATCGCACATAGGTTAAGCACCGTAAAACAGGCTGATCAGATTGTAGTCATGAAAGACGGTGAAATAGTAGAACAGGGCACTCATCTGGAACTGACCATTCAGAGAGGGTATTATTATGAACTGGTAAAGAACCAATTAGAGCTGGGTGCTGCCTAAATAAAAAAAGATGCCGGATCATAACTCAAACCATTCTGATTCACATAGCCAGGAGATGGATGAAATCATCGGCAGGGTGCCTCACTGGGTCACCCGATGGGGAATTACTGTTTTGTTTATGGTTTCCTTCATAGGGTTATTGATAAGCAACATTGTAGAGTTTCCGGAGACTGTCAGTGCCGAAGTATTGATCCAGGCAAAGGAACAGCCTGGAAAGGTATCATTAAAAAGAGATGATGCCAGTCAGGAGTTTCTTTTTCAGGTAGAAGAGGGTGATTATGTTTATCCCGGTGACACGCTGTTTATTCATAAAAATGATAAAAAAAACATATTCAATCCAATCATTACACCTATGGCGGGAACAGTTTATATTTCCAAAGGCATAGATAAGGACAATACACAGGATTATTTGGTCTGGGTAATCCCTGAGGCTACTGAATTTGAAATTAAAATCAATTATCCGGTAAAAGGTTCGGGCAAAGTAAAAGTAGGCCAAGATGTCATTATTAGGATTTTTGACTTTCCCGATAAAGAATTTGGATTTATAAGGGGGGAAATCAGCAGGATTCATCCTGTTCCGGTCGATGGGAATTATCAGGCATTTGTTTCTTTAAGTACCGATAAATTAGTTACGAATTTAGGTATAGAATTACCAATTCAGCATTTGATGGTTGGTTCAGGTGAGATTTTATTGGAGAACAAAACAATTGCACAAAGAATTTTTGGAAGCATGATGCCATAACCTTGAAGCGCAGTTTGTTTAGCTAATGATTATTTTCTATAATTAAACTTAATTTAGCCATGAGAAACAGTGTATACTTTTTCCCCCATTAAAGAAATTTTTGTCCGAAGCCCATTACTATCTTATGACAAGATATTTAATGATAGTTGGAAAAAGATCATTCTACATGATAAAAGATTTGAGGAAGCTATTTTTTGGTCCTCGCCTACGCTTCACAAAATGCTGTTGAAATTAAAATCAGGTGAGCTGCCCGAAAATAAAAAAGAAAAGGTATTTAATTCACTTTACAAATATTTCGTGCGCATTTGTTGTAGAAGTACACCTTTTGGGATCAGTGCGGGATTTAATTTACAAAGTACAGAAACAGCATATGGAAATTCAGTCCAAGATGATTCTAGATCGAATGAAAAGAGAATAGTGACTCCGGATCTGGATTTCCTAACCGATTTAATTGATGCGTTGGTAACGAATACCAAAGTATATTCAGTGATGGATTTTTACAAAAACCCCAGCCTTTACCGGGTGGGTGAAAGATATCGGTTTTATGAGAAATTCAGGATGAAAGGGAAATATTCCGGATAGCCTCGGTGGAATTTCATACAATAATTGAAGAAATTTTGAACTCAGCAAGTTTAGGTTGTAACATGGAGCAACTTACCAAAACATTGGGATTAGAGATACCTCTTGAAGAAAAACATGATTTTATTGCTGAGCTTATCAAAGAAAAAATTTTAATCAATGAGTTTGAATATGGAATCCTTTCGAAGGGCATCATCGAAAGAATGATATGTAGATTAAAATTGCTCGCCGGATCCGGCGAAGAAAAATTCCTTTCCTTGATAACAAAATACAAGGACATTATCAATGAACTGCAAAGGACAGAATTGGGGAAGTATCCACAGGAGGAAATATCAGAACTTAAGAACTCTTTTTCCGAAGCAGGTGTAGCTGAAATAAGCCAGCTTTTCCAGATTGATCTAAAAAAGAACAACTTTTATGTTGATTTTGCTGAAAATGATATAAACATACTGCTTGAATCCATTGAATTTATAAGCAGACTTGGGAATAATGCTAAGGGGTATGACTATGATTTGATAGAAAAGTTTAAAAAGGCTTTTTTGAGAGATATGACAATGAAGAGTTGCGCCTGATCGATGTGCTTGATCCGGATTGCGGTATTGGTTTTCCTGTAAGTACAAGTTTTGGAGGTAAGGCAGAAAGTTATCTTTTAGACCATGTCGAAATGCAAAATACGCAAAATAAAAATCATGATGAAGATCAAGACGTTTACGACTCCTTTAAAAATAAAATCAAACAAAGTTTTAATGATTCGAAAACCGGTGTTGATTTAAGCAAAATAGATTTAAAAATCAAAGGGAATATCCGGAGTTCAATGCCCGGTTCGTTTACAGTGATGTGCTCTAAACTTCCGGATGATAAAATTTTACTCCACAGTGCGGGAGGATCTTCCGCATTGGGTTTATTGGGCCGTTTTTCTTTGGGGGATACAAATGTGCAAAAATTATGTTCGAAAATATTAAATTCGGAGGAAGAATTTTTTAACGGTTCTATTATAGCTGAAATTGTTTTCGTTCCTGCAGGGAAAGAAGCAAATGTGATTAAAAGGGAGGTATTAACAGCTTATCATATCCCTGTAAATGCGGGTTTATTAGATAATAAGAGTATAGCTATTCCGGTGTCGGATATTTATGTATCCATTTATAAAGATGAAATAATCTTGTTTTCCAAAAACCTTGGAAAAAGGATTATCCCCAGACTGTCTTCTGCGCATAATTATACGCGGAGTGCATTGCCTCTGTATTTTTTCCTCTGTGCTATCCAAAGTCAAAATATTTTCGAATTTTTTCCGGGAAATCTGACTGCAGGCAAGAACAAAATTTTCAGTCCCCGTCTGAGCTACAAAAGGGTCATTCTAAAGCCTGCCTCTTGGGTTTTTGAATTTGATGATTATTCCTATTTATTGGCTAAAGAGGGCTGTGATGATTCAATGTGTGGTTTTTTAACAAAGGGGGAAGTACCGAGGTACTTTGCCATTAAAGAAGGAGATAATGAATTGCCCCTGGATTCCAAAAGTACGGAAAGTATAAGCGTTTTATGGAGCTGCTTTAAGAAGAAGCACAAGGTTGAGATAATAGAATGGCTTCACTTTTCTAAAGAAGAAGGTAATAATCAATATTTTACAAATCAAATAATATTGCCGGTTCTATGCAAAAGGAACTTTAATGTACCGGTTGAAAACCGGCTGATTGGAAATGAAAAGAATCGCCGATCATTTTTGCCTGGTTCTTGTGTACTTTCCCTGAAGATTTACTGTGGGGCATTCTCTTCAGCTTTAATTCTTGAAGCGTTGCTGATGAAGTTGGGGACGGTGCTTATTGATAAGGGGTACGTAAAATTTTACTTTTTTGTGAGGTATCAGGATCCCCATTACCATTTAAGAATCAGATACTTTTTGGAACCTGAATTTGAAGTCAATTTTAACCGTGTTTTTGCTGAGGTAATGAGGGTATCGCAGAGATTAAAAGAGGATGGTTATCTGTGGAATATCGAATTGGGCACATACAACAGAGAATTAAAAAGATATGGACCATCGCAAATTGATTTAGTAGAGCATATTTTTTACCTTGACAGTGCCTCTTTTCTGAGACTGGACGCCGCTATTGGATTTATGGATAATGAAAAAGACCGTCTTCTCTACGCATTTGCCAATGTTGATTTTTGGTTTAGGTTGTTCGGGCTCAGTTTAAACGAAAAAATTAATTTTGCGGAAAAAATGAAGAGTGGTTTTTTGGCAGAATTTAAAAATTCCGTAGCTATAAAAAGTGTAAATGCTCTTTATGGAAGAATAAAGCCTGATCTGCATTCAATTATTGAAAGGAATACCAGTAAAGAATTCTCCAGGCGGAATAAGGATATACGGACAGCGGTAGACTTACAGAGGCGTGATGTTTCGGATTTTAAAAATATTTTGCCTGATATTATCCATATGAGTCAAAACCGGTTCTTTCTCAGTGACCAGCGGCTTCAGGAGTTTTTGGTATATGAGCTGATTTGGAAATATTATAAGTCGAAAGAACATACCGACAGACCGATATGATAGTCAGTGCGGATAAAAATGTGAAAGCATTACATATTTTCTTGTTTCTCGGTCTTTTTATGATGGTTTGGGGATTTAATGCAGATGGATTCAGAAGACCTATTTTTGATGAGGTCATTATTCTGTATGCTGTATTCAATTTTTTGGTCGTATGGTTTAATTATTTCTTGCTTTCAAAAATTATCTTTGAAGTAGGAAATCGTTTTAAATGGATAATATTGATAATCAGTCTTGTTTTACTTCACTATTTTTCATTGTACGCTCTGACTCTTCCGCTGAAAAGTATGTTTATAAAATTTCCTGATGATAGATTTATAACATCTTATTACGATAATTTTTATATTCGGTCATTTCAAGAACTGTTTTCATCAAAGAGATTTGCTTGGGTATCTGTTAAATTGCATTTTTATTTGATATTATTTTTTGTGGTATCAATGACGATTAAATACCTCGATTCCCTGAAAAAAATATCAGATCTAAAAATAATAAATGCCCATCAGGAACTGGATATGCTTAAATCACAGCTCCAACCGCGTTTTCTTTTTAATACTCTGAATAACCTCCACAGATTAGTGGCAGACCACAGTAAAGCGGGAGAGGTGGTTTTGAAACTGTCTGATCTGTTGAGATTTACTTTGTATGACACCAATGCAGATCTGATCCCGTTAAAAATGGAGATCAGGTTTTTGGAGAATTATATAGAACTGGAAAAAATCAGGCACCACGAACATGTCAGGATCAGTTATGATTTCAATGAAATAGACTGTAAAGACAGTCCAATCGCTCCTTTGCTCTTTGTCAACTTTGTGGAAAATGCATTTAAGCACGGGATAAATAAATCTGTGGGCGAGTCATGGGTGAAGATAAGATTAAATCAAACCATATGTAACCTGCATTTTGAGATCAGCAATAGTAAACCAAAATCAAAACCAAGTGTCCACACTACAGGGGGGCATGGTTTAAACAACATTAGAAGAAGGCTGAATATTTTATACCCTGATCGGCACAAATTAAATATATATGAGAGCCAAGATAGTTACACAGTGGATCTAACCCTTGATCTGGAATTTATAAAGAGGTAAAATGTTTCATGAATGCCACACAGTGCTTTTTACAGGCAGTGAAGATAAAATAAAGCAAAAGGCCTTATCGATAAACAAAGGTGGAAACCTGATTGGGTCTGTTGAAGTATTATAAATTTGGGAAAAATAGAATGACTAAAAGCCATGTTGGATTGGGTTAATAAAAATGGAAAATTTATACAGGTTTTATTCTTTGCTAGCTTGTTTTTATTGGTTTGGCGTTTTAATGTAGCTATCTTCAGAAGGTCTTTTTCTGGTGATATAATTTTTTTATATACCTTATTTAATTTCTTTGTGGTATGGTTAAATTATTTTATCCTATCTAAAATTATATTTCACCTTCGAAATCCGATTAGATGGTTCTTATTAATAATCAGCCTTGTTTTACTTTATTTTTTTTCTCTTTATAGCTTAACTTTTCCCCTCAAATTTATGCATTTGAAATATCCTGATGATACATGGATAAAACATTTCCACAATGCCTTGAATATTAGATCTTTTAAGGACATGTTTTTACCAAGGGGCCCGGAATGGCTAGCAGGCCAGCTGTACTTTCATCTGTTCTTATTCTTTGCAGGAAGTATGGCTTTTAGGTATATCCGGTCCCTAAAAGAGATTACAGATTTGGAACTGATAAATGCCGATCAGGAGCTCAACCTCCTTAAATCCCAGATCCATCCCCACTTCCTGTTCAACACACTCAACAATCTCTACCGGCTGGTGATGGATAATGAAAAGGCCGGAGAAGTGGTGTTGAAGCTGTCGGATCTGCTGAGGTTTACCCTGTATGACAGCAATGCGGATTCAATTCCGATTAAGGCAGTGGTGATGTTTCTGGAGGATTATATTATCCTGGAAAAGATCAGGCATCATGAAAACTTTACTCTCGACTATGATTTTTCGGAAATCGACAACGGAGAAAGCCCCATCGCCCCCTTGCTGTTTATCAATTTTGTCGAAAATGCTTTTAAACATGGTGTGAACAAGTCCATCGACGACTCTTGGGTGAAAATAAAATTAGCTAAAATTAAAAACATTGTTACTTTTGAAGTAAGCAACAGCAAGCCCCGGGCCGGTGCCGGCTTCAATCCGGTGGGAGGAAAGGGGATAAGCAATGTCAAAAGGAGGCTGGACATCCTATATCCCGGCAGGCATGAGTTGAAAATTGTTGATGGAGAGCATGAATATAGCGTAAACCTAAGGATAGAACTGGTATGAATACAAAAATCAACTGCCTGATCATAGATGACGAGCCCTATGCCCAGGAGATCATAGAAAAGCATGCCGAAAAGGTGCCGTATCTGCACATCCTTAAAAAGTCCAATAATGCGATAGAAGGGCTGAAGGATATTCAGGAATTGAGACCTGACCTTGTTTTTATGGATATTCAGATGCCGGAGATGACCGGATTGGAGCTGATCCGGATCCTGCATAACCATAAGCCCTATATCATTATTACCACAGCATCTCCTGACCATGCTTTGGAAGGGTTTGACCTGGAAGTTACAGATTACCTGCTCAAGCCGATTTCTTTTGACCGTTTTCTAAAGGCAGTCAATAAAATATACGGATATATCAGTATCAGCCGGGAAAAGATAAACATAACTGCTGAAGAAAAAACCAAAAATTCCCATTTTTGGGTAAAGGAAAACGGGAAAATGGTGCATTTGTCAGTAGACGATGTGCTGATGGTCAAGGGCCTGAAAGATTATATACAGATTTTTTTGAAAGAAAGAAAAATCATCACCTACCAGACCATGAAGCGCATCATGGAGATATTGCAGGAAGACGACTTTATGAGGGTAAGCCGCTCCTATATCGTCCGGAAAACGGCCATCAAAGCCATCAATGGCAATATATTGGAAACCACTGTGGGTGAGGAGGAGGTGATGATAGGGTCCACATATCGGGAGACGATCAAAAACGAGATCAATGAATGGTTAAGATGATTATTTTTACAGAACGCACCTACGGAGCTAAAATCTGAAATGTGATTGAATTATTTACAAACAGAAAGCCTCTCCGGGGCAATATTTAAATTGACCAATGCCCCAGAGGGGCAAACTGCTTGTAAAAACTTTAACCTTTCGGCTATGTCCGATCGGAAATGATTTCGTCCTCCTATATCGAAAGTATATCTAAAAAGGAAGTTAATATGTCTAATTTAGTTGATCAGTCCTTTTTATTTCCATTTATTGCTGGGGTAAATTTTAAACATAAGCGATATGAAAAATTCATTGCCCATTATTAAAAAAAGAGTTGTCCATGGATTAGGTGAGTACAAATCGGATCCAAGTCAATCATTTATGACAAGTATTTTTGATACATGTACCATGTCTGATTTAAAAAAACAAACTAAGCCAATTTTTCTTAGGGATAGATAGTCCCGAGGATAACTGTTATAATTGGCTTATTCTGGCAGCTGGATAGAAATTTTTATTTCTATTCAACCTAATTGATTACACAATTGGATTTAAGATTTCACAAAAATGCACAAGCCGTAAACTACCTGTTTACGGCTTGTGCATTCTTTGCTTTTGGAATCAAAACTCGGCATTACCGGGAGTCCTTGGAAAAGCAATGACATCGCGGATATTGCCCATTCCCGAAACAAACTGGACAAGTCTCTCAAATCCCAGCCCAAATCCCGCATGAGGTGCAGACCCGAATTTTCTGGTATCCAAATACCACCAAAGTTCTTCCCGGGGGATATTTAATTCGGTCATTCTTTCTGTTAACATGTCCAGCCGTTCCTCCCTTTGGGATCCTCCGACGATTTCTCCGATTCCAGGAAAAAGGATGTCCATAGCCGCTACCGTCTTCCCGTCTTCATTTTGCCTCATGTAGAAGGATTTGATCTCTTTGGGATAATCAGTCAGAATCACGGGCTTTTTAAAATGTTTTTCCACAAGGTAGCGTTCGTGTTCCGATTGAAGATCAATTCCCCAGTTGTCAATCAGGAACCGGAATTTTTTCTTTTTATTGGGAGGTGAATTTTTCAGTATTGCTATTGCCTCAGAGTAGGTAATCCTTTCGAAATGGCTGTCCACAACAAAGTTTAACCGCTCCAAAAGTCCCATTTCATTTCTTGATTCAGCCTTTTTGGATTGTTCCTCCTCAAGAGCTCTTTTGTCCAAAAATTCCAGATCATCTTTGCAGTTTTGCAAAGCATAAGAAATCACATATTTGAGAAATTCCTCTGCGAGATTTTGGTTGTCTTCAGCATCATAAAATGCCATTTCAGGTTCAATCATCCAGAATTCAGCGAGGTGACGCACAGTATTGGAGTTTTCTGCCCTGAAGGTAGGGCCAAAAGTGTAAATTTCAGAAAGAGCCATGGCCGCCAATTCACCTTCCAATTGCCCTGAAACAGTCAGATTTGTTTCTCTTTCGAAGAAGTCCTCCTTATAATTGATAATACCATCTGCTGTCAATGGTATATTTTTGAGATCAAAAGAAGTGACTTTGAAAGTTTCTCCCGCTCCCTCTGCATCCGAAGCTGTAATAATGGGTGTATGGATATAAAAGAATCCTTTGTCATTGAAATACTTGTGGACAGCATAAGCCAAAGCATGCCTGACCCTGAAAACAGCACTGAAAGTACTTGTTCTCATTCTGAGATGTGCGATGTCTCTCAGGAATTCCAGAGAATGTTTTTTAGGCTGTAGGGGAAATTTATCAGGATCAGCTTCTCCAAGAACTTCAATAGTTCTGCTGTTTATTTCCGTTTGTTGACCCGCCCCCTGGGAAGCGACGACTTTTCCGGACACCTTTATACAGGCACCCGTTGTTACCTTTTTCAATATATTTTCATCGATCAAGCTCGGATCAGCCACTATTTGATAATTTTTTATAGTTGAGCCGTCATTGAGAGCGATAAAAGATACATGCTTGTTGCTTCTCTTGGTCCTGACCCAGCCCATGACAATAACTTCTTGGCCAGCTGCTTCACTTTCGATAAGGGTCTTTATTTTTATTCTTTTGTTGAATGCCATATTGAGATTTCTGTTTTTACGTTTATTTTTTTCTATAGTGAAGCGTAAAGATAGGGAATGCAAAAAAACGATATAATAAGCTTTTTATCAATAATTTGATCTTATTTCCTAAATTTGAAAATCAAAAGGGCTATGATTCCCTTAGTTTTAGGTTTTTCTTTTCAATCCAAGTACACTAAAAGCATATTTTATGCAGAAACTACATTTAAGTCAGGTCCTATCCCAAAAACTTTCTCCTCAACAGATTCAGTTTATTAAGCTGTTGCAGGTTCCCTCAATAGAACTTGAGGCAAGGGTAGAGGAGGAGCTTGAAATCAATCCTGCATTGGAAGAAGGTAAGGATGAAGAAAAAGACAATGAAGAGGAAGAATTTCCGGAGACCTATGAAGAAGAACAAAGAAAAGAGGAGAGTGAAGTCAATATAGATGACTATCTAAACGATGATTATGGTGGGTATAAAATGCAAGGCGATGGGAACTTTTCTCCCGATGAAGATGAAAGGGATATTCCCATTTCGAGCGGCACTTCACTTCATGAGCAGCTGATCACCCAACTGGGTTATCTTAAATTGGATGATCACCACATGATTATTGGGAAACAGCTCATCGGAAGCATAGAAAGTGATGGATATATCCGCAGAGATCTTGATGCTATTATAAATGATCTGGCTTTTAGCCAAAACATTGAAATCGATATTGATGAAGTTGAGGAAGTTTTAAGAAAAATCCAGGCTTTTGACCCTGCGGGTATTGCGGCAAGGAACCTTCAGGAATGTCTTATGATTCAGCTGGAAAGAAAAGAGCACCCGGATGATCCGGTTGTGGTCAATGCCATTAAAATCCTGGCTGATTGTTTTGAAGAATTCACGAAGAAACATTACACAAAAATCCAGAAAAAGCTGAATCTTGATGAGGATATATTAAAATATGCTGTTCATATGATTACCAAGCTGAATCCTAAGCCGGGGGGTGTCGCTGATGGAATGGCAAGAACCCAATATATTTTTCCCGACTTTATGTTGACAGGCACAGACGGTAAACTTGAAATTTCTCTTAATTCAAAAAATGCACCAGAATTGAGAGTAAGCCGCTCCTATTCCGAGATGTTTGATGCATATGAAAAAAGTGACAAGCGGGACAAAAAACTGAAAGAGACGGTAACATTTGTCAAACAAAAACTTGATGCTGCAAAATGGTTTATTGACGCAATCAAACAAAGACAACAAACCCTCTTAAAAACAATGCAGGCAATTTTGGATTACCAGATAGATTTCTTTCAGGATGGAGATGAAACAAAACTGAGACCGATGATTCTTAAGGACATTGCGGAGCGGATAGATATGGATATTTCGACAGTTTCAAGAGTTGCCAACAGCAAATCCATTCAAACTGAATTCGGGATATTTCCATTGAAATTTTTCTTTTCAGAAGGTATTGCTACAGATTCAGGAGAAGATGTCAGCAACAAGGAAGTGAAAAGTGTCCTCCAGACCATGGTGGACAATGAAGATAAGAGAAAGCCGCTTTCTGATGATAAGCTGGTAAAAATGCTCAACAATAAAGGATATAATATTGCCAGAAGAACGGTTGCAAAGTATCGGGAGCAATTGCAGATCCCGGTAGCAAGATTAAGAAAGGAACTTTAAGTGACAAAGAAATTAGCCTTAGTCTTTTCTATTGTTTTTCAGCCATTGGTTATTCCAACATTGGTCTTTTTATTCTTTATGTTTATCACTCCGGAGGTAATAAGGGTTTCGGAAAACAATAAGGGTGTTATACTATTGCTGGTATTTCTGACCACCTTTATTATTCCGTTGATCAGCATTTTGATATTGTGGTTGACAAAATCCATCAAGTCATTATATATGATGAATATGGAGGATCGTGTTTTCCCTTTTTCTATTGTCAGCTTGTTTTATGTTATGGCCACTTATTTTTTTCACCTCAATTTATCAATGGATTTTATGTTGGTTTATACCCTTTCTGTGATTACCATATGTATCATTTTACTGACCTGTATTAGTTTTTTTTGGAGAATAAGCGCACATATGACTGGCATTTCGGGATTTTTGGCCATTATCACTGTGACAGGGATTCGCTATCCGATGCTTGAAATGTTGTATCCACAGTTGTTTGCGATAATGGTCTGTGGTGGAATTGCAACCTCTAGATTATACTTAAATGCCCACACCCCATCAGAAGTCTTGGGAGGATTTATGCTGGGTTTTTCTGTTTGTGCATTTTCATTTTACTATGTGATGTTTTAATAAAAAGAGGGACAGCCAAACGGTGTCCCTCTTTTTAATGTGTGCCGTGCATGGCAACCAACTAGGTGGTGGAAGTCCACTGTGGGGGTTTGTAATCGCCAACCACTAGCCAAGAGCAAGGGTGTCCATCGTGAGGTGGAATCTGAAGAGCCTGTCCCGCAATGCGGGAAAGCTGGCGGCAAAACTCTGCCCTGAGGAACACGAACCTTATCAGGCAAAACCGATGGGATGAGACTCCATTACAAGTCAAAGTCCAAAGATTACACAGACATCGGATTGTAAATGAGGTGGGGACATGGAGTGAAAGTGGGTTTCCTTACCGCGGGAGGTCTCATGGACGTGTGGAAACGGAGTAAGAAGCACTGAGTAAAGCTAGCCATGAGAAGTCAGCCGAGGCCATAGTACCCAATGTCGATCAGTTTGGGGAAGGGCTGAACTTTAAGGAGTGAGCAGTGAATGAATGTTACCAAATGAAAGGAAGAAAGCAGAAAATCTCGGGAAAAGAGACCTGCCCGCAGAAGAATAGGACGGCATCCGAAGGCTATGTGGTAGGGCAGACTTTCATGTGGATAACTGAAAACAACCTCACGGAGAATAACCGATTAGGATATGGGCTGTTGGAATTCATGCTATCACCTTCCAATTTGAATGCGGCTTACAAACAGGTAAAGCGCAACAACGGAGTGGGAGGTGTTGACAAGATGAAGGTCAAATCCCTGAAGGATTATCTTGTCGCCAACAAGGATGAACTGACAACATCCATATTGCGGGGCAAATACCGCCCAAATCCTGTTCGCAGGGTAGAAATACCTAAGGACAACGGGCAGAAAAGGCAATTGGGAATCCCCACGGTAGTGGACAGGGTCATCCAACAAGCCATCGCCCAGGTACTCACACCACTCTATGAGCCGCAATTTAGCGACCATAGCTATGGGTTCAGACCAAATCGCAACGCCCACCGAGCATTAAAGAAGTGCAGGGATTACATCACAGAAGGCTATGGCCATGCAGTCGACCTGGACTTGGAAAAGTTTTTCGACCAAGTGAATCATGGCAAACTGATAGAAGTACTCTCACGCACAGTCAAGGACGGACGGGTGGTATCATTGATACATAAATACCTGAATGCCGGAGTTCAGGTGGGTGAAAGCCTTGAGCCCAGCGAAATGGGTGTGCCTCAAGGAGGGCCGTTAAGTCCTCTGCTTAGCAATGTTATGCTTAATGAACTGGACAAAGAGTTGGAACGCAGAGGGCACAAGTTTGTACGCTACGCAGATGACATGGTCATTATGTGCAGGAACAAACGGAGCGCAGAGCGTGTGATGAAGTCGATTATCGGCTTCATAGAGGACAAGCTGTTCTTAAAGGTGAACAAGGAGAAAAGCCAAACCGCACCAATACACAAGGTTAAATTCCTTGGCTACTCCTTTTATAAAACAAAGGGAGAGGGACGACTGCGGATACACCCCAAAAGTGTAACGAAGATGAAGGCTAAACTAAAAGAGCTGACATCACGCAGCAACGGCTGGGGCAATGACCGCAGGAAGGGATCACTCCGCCAATATATTATTGGATGGGTGAACTACTTCAAGCTGGCAGACATGGGCAGTCTGCTGCTAAGGATAGATGAATGGTACAGGAGACGTATCAGGATGGTTATCTGGAAACAATGGAAACGGATAAAGACCAAACTGACGAATCTTGTCAAGCTAGGAGTAAAGAAATCCAAGGCTTGGGAGTGGGCAAACACAAGGAAAGGCTACTGGCACACTGCCAAAAGTTTTATCCTTAATACCACAATTACCGTAGATAGACTTCGGCAAGCAGGCTACATTTTCTTGTCAGATTATTACCAAAAGGTTAGAATCAAAACTTAAAGAACCGCCCTGTACCGAACGGTACGCAGGGTGGTGTGAGAGGACAGATAGGGAAATAATCCCTATCTTCCTACTCGATTTTAGAATGAAGAAAGCTTTAAAAGAGTGCAACTGATACTCCAAAGCTTATTTGTTTAGCCTTCGTGTCAAAGGGGCCACTTTCAAAAACATCGTTTAAGCCATAATATCCCCAAAAATTAAATCCGGAAAATCCCAATTTAGTATATACTCCATATCTTATCGGGTTCAATCCATAGGATTGTTTGTCTTTTATCTTTCTCTGTACCCCATTTTCATCCGTGTAAGCTATTTTGGTTTGGGAATCAAATAGGAAGCCCACCTTTCCGCCTAAAGTCACTCTAAATCCTTTGTCATAATTCGATTTATTGAAATGATATCTTATTTCTAAGGGTACATCAATATAGTTCATGGCAAAATTGTTTTTACTTATATCAATGTTCTGTCCATAAACTTCTTTTACATCAAGTAATTCGGTAGTGCCGGTTTCTGCATCAAGAAATAAATTTCTGTCATCTTTAAATTCCAGCTTATCCAATCCTAATCCAAGTCCGGGATTAAAAGTGACTCCCGAATTTTCGCCAAATAGCCTGAAGGGATATTGGTAATATATATTGGCCGTTCTCGATGGGAAAAAATTTGTTTTTAATTCATCCGGCTTATTATTAAGGGTATTAAAACCAAAATCAATAAATAAATCTCCTTTAACATTGGGTCTTCCACCGACTGGAACTCTTTCCCTTTCTTGGGCAAATAGCGTGAAAGACATCAAACATATTATAAAAACTAATGTAATTTTTTTCATGAAAGTAAATTGTAGTAGAATTTTCAGCGGGCTAAATTATAAAAACATACCCGATAAATCTTCCTTTTTATCTTAATAAATCTTAATTTACTGGATAAAGATAGGCTCCTTTTTATACTTTTTGAAGCAATCACTTTTTTTTAAATTGAAATTATGGCTACATTCGCAATCCCATAATGGCCTCGTAGCTCAATTGAATAGAGCACTTGATTACGGCTCAAGAGGTTTCAGGTTTGAATCCTGACGAGGTCACATTTCCTCCTTATTATATGAAAAAGGAATTTCCGGTTTTAGTGAATTAAAATTTTCATTTTAATTGGGATATTATAACAAAAAGCCCCACTTTTGCAGACCCAAACGGGGGATATGATTTGAAGACGGGAATTTTTCCTGAAAATTTCTTGCAAATCAGAAACAAAGTGTTACTTTTGCATTCCCCATTAAAAACGGGGTTTATCGGGACACGGGAAAGAGCCCGTCCACCGGCCTGAAAGCAGGCCGTCAAGTTCATTGAAGTACTGTAA
>JBGTDA010000063.1:0-10505 GCA_041748555.1 Rhodonellum sp.
GCTAAACAACTTCTCGCCAAAGGATATTATTGAAACCGCAAAATCAATTTACAAAATGAAAATATCAGGAAATTGGCACCTGTCTGAGATCACAGTCAAAACTAATGACCTTTTCAAGAAAATCGAAATAGGCAACCTAAAATAGCGGCGGAGTTAGGGTTTAAGCCCCGCTATTGTCCGACAAAAGACGGACTGAAACTGATCACCGCTGCGTGTATGAGCGAATCTTCCAAGGTCTCAGTCAGGGATAAACTCAGGAAATTCTCGATAAGGAAATTCAGGGGAAACATCCAAGAGCTGTCGTCTGCTATCAATGTCATGATAAAGGGCTGGATCAACTATTACTGCAAGTTCCACAAATGGACAACAGTAGGATTATGGTATTGGCTGAACAAGAAACTGATAGAGTGGAAGATGGCTCAGAAACGGAGACTGGGTAAAAGGAAAGCAATCAGGTGGTTGGAAACAGTCTACCGAGGAAAGCCAAATCTCTTCGCCCACTGGCAACTGGTACCACCAACCCTTGGTAAAAACAGGAGACCTGACTTTGGAAGCGCCGTGTGATGGGAGACTATCACGCACGGTGCTGTGAGAGGTTTGGGGTGAAATTCCCCTTACCTACTCGACATATTTTAAATGCCTGTTGCTAATTATTTATAGCTCATCAAGTTAAATATCAGGTGCTGGATCATGAACACGAGGGGATAAGTGGATGGTGGAGGGAATTAGGAGGCTAATTGTTTGAAATACCCGTTTCTACCTCTAAAACTCACTCCTCTCTAAAAAATCCTTAATTGTAATTGATCTCCGCCAATACCTCCTTTGCCTGATCTACATGTCGTTTTTCATGGGAGACAATGATGTCAAAGGCCTTTTCGAGGGAATACACGATCAGTCGGTTTACGGGGGAGTGGATAATAACCTTTTTCTGCACGAAAGGCTCCATCTCCCGGAACCAATGTATCAGTTCCTGTTGGTGTTTTTGAAATTCGGCTATAATATCACCCGCTTTTTCATTTGCCGAAGGTTCCCACAGCGGAAAGGTCTTCACTTTTTTTCTGTCACCGTCCGAAACTGATTTATAGATGGCATTGCCGAGCAATTTGGGGAAAAGGCCGATTTTTGCGATAAAAGCTCCGTGGAAGGTGCCGGCTTCAAGTTTTTGAAAAATAGGGAAATAGCTGCTGTTGACCTTGATAAGATGGTCAAGGTTTTCTGCAATACTCCAACTTTGTGAATTCGTTCTTAAATAAATCTTTTCATGTGCCACATCTCCAAATGTGTGGATTACCTCCTCGTTGATTTCATGAAGTTCTTTTATCCAAAGCTCCTGTTTTTCCATGAGTAATGATTTAGCTTTTGTTTAGGAAAGGACAAGTTAAGAATTCATTCTGCTTAGCCTTATAAAAACATTGGACCATTGATCAAAATAGGACCCAATTTGTAAGAAATTATTGGTTATATCACATTCAATTCAATGATTTGGGTATAAAAATTCCATTAACCATATCGATATTTTTCCTCCTTTCTTTCCTGACTTTGGCACAGGAAAGAAAGGAGATCACCGCTTACAGACTCTCGGAGGTGGAGGAGATAGTCCTGGATGGAAGATTGAGCGAATCCTTCTGGCAAAACATCAGTCCTGCATCCGGGTTTCGACAGCAGGAACCTGTTCCCGGAAGATTGGCGACGGAACAGACGGAGGTCCGTGTAGCTTTTGATGATCAATACCTTTATTTAGGTGCCGTTTTTCACGACAGTGAACCGGAAAAAATCACGGCATTTCAACGAAGAAGGGATGAAGAACTTGGAACTGATGACCGCTTTGTTTTTATACTGGATACTTATAATGATCAAAGGTCAGCCTATTATTTCGAAACAAACCCATTGGGAATGATGGGTGATGGAATCCTCCGTGTGGGGCAGGGTACTTCCCTGAACAAAGCCTGGAACGGGATCTGGCGTGCTTGGGTAACCCGACATGCAGGAGGCTGGTCAGTGGAGATCAGGATTCCCTTTATGACCCTCAATTTTGACCCTTCTAAAGATACTTGGGGTATCAATTTTCTGAGAACCATCCGCAGGAAAAACGAAGAGACACTTTGGACCGGTTTCAGGAGGAATGAAGGAATAGAGCGTCCTCAGGATGCCGGTAAACTTGTAGGATTAAGCGAAATAAACCAGGGCATTGGTCTGGAAGCCATTCCTTATGGAATCGTTACAAGGATAAATCTAAGAGACGAAATAGAGGGTCCGATGGAAACCCAAACCACTTTTAAAGTAGGAGGTGAATTGAATTATAACATCAACCCCAACTTGAAGGCCGGAATAACCGTCAACACGGATTTTGCAGAGACTGAGGTGGATGATAGGCAGATCAACCTGACCAGATTTCCTCTTTTTTTTCCGGAAAGAAGGGGGTTTTTTCTGGAAGGGGCCAATATCTTTCTCTTTGCTCCCTCAAGCAATCCGAATCCATATTTTAGCAGGAGAGTAGGACTACAGGATGGAAGACCTATCCCCATCAGGTATGGAGGAAGATTAATCGGGAGGATAAAGAACACTGATGTTGGATTTTTACAGGTCCGTACCGGTGAGGATGCTGAAAGACCCGGAGAGAATTTTACAGTGGGAAGGGTGATTCAGAACATATCCGATGAAAGTACAGTCGGAATAATCTATACCAGGAGAGAAACGGACGGTGACAGTGTACAACATACATTGGGAGCGGACATCGGTCTGAATACTTCCAAATTCTTGGGAAACAAGAATCTGCAATTTGAGGCTTTCTTTGCCGGACATACAGAAACTTCCTTCGGAGACGAAAGCTCACTAATGGATCGCTCGGTGAGAGGTGGAAGAATCAATTTTCCCAATGCACCATGGGAAGGACATGTTTCTTACCGGGAGTTTGGAGTCAATTATGAACCTGCTGTGGGATTTGCTCCGAGGGTGGGATTCAGGAGGCTACAGCCAACGGTAACCTATAGGCCTTTAATGGAAAACAGCAATATTATCCGTGAATTACTTTGGGAATATGATTTTGAATACCTTATGCTGATGGATTGGCGTCCGGCAACGGTCAACCACAAAATCACCTTTCTTGGAATCAGGTTTGAAACAGGAGATGAGTTTGAGGCAAGAATAACAAATAACTATGAATTTCTGGATTTGCCGTTCGACATCCTGAGAGACAATCAATTCGTCGTTCCAATCGGAATTTACCGCAATTGGGGCTGGGATATAAGTTTGAAAACAGCCGGATTCCGTAGGTTTGGAGCATCAATCGAATATGCCAGGACGGGTTTTTGGACCGGTAACCAAACATCTCTTGTCGCGGATTTATTCCTGAGGCCTTTTGTGGGACTGAATATGACTGCCACTTACGCCAATAGTAGAGTTAAACTTTTGGAAGGGGAGTTTGACACGCATCTTTTCCGCCTGGTATCGGGGTATGACTTTTCTCCCTGGGTGTCGATCAATTTTAATATTCAGTATGATAATGTTACAGAATTTTTGGGAACCAACACCAGATTTTCTTGGATAATCAGTCCGGGAAATACTTTTTTTGTGGTCTACAACCACAATTATCAAAAGTTTGAGGAAAGATTTCTGACATCGGAAAACAGAACCAATATAAAATTTGCCTACACTTTTAGATTTTAAATGGCAATCCAGGTTTCTAAAGAACTAATTAAATAACGGTTGATGTTGTGTATTAACTTTTAAAGATTTACCCATCATTTATTTGTTTTATGTCCAAACCACAAGAAAATCGGGTCACTATGGCCCATGTATTTAAAACCATCATCTGGCCTAGAAGAAGACAGCTCTTTCTGGGACTTTTTCTAATCATCATCAGCAGACTGTCGGGTTTGATCTTGCCTGGTGCGAGTAAATACCTGATAGACAATGTGATTCCAAGCAATGATCTTCAGCTTCTAAAATGGCTGATATTGGGCGTTGTTGCTGCCATTGTGATCCAGGCTACAACCTCCTATGCATTGACTCAAATACTAAGTGTAGAAGCACAAAACCTGATATCAAAACTGAGAGCACAGGTGCAAAGCCATATCATCAAGCTGCCGATCAGGTTTTTCGACAATACAAAAACAGGTGAGCTGGTTTCCCGGATCATGACCGATGTGGAAGGTGTCAGGAATCTGGTGGGTACGGGATTTGCCCAAATGGTCGGCGGGATTCTTACTTCCATCATCTCTCTTTTTTTATTGATTGCCATCAGTCCGATGATGACTTTGTATGTCTTGGTGCCGGTAGCAGTTTTTGGTATAGTTTCCCTTAAGGCCTTCGGGAAAATAAGACCGATTTTTAGAGAAAGAGGAAAAATCAACGCTGAGGTTACCGGTCGTTTGACAGAAACTTTGGGCGGTATCAGGGTGATCAAAGGATTCAATGCTGAGGCTCAGGAGATAAAATCGTTTGAAGAAGGTGTGGAGCGACTTTTCCTAAATGTGAAAGCCAGCTTGACCTCAACCAGTTTTGTGACTTCTGCAGCCACGCTATTGCTTGGGTTGGCTTCAGCGGGTATTATGGGGATGGGTGGTTATATGATTATGGATGGTCAGATGACATTCGGGGATTTCCTTGCCTTCACCCTTTATCTTGGATTTATGATAGCGCCGATCGTGCAGATGAGTAATATCGGTAGCCAGCTGACAGAGGCATTTGCGGGATTGGACAGGACAGAGGAAATCATGAATACGCCACTGGAAGATGCCGGAGGAAAAAGGACGCTTCGGTTGCCAAATATTGTTGGAGACATTCAGTTTGAAAATGTTTCTTTTGCATATGAAGAAGGTAAGGAAGTGGTAAAAAATATCAGCTTTCAGGCACCTGCAGGATCGGTTACCGCATTGGTAGGAACTTCAGGTTCCGGAAAAACCACCATTGCAGGTTTGGCGGCATCATTCCTTAATCCGGATTCCGGGTTTATTTCTGTAGATGGAAATGATTTGGGTCAAATTTCCCTCGACAGCTATCGCTCCCAGTTGGGCGTGGTTTTACAGGATGATTTTTTGTTTGAAGGGACGATAAAGGAAAACATGCTCTTTCCAAGGCCTGATGCTTCCGAAGAGCGTTTGCTTCAAGCTGTAAATGCTGCCCATGTTCAGGAATTCACTGATAGGTTCGAAAATGGTTTGGATACCCTGATCGGCGAAAGGGGAGTTAAATTGTCAGGGGGACAAAGGCAGCGCATCGCCATTGCCCGGGCAATTTTGGCAGATCCAAGAATATTGATTTTGGATGAGGCAACCTCCAATCTAGATACAGAAAGCGAGACGCTTATCCAGTCCAGTTTAAAGAAACTGATGCAGGGAAGAACAACTTTTGTCATTGCCCATAGATTAAGCACAATCCGTCAGGCCGATCAGATTTTGGTCATCGAGCAGGGTGAAATTGTGGAAAGAGGAAAACATGATGAACTGATAGCCAAAGAAGGAAGGTATTATCAGCTTTACACCTATCAGGCGAGGATTTAAAGACCACCGAAATTTGGAAATGGCTAAACGTGTCGAACAGTTGAATTGTTGAACTGCAAAAACCGGGAAGCGGTAACCTAGGAGGTTTCTCAAAACCTCCTAGGTTTGTTGGAAAAGTGTCAATTTAATTCATCAGGGGAAAAGAACTCCCATTTTGACGTGTCACGTCCGACAGTTTTTTGATTAAATTAATCTGCCACCGAAGGTAGCCTTACTTCATTATTCAACATTTACCAATCTTCATTCGATATTCAAAAAAAGGAATAATGAATGATGAACTAAGAATAATGAATAATGAAGTCATCCGGCATCGGTCTTCCGACTTCCCAACTTCACGAAAGAGATTGGTTTTCTCTTGAAGCCAATTCAAGAATCCGATCATATTCATCAGGTTCCAGATCTTTGAAGAAATAGTGGATAGGATTGATGAAAATGCCGTCTTTAAGGATTTCATAATGGACATGCGGAGCAGTGGAAGAACCGGTATTCCCAACAGTCCCTATTTGGTCTCCACGTTTGATTTTTTGACCCGGCCTAACCTTGAACTCATTCATATGGGCATATCGGGAAAGGAAACCATATCCATGGTCTATTTCCACGAATTTTCCATAACCACCTAAATCGGTTTTGACTCTGAAAACAACACCATCTCCTGTTGCATAAATCGGAGTTCCCTGCGGAGCTGCAAAATCAACACCGTTATGCATTTTGATCACTTTCAGGATGGGGTGCAGCCTCATGCCATAGCCGGAGGCCAAAAGCTCCAAATCCTCATTAAATATCGGTTGAATTGCCGGAATGGAAGCCCAGTATTCTTCTTTGTTCAATGCAAGATTGGAAACCTCATCATAGGAAACGGATTGGACATACAGGTGCCTTTTGAGATTGTCGACTTTTTCCAGTAATCCCACTATAAGTGATTCCTGATCAAGTCCTTTTTGTCTGACCTCTCTGAATTTTTCAGAACCACCGACTCCTGCATTTCTGACTGATTTGGGTAAGGGTTCTGTTTCAAATATTACCCGGTAAAGATTGTCATCCCGATGTTGGAGGTCCGACAACATGGCATTCATCCGGTTGACTTCTTCTTCAGTTTTCTGGTAATAATAAAGAAGCTCCTTATTCTCCCTTTTTAGAAGCAATTCCTTTGGGCTGTCAAAATATAGGCTGAAAAAAAGCAGCATTGTCACTGCCAGAATAGTTGCCAAAGAGAGAAAACCCAAGGCATTCAGAAGAATATCCCACCTGCTTTTGGTGTATCTTTCGTATTTGCTGGTTTTCGGGTCGTAGTAATATTTTATTCTACTCATTATAATTTGCGTGCTAAATCTTCTAATTTTGTAGCCCTTAAGGGACTTTAAAGGTAAACTTTTGGTCCACAAAGATAAACAAATGAATCTTTAATCCGAACGTAGTCAAAAGCTTACATGGAAGCGAAACGAATCAGAAGTACTTTTATTGAGTTTTTCCAATCCAAAAAACACCAATTTGTACCCTCATCTCCAATAGTTGTCAAAAATGATCCATCCCTGATGTTTACCAATGCCGGTATGAATCAATTTAAGGATTATTTTTTAGGAAATGAAGTCCCTAAAGCTTCTAGAGTGACTAACAGCCAAAAATGTCTTAGAGTTTCCGGAAAGCACAATGATCTCGAAGAGGTCGGTGTTGATACTTATCATCATACCATGTTCGAGATGTTGGGGAACTGGTCTTTTGGTGATTATTTCAAAAAGGAAGCCATCCAATGGGCATGGGAGCTATTGACTGAAGTTTATCAATTACCAAAGGACAGGTTGTATGTTTCCGTTTTTGGAGGAGATGAAACTGACGGTTTGGTACAGGACGTCGAGGCATTTCAGCTTTGGAATGAGATTGTGGATGAAGACCGGATAATTTTTGGATCAAAAAAAGACAATTTTTGGGAAATGGGAGAAACAGGACCTTGCGGACCCTGTTCGGAAATACATGTCGATTTAAGATCCGTGGAAGAAAGAAATGAAGTCAGCGGCAGGTCTTTGGTCAACAATGATCATTCTCAGGTGATTGAAATCTGGAATTTAGTCTTTATGCAGTTTAACAGGCTTGCCGATGGCAAACTTAAGGATCTGCCCGCAAAACATGTGGATACAGGAATGGGCTTTGAGCGGCTGGTGAGAGCTGTTCAGAATAAGACTTCCAATTACGATACCGATCTTTTCACACCATTTATAAAAGCTATCGAGGAAAAGTCCGGAAAAAAATATGGTGTTGATGTAAAAACGGATATTGCTATCAGGGTGATTGTGGATCATATCAGGGCTATTTCTTTTACCATTGCCGATGGTCAGCTGCCTTCCAATAATAAAGCGGGTTATGTCATCAGGAGGATCTTAAGAAGGGCTGTCAGGTATGGCTATACTTTTCTGGGTCTTCAAAAACCCTTTCTATATGAGCTGATCCCATTATTGGTTGAAAATTTCGATGAGATTTTTCCCGAAATTTCGGCACAAAAGGATTTTATTGCTAAGGTTATACAAGAAGAGGAAGCTTCTTTCTTGAGGACTTTGGATAATGGTCTTAAGATTATGGATCAGATAAAATCAAATCTGACTCAGAAAAACGAAACTGTCATTGATGGTAAAACTGCTTTTGAGCTTTATGATACATTTGGATTTCCATTGGATCTCACTTCGCTGATTGCGCGTGAAAGTGGCCTTTCTGTTGATGAACAGGTTTTTGTTTTGGAAATGGAGAAGCAAAAAAGCCGATCCCGAGCTGCCGCTATACAGGAAACGGGGGACTGGACCTTGGTAGGAGATGAGGAAGGTGTGGAGTTTGTGGGTTACGATCAGCTTGAGTCGGAAAGCAATATTATCAAATACAGAAAAATCAGGGATACCAAGGGCGACAGGTTTCAGGTTGTATTGAATAAAACGCCCTTTTATGCCGAGAGTGGCGGACAAGTGGGAGATCAAGGCTGGTTGATCAGCGGTGATGAAAAGATCAGGGTGCTTGATACCAAAAAGGAAAATGACCTCATTGTTCATTTTGTGGAGAGGCTTCCTGTAGATGCCGAAAAAAGATTTATTGGTCAGGTGGATGCAGAAAAGCGAAGACTGATCATGAGCAACCATACTGCAACACATCTTCTGCAGGCTGCTCTTAAACAAGTTTTGGGAGATCACGTACAGCAGAAAGGCTCATTAGTGAACGAACATTTACTTCGTTTTGACTTTTCCCATTTTGCAAAACTCACAGAGGAAGAAATTACGGAAGTGGAGCGGATCGTGAATGCCAAAATAAGGGAAAACATTATTCTTGACGAACAAAGAAACGTTCCCATTGACATTGCCAAAAGCCAGGGAGCAACGGCACTCTTCGGAGAAAAATATGGCGATCAGGTAAGGGTCATTACATTTGATCAAAATTTCTCTGTCGAACTATGTGGTGGAACGCACGTGGCAACAACAGGCATGATCGGCAATTTCAAAATCATTTCCGAAGGATCCATTTCCTCGGGTGTAAGAAGAATTGAAGCGATTACTGCAGATGCTGCCGATAGTTACATACAAAAACAATTGGATCTGATCAAGGATCTGCAGGACTTACTCAAAAATCCTGTTGATGTAAAAAGTGCTGTCGAGTCTTTGCTTCAGGAGAGGAACGAGCTTAAAAAAGAAATCGAGTCACTCTATGCACGGCAATCGGGAGCACTTAAAGATGAATTGATCCAAAAAGTACGATTGATCAATGGAGTCAATTGCATTGTTGAGCAGGTAACACTTCCATCCGCTGATGCCTTGAAAAAGATTGCCTTTGAACTTAAAAATGAACTGGATAACGCACTTGTGGTCTTGGCCGCAGATGTGGATGGGAAGCCTCAGATAGCCGTAATCATAGATGAGGCTTTGGTGGCTTCCAAAGGATGGAATGCAGGTAATGCGGTCCGGGAATTGGCAAAAGAGATTCAAGGGGGTGGGGGAGGCCAACCTTTCTTTGCCACGGCCGGTGGAAAAAACCTAGAGGGATTGCCCAATGTGATAAAAAGAGCCAAGGAAATGTTTGGCGGTATATAATGCATAATTAAAATCAAATTTGGTTTTAGCTTTATTCTGAACCAATTTTGGCATAGGATTAATTTAATTTAGTTGAAATACTTCAATATGCTTTCTGAAGAAATAAAAAGTAAATATGAACTGGTAGTGGGTCTGGAAGTCCACGCACAGTTGTTGACCAAAAGTAAAATGTACAATTCCGATTCAACTGAATACGGAAACCTCCCAAACACTCATATTTCGGTTATTACACTGGGCCACCCCGGTACTCTGCCCAAAGTAAACAGGAAAGCTATTGAATTTGCGATTAAGATGGGGTTGGCCTGCGATGCGGAAATTACCAGAAAAAATATTTTTTCCCGTAAAAATTATTTTTACCCGGATCTTCCAAAAGGCTATCAGATCACTCAGGACAAGGATCCTATTTGTGTGGGAGGTAATGTGCCGGTGATGATGGCAGACGGAACCCGGAAATCCATCGCCTTAACAAGGATTCACATGGAGGAAGATGCGGGTAAATCCATGCACCTTGCCGGAGAGGTGGATACACTAGTGGATTTCAACCGATCCGGTGTACCCTTAATTGAAATTGTCACCGAGCCTGATATCCGGTCGTCTGAGGAAGCATATGTTTGTTTGGCGGAAATCAAGAAATTGGTCCGTTATCTGGATATTTGTGACGGCAATATGGAGGAAGGTTCCCTGAGATGCGATGCCAATATATCTGTTCGGCTGTGGGGAGTTCCCGAATACGGAAAAAAGGTGGAGGTAAAAAATATGAACTCCTTCAGAAATGTAGCTAGGGCAATAGAACATGAATTTGAACGTCAGATA
This sequence comes from Rhodonellum sp., assembly GCA_041748555.1. Taxonomy (GTDB): domain Bacteria; phylum Bacteroidota; class Bacteroidia; order Cytophagales; family Cyclobacteriaceae; genus Rhodonellum. The sequence continues at coordinate 10,373 of JBGTDA010000063.1, forward strand.
TTACTGATCGAAGACGGAAAAGAAATAGTATCAGAAACCAGAACCTTTGATGCCACTACCGGAAATACTTCCAGCATGAGGACAAAAGAAGATCTAAACGATTATCGGTATTTCCCCGAGCCTGATCTTAGTC
>JBGTDA010000064.1:0-57546 GCA_041748555.1 Rhodonellum sp.
GTCGTTACAATTCCTGGCCGGAACAACAAAGCAGGAAGGGGATTATATAGTGTATTTAAGCAATCATGAATCCAGCCGGTATGGAATTTTGAACCATGATATTTTTAAGAAAAAGATCTGGAGAAATGTGATTTATGAAGCAGTTGAAAAAGAGGATGACAAGTTCTACCATAAAATGAGCTTTATAATTTTTGATCAATCCCTTCAAAAAACAGCCGAGCTGGCTTTCGATTCCAGTCAATATTCAGACTCCGGTTTTGCCACACCCAATGGATTTTACCTGAAGTTAGCAGAGCAGCAAAGTGATGATTTTGAGGGATATGTTAGGGCGGTTTTTTGATGAAAAAACAGTTCTTCTGAAAATATAATATAAGGGTTGTAAAACGTCCAATCTTCGAGGTCCAAAAAAGACCTCAAAGGTTTTTGGCGTTGACCTTCTTCTTAAACAGCGAATCCACAAATTCCTTTTTGTTAAAAAGCTGAAGATCAGTCATTTTTTCCCCGACACCGATGTATTTTACGGGTATTTTGAATTGGTCTGAGATGCCAATGACTACTCCGCCTTTGGCAGTGCCGTCCAGTTTGGTGATGGCCAATGCGGTAATGTCTGTTGCCTTGGTGAATTCGGTGGCCTGGATAAAGGCATTTTGTCCGGTGGATCCGTCGAGGACCAACAGGATTTCATGGGGGGAGTCTTCGATGAATTTCTGCATTACCCTTTTGATTTTCGTCAGCTCATTCATCAGGTTGATTTTGGTATGCAGCCGCCCTGCAGTGTCAATAATCACCACATCTGCATCCATTTCTACTGCTTTCTTGACCGTATCAAATGCCACAGCAGCCGGATCTGTATTCATGCCGTGGGATATGACAGGCACGTCAACTCTTTTTCCCCAAAGGATCAACTGGTCGACAGCGGCAGCTCTAAAAGTATCAGCAGCACCCAACACAACGGATTTACCCGCTTGTTTGAATTGATGGGCAAGTTTGCCGATAGTCGTCGTTTTTCCTACCCCATTGACCCCCACCACCATGATTACATAAGGTTTTTTATCCGCGGGAAGATCAAAATTGGTAGGATCATAGGATTGGTTTTCTCCCAAAAGTCTCGCAATTTCCTCTCTTAAAATAACATCCAGCTCGGCAGTATTTACATATTTATCTTTGGCGACTCTTTCTTCGATTCTTCGGATGACTTTGATGGTAGTATCCACACCAACATCCGATGTGATCAAAATTTCTTCGAGTTCATCCAGTACGGCTTCATCAACTTTTGATTTTCCTACTACTGCCTTACTGAGTTTTGAAAAAATATTTTCATTGGTTTTCTGAAGTCCCTGATCCAGACTTTCTTTTTTTTCTTTCGAAAAGAAACCGAAAATTCCCATAATTTAAATCAATTTGAATCCGAATATAACAAAAAAATCCCTCCTGAAAATTGTCGGAAGGGATTTTATACTTGCATGGCAATGCAGATATTTATTTTTTCAGTGTTTCCTGAACCAATGCTGCGGGAATCATTTCTTCTTTGAAGGTATAAGCTCCGGTTTTCTCAGACTTTACAGCTTTGATCACCTTTGCATACGTTACTGCACCTTCTTTTTTCAGGGTTGCTACTACTTTCTTAGCCATATGGATGAGGTTTTAAAATCCTGCATGCAGGAATGATTATTTAATTTCTTTATGAACCGTTACCTTCTTCATGATCGGGTTGAATTTCTTCAACTCCAATCTTTCCGTGGTGTTTTTACGGTTTTTGGTGGTGATGTATCTTGAAGTACCTGGAAGCCCCGAGGCCTTGTGCTCAGTACATTCCACAATCACTTGTACTCTATTACCTTTCTTAGCCATCGCTCTGTATATTTAAATCGCCTGATGCGGATTATTTAATGATAATAAAACCTTTTTCCTGTGCTTTTTTCAATACAGCACTGATTCCGTTTTTATTGATTGTTCTCAATGCTTTGGAACAAACTTTCAAAGTAATCCAAGCATCGTCCTCAGGAACATAAAAGCTTTTCTTATGAAGGTTGGGGTAAAATTTACGCTTGGTTTTATTATTTGCATGCGAAACGTTGTTTCCTACCTGAGTCCTTTTACCGGTGATGTCACAAACTCTTGCCATGATATATAAGGGTATATTAAATGCGTTTTTACAATTGAGTTTGCAAATATCGGAAGATTTCATCAATAACCAAAAACGACACCGAAAATTATTGGTTTAATTCCTTGGATTTATCCCCGTCATTGGGAAAAGGACAATGTTTGCAACCACTTCCACAACAGTACCCACGGCGAAGGTGGTATTGGGCGGTAAATACCATCAATCCGTTTTCATTGAAGTAGAAATCTCCCGGAATCAGTTCTAGGGGCTCAACAGGCTTCTTTTTGGAATTCATTCTGAATCGTAGGGCAATTAAGTATATTTGCCGAAACTAATCCGGTTATCACGTTGTCTTACTACGGGCAGTAAAGCTACAAATTTATGATGGAAACAATCAACTCAAGTATTCGGGCCATTGAATTGGAAGACAGATACGGCGCACATAATTATCACCCTTTGCCTGTGGTATTATCCCGAGGGGAGGGGGTTTTCCTGTGGGATGTGGAAGGGAAAAGATATTACGATTTTCTTTCTGCCTATTCTGCCGTCAATCAGGGGCATTGCCATCCAAGGATCAAGGAGGCGTTGATTGAGCAGGCGGGTACACTTACGCTGACCTCAAGGGCTTTTTATAATGATGTCTTGGGACCTTTTGAAAAATACATCACCGAATATTTTGGATTTGATAAAGTGCTTCCCATGAATACCGGGGCTGAAGCCGTGGAAACTGCCATTAAGATTGCAAGAAAGTGGGGTTATGAGAAAAAAGGCATTCCTGAAAAAGAGGCTGTTATTATAGTAGCCGAAAACAATTTTCACGGAAGGACCACGACCATCATTTCTTTTTCCAGCGATGAAAACGCCAGGAAAAATTTTGGACCCTATACTCCGGGATTCGTAAAGATTCCCTATGATGATATAGCTGCACTCCTGCAAGTTCTGGAGGATAAAAATGTTGTTGGATTTTTGGTAGAACCCATTCAGGGGGAAGCGGGAGTTTATACTCCGGCCGAGGATTATATCAGGAAAGCAGCTGAGGCCTGTAAAGAAAAAAATGTATTGTTTATCGCCGATGAAATCCAAACGGGAATTGCCAGAACAGGTTCTTTGCTTGCTGTGTGCGGAAACTGTAGCTGTGAAGGCCATTGCGAAAAGCAGGTCACTTATACCCAACCGGATGTTTTGATTTTAGGCAAAGCGATTTCAGGGGGATTTTATCCTGTTTCTGCAGTATTGGCAAATGACCACATTATGAATGTAATCAAGCCCGGTCAGCACGGGTCCACTTTTGGGGGAAATCCACTGGGCGCCAAAGTGGCCATGACTGCCTTGGAAGTGGTGAGGGATGAAAAACTTGCCCAGAATGCGCGGAGACTTGGCATAATCTTCAGGGAAAGAATACAGGTTCTGGTTGAAAAATATAAAGTGCTGAAGCTGGTACGAGGCAAAGGGCTGCTCAATGCGGTTGTTGTAAATGATACGGAAGACAGCTCAACGGCTTGGGATATGTGTGTTTCCCTAAAAGATAACGGACTTTTGGCCAAACCGACACATGGCAACATCATCCGGTTTGCACCGCCATTGGTGATGACCGAGGAGCAGCTCCATGAGTGCTGTGATATTATCGAAAAGGTGGTGAGGGAGTTTGAGAAGTAGGATTTTGATAATGGTGGAAATAATGTAGAGATACAATATAAATAGTAGCGAAGCAGAGATCCTGAAAGCGAAAACGATTCGGGATAGATTGAAATATTTTTGTCAAACCCTCCAAGAGTTTGGACTCTTGGAGGGTACCCTTCAGGGCATTTTTATTTCGATGATATAGATTTAATTGCAGATTATTTTAAAAAAATAGAAGTATATTCAATCCTAGTAAAATACTCTGGTATAATCTGTTAACAGAGGGTAGGGGTATGGGGGCTTGTCATTTTGTCTTGCATATTGCCAGCAAAATAAAGTCATTTTTAAAATAAATAATCAAAGAGAAATAAATCTTTATTGAAGCTATAGGAACTGGGTACGCTTATGCTTTTGAAAAATTATTTACCGAGTATTGCTCTAAAGGATTACGTCCAAAGCTATGAAATCGTCCATTTTAATTTTGATTTGGAGATTGGGATTCCTTTAAAACCCTATGCTCCTCGTCCTGAAACCTCACTTTGCTTTTTCCCCCATGATCCTGACCATGTTTCCAGTTTTGGAAGTAGCATGCAAACAAAACAACCCAAAACAGTAATTTGTGGACAACAAACATTAATGAAAATGAGGCGTCCAGGGCATGATTTCCTGCTAATCATGGTTATTTTTCAGCCTGGAGTACTTCACCGATTAACCAGAGTTCCACTGCATTTATTGACGGACATTTATGTAGATGCGGAATTGTTACTGACTGGGGATATTAGGTTTGTTAATGAAAAACTAACCGACTGCCTTTCTTACAGGGAGATGACTGATGTCGTGGAATTTTTTCTTTTAAAGTTAGTTGATAAATTGAAAAAGGAAATGAAAAGCGTCGATGTTGCAGCAGGGGTTATTTTACAGCATTCAGCTTCTATTTCAATAGATTGGTTGGCAAAAGAAGCTTGTTTAAGTTTAAGGCAATTTGAAAGAAAATTTAAAGAACATATGGGCATCAGCGCCACCAGGATGGTTAGAATTACCAAATTCGACAGAACAGTAAAAATGAAAAATGCGCAACCTGCCAAGGATTGGTTGAGCATTGCTATAGCATGTGGATATTATGACTACCAGCATCTGGTAAGGGATTACAAGGAATTTACTGGGCTGACACCAACCTCCTTTTTTGATTTGGATGTAAACGCACCGGAAAGAATTTTTGGTTTGTTTGAAGAAAATAAGGTATATGCTTTGTAAAAACGTCGTTTTCTTACCACTTGGGATTTTTTGCAATACTGTAAATTAGCAATCAGTTAGCTTAGTTGATCAGCCGCAAAAGCTGGATTGAGAACGGAATACAGCAGTTTTCCCAATTGCTTGTCCGGGAGCATTTAACTTGAATTATTTATCAACAAAATCTAAAATCATTTTTATGGCGACTTCAGCAGTTTTCATGGATAGGCAATTGGCCGAGAGAAGATTCAATACAGGAATGGCCTTTGCGATGTTGATCAGTGTTTTATTGGGATTTTCCCGCAGTTTTTTCCTGCGCCCTCTTTTTCCGGACCATCAATCCCCATCGGAACCCATTTTTTATCTGCATGGTGTGATTTTTACAACCTGGATTATATTGTTTGTGGTGCAGGTTTCCCTAATAGGCAAAGCCAAAGTACAGCTGCATAGGAAAATAGGACCTTATGGCGGTGTTTTGGCACTTGCCATGGTAGTGTTCGGAATATGGGCTGCACTCACTGCCGCCGCACGCCCCGAAGGATTTGTTGGCATACCCGTACCAGGACTTCAATTCCTTGCAGTGCCTTTTTTTGATATGATATTGTTTCCTGCATTTGTTTCCTTTGCGTTCATTTGGCGCCATCGTCTCCAAAGTCACAAAAGATTAATGTTGTTGGCAACCTTAAACCTGATTACTGCCGCTATAGCAAGATGGCCGATAATCGGAACCCTAGGGCCGCTGGCTTTTTTTGGAATTACTGACTTATTCATAGTGGCTTTGGCGATCTGGGATATCCGGTCGAATGGGCGCATCCATCCGGTCACACTCTGGGGAGGATTGGTGATCATCATTTCCCAACCCTTGAGGCTTATAGTTTCCTCAACAGCAATTTGGATGTCTTTTGCGCAATGGGCAACAGGTATTTTAGGATAAATTTCAATTTGAAGTTATTGTTCTATCGCTTCGGCTGAAATATTTGGAGGATTATGATAGATTTGCAACTCATTCAGACCTATCAATCCATGAAAAAAGCCGTCATCTTTGATATGGATGGAGTCATCTGCCATACCAATCCCACACATTCCATCGCTTTTAAGTCCTTTTTTGCGAAAAGGGATATGCATCCGACCGAGGAAGAATTTGCCTTGCACATGTACGGCAAGAGCAACTCGTATATCATGAGCCATTTTTTTGAAAGAATAATCGAGGGGCAGGAATTACGGGATCTGGAAGGCGAAAAGGAAGGTTTGTTCAGGGAGCTGTACAAGGAAAAAGTCAAGGCGATAGCAGGATTCCGGGATTTTTTCGGGAACTTGAAATCGGCCGGTATTCCGACTGCGGTGGCGACTTCAGCGCCTTTGGCCAATTTGGAAATGATCGGGGAGGCCTTGGGCATTCTTCCACACATGCAATCGGTCATGGCCAGTGAGCATGTAACCCACCATAAACCGGATCCTGAAATCTACCTTCAGTCCGCAAAGAATATGGGTGTTGAACCCCAAAACTGTATTGTGTTTGAAGATTCCTTTTCGGGGGTGACCGCGGGAATCAATGCCGGGATGAAAGTAGTTGGCGTGCTTTCCTCACATACCCTGGACCAACTCCCACCTTGTGCACTTTATATTAAGGACTATACCGGATTGTCGGTAGACAAAGTTCTCGGCTTATTGTAGTTTTTCCAGGATTTCCCTTAACAATTGTTTAAGCATTTCTTAACATCCCTGATTCCTTAACAATTTCATAATATTCTTAGGGGGATTGTTTCTTCTCGAATCAGCTTTTTCAGCCTGTTTTTATTAAAAAAATCGGGTTTGAATCCTTGAGAAGTAACAACCGTAATATTGAATTCATCATAAAGAAATACCGTAGGGCCAATTTTGCAGCGCTGTTCTGATTTAATCATCATCTAATCCCCTTCACGGAAATGCGAAGTAAACTCGCCCTATCCATAATCCTGTTGGCTATGGTGTATCAGAATGTTTTTGCAAGGAACATTCCATTAAATCCGGAAGACTCCTTAAAAACAGAACCTCTACTCCGGTGGTCAAAAAACCTTGGTTTGAAACCATTCAATTAAGAGGATATGCCCAGTTGAGATACAACCGCCTTTTTGAAACCAATCCGGATCTGAAATGTGATCAATCTGATCGATCCTGGGGAGAGAACGGTGGTTTTTTCCTTCTAAGGATCCGTTTGGTGTTTTCGGGACAGATCCATGATCGGATATTTTTTTATATCCAACCTGATTTTGCTTCAGGAGGAAGTGATTTTGCTGAAATAAGAGATGCCTATTTTGATTTGGGTTTGGATGCCAAGCAGGAGTTTCGGCTGAGGATAGGCCAAAGCAAGGTTCCTTTTGGATTTGAAAACATGCAATCCAGCCAAAACAGGATCCCACTGGACAGAAATGACGGACTAAACTCCGCCGTGGCCAACGAGCGTGACATTGGAGTCATGTTTTACTATGCACCTTCCAACATCAGAAAGAGATTCAGTCACCTCGTTTCTTCCGGATTGAAAGGGTCCGGAGACTACGGTGTATTTGGATTGGGTTTTTACAACGGTCAAACCGCCAATCAACCTGAAAGGAACAATTCCCTTCATGTGGTATCGAGATTGACGTATCCCTTTGAACTTGCCTCCGGCCAGATCATAGAAGGATCTTTCCAGGGATATACGGGCAAGTTTGTGATCCAAAGAAACCCGCTGACGGATTTTGACCAAACCGAGTTCAGGGAATATAGGTATGGACCTTCTTTTATTCTATACCCCCAACCTTTTGGCCTTCAGGCGGAGTTCAACTGGGGCAAAGGCCCTGAATATAACCCGGAAACCAACGATGTGGAAAACTCCGCCCTTGAAGGAGGTTATGTTTTGGCTTCCTATATGCTGAAGCGGGGAAAGGATACCATTATTCCTTTTACCCGATACCATTATTATAAAGGTGGGAAAAAAAATGAAATGTATGCAACCAAGCATCGGGGGAAGGAATTCGAAATAGGATTGGAATGGCAGCCCCATTCCAGGTTTGAACCGGTGGCGATGTACACCATTTCGGATCGGACATTCGAGAATTCCCTCAACCCATACAACAGGCAAAAAGGAAGTCTGTTGAGATTACAGGCGTAAGTCAACTTTTAAAAATTTAATAAAACAAAACCACCAACTGCACCGGGCCTGATTCAGGCCCGGTTTTTTTTAGTCTTTACATAAGGATTAAGAATATGATAAACCTACATTATTTATAAATTGCACGACAATCTCTTTTGGCGGTTAAAAAAATTATGCAGGAAATAATCAGAACAAATCAACTTACCAAACGATATGGCTCCCAGTTGGCTTTGGATGGCTTGGATTTCACATTGATTAAGGGTCAGGTTTTAGGTGTAATTGGCCCAAACGGAAGTGGTAAGACAACTCTTTTCAGTGTTCTCTTGGGGTTGAGGAAGGCCACATCAGGAAACTTCTCGGTATTGGGAAGTGAAAATCCTGAGCAAGTAAGAAACCAAACGGGAGTGATCCTGGATCAGGGGAATTTTTACCGGAATATTTCTGCAAGAAATAATTTAACGATTTCCGCAATGACCAAAGGTGTAAATCTGGATCGGGTTGATGCACTTTTGGAGACAGTCGGGCTGGGACAGGCAGGAAATAAAAAATTTAAAAACTTTTCTTATGGTATGAAGAAAAGGCTTGAAGTTGCTGATGCCTTATTGGGGGAGCCGGAATTCATCATTATGGACGAGCCAACAAATGGTCTTGACCCCGAGGGAATCTTATTTATCCGGGACCTGATATTCCGGCTGAAAGAAGGGGGGAAAACCATAATGCTTTCCAGTCATTATCTGGATGAAGTGGAAAAGGTATGTACAGATTTCCTGATTCTGAAAAACGGCAAGAAAATATTTCAGGGAAACAAAGCTGATGTAAAGGATAATTTTGAATCACTGGAATCCGTATTCACCACAAAACTCTGATCTATGTCTTTAGCCCAAATGCTCAAGATTGAGCTTTTTAAGATTAAACGCTTTGATTTCTATTTGTTTGCAGGTCTTTATTTATTTCTGATCGTGGCGATTCCCATAGGGATCAATGCTGTTTTTAAGCAAGTTTTGGATGGCTCCAACACGCTTGGTTTTATGCATTCGGTCAGCATTAAACTGATGCTTTTCGGAGTGATAGTAGCCCAGGCTAGAGAATACTCCAATGATGTAAACCGGAAGAAAATATTGAACGGGTATAATAGAGACGATTTATTTATAGCCCAATTAATTATAGTGGGAATATATACCTTGACCATTTTGCTTTTGTCTTTATTGGCCATGCCTGCTATAGCCTTGGCATTGGGCGGCTTCTCCATCTATGCCCAAACGCCCTCGTTCTGGATTTTGGGTCTGGTTTTAAGCAACCTGTCCTGGGGAGTTTTTGCTACCTTTTTGATCAATATATTCAAAAGGCCCTTATGGGCGGTGTTGGCATTTTTAGGATATGTGTTTATCGAATTCATCTTTAAGATTTTAGGGCAGTTTCAGGAGGAGAAACATGGATGGAACTTATTGATATATTTTTCTCCGATGGAATTATTCAATAGACTAAACACCTTCGAAAACCTGACCCTCGGATTGCTCCTGACAATAGTGGGCTATGTGTTGGTTTTCCAGCTTGTTTCTTTGTTTATTCTCAAAAGAAGGGATTTTTAATTGAAAGACAGATGAAAAGAACGATAACCCTGATCCTGATTTTTACCCTAGCCTTTTTTGGCCTGAGTTATTTTGGATGGAAATCCTTTGAAAAAAAAGCTGATATCCAAAGAACAGAAACCTATAATCAGAACGTCCGTGAAAAAATCAACCAACTTCTAGTGGATAGGCAAATACCGGAAGTTGGACAGGGGGATGCATTGGTATTAAATGTATGGGCCACCTGGTGCGGGCCATGCATTGGGGAAATTTCCGAGTTGAATCTTATAGCGAAGGAATATAAGGATGCACCGGTTCGTTTTCTTGCTTTTTCCAATGAAACCATGCAGGTGTGGGAAGTTTTTCAAAACAGACGTCCGGAATTCAGGTTCGATTATGAATTGTTATTTGAAGCTGATGAGATCATCAGCTTTCTTTCCTCCCTGGATCTGGAAAATAATGGTCATTCGATCCCGATACATTTGTTGATCAATTCGGACGGGACATTGGAAAAAGTGATCACAGGTGCCTCGGAAGCAACAATTTTGCAAATCCGCTCATTTTTGGAACCCATAAATCAAAAAACTGCTTCAATTGAATAGAAGTAAGACCAAATTCTTAATACAGTTTTAAAACTAACCTTTCAATTATTAACATCATGCTACGAAGACCCAGAAGAAACCGAAAATCCCCAGTCATTCGCCAGATGGTTGAAGAAACGCGGCTTTCGGTAAAAGACTTTATTTTCCCCATGTTCTTGATAGAGGGTGTCAACCAAAAAGTGGAAGTGTCTTCGATGCCTGGCATTTACAGGTTTTCACTTGACCTGATGTTAAAGGAAATAGAGGCATGTGTGAAGCTTGGTATAATGGCGTTTGATGTATTTCCTGCATATCCTGACAATAAAAAAGATAAATATGCCACCGAAAGTTATAATCCCGAGACTTTTTACCTGAAGGCGCTTCACAAAATAAAAACCACATTTCCCGAAGTCTGTCTGATGACAGATGTAGCAATGGACCCGTACAGCTCGGATGGGCATGATGGCCTGGTGGAAAACGGGAAAATCCTGAATGATGAAACACTTGAAATCTTGGGAAGGATGTCATTGGCGCAGGCCAGGGCAGGGGCGGATATTTTGGGTCCTTCTGATATGATGGATGGAAGAGTAGGGTTTATTAGAAGTGTTTTGGATGAAAACGGTTTTACAGATGTGTCGATCATGTCTTATACGGCCAAATATGCAAGCGCCTTTTATGGTCCATTTAGAGACGCATTGGATTCCGCTCCAAAATTAGGGGATAAAAAAACCTACCAAATGGATTCAGCCAATTATTACGAGGCATTGGTGGAGGCGGATCTGGATACTGAGGAAGGAGCTGACTTTTTGATGGTAAAACCTGCCTTGGCCTATCTGGATGTGATCAGATTGCTAAAAGACAATTCCAACTTGCCTATAGCGGCATATAATGTGAGCGGCGAATATGCCATGATCAAAGCTGCGGCTGAAAGAGGATGGATAGACGGGGAAAGAGCCATGTTGGAATCCCTGCTTAGCATCAAAAGAGCAGGAGCTAATGTGATTTTGAGCTATTTTGCAAAAGAATACGCCTTACTTCAATAAAAATAGGAACAGAATTCAAAGCATGATTTTATCGTGGTTTCTATAATCACCAATTTTTATAAAATTCCACATAAAATATACTTTATAGGGTGTTACTTGAATCCATAAACTGATTCTTCTTGTAAAATTCTGATTTTTTCATCTTGATTATTCCTTAATTCTGAAAATATTTAAATTTTTTTTAGAGCAATACAAGAATTTTTTTTGGAATAAAATCATATTCTATAAAATTATAAATATAAAATATCGGTACATATCGATTTTCAAAATTTTATTTTTAATACCATTCTATAAGATCAGTAAAAATTCGAATTGGAGGTCCTATCCTTGATTCTGCAAAACAAACCTATGCTTTAAAAAATTTTACCTTTTGGAAATTGGGTTTTAAAAAGACCTTATAAATTAAAAAATTACACAAAAAAGTCGATTTTTAATATTAAAAATAATAGCAAAATTTTAATTAAATATATTTTCGGTAATTATAAGTTTGTTTTTATACCAAATTTATATTTAGATTTAGAAAAATTAATTCTTTTAAACCTATATAAAATTTTGAGATTATTTAAAAATTAGACCTATGAAATGGATTACTACTCCTCTGGCCCAAGTAAATGTTGAAGGTATCGGTGCTGTCACTGATTACTCTGTAGACATAGCTCAGGGCCTTCTCACCACGAACAACGTCTGGATGATGTTGTGTACAGCATTGGTGTTTATAATGCATTTAGGATTTGCCGGTGTGGAAACAGGTTTTGGACAAGCCAAGAATACTGTGAACATCCTATTTAAGAACACCGTCACTCCGATCTTAGGCATAGTGACCTATGCTATGTGTGGATTCTTCCTGATGTATCCCGGTTTTGAATCTCCGGGATGGTTTTCATTTGACACCGCCGGATGGTCGATGTTTTGGTTCAATCCTGAAAATGCAGATGTCTCCGTGGGGTATGCAAACGCAGGTTATACCTATTGGACAGACTTCTTGTTTCAGGCGATGTTTGCCGCTACCTGTGCCACTATAGTTTCCGGAGCAATTGCCGAACGGGTAAAACTCTGGGCTTACCTATGCTTCACCTTAATATTTGTCGGGTTTGTCTATCCTTTGATTGGCAGCTGGAAGTGGGGTGGGGGCGCTTTGGATGATCTGGGCTTTTATGATTTTGCCGGATCCACTCTAGTGCATTCTGTTGGCGGATGGGGTGCCCTGGCAGGGGTGATTCTGGTAGGGCCCAGAATAGGGAAATATGTAAATGGCAAAGCAATAGAAAAGCCGGGTGCCAGCATACCCTTAGCTGTAATCGGAGTTTTCCTGCTTTGGTTCGGCTGGTTTGGTTTCAATGGTGGCTCGGTACTATCCGCAGATCCCGGACTGGTTTCTATGGTACTGGTAATCACGGCCCTTGGCGCCTGCGCCGGAGGTTTGGGAGGATTTCTTGCAGCTTACTTTGCCTTCAAAAGGCTTGATCTGGGTATGGTATTGAACGGTATATTGGCCGGTTTGGTAGGTATAACTGCCGGAGCGGATGTTTTTTCACCCGGATCTGCCCTGATCATCGGATTTATAGCGGGAATTCTCGTGGTGTTGTCAGCGGTATTCTTGGACAGAATGAGGCTGGATGATGTGGTAGGAGCTGTTTCTGTCCATTTGACCTGTGGAATTTGGGGCACCTTGGCGGTAGGCTTGTTCTCAACTAACCCGGAGCATTCCTTCCTTACACAATTAATCGGTGTTGGTATTTGTGGAATCACAGCCTTCGGGGCTGCTTTTGCCATATTCTATCTGCTAAAAGTAACTGTCGGAATCAGGGTTTCTGAAGAGCATGAAAAATCAGGACTTGATTCCCACGAGCATGGAATCAGGGGGTATACAATTGTATTTGATTAATAATATTTAAAAATAAGCGGAACCCTGCCCAAGGAAAAAAACGCGACTCTCTTTCATATTGGGTCAGGGTTCCTTCAGTCAACCTATGTTAAACCGATAATTAAAATTAAAATGAAAACCTTTCATCTACTAGTAATTCTTTTCTTAATGTGTGTTTCGGCTCCTGTTTTAGCACAGGAGGAAATAGAAGAGGAAGCAAAATTGACACTCACAGGTTCAGTGGACGCTTATTTCAGATCAAATCTGAATGCCCCTAACAAGGGTGAATTTACTCAGGCTCCTGCTACTTCTTTTGGGAATTTACCCGGATTTTCCTTGGGTATGGCCAATCTCATTGCCACTTATGAGGGCAAAAAAGTTGGGTTTGTTGCTGATCTGGTTTTCGGACCCAGAGGTGAAGACGCTGTTTTCGGTTCGCCGTTGTATGGTGGAGGTTTGGCCGGAAGTTCTCAAATCGTAAACCAATTGTATGTTTATTGGGCTGTATCGGATAAGATAACGCTGTCTCTGGGAAACTTTAACACCTACCTCGGATACGAAGTGATTTCTCCAACAGGAAATTTCAATTACTCTACTTCATATATGTTTTCGTACGGACCGTTTTCCCATACGGGTTTGAAAGCAGATTTTGCACTATCCGATCAATGGTCATTTATGGCAGCGGTCATGAATCCTACAGATATGACAGAATTTAACTTGATCGGTTCTTATACACTCGGAGGTCAATTAGGTTATACGACTGAAACAGGAAGCACTTATTTGAATGTTTTATACGGGGACCAGGATGGAAAACTGGATACGGATTATCCATTGATAAATGGCCAATCCTCACTGGGAAACACGTTTCAGATTGATTTGACTACCGGTTTCAATGTCTCCGAAAAACTTTATGTTGGAATCAATACAACCTACAATACCACAGCCGTGGGACAATTGTACAACGGTTCTGTTGTGGATAAGCTGACAGGCGATGGGGCAGGGTTCTACGGGGTTGCCGGTTATCTACAGGCAACTACCTCGGAAAAATTTGCCATTGGGGCAAGAGGAGAATATTTCAGCGTATTCAATAATGGCCTGGAAGGCGTGGTAGGCATGAATGGCGACGGCAAAGGAAGTGTGTTTGCGTTGACACTTTCAGGGAATGCCAAGGTGGCAACAAATCTTACTTTAATACCGGAATTGAGATTGGACACTATGAATGAAAACTTTTTTGTCAATCCTTCCTTACTCCCCACTAAAAATTTATCGTCATTTTTAATTGCAGCAGTTTTTGCTTTTTAAATTTAACTCCATAATTTTTTTTAAAAAACCCCTTTCCTTTAAAAAAGATAGGGGTTTTGCTATTTGAGATGATTTATATTCAATGTGGGTATGTATCAAAACCACTTAGAATCGAACCTGTAGAATTTTTTCAAAATTGCGTATCAGAATACACTGTTTTTTTGAGGATAATTTTTTAAAAATCAGTATATTATTCTTATTAATTTGGATTAGGGGAAATTTTAGTCTGATTATTTGAAACATTTTAAATAGATTACGTACATAATATTGTAAACAAACAGTACCAAAACGTATTAAGATGATCAGATTCACATTTATATTATCCGCATTGTTTCTTGCGCTTAATGTATCCTATGCGCAATCACCCCACAATCTCAAAGGGCCTACCGTCAAAAACTACAAACCTTGGCAAGAGCAGGCAAGAAAATCAGTTCTCATAATAAATGTAGATGAATCTACACAAATAGGACCTGATTTCAAGAACAGAAAACCATGGTTGGTTGACCAACTCAAATCGGTAGTTGACAGCGATCTTAAAGCAAGAGAAAGAGTTGTAGGTCCAAAAGCAAAAAATCAGAAACCTTGGAATAGGGATTAGTTGCTAAGTAAATATCAATTTATAAAATAAAAGGGTTCAAAATTGAACCTTTTTTTGTTGGGATTTTGTTGGATAATTTAATAAGAATTTAAGTTTCTCATAATGGATTGGATTAGGTTAAGTAATATTCTCCTTGGAATTCTTACCAATTCATTCAGGGTTTTTCACCCGAAAAAATTTTTAGAACTCCTCCTCACGCTCCAGCATCAATATGGCATGTTGGGGAACAATAAAATATTTCTCACCGGCATATACTACTTCATGGGTGCCGCTCATTAAAAATACCGCAAGATCCCCTTCTTTGGCCTGAAGGGGTATATACTTAATACTTTCTTCGCTTGCTTTCCACGAATCCTCTTCAATATGAGAAGGGATGGGATAACCCGGGCCGGTCTTGATGATATAACCTTGCTGCACTCTTTCCTTTTCTTGTACCCCTGGAGGCAGGTAAAGCCCGCTTGAGGTTTTTTCAGTCGTTTTTTTTAATTTGATAAGCACCCGGTCACCCACTATGATCAGTTTTTTTAGTTTATTATCGGCGGTTATCTTCATTAAATTATTTTTCAAGGCTTATTATTAATTTTGTGAATGATGATAAATTTTATTCTGTTAAAAAAAACAGTTTGATCATCAAACAATGGCTTAAAATAAAATAACGGCATCCATATCAGATACGAATGCCGTCTTTTTATTAATTATTCAGTGATTACTTTTTGTCTTCGCTGACTTCTTCGTAGTCAACATCAGAAACTCCGTCGCCGGCATCATTACCACCACCGGCACTTGCCTCTGGACCTGGGCCCGCACCCTGTGATCCAGCGCCTTCCCCTTGGGATGCACTATACATTTCCTGGGAAGCACCTTCCCAAGCTTTGTTGAGGGTTTCCATAGCTGCGTCTATTCCTGCGATATCCTGTGATTGGTGAGCAGTTTTCAAACTCCCCAAAGCCGCACTGATCGCTGATTTATTTCCTTCAGAAAGTTTATCACCGAATTCTTTCAGTTGTTTTTCGGTTTGGAAAATAAGGCTGTCCGCTTGGTTGAGCTTTTCGATTTTTTCTTTCTCTGCTTTGTCTGCGGTGGCATTTACTTCTGCCTCGCGTTTCATTCTGTCGATTTCTTCCTGAGATAATCCGGAAGAAGCTTCGATTTTGATTTTTTGCTCTTTTCCGGTGCCCTTGTCTTTTGCAGATACATTCAGAATACCGTTGGCATCAATATCAAAGGTCACTTCAATCTGTGGCACTCCTCTTTGTGCCGGTGGAATGTCCGAAAGTTGAAATCTACCGATGGATCTATTGTCCTTTGCCATAGGCCTTTCTCCCTGCATCACATGAATGTCAACAGCAGGCTGATTATCAGCAGCAGTTGAGAACACCTCTGATTTTTTGGATGGGATTGTTGTATTGGATTCGATGAGCTTGGTAAATACACCTCCCATTGTTTCGATCCCCAATGATAAAGGAGTAACATCCAGCAAAAGGACATCTTTAACCTCTCCTGTCAATACCCCACCTTGGATGGCAGCGCCGATGGCAACTACTTCATCCGGATTTACAC
Organism: Rhodonellum sp.; assembly: GCA_041748555.1. Classification (GTDB taxonomy): domain Bacteria; phylum Bacteroidota; class Bacteroidia; order Cytophagales; family Cyclobacteriaceae; genus Rhodonellum. The sequence goes on from JBGTDA010000064.1 coordinate 16,583, forward strand.
CTTTTGAAGGTTTTTTTCCAAAGAATTTTTCAACCTCCTCCTGAATTTTAGGAATACGGGTTGAACCTCCTACAAGAATCACTTCATCTATATCAGCTGCCGTTAAACCCGCATCTGCGAGTGCTTTTTTGCAGGGTGCCATGGATCTGTTGACCAGTTTTTCTGATAATTGCTCAAATTTGGCTCTGCTTAGGGTTCTTACCAAATGCTTGGGGCCTGTTTGAGTTGCGGTAATATAAGGAAGGTTGATTTCCGTTGATGAAGAGCTTGAAAGTTCAATCTTCGCTTTTTCAGCTGCTTCTTTTAACCTCTGAAGTGCCATGGGATCTTTCCTCAGATCGATCTGCTCCTCACTGTTAAATTCGTCTGCCAGCCAGTTGATGATCACCTGGTCAAAGTCATCTCCACCAAGGTGGACATCACCATTGGTTGATTTAACTTCAAATACTCCATCGCCAAGTTCCAGTATCGAAATATCGAATGTACCACCACCAAGGTCATACACTGCAATTTTCATATCCTGGTTTTTCTTGTCCATACCATAAGCCAATGCTGCTGCTGTAGGCTCATTGATGATTCTTTTTACATCCAATCCGGCAATCTGTCCCGCTTCCTTTGTGGCCTGACGTTCTGCATCGTTGAAATAAGCCGGTACGGTGATCACTGCTTCTGTTACCTCATGACCTAAAAAGTCCTCTGCTGTGGTTTTCATTTTCTGAAGAATCATGGCAGAAAGTTCTTGGGCAGTATAAGACCGATCTCCGATTTTGATGGTGACGGTATCATTTGACCCTTTCTCCACCTGATAGGTAGCATGCTTTTTCTCTTCAGAAATTTCTGAGAATTTTTTCCCCATAAATCTTTTTACAGAAGAAATGGTATTGGTGGGATTGGTAATGGCTTGGCGCTTGGCCGGATCCCCCACTTTACGTTCTCCGTTTCCGTTATCTAAAAAAGCCACGATGGAAGGCGTGGTCCTTCTTCCTTCACTGTTTTGGATGACCACCGGCTCATTACCTTCCATTACTGCTACGCAAGAGTTGGTAGTACCGAGATCTATACCTATGATTTTTCCCATAATTTTATATTTTTTACTGTTTTTTATATTCAATTTCTTTTCCAGGTATAAAGGGTTTCGCAAGTGATGTGCCAAGCAAATTCTGAATACTTATTGTGTCAGATTGACAGATTTTCTTGTCAGTATATAAGGATCGGTTCACAACTTGTCATCATTTAGTTATTGGTAGAAAAAATCTCTCCTGACAAAATACGACAAGAAAAAGGTCTGAATCCATTTGTTGAGGCGGCATTAATAAACGGAAATAATTACTGTTTCCCAATTTATTCTAGTGCGGTGCAACCTGATAGCTATTATTTGTATCTTTATGGAGATGATCAATAATAAAAACATCCGACGAAATCTTTTTGGAGAAAGGCTTAGATGGGGTTTTGTGATCTTTTTTAGTGCTGCCCTGATGATACTGTATTCTCTACAAAAAGAGGAAAAAAATATAGTATATTATTTTTTACACCCGTATTCGCTCCTGAATTCAGAACCATCTAATCCCATCAACAAAATTATAAATAAAGCCCTTCCTCAGGATATCTTTGACAGGCTCCATCAATTGAACAATTGATTAAATCCAATCTTCAATGCTTTGTAATAATTAAGTATATTGGCTTCAAATAAAATTTCATGCATTTACAGGACATTTACATCTATCCCATAAAATCTTTGGGGGGAATCAAAGTGGAAGAAGCCATTACTGAAGAAAAAGGTTTACAGTATGATCGCCGGTGGATGCTTGTGGACAAAAATCGGGTATTTATCACTCAAAGGAACATTTTCCGGCTGGCTTTGCTTCAAGTGAGATTTATCGAAAGCGGACTGGAAGTTTTTCAAAAGAAGAACCCTGAAATAAGAATCGAAATACCTTTTCTTCCCCAAACCGATACATTTTTAAATGTCACCATCTGGGAAGATGAGGTTGTGGGACAGCTTGTAGATCCGGCAATCGGTAAATGGTTTTCTGATCAAATCGGAATACCCTGTGACCTTGTTTATATGCCTGAGGATTCAGAAAGAAAATTAAAACCAAAATATTCGGTTAACAACGAATCGGTGAGTTTTTCGGATGGAATGCCTTATTTGATTATTGGCCAGGAATCGTTGAATGACCTGAATTCCAAACTTGAAAATCCTGTTCCGATGGACAGATTCAGACCGAATTTGGTGTTTTCAGGGGCCGAGCATTTTGAAGAAGATGGCTGGGATACCGTTCAGATAGGAGAAGCGGTTTTTAAAGTCACTAAACCATGCGCTCGATGTGTATTGACGACTGTAAATCAAGATTCAGGTATAAGAGGAAAAGAACCCCTTCTCACGTTGTCACAATACCGAAAAGTTAAAAACAAGATTATGTTTGGCCAGAAAATGTTGCTGCTGAAAGGAGATAAAATTAAGGTGGGCGACGCAGTATCCGGTAAGATGCTTCAAAAACCGATTGAAATTAAGGATTTTCACGTGCAGTGATCAATCCGAAAGATTACCTTTCCTCAGCCTCCTTTTCAACTGTAGTTTTTCACGGTTTCAATAAATACTTTAACATTTTCCGGATTAATATCCGGATAAACCCCATGACCAAGATTGGCGATATGCCGGGTACCCGCAAATTGGTCCATCATAGCTCTGGTGGCTTTTTCTATTTCCGAAGGTTTCCCATATAGAGCTGCCGGATCCAGATTTCCCTGCAATGTCTTGTTTGCGCCTATCATTGCTCTTGATTCTCCAATTCCCATATTCCAATCCAAACCTATTGTTTCACAGTTCAGTTTTCCCATGGCTTCTCGGGCAAAGAAGGCACCTTTGGCAAAAACTGTTTTAGGAACTTTTGTGATGGCATCGCAGATTTGAGCAATATAGGCATAGGAGAATTCCTCATATTGTTGTGGAGGTAGGATGCCGGCCCAGCTGTCGAAAATCTGGAGGATATTGGCTCCGGCAGCTATCTGTGCATTCAGATAGTTGATGGTACTCGTGGTGATCATTTGCAACAGCTGACGGGAAAGATCAGGCTCGGTATACAACATCGCCCTTGCTTTGGAAAATGTTTTACTTCCCGAACCTTCCACCATATAGGCAAAAATCGTCCAGGGCGCTCCCGCAAATCCGATCAGAGGAACACGGGCATTCAATGCTTTTTTCGCAATTTTGATGGCTTCGATTACGTAGCTTAAATCATCCACCCCATCAGCAATCCGCAATTTCCATAAATCAGAAGCTGATTTTATGGTGTTTGGAAACCATGGACCTCTTTTTTCCACCATCTCATAAGGCAGCCCCATAGCTTCAGGGATTACCAGAATATCCGAAAAAATTATTGCAGCATCTACACCAAGAATATCTACGGGTTGAAGGGTGACTTCTGCAGCCAGCTCGGGAGTTTGTGCCAATTCAATGAAGCCACTAACACTATCCCGAACAGCCCGGTATTCAGGCAAAATCCGTCCGGCTTGCCGCATCAACCATACTGGGGTTCTTTCCACAGGTTCGCCTTTGGCGGCTCTGATCAATAAATCATTCTTTAACTGCATACCGCAAATATAGGGTAGTATTCATTATTTCATGATAAACTCTTTAAAATTTAGGCAGAGTCGTATCCATAAAAAAAGAGCCACATTTGCTGTGGCTCTTTTAATGATTTATTTTTTTTGGTGCAACTTGACCACATCTTCTTCGGTGGCGTTTAGGAGTTTCATTACTGCCTCATAGTCATTTAAGTCTATTCGGGCGTTGGCAAATTCTCCCGGAATTATTACTATTCTAAAAACCTGATTTTCGGTCCAATCAATCCCCAATAGTTGAGGTTCGAAAGTGGGATCCAAAAAGAGGCGAAAGTCGATTGTGCTGAAATCAAAGTTGTAAACCAAAACACCTTCTTCCAGAAAAATTGTTTGTGGCAATGCTCTCCAGATTCGATTGTTGTCAATGGTTTCCCATTCCAGATAAACCATTACAACATCATCGTCAAAAATCGGAGGGTCAAATTCAAAAACGGCTTCATATCCGTTTTCGGCTGTGAAATCAACTTCTACTTCAAAAACTTCACTTAACAAATTGATTCCGTCTTGACCAGCTGGGCCCGGTAATCCTGGAGGACCTGGAGGGCCTTCACAGGATTGGAAGATGAAAAACCCTGAGAGTAATAACCCGGTGAATAATTTTTTCATATCTGTAGGATTTAAGAGTGATAAAATGATAATTGATACACGTATTCGATTAATAAAATGTTGGATAAAGATTTTGTAAAAAAACATCGCCAAAATTATACCAACCGGTGAAGTTCAAATTGAAACAAGGGATTATTGGATTGGAGCTATAACCTGAACTTCGGAAGTTCGCACAATCCTGTCAATGAAAAAGGTTGGTTTTGAAAGCCCATTTGATAATGCATAGGATTCTATTTCTCCTTTAATGCTTTTAGGAGAAGGCATCACCAATGGATCCCTTTTTATTATAGCCATTATTGCTTTTCCGGCAGGAATGGTTCTTTCCACGAAACCTTCCCTTTCCTGCACATAGGAAGATTCTACTCCCATAAAAACCTCCATAGTGTCTCTTTTTCCCGCAGGTTCTATATAATAGATAGTATAAAGTACAGCTTGCGGGTTCTTTTCCTGAATGTTTTCAATCCTTCGAAAAGATGTGATGAGTTGTTCATTGTCCGGGGTGCCTTTATAGTGGATACCTATCAATGATATTTCAGGAATTTGCTGAACATTTAATTCTATAGGATTGAAGCCACCAAGTCTATTGAATACATAAAAGCCCAATCCGACAAAAAACAGAATGATAAGGGCAATAGACCCGTATTTCATAAATTAAAAAATATACCTTACTCCTAAAGCTCCCTGAAGTCTGATGTGACCAAAACGGTTGATAACCTCCATAAACAAGCCGACTTCGGCAAAAACATTTATAGGCAGCTCATCAAAGTAGTATTCACCCCCACCGAATATCTCAGGACCAAAATCGATGTTGGTTCTGGTTTCCCTGAAGATGCCGGATTGTGAGGAAACAGGGTTGGTATAAGCATAATTGACTCTAACGCTTCTCAGTTGTGCTCCCACACCCGCATAACCCAGTAGATAGCCTTGCTCAATATTCAAATCCTCCGAAATATTTTCATGGTAAGCACCTCTCAGGTTGAAGGAAAAGGAATTTGAAGTACTGTGGCCGGAATAAAAAGCGTTCGCTGTCGGTGGATTATTGTCAAATGACCTCTGGTAATATTGAACACTGTTTACGCCTGCTCTTCCCAATAAGCCTTCAATTGAAATATGGTCGTCAAGAAAAGTTTTATATGTAATTGAAAGCGGTTCTCCCAAACGTATTCCGATACTTGCTTCCTGGGCAAATGTTAAAAATGGCATCATAGCCATAGCTAATATTAAAATCTTTTTCAAAATAAAAGGGTTTTGGTTTAGTAATGCTAGTTATAGACGCAGCAAAGGTAGGATCTGTTGTCAAAAACAAGGTTTAGAACAGAAATTTTCTTTGGATATATTAGAAAATTCGTCAGATAGCCATGGATTTAAGTTGCATTTGGTGAAGTTGGGAATAAAATCCGCCCAATTCCAAAAGTGATTCATGGGTGCCTGTTTCTTTGATTTCTCCCTGATGTAAAACAATGATTTTGTTGGCTTTTTGAATTGTGGAAAGACGGTGTGCGATGACGATGGAAGTTCTTCCCTTCATCATTTTATCAATTGCTTTCTGGATCATTTCTTCTGTTTCTGTGTCGACTGAAGAAGTGGCTTCATCTAAAATGATCACTTCGGGGTTGTAAACCATCGCTCTTACAAATGAAATCAGCTGCCTTTGTCCTCCCGAAAGTGTCGCTCCACGTTCCATCACATTATAATCCAGACCTCCCGGTAATCTTTCGATGAATTTTTTGGCACCAACCAGTTTTGCAGCGTGCATTACCTGTTCTCTGCTGATATCCGGATTTCCCAAGGTGATGTTATAAAAGATGGTTTCCGAAAAAAGGAACACATCCTGAAGTACTACTCCTATATGGCTTCTCAACGTTGACAATTCAAAATCCCTGATGTCTGTACCATCTATCCGGATAGCCCCTTTGTTGATTTCATAAAAGCGGCTCAGCAGATTTATTATTGAGGATTTTCCTGCACCGGTTGCGCCCACCAAGGCAACTGTGTCCCCATCTTTTACCTCCAGATTGATGTTCTTCAAAACCCAATTCTCATCAGTGTATGCAAACCATACATTGTCAAACTGAATATCACCCTTGATTTTTTTGGGTTGGAGGCTGCCTTCGTTGGCAATGTGCTCCTGGCTGTCCAATAATTTGAAAATTCTGGAAGAGCTCACTACACCCATCTGAAGCGTATTGTACCGATCTGCTATCATTCTGATCGGTCTGAAAAAAAGCTGCAAATACATGATAAACGAAATCAAAACACCCACTTGAATCTCAAGATCGAAAACACGTGTGGCACCATACCAAACCACCAAACCGATTCCAATCGCCTGAATAATTTCTGCCACAGGAAAATAAATGGAATAATATAAAACAGATTTAACGTGGGCCTTTCTATGGTCCTTGTTAATTTCCTGAAATTTCTGGTGTTCCCGCTTCTCTCTATTAAAAATCTGCACGATGTTCATGCCTGTTATATGTTCCTGCAAAAATGAATTCAGATTGGAAACAGCATTTCTTACATCGTTAAAGGTGATTTTGATTTTTTCCTTAAAGATATAAGTAGCAATAATAAGAAACGGAAGCGTACCTAAACTGACAAGGGTGAGCTTCCAATCGGTATAAAACATAACAGCCAGTATGGTGACGAGCTGCAATAAGTCCCCAATGATAGCAGCAAGACCCTCACTGAAAACATCAGCTAAAGTTTCCACATCTGAGACATTCCGTGTTACCAATCTTCCAATGGGTGTGTTGTCAAAAAACTTCAGCTTCATTTTCAGAAGGTGCCTATAGAGTTTGATCCGGATATCGCGGATGATTACCTGTCCGATCCAACCTGCGAGATAGGTATGTGCAAATTGTACTCCTGCCTGAATGAGCATCAATAAAACCAAAAGATAAGTAATGTTGATCAGGCCTTGCACATCACCAATGGCAATGTGGTCATCAATAGCAATCTGGATAAAATAAGGTCTTGTGGGAGCTAAAAGTGCCAAAGCCAAAGTAAGAAAGATCAAAAAGTAAAACTTTGGCTTATAGGGCTGCACAAAACCGTACAGCTTCTTCAGCACTTTGGTGTCTATAATTTCACCACTACTTACGTTTTCTTTTTCCGGACTCAAAATAAGGTTGATTTAAATAAATAGACGATCCGGATAACTGACTTTCGATAAAAACAAACCATGTGGAGGAACTGAGAATCCGGCTTGATTCCGATCTTTGCTTTCAATTATTTTTTCGAAGTGTTCCAAGTCCCATTTACCGGTCCCTATCTCCACCATTGTTCCTACGACCGATCTAACCATTCCTCTCAAGAACCGGTTTGCGGTTATATGAAAGAACAATTCATGGTCTTTTTGTTCCCAATAAGCGGCTTTAATTTGACATTTAAAGTGATTCACATCGGTTTTTACCTTGCTGAAACACTCAAAATCCTCATGGACAAGCAGCAGTTTTGCTGCCTGATTCATTTTTTCCAAATCCATTGGCGCAATATGGTACCAAGAGGTATGTTGATCAAAGGGATTTTTACGGGTTGTGATCTTATAGACATAACTTCTCCAAAGTGCATCAAACCTTACATGGGCTCTGTGGTTCACTTTCCTTAGCGTATATACGGCAATATCCTTGGGAAGTACGGAATTTAGTTTTTTTATGAAATCCCTGGGTTCCAATTCTTCCGAACATTCAAAATGGACAAATTGTTGGCTTGCATGTACACCGGTATCTGTTCTCCCACTTCCCAAAATAGGGGTGGGGGTCCTTAAGATTAAGGCCAGTGCTTTTTCTACCACTTCCTGGACAGAAACCGCATTTTTCTGGATTTGCCAACCATGGTATTTTGTGCCTTTATAAGCTAGCTCCAAAAAGTATCTTCTGATTTTATTGTTCACGGGTGCAAAGATAGTATTCCCTGCTAAAATTAGGTAGCCTCTTGGTTATTCCTTGCGATTAATCAATTTACCCTGTTTCTTTGTTGAAAAAGAAAGTAAAGATGATACAAAGAATCCAGACTGTGTTCCTGTTTTTAGTTGCCGTTGCCATGATTTTGGTGGTAATATTTCCGATTTGGCAGCACGTCAATCTCGAACAGACCCAGATGATGACCCTCAACGCATGGACGCTGTTTACTGTTGACCTTCAAAGTAATGAAGTCATTGATACCAAAAATAAAATGTTCATTGGTTTGTTGGCTGTACTTTCTGCCGCCATAGCCTTGTTCAGTATTTTTCAATATAAAAACAGAACCAAACAGATGTTTTTAAATATGATCAATTCTTTTGTCATGGTCATAAATCTTGGCTTAATCATCTGGACAAGCCACCAGGCCAATGAAATCTTCAATCCCGACCAAAGCGGCGCCTTTGTAATTGGATTTTGGGTTATTTTTGCAGGTATGATAATGAATCTCCTGGCAAACAGATTTATCAGAAAAGATGAGCTGTTGGTCAGATCTGTTGATAGGATCAGGTAGAATATAAGTTGATATTACTCCATTTTCTTGCTGAAACTGTATTTGTTTCGGAAAAAATAATCCCATAAAAATCAAGATATGAAATTTGAAACCATAGCCATACACGGAGGCAATATTGTAACAGACCAACAAAAACCGGTAATTCAGCCGATTACACTTTCCACTAATTTTGTACATCAGCCGGATTCCATGATCTATTCCAGGGCTAATAATCCGAATAGGTTTGCCTTGGAAACACTCCTGGCAAAACTGGAGCATGGCCAATCAGCGGCTGCCTTTTCATCGGGAAATGCAGCCGGTGTTTCGGTTTTTCAGGCTCTTGAAGCCGGAAGCCATATCATTGCGCCCGATGATATGTATCATGGTTTAAAAAATGCGCTCTTAACCATCTTTGAGGATACTCTCGAGGCAACATTCGTTGATATGACCGATCCGGATCAGGTGGAAAGTGCCATCAAATCCAACACAAAGCTCCTTTGGATAGAAACTCCATCAAATCCGCTTTTAAAAATCTCTGATATCTCAAAGCTTTGCAAAATAGCCAAAAAAAGTAACATCATGGTGGGTTGTGACAACACCTTTGCAACACCTGTTTTCCAGAATCCACTTCTTTTGGGCGCGGACATCGTCATGCACAGCAGTACCAAGTTTTTTGGTGGGCACAGTGATATTTTGGGGGGCGCTCTGATCACAAAAGAAGAGAACGGATTTTGGGGTAAAATCAAAAATGTTCAGATAAACGGAGGGGCCGTTCCTTCACCTTTTGATTGTTATTATTTAACCAGAAGTATCAAGACTTTGCCTTACCGAATGAAGGGCCATGCAGAACATGCCGGTGTGTTGGCCACTTATCTGAGTCAACATCCCAAAGTGGACAGGGTTTTTTATCCGGGACTGTTGGATCATCCGGGACATTCTGTCGCAGCCGGCCAGATGTCAGGATTTGGAGGGGTGCTTTCGTTTTTGGTAAAAGGTGGAGCTGAAGAAGCGGATGGTGTGATCTCCGGACTGAAGTATTTTACCAATGCCACGAGTCTTGGGGGAGTGGAAAGTCTCATCGAACGCAGAGCGGCCTCTGAAGGACCCGACACCAAAACTCCTAAAAATCTGATCAGGGTTTCTGTAGGACTTGAGCATTTGGATGATTTATTGGAGGATTTGGATTCGGCTATGGAATAAAAGTGGGAGAAAAGCCTCTTTGTTTCAATTTATCCAGAGCCGAAATTAATAAAGTAAAAGTAAGTGGCTTGTTTGATTCCTTAACCTGCCCAGCCCTCTCTGTCCAGGCTGCGGTATTGAATCGCTTCTGCCAGATGTTCTACTTTAATCTCTTCACTCAGTTCCAGGTCGGCGATGGTTCTTGCCACTTTCAAAATTCTGTCATAAGCTCTGGCGGACAACCCCAATCTTTCCATGGCTGTTTTGAGAAGGATCTTTCCGGCAGGATTAATCTGACAGATTTCTTTGACCATATGGGAAGGCATCATGGCATTACAGAAAATTTCGGGTGAATCTTTAAATCTTTCCTGCTGAAAACCTCGTCCCCGGACAACTCTTTCCCTAATTGATTTGCTGGATTCAGTTTTTCGGGTTGAAGTCATTTCTTCAAATTTCACCGGAGTTACTTCCACATGAAGATCAATTCGGTCCAGCAAGGGTCCACTTACCTTGTTAAGATAGCGCTGAACAATCCCCGGCCCACATACACATTCCTTGTCAGGATGATTATAATATCCGCAAGGGCAGGGATTCATGCTTGCGATCAACATGAAATTGGCGGGATAATCCACCGAAATTTTCGCTCTGGAGATGGTTACTTTTCTGTCTTCCAAAGGTTGCCTCATCACCTCTAGGACCGATCTTTTGAATTCAGGCAATTCATCCAAAAAAAGTACGCCGTTATGGGATAGAGAAATCTCACCCGGCTGTGGATTACCTCCTCCGCCTACCAAAGCAACATCACTGATGGTGTGGTGCGGTGAGCGGAATGGTCTTTGGGCAATCAGTGCAGAATTCCCGGCTAGCCTGCCGGCAACCGAATGGATTTTGGTAGTCTCCAATGCTTCCTGTAGCGAAAGGGGGGGGAGAATTGAGGGAAGCCGTTTTGCCAACATCGTCTTGCCTGCTCCGGGAGGTCCTATCATAATGACATTGTGCCCACCGGCAGCAGCAATTTCCATGGCCCGCTTGATATTCTCCTGACCCTGTACATCTGAAAAATCAAATTCGTAATGTTCTATTGAATTATAAAAAATATCCCTTGTATCTGTTATCAATGGTTTTATTTCCAAACCACCTTCCAAAAATTGAATTGCTTCCTCCACCGTATCTACACCGATGATGTCCAGATTATTGACAATGGAGGCTTCAGGAGCATTTTCATTTGGAAGTATAAAACCTTTAAAACCACGCTTTCGGGCTTCTATAGCAATGGGTAAAACACCTTTGACAGGTCTAAGCTGACCATCTAGAGCCAGCTCACCCATGATCACATATTCCTCCAGTTCCGGAAAAATCACCTGTTCTGAAGCTTGAAGGATTCCCATCGCAATGGGAAGATCATAAGAGGACCCCTCTTTTCTGATGTCGGCAGGGGCAAGATTGACCACTACTTTTTGGCGAGGCATCCGGTATCCAAAATATTTCAATGCGGATTCCACTCTTTGCTGACTTTCTTTGACGGCACTGTCAGGCAATCCCACCATATAAAAACTTGTTCCCTGACCTACATTGACTTCAATTGTAATAAGCTTTGCATCCACGCCTGTAACAGCGCTGCCAAAAGTTTTAGCGACCATGTTTAAAATGTTATGTAGAAAAAAAGGAAATCTGATAAGATTTTCCAATATAAAAATTAATTGTGTTTTTAAGGTTTTCTATTCTTAAAGTTCTGCCTCGGCCTAAAAATTGTATTTTCTTTTTCTTCATCCCCAGGCTCAATTTTTTTATCCAATGTCTGAATCTTATGATTTTGATCACTGTCATATAGCTTGGCCTTCAATTCATTTTTTTCATGTTCTATTTTTGAAATTTTAAGTTCATAATTTTTATACACCATGGAATTTGTGCCCCAAGCGACCAAGAACAGGATGAGCCCTATCAACAAAGTGGATACTACAGTTCCCGGAGTAATTTCCTGCATCCCAAACATACCTTTTAAGGAATCGAAGGCAAGAAAAAAGACTAAACTTAAGGCGAAAAACAGTGCAACAAGTAGCTGCATGATACTATTGAACTTTTTCATAGCTTATTATTTTTGATTTATTTCCTAATATACTAAACAGACTGCATTGTCGAAAGTTTCCTATACAGTCCTTCTTCTTGGAGGAGCTCCTGATGTGGTCCTCTTTGCACGATTCGGCCCTTGTCTATAACAAGAATTTCATCGGCATGTTGAATTGTGCTCAGACGATGGGCAATTACCAAAGTGGTCCTGTTTGCCATCAGTTTGGTCAGGGCATCCTGCACAAGTCTCTCCGATTCAGAATCAAGAGCCGAAGTCGCCTCATCCAATATCAATATCGGTGGGTTTTTCAGGACCGCTCTTGCTATACTTAATCTTTGTTTTTGTCCCCCGGATAATTTGGACCCTCTTTCCCCGATATTGGTTTGGTATCCGTTTTCCAGTTTAACGATAAATTCATGTGCGTTGGCGATTTTTGCGGCTTCGATTACTTTTTCTTCAGCAATGCCTTCCAGTCCGAATGCAATATTGTTAAGAACAGTATCATTGAATAATATCGATTCTTGGGTTACAATACCCATCAGTTTCCTGAGCTGTGTGATTTCCAAACGGGCCAAATTGATCCCATCAATTTTCACCTCTCCATGTGTGGGATCATAAAAGCGAGGAACCAGGTCGGACACGGTAGATTTTCCTCCTCCTGAGGGACCTACCAGTGCCAGTGTTTGTCCACGGTATAACTTAAAACTGATTCCGTTCAATACTTTTTCTTTCTCATATTTAAAGCTCACATTTTCAAACTCAATTGAATCTTTGAATCCTAAAATGGCAATAGGGTTTTCATCATTATGAATGGTGCTTGGTGTGTCAATTATTTTGAAAATTCTGTCAGCAGATGCAAGTCCTCTCTGAATGCTGCTGGCGGCCCTTGAAATCTCTTTGGCAGGATTCAGCACTTGGGTAAAAATGATGATATAGGTGATGAAATCACTTGCGCTCAGATCGGAGTTGTTCGTCAAAACAAGATTTCCACCGTAAACAAGTATGCCGGCGACAACAGTGACTCCCAAAAACTGGGAAATGGGTGAAGCCAGTTCATTTTTTCTGGCCATGGAAACATTGACTTCTGAATAAAAGTCCGTCTCTTTATCAAATTTGTTTACAATATAATCTCTCGCTCCAAACGCCTTGATCACCCGCATCCCACTGATTGTTTCTTCCAGAATGTTGACAATCCTGCCAAGGGATTCCTGACTTTGGATAGCTTTTTTCTTCAGCTTTTTGGTGATTCCGCCAATGATGGCTCCGGAAATCGGAATGATGAGGACTGTGAAAAGTGTAAGCTGGAAAGACATAAAAAAAAGGACTGCAAAATACAGTATGATGGTAACAGGCTCCTTGAAAACCACCCGAAGGGATTGCACAATACTGTTTTCAACCTCTTGGATATCATTTGTCATTTTGGACATGAGATCGCCTTTTCGTTCATTGGAAAAATATCCGATTTGCATCCCGGTGACTTTGTCAAAAATATTCAGCCTCATTTTTTTGATCACTTCCGCCCGGACTTTGGCTAAGACAATTCCCGACAGGTAGGTGAAAAGATTTGCCAGAAAAACAGATATGACAATGATGATACACACATAAAACAGGGTTCCGAATTTCCCGAAGGTTTCGGCTGTCCTGTTGAAGTAATAATTAAAAAGATTCAGGAGATATTCAATTGATAAAGAAAATTCAGGTTTCTCCAAATATTGGTTCAGGTCTTCAGGACGGGCCTGCTCAAAGATCACATCAAAAAGCGGCTTCAGCAGGGTGAAATTGAGCAGACCGAATATGATCGAAAGTAGGGTATAGATTATATATATTGGAAAATATCTACGGTAAGGTTTGGCATAAGATAAAATCCGGAGATAGGTATTCATAAAGATATGCTAAAATTGAAATGCAAGTTAAGCATTTCTTTTACCTGATTTTGGGATCAATAGTTGAAATCCTGCCTTACAATGTTCATTCTAAGTGAGAATTGGGTATAATTGGATATTTCCGCAGCTGCCAGATCCTGTGCCGTTTTCCTTCTGTAGCTGTGGCTGGCATCCAGAAAAAAATTATGTTTCAGCATATAGCTCAGGTTAAGTGTTCCCATTAAAACTCGGTTTTCCACACCTTGTCCGATCACGTTTCCGAAAAGCCCTATTCCTGTATTGATGGATTGCCTATCCTTCAATAAGTTCCCTCCAAAGTTGGTTTCCGCATCAGGATCAGCCCCATAAAACTGGAATAATCCTGTGGCATTTACAGACAGTTTCGGGATGGGTTGGTAACGTAATATGGCCGCCGCTTCCCGGAAGTTTGCTCCGAGCGGATGTGTGAGCGGGGTTCGGTAATTGGTGAAAGCCTGATATTGGAATTTTTCCTGATAGGTATAGGGGCGTACCTGATTGTATTCCAGCTGCAAATCAAGGTTGTTGATTTTAAAAGCATTTATATATTTATAACCTACCTGAAGCGCATGTTTGTTTCTGCTGGAATTTTCACCGTCGAGTCCAAAGAATTCACCAAAAACGAATTCGTCCAAGGCAAACTGTCCATATAGCTGCATCCCGGGATATAGATTCCATTTCCCGTCAAATCCCAGCATTACTTTATCAGGTGTCCCCAGCTGATGCTCCACCCACCTATAGAAGATGATCGGATTGAGGTAGTTCCAATCAAACCTGTTGGCCATCACGGATTCAAATATCCCCACGTTCAATTTTCTGCCAAGATTGATTCCCAAGCGGTGATGAGAAAACCATTTTTGCGGGTAACGTCCGTCGGTGGGCCTTCCGATACGGTCCAAGAAAATATCCGCGTTCATCTGTGCCCACATATTTGTGAGGCTGAATTTCCAGATTTTGGTATTGAGTTTAAAAAACATATAAGGATTTGAAAAATCCGATAAGATCAATGAACGATACCCCTCACCCACAAAATTCCTGTCCTGTCCCAGCTGAGCTTGAATGTTTTTGGTGATATTAAAACTGATATGTCCCATTGCTGAGAAATAACCATAGCCATCGGTTTCGTATCTTTTCCAAAAACCTTCCCCGGGAACGGCCCCTTTATCCAAGGCATAGGATTTTATCCAGCTGGGGAACATGGTTTGGGTGGTGGTGACATAGGTGTAAAAACCTATTTTTCGGTCAATGCTTCCTCTTAATTCAAACCCTCTCGTGTTTCTGAACCGGTAGTCTTCGAAATCCTGTTCGCGACCCCCTGACAAATAGACTACAGGATTCACATGAAGATCAAAAACGTCATCCCTATAATAATAGAAATCAGAAGGTTTTTTATAGATGTTCTTTAAAATGGGATTTTTGGAATCCTCGGTCTCACTAGCCATAAACTCCCAATTGTCATTGCTGAGATAATTATAATTAAAGGCATCAGCCTTTGATGTGATTATTCCTGAATTGTTAAGACTGTCCAAATAAGCTGCAACATGGTCTCTGCGGTAAGGTTTGAAACCTGTTTGAAAATTTCTGTTAAATTCCCCCTGTTGGATTTCATAACGTTCCAATAGATGATAATAATCCCGGTTGAAAGGAACATAAGAACTTTGACCGAAGGAATGTGAACCAATAAGCAGAAGCAGGAAAAATGCGGAAAGCAGGTGTTTTTTCATTAACAGAAATATAGGCAAGATGTAAAGCTAAAAAAAGTACTTGAAATTGAAAGTAGCAGGCAAAAAGACCTTTCTGGTTTCAAATTCTGAAAGTTCTGAATCTTCCCATTTGGCAAAGACGTGTTTTGAAGCTTATACCATTCTAATCAAGCCCACTAAACAATTCATCCAGATCCAAAACAAACCCTTCGATACATTGGGATGCAACATGATCTCCTAAGGTAAAAAGTTTGGAAGGGATATATTTGCCGCCAGAAAGGGTATAGACCAGGAAGGTTTTTTCATAGGGGTGAATGATCCAGTATTCCCGGACACCGCTTTCTTCATAAACCTCATATTTGTTTTGGAGTTCTTTTTTGTTGTTGCTTGGGGAAAGGATTTCCATGATCAGGTCAGGGGCACCTACACATCCCAGATCATCCAACTTTTCCGGATCGCAGACCACACAAATATCAGGTTGTACCACGGTATTGATGTCTTCATTTTTTTTGGATTTGACAGGAAGGCGCACATCAAAAGGGGCTGAGTAAACTTTGCATTTGAATTTTTCCAGATGAATAAACAATTTGGTAAATACCCTACCGAAAACCTCTTGATGAATTCTTCTGGGTGCAGCAGCCTGTCTGAATACTTTGCCTTTGATGAGCTCCACCATGTGGTCTATTTCCCATGTTAGGTAATCGGCATACGTATATCTACCGTATTCAGAATATGGCTCACTTACGAGATTTTTGTCTTCTTCTTTTTCCATTTATCTAATTTAATAAAAAGGATTTGTGTATTTCCGAAATGATGACATTAATCAGCAGGATCTAAAAGTTGCTCGGTCAAACTTCAAGGAATTTAAGGACAGTCAGTCACCTTGTTCAGTTGGAGTTTAAAACCGGCAGTGGTGTAAATTAACAGTTTTAGACAAACTTATGGTTAACTTAATTTTTTATTCTTTTCAAAAAAAATGATCAATTCCAACCCCCCGTTTATCTTTTACCAAACCCGGCTTGGCAGGATTCTATTAATTGTTGATTGTTTTGGTGAACTGAATAGGCTCACTCATTTTTATTATCCCAAATGAAAATAGTCCATATCACTCAATCCCACGAAAAATTTCATCCAGATCCAGGACAAACCCTACGATACATTGGGATGCAACATGATCTCCTAAGGTAAAAAGTCTGGAAGGGATATATTTGCCGCCAGAAAGGGTATAGATCAATAAGGTTTTTTCATAAGGGTGGATGATCCAATATTCCCGGACACCGCTTTCTTCATAAACCTCATATTTGTTTTGGATTTCTTTCTTGTTGTTGCTTGGCGAGAGGATTTCCATGATCAGGTCAGGGGCACCTACACATCCCAGATCATCCAACTTTTCGGGATCGCAGACCACACATATATCCGGTTGTACCACGGTATTGATGTCCTCATTTTTTTTGGATTTGACAGGAAGGCGAACATCAAAAGGGGCTACATAGGCTTTACAATCTTTATCTTTTAGAAAACTACTTAGTTGAGATCCTATTTCCAACACTAATTCCTGGTGTATTCTCCTGGGTGCCGCAGCAGCCTGTCTGAACACTTTGCCTTTGATCAGCTCCACCATATAATCTATTTCCCAGGTTAGGTAATCAGCATAGGTATATCTGCCGTATTCGGAATATGGCTCACTTACGAGATTTTTGTCTTCTTCTTTTTCCATTTATCTAATTTAATAAAAACGTTTTTGCATTGCAGCTTCATTTGGAAAATTGTACTCAAAATTCTTTTAATAAACCGTAAAAAATTGATGTTTCTGATGAGTTCGGTTTTTAAGAAATTGTGTCGGACATGTAGTTCAGGATTTGGATAATTTCTGATAATATGATCGACTGGCCATATGTCCTGATCAAAGCTGTTTGAAAGCCGATTGAATTTACTTCAAAAGGGATAATGACCACAATTATAAATATTTAATAATCTGCATTTGGATACATTTCAAAAAAAGGATAACTTTGTGCCTCATTTGGGAAAATCGAATCAAGACAAACAGTAATACAATGAAAAAAGACATTCATCCAAACTACCGAGAAGTGGTTTTTTATGACACTTCCAGCGAATATAAGTTTATTACCAAATCCACCATTGAGACCTCAGAAACAATAGAGATGGAAGACGGTAAGAAGTATCCTTTATTTAAGGTTGAAGTAAGTTCCAATTCCCATCCTTTCTATACAGGTAAGAAAATGTTGTTGGATACAGCAGGTAGAGTTGAGAAATTCAACAGAAGATACGCCAAAAAAGAGTAGTCAAAGTTTAGACCATATTTTTAAAGTCTCCCGGAAAGTTGTTTTCCGGGAGACTTTTTTATTTTTGTGACATGAATAATTTAATTTTATTTGATGATCCTGCGATAAGAGGTTCCTTATTGCCATTCACATTTACCCGACCCGTGGCTGAGATCAGGGTTGGGATAATGAAAATCAGCGAAAAATGGGAGTTTTATTCAGGATTAGAACCGGGTTTTTTTACTCAGGATTATTTGAGAAAAAAATATCGGCACCATAATCAACCCGCAATTTTTATCAATGGAGCACTTTGTCCAGATAAGGCTGTTTGGGAAAAAATTATTAACCTTTCTGAAAATGAAACCCTTTGGTACCAACAGATTTTATTGGCAACCCATGTGGAAAACCCCTCACTTTTTCATCCTGATGCTGCAAAAGATAAAGTTGCGGTCATGATGGAAGAACCGGTCACGCTGATTCAGAAATCCTGGAATATTTTTGAAAATAACGGAGAAGAACTGAGAAAAGATTATGCAATTATAACAGAAGGCAGGACCTCTCACGAAATAACTGATCTACATACCATTCAATATAATCCCGAGCAGATCTTTATAGAATCAGGGGCTGATATCAAAGCTGCTGTGCTCAATGCTGAGGCAGGACCTATCTATATAGGGAAGGATACTGAGATCCAGGAAGGAGCCATCATCCGCGGGCCATTCGCCTTATGCGAAGGGTCCACTGTAAATATGGGAGCAAAAATGAGAGGTAATACCTCTGTAGGTCCACACTCCAAGATAGGAGGGGAAGTAGGAAATTCCGTCATATTCGGTTATAGTAACAAAGGCCATGAAGGGTACATGGGCAATTCTGTACTGGGAGAATGGTGTAACCTGGGAGCCGACACCAATACTTCAAACCTCAAAAACAATTATGCACCTGTGAAACTTTGGGATTATACCCGCGGAGGATTTACCAATACCGGTTTGCAATTTTGCGGGTTGATGATGGGAGACCACTCAAAATGCGGTATCAATACCATGTTCAATACCGGTACCGTTGTAGGAGTCGGCGCCAATATATTTGGAGCCGGTTTTCCCCGCAACTTCATTCCATCCTTTTCGTGGGGCGGGGCAGCAGGATTCACAACTTTTCAGATCAGGAAGTTTGAAGAAACAGCAAATGCAGTGATGAAAAGAAGAGGCGTTGACAATGATGAAGAGGAGAAAAAAATACTTCAAAAAGTTTTTGAATTGACAAGGCATTACCGTATTTGGGACAAAGAAGTATAGTTATCTATATGCTGTTTTCATCCATTCCGGGACTCGAAGAGACCAAACAAAAAATTATTCAGGCCATTCAAAACAATCATTTGGCCCATGCGCTTTTATTTCATGGACCCGAAGGATCTGCAAATCTCAAAATGGCTCTGGCCCTTTCCGCTTATCTTCATTGCCGGCAACCCGGAGATACCGATTCCTGCGGTCAATGTCCGTCTTGCCAAAAAATGGCAAAACTGATTCATCCAGACATGAATTTTGTGTTTCCTGTTCCGGGTGAAATCAAGGAAAAAGAAGAAGGTGCCAAGGAAAATGAAAAGAAAGCAGATTTTATGGCTTCCTTTCGGAGTTTTTCTTTGAATACTCCATATGGGAATGTTTCGGATTGGATATACCACAATGATATAGAAAAAAAACAGCTGAATATTTCAAAAGGAGCGGCAAGACAGGTTATCAAAATCATTTCGTTGAAATCGTTTGAGGGAGGTTATAAGATCGTTTTGATTTGGGCCCCTGAATTTCTGCACCCCTCTGCAGCCAATGCTTTATTGAAGGTCTTGGAAGAGCCGCCTCAAAAAACGTTGTTTTTGTTAGTGACATCGCAGCCTGAGCAGCTGCTGACTACCATTCTTTCCCGTACTCAAAAAATAATGGTTCGTGCCTTTAATGATGAGGAGCTACAGTCACATCTTGTTGCAGAAGATTTATGTTCGGCTGAGGCTGCATTACAGATTGTACCGCTGGCAGATGGAAGCATGCGGGAAGCCTACAGGCTGGTGGACAAGGTGGAGGATGAAAACACAGGATTTATCCGGGACTGGTTCCGTTCTTGTTTTATGTTGAATATCAATGAGATTTTTAAGTGGAACGAAAAATTCAATAAGGCTGAAAAGGAAACCCAAAAGTCCTTGCTTCTAAGCGGAATTAATGTTGTAAGAGAAGTTTTACTTAAAAAATCCCAGTTGGAAAATCTGATGCGAAGTGCTCCCGGAGACCGTGACTTTATCATGAGGTTGGGACTGAATGTTTTGGATGAAGAAAAAATGGAGAAAATTTATGTTGTCATGAATCAGGCCCATTATCATTTGGAGAGAAATGCCAACGCCAAGATTTTGTTTACAGATTTATCCTTCAGTATTCATAGGATAATAAAGCCAAACCGGGTTTCCTGATGTCCAAAAAAATCATAGGTAGAAGAGAGCAAATTACTTTTCCGGAATGGGATCTTAAGCTGATCACCGGCAAAATAGATACAGGTGCTTATACCAGCTCCATCCATGTCGAAAACGCAGAGGAAAAAAATGTGGATGGCAAGATGGTGCTGCAATTCAAGCTATTGTATCCAAGGCATAAAAAATATACAGGTAAAATTATTCAAGCTGAAGAATACACCCAGAAAAAAGTCAAGAATTCTTTCGGTCAAGCGGAGTTAAGATATAAAGTGATGACAAAAGTCACTATGTTTGGAGAGTCTTTTGAAGCTGAGTTCACACTCACTGACCGATCGAAAATGAGGAATGCAATACTTTTGGGGAGAAAGATATTGTATGGCAGATTTTTAGTTGATGTTCAAGAGGTAAATCTGTCTAAAAAATCCAAATCATGAGAATAGCAATACTATCCAGAAATTCGCATTTATATTCTACCAAAAGACTTCTTGAAGCCATTCAGACTGCAGGACATGAGGCTCTCATCGTCGATCATTCCCTATGTGACATCATTATCGAACAGGAAGGTCCTTCCATTATCCACAAAGGTATCAAACTCGAAAACATTGATGCAATCATTCCCCGGATCGGGGCTTCTGTTACTTTTTACGGCACCGCAGTTGTAAGACAGTTTGAAATGATGGGGGCTTTTTCAGCGGTTGAATCTCAGGCCATCGTCCGAAGTAGAGACAAGCTGAGGAGTTTGCAGATACTTTCCAGAGCAGGATTAGGCATGCCCAAAACAGCCTTCACCAATTTTTCAAAAGGTGGTGAAAAAACCCTTATAGAACATGTCGGGGGTGCTCCATTGATCATTAAGCTATTGGAAGGGACCCAAGGGCTTGGAGTTGTATTGGCAGAAACCCAAAAAGCCGGTCAATCCGTTATTGAAGCTTTTCATGGTTTGAAAGCCAGAATTATTGTGCAGGAATTTATTAAAGAAGCAAAAGGGGCTGATATTCGCGCTTTTGTAGTGAATGGAAGGGTTGTTGGTGCGATGAAACGCCAAGGTGCGGAGGGAGAATTCAGATCTAACCTTCACAGAGGAGGAAAAGCTACGATTATCAAATTATCCAAGGAAGAAAAACAAGCAGCTTTGAATGCCGCCAAAGTGCTGGGGCTTGATGTTGCGGGGGTTGATATGTTACAGTCCTCCAGAGGTCCATTGATTTTGGAAGTCAACAGTTCTCCGGGATTGGAAGGAATAGAAAAAGCCACCGGGATAAATGTCGCCGGTGAAATAATAAAATATATTGAAGATTCAGTGCTTAAAAAGACTGTAAAAAGGAAAATAAAGGAATAATGCAACCTGTTAAAATTGGAACGAGGGGGAGCAAATTAGCATTGTGGCAAGCTTACTATGTAGCGGATCTATTAAAGGCTAAAGGGCTTTCTTCAGATATTCATATAATTGAAACCAAAGGAGATAAAGTTCAGGATGTTTCCATAGCCAAAATCGGTAGCAAAGGTGTTTTTACTGAGGAATTGGAAATTCAATTGGCATCCGGCCTGATAGATATTGCAGTCCACAGTGCAAAGGATATGCAATCCAGCTTACCCGAGGGATTTGATTTGATTGCATTTACAGAAAGAGAAGAGGTCAATGATATTATATTGAGCCATTTGCCGGAAATAGATTACAAAAACAAGGAAAAGGCTTTGGTGTTGGGTACCTCATCTACGCGAAGGGTTGCAACTTTAAAACATTTTTATCCCCATATCCAAACTGTGGATGTGAGAGGCAACCTGCAGACCAGAATTTCCAAGATGGAATCCGGGCTTTGCGATGCTTTGCTTCTGGCATATGCCGGCGCTCACAGAATGGGATATGATGATTTGATCCGTCATAAACTTTCTTTGGAAGAATTCATTCCGGCGGTGGGTCAGGGAAGTGTGGCAATTGAAGCCGCCACTACTTTGGACCCCATTATCCGTCAAAAAATAACTGAAGCTGTACATCATGAAGAAACGGGATACCGGCTAAAAGCAGAAAGAGGTTATCTCAAAGTGTTGGAAGGTGGGTGCAGCATTCCTGTCTTTGCATTAGCTGAATATAATGATGGCTCGCTGAGTCTGAAAGGAGGCATTGTCAGCCTTGACGGGAAAGAGCGGATTGAGGAGGAAGTTATGGGGACGGCTTTGGATGCAGATTATTTAGGTAAAATGTTGGCGGAAAAAGTTTTGAATTCAGGAGGAGATAGAATTTTGAAAGAGATAAAAACTGCCTTACACAAGTAATATGAGAAACAGGATAGCTTTGGTTTTTTTCGCTGCTTTTTTATCCGGTTGTGCTTCGGAGAAAGATTATTTAATCAAGATCGAAACCAGACATGGAGATATGTTAGCCGTTCTTTTTGACGAAACGCCTGTTCATAAGCAGAATTTCATTGATTTGGCAGAAAAAGGACGCTTTGATTCAACTGAATTTCATCGGATCATAGAAAATTTCATGATTCAGGGTGGGGATGTTTTTACCAAAGAGGGATTGCCGGACAAGGAATGGCGCACTTTGCCGGCTGAAATTGTCCCCGGACTTAATCATACTAAGGGCATGATCGCAGCAGCAAGACAAGGCGATAATATTAATCCTGAGAAAAGGTCCAACGGGTCACAGTTTTACATTGTTCAAGGGAAAAAATATACCAAGCAGGAATTTGTTACCGATATGAAACTGCTACAGGAAAGCTTCATGAAATTCATCCAATTGGAAAGTCAATCCGATTTAAGGGAAAAATATGTCAGTCTGTATGAATCAAAATCATATGATTCACTGAATATGATGATGCTTTCAAAAAAGGAAGAACTTGAGGAATTTTTTAGTATTAGTCTCGATAAATCTTTTTCGCCGGAACAAATCGAAGGGTATACAACCATTGGGGGAACCCCGCATCTGGATGGTGAATATACTGTATTTGGAAAAGTTGTGAAAGGCTTTGACGTACTGGATAAAATAGCTGCAGAAGAAACCGGGCCAAGGGATATACCACTTGAGCCTGTTCATATATCAGTAAGCTTAGAGAGGATGTCCAAGAAGAAAATCACTGAGAATTTCGGATATGAATACAACTAATTTCTTCAATAGTTGAATTTACAATATCGTAATATTTTTAAAGATGGGGTTTTATTTAACGGGAGTTCCCAAATCCCTCGATCAAGTGCATTTTTATCCTTAATATTTGTACCAAAACTTTATAGATGGAATTGGTATTTTATCAAAAGCACTTAAATTAGCCAATTGTTAACATTAAAAAAATCATTCTAAACAAACAAATTCGAAGGATATGGCAGTGAGTTCACAAACTCCTGAAGGTAGAGGCCAATGGGGCTCCAGCTTAGGTTTTATAATGGCGGCAGCGGGTTCCGCGGTTGGTTTGGGCAATATTTGGAGGTTTCCTTATCTGACCGGTGAAAACGGTGGAGGAGCCTTCGTTTTTGTTTATGCCATTTGTGTTGTATTGATTGGTTTACCGCTATTGCTAAATGAGATAGCATTAGGTAGAAAATCCGGTAAAAACCCTATTGGAGCGATAAGAGAAACCGGAGGGAATGGATTCTGGCAGATTGCCGGTATACTCTGCATATTGGTTTGTTTCAGTGTGTTAAGTTATTATTCTGTTATTGCAGGGTGGACAATTGGCTATATATTCACTGAACTTATTAATATTCCCATAGACTTTGAAGAATTTCAAGATACCCCAATGTATGTTATTCCTCTTTGTTTTCTCTTTATTTTGATGACAATTGGAGTGGTTTTAGGTGGTATTTCAGGAGGAATAGAAAAGGCAGCAAAATTCCTGATGCCGGTTTTATTCATCATAATTATATTCATTGCAGGAAGAGCGGTTACTTTGGAAGGGGCAAGCGCCGGTATAGAATATTATCTAAATCCTGATTTTTCTAAAATCAACGGATCAGTGATACTTGCAGCATTAGGACAGGCGTTTTTCTCCATGTCAGTGGGTTGGGGATTGATGATCACTTTTGGATCTTATCTACCAAAGTCAGGGAACATAGTAGCTTCATCCGGATGGATAGCCGGAATGGATAGCGGTGTCGCTCTTCTGGGCGGGTTGATGGTCTTTCCTGCCTTGTTTGCATTATTGCCCGGGAAAGACCCTGCCGGTGGACCGGCCTTGGTTTTTGAAGTTCTTCCGCTGGTTTTTGATGCGATGCCCGGAGGAAACTTTGTAGGTGCTCTTTTCTTTTTATTACTCCTAGTTGCCGCACTTACATCCAGTATATCTATGTTGGAGGTACCTGTTGCTTACTTTATCGATGAGAAAAAATGGAGCAGAAAAAAAGCAACTTGGGCGATTGGAATTGCGGCGATGGCGCTTTCGGTTCCTTCAGCTCTTTCATCTATTGATGGTAATTTTTTCAGTACACTTACTGTATCTATGATGGGTGGCACGCATGTTGGATTTTTTGGAATAATGGATTTCTTCTTCGGAACTTTTGCGGTGGTAGTGATTTGTTTGATGTTGAGTTTATATACAGGCTGGGCTAAAAAAATCGGGGATTTTGCAAATGAACTGAGCATAGGATCACCGGGTTTTAAAGGGGGAATGCGAACAGCTTGGATATTTGCCATTAAATGGGTATGTCCAATTGTAATAGCTTTGGTTTTGTTAAACCTAATGGGCGTTTTTGGAGCCCCCATGGAGGGAGGCTAATTGGGTTATAGATCTTGGAAAATAAAATCAGCGGCATTTTTTGCTTCTCATTTTATTTATAGATATAAAACTGTTTTTTAAATATAATATTTGGATATTTAGACAGTTTCCTAAACCACCCTACATGAAAGTTCTTGTTGTGGATGACGATGCCATTAACAGGCTAATCCTTCAAAAGCTTTTTGAAAAAGAAAATAATCTCGTTTTTACTGCACAGAACGGTCAGGAGGCTATTCAGATTCTACGAGAGGAACCTGGGTTCAATATCGTAATTACGGATATTATGATGCCTGAAATGGACGGTATGGAGCTACTTGCAGAGATAAAACTCAATGATAAAATCAACAAAATTCCTGTCATTGGATATACGGCAGGAGATATTGATTATTTTAGACAGGCAAGCCCCATTGCATTTGACAGGCTTTTGCCGAAGCCTATGGATTTTTACGAACTTTATGGTATTGCACGTGATTTTGTCCAGAATGATATAAATTAAATTTTATTAAAAAAAGTTAATTGATTTTCTTTTTTTGTCGTTATAAATTATTGTCGGGGCTTTTATAATCTTTTCCCGATTAAATTTATTTCGTCAATTGAAAATTTATTTTAATATGAAAAAGTTAATATTAATTATTGCTGTTTTTTTTACAGCAGGTACATTGGTCGCCCAGGACTTTTCTATTGGTCCTAAGGTAGGAATCTCTCAAGGCAATATTTCTGTGGGCGATGATG
Source organism: Rhodonellum sp. (assembly GCA_041748555.1). GTDB lineage: Bacteria > Bacteroidota > Bacteroidia > Cytophagales > Cyclobacteriaceae > Rhodonellum. The sequence continues at coordinate 42,291 of JBGTDA010000064.1, forward strand.
GATATGAAGCGGGAGATGATAAGTACGGTTACCATGTGGGCCTATTTGTCAGAATGGGAGGAAATTCTTTCTACGTCCAACCTGAATTCCTCTATTCAAACACAGGCGGCTCTTTTAATCAAAGCAACTCAGCCTTACCTGAAAATGCACTAGAGGCAAATTTCAACAGGTTGGATATTCCGCTGATGGCAGGAATCAAGGTTTGGAATTTCTTCAGAATCCAAGCGGGTCCCGTCGCTAGTATATTATTGGATTATGAGCTGAAGCAGGCGGGTCAGGTAATTCAGAATGCCGATTATAGCAGTGCCACCATCGGATATCAGGCAGGTATAGGATTGGATATCGGAAATCTTATTATTGATTTTAAATATGAAAATTCCCTCAGTAATATATCAAAAAATGTAGCTGGTTTTCCTGCCGATCAAAGGCAAAATCAACTTATTCTTTCTGCCGGTTTCAGACTGTTTTAGGAAAACAATTATAGAATTAAAAAGACCGTTTCTTCGGGATGGCCTTTTTAATTTTACTTGACTTCAAAAACTCCTTCGTCTGATCCTGATGAATTTTTGAACCGTACTTTGTTTTTCCTTTTTCAATCAATTCAGAACCTACTTTAAGATTCCAATTTGTTTGGTTGATACCTTTTTCAACTTGTTGAGTCCATGTTTTGATTTTATCATCTTTTTCATTTTTCATTGCGGATAATCTTAAAGAATGATTTTTATAGGGAGTTGTTGACATCATTTCCTGATGTTTCATCACTGCATCCTTTAGGTCCTTGGAGGAGGGGGTGGATTTAATCGCTGGGCATTTATAGTGAAAGAACCAAGTCCAAAGGCGAGACCAAGCATCCAGGTTTTAAAATTGAGTATCGTTTTGCTCATATAATTGATTGATTTCAAATCAATATAAATAAAGGATCAATTAAATCGTTGTGAAATTGAATGAAGGGGAACAAGTCGGGATAATTGGGAAGAAGGGAAGCGGGTTTGATCTAAATCTTACCGTCTTTTAGTAATCAGGTTTTCAACTATCTCCGAGTAATTTTCTATATTTGTTTAAATTCCAAAAATTGATCTGAATGTCAAGATACCTCAAGTATACCAAGAATTTCTACCTTGTGTTCACACTTTTATTTGTACTTTGGATGGTTTTTATAGATTCAAATGATTTTGTAACTCAATTCAAGCTTGGATCTAAATTAAGAGAGTTAAACAATCAGAAGGAATATTATCAGGAAAAGAAGGATATGATCAAAGCCGAACGTCAGGAGCTGATGAGTAATTACGAACTGTTGGAGAAGTTTGCACGTGAAAGGTATTTGATGAAAAGGAAAACAGAAGATTTGTATGTCATTGTGGAAGAATAATTTTTTTTCAGCCTGTTTGATAGGAACTATCATTTTAGGAGTCTCAGTTACTGAAGCTTTTGCACAGAGAGAGATTGATGTAGAAAATAAACCACCCCTAAAGGACAGGATGTATTATGGGGGAAATTTTGCGATGCAGTTTGGCACAATCACCTTCGTTGATATTTCGCCTTTGGCAGGTGTCATGATTACCGATAAATTATCAGGAGGTCTTGGAGTTTCTTATCAATATTTTAATGATAAAAGATTTGCAGGAGGAAACAGCAATCTTTACGGTGGTAGATCTTTTCTGAGATACAACTTGTTTCCCAATATTTTTGGATATACGGAATATGAAGTGTTGAACTTTGATCTGTATGACAGAAGATTGGATGAATTCAGAAGGCAATGGGTTCCTTCGCTGTTTTTAGGAGCTGGATATTTCGCTCCTTTTGGAAAACGAGGGGGAGCCAATTTCACTTTTCTCTACAATCTTTTATATGATAACCTCCGCTCACCCTATAATGAACCTTATGTTTTACGGGTAGGTTTTGTATTATAATTATAAATCGAAGATGGAAAACCTAGCACTTAAAGTATTCAAAGCTCATCAGGAGTGCCCTCAGTGCCCCTCACCCAAATTGATCCAGACATTTTTCGAAGACCTTCTAGGAGTCCTTTTTCCTGAATATGCAGTCCGGATTCTAAAGAGTCAGGAAGAGGTAGAAGCGAGGATTGAGGAATTAAAGCTGAGGTTCGCCGATATTTTAAACAGAAATCCACACCTTTATCTAGGCCACGGCTCGGATCTGGCAGAAACTTTTTTCCTTGATTTAGGGGAAGCCTTTGACCTGGTACACCAGGATGTAGATGCCATGTACGCGGGAGATCCAGCAGCAAAATCACGGGCTGAAATATTAAGATGCTATCCAGGTTTTTTTGCCATTTCAGCTTATAGAATTGCCCATCTGCTTCATAAGGCAGGTATCAAAATGATTCCACGGATGATCACAGAATTTGCTCATGGAAGGACAGGAATTGAAATTCATCCCGGAGCTAAAATCGGTCATCACTTTTGTATCGATCATGGAACAGGCCTCGTAATCGGGGAAACCGCCATCATTGGAAATTATGTGAAAATATATCAGGGCGTCACACTCGGCGCGCTCAGTGTCAGAAAAGAAGACGCTGATAAAAAAAGACATCCAACCATTCTGAACAATGTCATCATTTATGCCGGTGCGACCATTCTTGGGGGAGATACCTTAATAGGAGAAGGTTCAATTATAGGCGGCAATGTATGGCTTACTAAAAGTATTCCTGCCAACAGCAAGATTTATTATCAAACCAAGATGTATGACGCGGGAAAAAATTCCGAAGAACGATATATTTTAAAAAGTGAGGCATGAAATTATTTGAACTCATCGGGAATACACCATTGATAGAGTTGACCCAAATTCCCACAAAGCCAAACGTTAAGATTTTTTGTAAGCTTGAAGGCCAAAACCCGGGAGGGAGTGTCAAGGACCGTGCTGCCTACCAAATGATAAGAAGTGCACTGGAAAGAGGAGACATCAAAAAAGGTGATCGATTGGTGGAAGCAACAAGTGGCAATACGGGTATAGCTTTGGCCATGGTGGCAAATGTCCTTGGGGTACACATGACATTGATAATGCCCGACAATTCGACTCAGGAAAGAATTCTTTCAATGGAAGCTTATGGAGCTAAAGTAATCCTGACCCCGGCAGAAAGAACCATTGAATATTCCCGTGAACTTTCAGAAGAAATGGCTGAAAAAGAAGGTTACTTCATGTTAAATCAATTTGCGAATCCGGATAATTACCTCGCCCATTATTATAATACCGGTCCCGAAATATGGAAGGATACAGAAGGAATGGTCACCCATTTTGTCTCCGCCATGGGTACTACAGGTACAATTATGGGGGTATCCAAATATCTTAAAGAGAAAAACGCTAAAATCCAGATTGTAGGTACACAACCAACTGACGGCTCGAATATACCGGGAATCAGAAGGTGGTCTCCGGAATTTCTGCCAAAAATATTCGATCCTTCCAGAGTGGACCGTACCATGGATGTAAGCCAGGAGGAAGCAACCTTGATGACCAGAAGAATGGCCAAGGAAGAGGGGATTTTGGCAGGAATGAGCAGTGGTGGTGCCCTAAGTGCAGCGCTCAAAATAGCAGATGAGTTAACAGAAGGAGTTATTGTATGCATTACATGCGACAGAGGGGACCGCTATCTCAGCTCGGATTTGTTCAAATAAAAAATCCCGGTACCGCTGTGCAGCATCCGGGAATCCACAAAAAAATATGAGAAGCGTTTATTAAAACTGGATATGATTTGTGATCAGTTGCAAATTCAGCTTTTTATCGCCGTCGGCAAGTGATTTCTTTCCCCTCAAAACAAGCGTGTAAACTCTGTTTCCTTTTATTTCAACATCCGCTGCACTGACTAATGTTTCTCCATTCAGTTCTGATTTGATGGAAAATGTGTAAGTTCCTTTATCAAGGGATTCAAATTCACCGTCATTTAAAAAAGTGACAGGCTCCGCAAATGAATTTTCTTTCCCTGAAACCGTTAATTCAATACTGCCGGCATCCGGAGATAGGTGAACAAACCTGATTGAGGCATGGTTTGTGTCAGGATTCTCCCAATCATCTTCCAAAACATGCGCTTTTAGGTTTGTCATTTCATCGGCCAAAAAAACGGAATATACTTTGTCCTCTTCAAAATTCACCTCCGTATCCAGCAGGTTATTGACTGCATTGGCAGGAGAAAACTTAAAGTTTCTTTCTCCTGTAAAAAACCTGTTATAAGGAATTACTTCAGTGAAATATAAAGGATTGTCAGTAATTTTCCTTCCATCAACATTTACATCCAAAGCCGGTGAATCCGGGGATCCATGGTAAAATGATACATATGCAGCGGGAGGAAGTGGCTCGGTTTCATCATTCAGACAACCTGAAAGCAAGCTAGCTGATGCTAGGAGAAATAAAAGAATCCCAAATTTCCAGCTGATTTTCAGCTTTACTTTTTTTGTATTAATCATAATGTTGGTTGAGTTTAGAGTTTTATTTGTTTTCGATATCTGCCACCATGACGCAGAGATTTTTCAAAATGCTACATCCAAAAAATACATTTCAAAAAAACAGTATGATTTTTTAAAATCCCGACAATTACTGCAAAAAAAAGCCCTGTAGCCGGAGCTAAAGGGCTGTTTTTTTTAATTTTCCTTAAACCTTATCAGGTTCGGGATGAACGTATGGACTTCTGTATGGCCTTCTTAATCTTGCTGTTGCTTCCGGATCATTGACTACTTCCATCTTTTCAGGATCATAAACCAATGGTCTTCCAAGCTCCATGGAGATGTTTGCAAGAATACAGGAAGCAGTGGAAATATGGCCTTCCAATATATCCGCAACAGGTTTTTCTCCTGTCTCGATGGCCTGAAGGAGGTTTTGGAATTGTCTTCTTGTTGCCGGAGCAGCATGGAGTTCTATCCTTTCCTCAGTAAGATCCTCCGGATATTCTACTTTTTCGAGCACTGCATCCCAATGTAATTTTTCTCCTTCACCCACCGGAGTAAAATCAGCTTTTATAGGACTTCCTGCCAAAGTGCCCTTATCTCCATATATTTTAAATGCCCATGGATATTCGGGATCAACCGGTGTTCCCCATGATCTGTGCTGCCAAACCACATTCAATTCATCAAATTCAAAAAACGCAGTCTGGGTATCAGAAATATTGGATTTTCCTTCCTTTTGAACATATATGCCACCTGTAGAACTGACTGATTTTGGCCAGCCCAACCCCATCATCCACCTGACACAATCCAGCATGTGAACACACATGTCACCGGTAATACCATTTCCGTATTCCATAAAAGTTCTCCACCATCTGGTATGGGGAAGTCCATCATATGGCCTCAAAGGAGCGGGTCCTGTCCACATATCATAATCAAGAAACTCAGGAACAGGGACCACTGGTGGATTTCCGTTTGCCCTCATATGATAATAACAGCAGATTTCTACATGTGAGATTTTTCCCAATTTCCCACTTTCAACAATATCTTTTTTTACCTCAATCAAATGGGGTGTGCTCCTTCTTTGGACCCCAACCTGTACTTTTTTATTGTATTTCCTCGCTGCAGCCAACACAGCCTCTCCCTCAATGACATCAACAGAAATCGGTTTCTGCAAATACACATGCGCACCCGACTTTATAGCCGCTATTGCCTGCAGGGCATGCCAATGATCAGGTGTCCCGATCACAACTATATCAAGTTTATGATTGGCCAGCAGGTCACGGTAATCTTTATATTGCTTGGGAACATTACCGGATTTTTGTCTTTTAGAAACCATTTCAGCAGCTTCTGTCAGGTGACGGCTATCCACATCGCAAAGTGCCTCAACTTCTACATCTGTAATCTGAATGAGTCGGAAAAGATCACTTTTCCCATACCAGCCGGATCCAATAAGAGCTACTTTTAAGGGTTTGTCCGAAGGAATAAAATCCATGCTCATCAGGCCCATGCTGGCTAGGGCCAAGGTTGCTGTACTGCCTTTGAGAAATTGACGGCGATTCATTGATAAAGAGGTCATAGGTTTTGGGTTAGGGAAAATTAGAAATGCTTATATTTTTCCAATTTACAAAAAGGTTAAAATCAAACAAATGCGATGTGATGAATGGCGGATTATTTAACGTAATAGATAGAGATTGATCCCATTATGTTTTAAAATGGACCTTTGATTCGAAAAAAGAATTTATAAGAAAAAAATAGTGAAAAATCTGCACTCAAAGAGATACTCCAAATCTTTCTCCCAATGCTCTTAAATCTTCTTCCACAGGTTTGAGCAGTGGGATTCCATACGCTCTTCTTTCTACTTCCAGTTCTCTTTCCGGATCACCGGGAATGAGTACTTTTTCATTTCCTTCAGTAGTTTGTGCTGACCTGAACCTGCTTATCCAATTGTCCATATTGGATTTGAATTCATCGGCAGGCCGAAAAGCATCAATTCGCATTGCTCCAAAGAAATGTCCCAATCCTTTTCCGACAGGATTGGGATCGGGTTCCAAAAATGCTACAAAAGGCGGCACCCAAGGACCATAATTTGCACCGGAAAGTACAGCAGAAAATATATCAACTATTGATCCCAATGCATATCCTTTATGGGAACCATGTTCGCGGTCACCACCAAGAGGAAGCAATGCTCCTCCATCTTTTACACCATTAGGGGACGTGGTGGGATTACCTTCTTTATCCTGAATCCAGCCCAAGGGTGCCTGTTGGTTTTTTCTTGTCAAAATCTCAAGTTTCCCGTTGGCTGCCGTAGTTGTGGCCATATCTGCTACAAAAGGAGGTTGATTCTTTGCCGGTATTGCCACCGCAATGGGATTTGTTCCCAATAATCTTTCCTTGGAAAAAGTCGGACTGACCAATGGACTGGCATTGGTCATGGATATACCGATCATGTCATGCTCTAGTGCCATCATCGCATGGCAACCTGCAATTCCATAATGATTTGAATTTTTCACGGAAACCCATCCTGTTCCTACGTTTTTAGCTTTATCAATCGCGATTTGCATCGCAAACGGTGCGACGACCAACCCCAAACCCCCATCGCCATCAATGACAGCTGTACTGGGAGTTTCATATGTAATCCCAATATCGGGATTGGGGTTGATCCTGCCTTTTTCCCACAGCCTGACGTATCCTGAAAGTCTCGCTACTCCATGTGAATCAACCCCACGAAGATCTGCCGAAATCAGCACTTCAGCCGCAGTTGCAGCGTCCTTTTCCGTACAACCTATTGTTATAAAAATCTTTTTGGTGAAATCAAATAGTTGTTCAAAGGTGAAAGTCATTACTATCAGGTTGTTTATTCTTTTTTTTTACAAAAGAAGTATGATATGGAAGGTAAATCAATGGTGATCCAAAGTTTTCGATAAAGGTTGTTTGTTGATCAATTGGGAAATGACGCCCTCTTTCAATGCATAGGTGGAACAAATCAATGTGGAAACAGGCACATGTCTTAAAATAAACTTGATGAGACAGCTTGCTACTACAATCATATCCACACGCATGGGAATCATGCCCGGGATATTTAGTCGATCTTCCTTGTTGAGCGTTAAAAGCTTTTCGGATATGATTCTGAAATCTTCGGTCGGAAGTTCGAATTTGCTTTGGAGCCTTTTTTTGGATTGATGGATGGATGCATAATAAATATCAGAAAGTGTATCAAATGTACCCGATGCTCCCACCAAGCCGGTTGGTTGGAATTTTTGAATGGCTTCAACTAAACCTTTTAATTTTTCCTCTAAAAAATCTGTGAGTTTGTCCACTTCAGTAGGTAGAATCGGATCATGGTAATGAAACAGATCAAGCATCCTTTGTCCTCCGATCTCAAAACTCTGCTTCCACACTTCCCGGGTATTGTTACCTATGATGAATTCTACTGATCCGCCACCGATATCCATCATCAAAAAGGTTTCTTCACCTAAAGAACCGCTGAATTTAATCCCCTCATATATGAGATGGGCTTCCTGGTTTCCATCTATTACCTCAACTTCAATATTGAAAAGGGAACTGATTTTTTGGACAAATTCATTTCGGTTTTCCGCATTTCTTACAGCACTGGTGGCAAATGCATGTACTTCATGTATACCTTCACCATCAATAAGGTTTTTGAAATGACCCAATGTGTGTATTGCCCTTTTTTGGGCTTCAGGGCTTATAGTGTTTTGACTGATGCCCCCCTGGCCGATTTTGACAGGAATTTTTTCTTTATACAGGATCTCAAAATCCCTCTCCTGTATGCTGACCATCAGCAGGTGAAAGGTGTTGGTACCCATGTCTATAATAGCTGTCTTCCTCGTACTCATGAAGCCCTGAAATTTAGTTGTGCGAATATATAAAGTTTATTTAAAACGGAGGTTTTTGATTTTGGTTATTGAACTTTTATATGAATTGACTCCAGCTTCATGGAAAATAATTTTATCCCTTGCCATACCCTCCTTATATTTGGACAAAACAAAATAACTGATTTGATGACCAGTCCGATTAAAGGAATATATACAGTCCCCGGAAATAAGGAGAAGATTTCTTTGCTGAACAAGAAAAACAATGAAGCGCTTTTGGGAGGTGGCGAAGAAAGAATAGCCAGTCAACATAAAAAAGGAAAGCTCACTGCAAGAGAAAGGCTCAATTTATTGTTGGATGAGGGGTCGTTTCAGGAGATCGATAAATTTGTTATGCATAGAGCCAAGGATTTTGGATTGGATAAAGAACATTATCTTGGGGATGGTGTGGTGACAGGGTATGGAGAAATCAATGGCCGTCTAACTTATGTGTTTTCTCAGGATTTTACTGTTTTTGGCGGTTCACTTTCTGAGACTCATGCTGAAAAAATCTGTAAGATAATGGATATGGCCATGAAGAACGGCGCGCCGGTTATCGGACTTAACGATTCCGGGGGCGCTAGAATTCAGGAAGGTGTGGAGTCATTGGGTGGATATGCGGATATATTCTATAGAAACACCTTAGCATCTGGCGTAATACCGCAGATTTCTGCTATTATGGGTCCATGTGCAGGCGGAGCCGTTTATTCTCCGGCGATCACAGATTTTATTTTAATGGTCGAAAATACTTCTTACATGTTTGTGACCGGTCCAAATGTTGTCAAAACTGTGACTCAGGAAAATGTGACAGCGGAAGAACTGGGCGGGGCCAGTACCCACAGTACCAAAAGCGGAGTCACACATTTTTCCTGCTCCAATGAAGCGGAGTGCATCAAGCACATCAAAAAAATCTTGAGCTATATTCCACAAAACTGCGAGGATCAGGCGCCTGTTTATCCATATGAGATAAGGCCTGATGAGTCCAGAATGGTATTGGATGCTATCATTCCGGAAAACCCCAACCACCCCTATGACATGCGGGAGGTGATCCAGGGGATAGTGGATGGAGAATCCTTTTTGGAAGTCCATCGAAATTATGCGGATAATATTGTTGTCGGATTTGCCAGGATTGCCGGTAGAAGTATTGGTGTTGTAGGAAATCAACCTCAATCCATGGCAGGAGTACTTGACAATGATGCATCCAATAAAGCTGCCAGATTTGTTAGATTTTGCGATTGCTTCAACGCCCCCTTGCTGGTTCTTGTGGATGTACCCGGATTTTTACCGGGTACAGATCAGGAATGGAAGGGAATAATAACTAACGGTGCCAAATTATTGTATGCATTCTGTGAGGCAACTGTTCCAAGAATAACAGTTATAACAAGAAAAGCTTATGGCGGCGCCTATGATGTGATGAACTCCAAACACATCGGTGCGGATCTGAACTTTGCCTGGCCTACAGCCGAAATTGCAGTGATGGGAGCGAAAGGTGCTTCCGAGATTATTTTTAAAAGGGAAATTGCAGATGCCGAAGACCCCGAAGCAAAACTTCAGGAGAAGGTTGATGAGTATACCTTAAAATTTGCCAACCCTTATAGAGCAGCCCACCGTGGTTTTATTGATGAGGTAATCACTCCATCTGAAACCCGGGATAAACTCATCAGGGGATTTAAGATGTTGGAAAACAAGGTGGATAAACTCCCTAGGAAAAAACATGGAAACATTCCATTGTGATTTTTATTTCCAGCCTACTTTCAAAACAATCTCTGGTTACGATAATAATAGAATCGGTTTCTCCATTATTTTAAAATCTTAATCATTTACAATGTCAGATTTTCGTGACAATTGATCAAAAAAACAAAGAATATGGATTCACAAAAATCATTTTTATACAAATATCTTAATAACCCATCACCTACGGGCCAAGAAGCTTCAGGCCAACAAATATGGTTGGATTATATTAAGCCTTTCGTAAATACTCATTTTACGGATAGTTATGGCACAGCAGTAGGAGTTATAAACCCCGATGCAAAACTGAAAGTGGTAATAGAAGCACATGCCGATGAAATCAGCTGGTTTGTAAATTATATCACTCCCGAAGGCTATATATATGTAAGGCGTAATGGTGGGTCAGACCATATGATTGCTCCATCCATGCGTGTCAATATTCATACCGACGAAAAGATAATTCCCGGAGTTTTCGGCTGGCCGGCAATTCACGTCCGAAAAAACGGAAAAGAAGAAGAATCCCCGACCTTGGATAATATATTCATTGATGTGGGGGCAAGGTCAAAGGATGAAGTGGAGGAGATGGGAATCCATGTGGGATGTGTCGCCACTTTCAGGGATGAATTGATAGAATTGAATGATAAATTCTATTCAGGACGGGCTCTGGACAACAGGATCGGAGGATACATGATAGCTCAGGTTGTCAAAAAACTTTATGAATCCAAGACTAAGCTTCCTTTCGGCTTGTATATCGTAAATGCTGTTCAGGAAGAAATCGGCTTACGTGGAGCAGAAATGATTGCTGCACGTATCAAACCCAATATTGCAATTATTACGGACGTATGTCACGACACCACAGCTCCCATGTACAATAAAATCAGTAGTGGTGATCTTTCTGCCGGAAATGGACCTGTTTTGACTTACGGTGCATCGGTACATAAAAAATTATTGGAGCTGATAATTTCTTCTGCAAACAAAAGAAAAATTGCTTTTCAAAGAGCCGCAGCCTCCAGAAGCACCGGAACAGATACCGATGCTTTTGCGTACTCAAATGAAGGGGTTCCATCCGCATTGATTTCGCTCCCCCTTAAGTATATGCATACTACAGTAGAAACAGCGAATAAAGAAGATATCGGAAATGTAATCAATTTGATGGTCGGTTTTCTTGAGGACCTTGATCCTGCTTATAATTTCAAATACATAGAATAGAAATTGATATGCGGATCAGACCAAACGGTCAAATGCTGTAGATCCTTTATTTTCTAACACTCAAATTAAATTTCCAATGCAGTTTACAGATCAGCTTCACAGGAAAGTACAGATCGAACATTATCCCAACAGGATAATATCATTGGTGCCATCACTCACAGAGTTATTGGTGGATCTGGGTATGGGTAAAAAAATAGTGGGTCTCACAAAATTCTGTATTCATCCCAAAGGCTTCAAAAATGAAAAGACGATCGTCGGTGGCACGAAAAATTTCAGATTGGAGGTAGTGGATTCCCTTAATCCTGATTTGATAATTGGAAACAAAGAAGAAAATTACCTTGAAGGAATTGAAGCATTGGCTGAAAAATATCCTGTTTGGATGAGTGATGTGAATGATTTGGAGGAGGCATGTGAAATGATTTTGGAAATCGGTAGGATTACCAATACTACCTTGCAGACAGAAAATTTTTTGAAGGAAATTCAATTAAGTTTTGACCGGGAAATTCCCAAAAAGGGTACAGCCGTTTATCTTATCTGGAACGATCCGATAATGGTGGCAGGAGGAGGTACTTTTATTAATCAAATGTTGCAGAAGGCAGGTTTTAAAAATCTCATAACCACATTAAGATATCCCAAAATCAAAATTGAAGATCTCAAATTTTTAAATCCTGATTTCCTCTTGTTGAGCTCAGAACCTTTCCCATTCACTGAAAAACATCTTGGGGAATATCAGGCTGCTTTACCGAACAGTAAAATAAGAATTGTAGACGGAGAGATGTTTTCTTGGTATGGAAGCAGATTATTAAAATCTTCTGCATATTTTCATTCTTTATCATAAACAAAAAGAGAACTACCAAGGAAACTTCATCATGCACCGTTTATAAAAAAATTAGGCATATATGGATACTTATATAAAAAAATTAATTAACTTTTGAGTCAAACACAATACCCAATTAAATCTCAATAAATTATGAAGAACAACAGGCGGCTTTTTCTTAAAAAGCTGGGAATGACAGGAGCAGCGGCAGCTGTAGCTCCTTTGGCGTTTGCAGAAGAAGCAGAAATCAGGGAATTATTGGAGAGAAATCCGCTTCGTCGAAATGATAGCACGGTGAGATTAGGATTGATCGGTGCAGGCATCATGGGTGTCGAAGATATGAAAACTGCCTTACAGCATCCGAATGTTGAAATTTTGGCAGTTTGTGATCTTTATGATGGAAGACTGGAAGCAGCCAGGCAAAGATGGGGAGATCATCTTTTTATCACCAAAGACCATAAAGAAATCCTGAAAAGAGAGGATATAGATGCAGTACTGATCGGAACTCCTGATCATTGGCACAAACAAATCAGCATGGATGCACTGAATGCAGGTAAGCATGTATATTGTGAAAAGCCAATGGTTCATTCTGTCAAAGAGGGGATGGATGTAATCAATACCTGGAAGAAAAGCAATAAGGTGATGCAGGTAGGAAGTCAGGGGGTGTCTTCACTGGGAAATGAAAAGGCAAAGGAACTTTTAGCTGCGGGTGCGATCGGTGACATCGTTTATGCAGAAGGTTTTTGGGCAAGACATTCTCCGGAGGGCGCCTGGCAATATAATATACCTGAAGAGGGGAGCAAAGAAACCGTAGACTGGGAAAGATTTGTTGCAAATACAACCGACAGACCCTGGGATCCGAAGAGGTTTTTCAGATGGAGAAATTATCTCGATTATGGAACGGGTATGTCAGGAGATTTATTTGTTCACTTGTTTTCCAGTCTCCACTTTATCACCAATTCATTAGGTCCAGACAAGGTTTCCGCAATGGGTGGATTGAGATACTGGAAGGATGGAAGGGAAGTGCCGGATGTTTTAATCGGAACTTTCAATTATCCCGATTCGGAACAACATCCGGGATTTAATCTTTCACTGAGATGTAATTTTGTAGATGGCACAAGTGGTACTACTTATTTGAAAATAGTGGGTACAAAGGGATCTATGGATGTGAAGTGGGAAGAGGTGGTTGTAAAAATGAACAACAATGCGGAAGACGAGGATCCATTTTTGAAGGAACAGGCCAGATTAAGGGGTGGTGGAATTGAGGGTAGGGCCAAAATATTACCTCCAAGGGAAACAGTATACGCTGCTGAAAAAAATTATAAAGGTGCTCATTATGATCATTTTGCCAATTTCTTCAATGCCATTCGTACTGGAGGAACAGTAGCCGAAGACCCGGTATTTGGGTTCAGAGCTGCAGCGCCTGCCTTGCTTTGCAATGACAGCTATTTTCAGGATAAATTTATCAAATGGGATCCGGAAAACATGAAACTCGTCTAAGATGAAAAAAAACATAGTAGCTGTAATTATTCTTTCGGGCATACTTTATGCCTGTAGCCCCGACAGAACAAAAACTGAGGAAGTTTCGGAAATCGAAGAAGAAATTGTAATGCCCGACAATTCATTATCGGAAGATGAGAAGAGTCAGGGATGGATGCTTCTGTTTGATGGAGAAAACACGGAGGGATGGAGATCTTATAATGGAGATTCTTTTCCCGAAGGATGGACAGTTGAAGATGGAGCTTTGAAAGCTTTGGGTAAAGGCGGTGATATAGGGGGAGATATTGTATTTGCCCCTATCGAATTTATGGAATTCGAACTGGAATTTGAATGGAAAATCGGAGAGGGGGGAAACAGTGGCGTATTTTACCATGTTGTAGAGGATCCAGAATATACTGCTCCTTATTATACAGGCCCGGAATATCAGGTCATTGATCAACTTGGTTTCCCCGAACCGTTGGAGGCATGGCAATCCATCGGAGGAGATTATGGAATGTATGACCCTGATTACGAAGGTGTAGTAAAGCCTGCCGGAGAATGGAACACTTCCAAAATAATCTTTTCGGAATCAGGTTCCAGTTATTGGCTGAACGGGAAAAAGACAGTTGAATTTATTCCCTATTCTGAAGACTGGAACACCCGTCGGAACAGTGGCAAATGGGATGATTTTCCTGATTATGCCAAATTCAAGTCAGGATTGATTGCATTGCAGGATCATGGGAGTGAAGCTTGGTTTAAAAACATTAAAATAAGAAATTTATGAAATCGATAAGTAAGGTATTAATAGTTGTAGTAGCTGTAGCGGGAATATTCGCTTTTCAGAGTAAGAAAGAATTATCCCTATTCAATGGTAAAGACCTCTCGGGCTGGCAAATTTATGGTACAGAGAAATGGTATGTTGAAGATGGGCTTTTGATTTCAGAAAGTGGTCCTGATAAGGAATATGGATATTTGGGGACCGAAGAAAATTATAAAGATTTCGAATTGAATCTGGAGTTCAAACAAGAAGCAGATGGTAACAGTGGAGTATTTATACGATCGACAGTTGATGGGACGAAGGTTTCGGGTTGGCAAGTTGAGGTGGCTCCCCCTAATCACGACACAGGAGGAATCTATGAATCCTATGGAAGAGGATGGCTGATAAAACCTGATCCGGAAAAGGACAAAGCTTTGAAATATGGTGATTGGAATAAAATGAAGATAGTTGTTAAAGGGGATCGTGTTACCACTTATTTGAATGGAGTGCAAATGGTGGATTATTCAGATGAAAAAATCGAAAAAGGAGAAGGTGGAATGCTGCTTCAGATTCATGATGGTGGAGGAATAAAAGTTTACTGGAGAAATATTGTTCTAAAACCGCTTTGAGTAGACCTTAATAATCATCTAAATTTATAGAATTATTGCAAATGACCTTTATGCGGAAAATTATTTAATTTCAGCACGGAAGGTCATTATTTTTTTGCTTTATTTTTTTTGTAGCTGATTATCAGTATTTTTATTCTTAGCTCTATTTTTTCCCTAAGTAGGGCTTGGTATTTAAAATCAATTTCCCCACTTTTGCAGACCCAAACGGGGGATATGATTTGAAGACGGGGATTTTTCCTGAAAATTTCTTGCAAATCAGAAACAAAGTGTTACTTTTGCATTCCCCATTAAAAACGGGGTTTATCGGGACACGGGAAAGAGCCCGTCCACCGGCCTGAAAGCAGGCCGTCAAGTTCATTGAAGTACTGTAA
>JBGTDA010000065.1:0-118171 GCA_041748555.1 Rhodonellum sp.
TGTTATTAAATTGTAGGATGTTCATGGCTAATGGATTTATTTAAAGCCAAGAAAACCAATTTTAAATTCAAAATACACTAATTGTCACTAGTTGTCAATGTAAATTATTTGGTCACTTGTATATAGGCGGATATTCACAATGTTTTATATGGGTGAATTTATCGGTTTACGGAACATCCCCTTGATAATCAGATTTGGGCAGGAACAATATTTGAAACATTTTCCTTAAAAGCATATAAGAAAACATACTATCAAAAACCGGCTGTTAATATTCTATGAAACCCTATCCAGAACAAAAAATAAAAGTCCCAAAATTCTGTGAGGAAAACGGCTTCTACACTACAAAGCAGCGGTCATTCAACATGTCCCAAATCAAGGGTAAAAACACCAAGCCGGAAAAACTCTTCAAAAAAGCGCTGTGGCATAGCGGCCTCCGTTACCGGAGCAACAAACAAAAACTTCCCGGAAAACCGGACATCACTTTTATCAAGTACAAGCTGGTGATTTTTATCGACGGTTCGTTCTGGCACGGTCGCGATTGGGAAAAACGTAAATCCGACATCAAGTCCAACAGGGAATTCTGGATCGCCAAAATCGAACGTAACATCCAGCGGGACCGAGAAATCAACAATTTCTACAGATCAAAAGACTGGGCAGTGCTTCGGTTTTGGGATTTTGAGGTGAATAAAGAATTGGGAGCATGCGTCAAGCAAGTGATGGACAATATCAAACAATCCGATTTTAAATCCTGAACATAATGTCTCGAATTATTTCATCCATTTCTTGTAAATTGTCTTAACTTTAGAAATACCTATTCTACTATTTTACATCTTTTTTTTTTACACATGATCTTTTTTATGAAAACAATTCACGGGGAATTATTGGATATATCATTTTCAAACGGTCGCTGTTATATGCTCAAGGAATTTAACCTCACTCCGGAAATGGTAGAAAAAACCCTGATGGGTTTTCCGCCCTATCAACTTGGATATGACCGCGATCTGGCGGTTGAACATGCACACCTGCCGCCGATTGTCTATCCTTTTTATAAGGAAATTTTTGAATTCCAGAGATTGTTGGCTCCCGAAGAACTTTTCGGAAGCTATCTTATAATTTTCTTTGAAAGCAACAATAAAGATACCGTCAGGATACGGAACCAAACAGGTTCCTTGAACATACTTGGATTGAAGGGGCGGTTTATGAGGACCTACCCTTCTTTGGTTCGGGATTTTTACCTGTACCTGTTACTGGAAAACGCCCATTATTTTGACAAGGTGGTTTATTCGGTGAACAAGGATTATTTCGACAAAACCGATTTGATACTTTATAAGCAAAACCAGACTGTGGCGTTGAATATTTTGCTGGATTCGGCTTACGCCAAGAGATACAGGTACCAAAAGGACTTTCGGCAGGGAAAATCACCTGACCTTACAAAACTTCAAATCGATTTGATTATTGGGGATGATTTGCGCCGCCCCGTCAATAATTATTATCTACCGAAACAAAATTGTGTAGATTTGGTCATTCAAGATTTTGAAAAACTAATACAATCCCTGGTTTAATATGTTTTTGCCACACCCCAACCCTGCCTTCACTTTCATAGATTTATTTGCCGGAATCGGTGGCTTTCGGATAGCCCTGCAGCAGCTGCAGGGCTCCTGCGTTTTTACCTCCGAATGGGACAAATATGCGCAAATCACCTATAGAACAAATTTCGGTGATACACCCCATGGAGATATCACCGACCCACAGGTAAAAGCCCGGATTCCTGATGGATTCAACGTGCTCTGTGCAGGATTTCCCTGTCAGGCATTTTCCATTGCAGGCCGGAGAGGGGGATTTGAAGATACCCGAGGCACCCTGTTTTTTGAAGTTGCGGATATCCTCCGCCGGCAAAGACCTGAGGCTTTCTTTCTGGAAAATGTAAAAGGGCTGAGAAATCATGACAAAGGCAGGACGCTTGCCACCATTCTCCACACCTTGAGAAATGACCTGGGCTATTATGTTCCTGAACCCAAAATCATCAACGCAAAAGATTTTGGAGTACCTCAAAACAGAGAAAGGATTTTTATAGTGGGATTCCGGGAAGATCTGGGGATCAAAAAATTTGATTATCCCAAACCTACTAATATTCCGGTAGCAGTGGAAGATATCCTGGAGACAAATCCGGTGACAGCCCGCTATTATCTATCCAACCGTTACTTTGAAACACTTGAAGCCCACCGCAACCGTCACCTCAACAAAGGAAACGGCTTTGGCTATCAGATTCTTGACCGTGATGGAGTTGCCAATGCGATAGTCGTAGGTGGAATGGGGAGGGAAAGAAACCTGATCGTGGACGACCGCCTGCTGGACCGTACTCCCGAGACCGCCATCATCGGAGAGATCAACCGGGAAGGAATCAGAAGGCTGACACCCAGAGAATGGCGTGCGCTTCAGGGATTTCCCCAAGACTACCAAATCCCCGTTTCCGACACCCAAGCCTACAAACAGTTCGGAAACAGCGTTGCCGTCCCCGCCATCCGGGCCACCGCCGAAAAACTGATCTCAAAACTTCAACAAGCGGGAGTAATTGAGTTGGAAAGCGTCGGGGAAAAATGATAATGAAAAGTAAAAATTCCTTTTCGCTAAAAACTTAAGAAGGTAGATGTGATTAATTTTAAAAAAATCAAGACATTCTTTTTCCAAATACCACATCTAAATGGTACTCCAAAAACTCTTTCTTAGGCATATATTTTTTAGGAATTAAAATCTTACTGGTTTCTAAATGACCAAAATATCTATTGTAAAAATCCTTTTGTTTGCTTTTTTTAAGTTGATTAGAAACTAGAATTTCATATTTACAATTAAGACCAATTAGACCTATATCAAAAGCCTTATCATACAATGGCGATAGGCAAATGCCATTTTCTGGATTCAATCTTTCTTTCTCGTTTTTAGACCAGGGAATTATATGACTAGCCACAAGTAATTCAGGAATATCAATTCCTGAAATGGCACACTTACCCGAATAATTTGCCAGAACAATTTTTCTGAAAACATTTTGATTAACTCGAACTTTTACCTCTTTTATTTTTGATTCACCAACAAGGTTCTCAGTTCCAATTAGAACATCAGCATATTTATTATAAATTGAGTTACCTTCTCTTTCTGCTAGAATCATTTCGCTTTCATACAGCAGATCATCTTTGTTTTGATTAAACTCTTCCCAAATTGGCTCAACTTGCTTTCTGCCTCCAGGTAATCCTCCTATTCCTCTCTTTTGATGGTAGGGGTCAACACTCGAGAAATTAACCAGTCTCATCGCAACAGAGCCTGGAGTTCTGTCTATAATACTAGCCAAATGGACAACTTCTTGTGTTCTTGAGTGCAATTTTCCGAAAGGTAATTTCAAATAAAGATTGAGTGCAAGCACCAATTCTTCGCGTGTCCAATTCCTACTTTTCATAATACTTCTCATCAATTTCCACATGTGCAACAGGATTAAATCCAGCTCGGACAAAACCTTCGGATAAGCCACCGGCTCCTGCAAAAAGATCAATAAAATTTAATTTTGAGTTATACATGAAAAGAAATCGGAAATAAAGGTCATTGTTGTAATAAGGTAAATGTTAGATGGCTTTGAAATTAGCCAATTAATAATCAAATAAAAAATACCCGCTTCAGGGTAGTTTTATAATGGTCACTAAATATCTTGAAAGTTATTGAATATGGTATAAAAGACAATCCCCCTCCCCTCTTGGCCTAAAATTTGGTTCCTTCTACAGGGTTTAAAATATTGGCACGCCATTTAAAGATGTGTATCCGATGATTGGCCTTTTCTGTCCCTGCTTGGAAATCCGGATTTTTGGGAAAGAAAACCCAAACCTAATTGTTTGATTCATGGTTTAACCAACAGTGGATCAAGCTAAGGATCCAATAAAATGCCATCTTGAACTTTGTCAAAAGACTATTTACATTGTTCAGGAATTAATAATTTCAGCATAAAATCCTTGAGTGGGTGATAAAAATATTTTTGAAATGCGGGAGCGACTAAAAACTTGAAATGAAAAATTACTATTCGGGAAAATACATTGTGATTACAGGAGCAAGTATGGGATTGGGAAAATCCCTGGCGGCAAGATTGGCCGCTGAAGGTTGCCACCTGATCCTGCTATCGCTGCCGGGGGAGAATCTGCCTATTTTATGCGACGAATTGAGCAGTACTTATGGGGTAAAAACACTTCATTATGAAACAGACCTCAGCCTCGGTGAAAACATCAACGGATTTGCCGACTGGGTTTTGTCCCAAAATCTGGAAATCTCCGGATTGGTAAACAATGCGGGCTTGGGCGGAAGTGCCCGGTTTGAAAAAACAGATCCCGGACTGATAGACACCATGTTGCTGGTAAACATTCGCGCTTTGACTTTATTGACCCGACTTTTTATTGAAGAGCTTAAAAGCAGGGACAAATCCTTTATCCTGAACGTATCAAGCATAGCGGCATTTAAGCCAATGCCATATAAAACCGTGTACCCTGCAAGTAAGGCTTATGTATATTCTTTTTCAGTGGGCTTGGGTGAGGAGTTGAAAGCCACCGGAGTACAGGTTTCGGTCTTACATCCCGGTCCGATGGACACATCCGATGAAAATGCCGGAAGGATTGAGCAACATGGTTTTTTGGGAAAACTGGTTTGCCTAACGGTGGATGAAGTAGCGGATATTGCAGTCAGTAAGATGATGGTTGGCAAAAAAGTAATTGTCCCCGGCATCTTCAACAAACTTTGTGCGCGGCTGATGAAAATGATTCCGAGAAGAATTGCCCTGCCGATGATCAACAGGGTTGTCAAAAAAGAACTTTATAAAGAGGTGGAAAAGCAAAAAGCATGAAGGTCCTAGTCACCGGTGCAACCGGATTTTTAGGGGCCAATGTTGTGGAAAATCTGACTGCCAATGGTTATGCAGTAAATGTGTTGGTCAGAAAAACCAGTAATATCCTCGGATTGGAAGGTTTGTTCCCGGATATTCATATCGGGGAGCTGGAAGATCAGGGGTCGCTGATAACTGCAGCCAAAGACTGTAATGCGATAGTCCACTGCGCTGCCAATACCAAACAATGGAATACATCCAGAGAAGAACATGACCGCATCAATCTGGAAGGAACAAAAAATATTTTGAAGGCAGGAAGGATGGCGGGAGCCGAAAAGGTGGTTTTTGTAAGCACTGCCAACACTTTTCCGCTGATGCACCGGACCCAATTAACCTTGAATAGTGACTATATAGCAAGTAAACAAGCCGCTGAAGAATACATGCTGACACAGCAGGAGTTGCCGACTGTAGTGATCAATCCATCCTTTATGATTGGGGCACGGGATGTAAAACCTTCTTCGGGGCAGGCCATTCTTCATTATCTGAATCATAATCCGGTATTTACACCTGCCGGTGGAAAGAGTTTTATCCACGTACAGGATGTGGCAACTGCTATCCGGAAATCTTTGGAAATGGATGTGAAAGGGGAAAGATTTTTGATGGCAAACGACAACAGGTCTTATCGATCTTTTTTTAAGCTGATCGGAAAACTTACAGGAAAGAAAAAAAAATTGGTGGTGATTCCTAAAGCAATCAGCAGGATCGGGGGAAGCTTAGGTTCTTATTATGGTGAATTGACCGGTGCTTCACCAAAGTTGACCCGAGAAAATGCCACTATTATCAACAATAATTTATTTTATGACGGCGAGACTTCTTATCGGAAGCTGGATATAAAAAAAAGAAGCTTGGAAGAAGCTATTCAAGAAGCCTTGTATTGGTTTAAAACAAATGGATATTGTAATTAAAAGAGCTCTCTTATGGAAGAGGATGATATGGATTTAGAAAATTCTTTGGAGAGGTTACGGGAAATCTTTATCGGAGATTTGGAAGACCTGCAGCGGCTGGCAATCACCATTGCATTGTCGGTGGTTCTTCTGGTCATTTTCATATTCGTTTCAAAATGGATTAAAAAACTAATCACTAAAAAGCTCGGAAAAAGGCTGGAGGATACGCTTCTGGTGAATTTTATCAGCGTTTCCGTCAGAACTTTGATTTTGCTGTTTGGAATAATCCTGATTATGCGGTTTCTGGGATTAACAGCAGCAGTCGGTGGATTGATGGCGGGTGCAGGAATAACAGCCTTTGTCATTGGTTTTGCACTCAAAGACATCGGTGAGAATTTCTTGTCCGGGATTCTTCTTGCCTTCAAAAGGCCATTTAAAGTCGGAGATATTGTGGATATAAATGGTCACCGGGGAAAAGTAGTAACCTTGAATCTGCGGGATACCCAGATAAAATCCTTTGAGGGAAAGGATATTTTTATGCCCAATGCCAACATCATCAAAAATCCCCTTATCAATTTTACTATAGACGGTTTCCTGAATTACAATTTTGTAGTGGGTTTGGATTATGGAACCGATTATGCCGCCGCTCTTAAATTGATGAAAGGGTCCATTCAGAAAGTACAAGGGGTGCTAAAACCGCCAAAAGGTCCAACAGTTTTCATTACGGAGCTTACTGCAAGTACGTTGAATGTCAAGGTAACATTTTGGGTAAATACCTACAACAGAAAATTCTCGGATGACCAAGTCAGATCCAATGCGATTCTGACTGTGCTTACTGATCTGGAAAAAGCCGGATATAATCTTCCCGGAGATATCATTGAACTCAAAAATCATCAAGGCCTTCCGATAAAGCAGGAGAAAGAAGTACCTGATAAGCCAAACGAGCCCAAAGAGGAGGACAGCAAAAATCAGAAAGGATTAAGGGAATAACTTATCGGAGATGGTCCCTTCCTGCCATTCATATCCTCCCAAACAGGAAACTGAAAATCAAATGGTAATTTGGGTAAACTATAAAAAATTATTTCAAAAATATTTTTTCCCTTTGACTTAAAAAATACATTACATTTGTTCGGTTTTATGGTAAAAAAATAAGTAAAGCCTTCATTACTTTTCTTTAAAACCTTGTGAAAAAAGCTCCTGTTTGGCCTGCTTTCCTCCTGATTTTTTATCTGATCGGGAGCATCATAAACTACGCTCAGCCTCCAACTTGCCTTTCAGGTAAATCTGAAAAATTGTCTGAATTCTATTTGGAAGAGGTTGACCGGATAAATGATCAACAGGAAATTTTTCTACATGCTCAGGTTACTCCCACTGTTACTGTAAAAACTGAGATCCCTGGTTTCTCGCAGTCAAATTATTATGAATGCGGTTTTTTTTCAACACCATCTATTTTCGGTATTCAACCAATCCATTCTTTAAATCGAAGCGACTTTAATCCTTTTACAGTTCTCAACAGTTTATTTCCATTCCATTATTTCTTCTGATTCCATTCCCCAACAGGGATGTAAATTAAAATTTAGAAGCCTTTTTAACAAGCTCCTAGCATCAGTCCCTATTCGACCATTTCCCGGTTTGAGCCGCGGTGGCAACTTCATATCCAACTTTACTTTAAAAATTTGCTGATTATATTTCAATGGAAAATCTTAATTCAACCAAAGAAGCTTGGGGTTCACGACTTGGATTGATTCTGGCCATGGCAGGTAATGCTGTCGGTTTGGGAAATTTTCTCCGATTCCCTGTTCAGGCTGTACAAAACGGCGGCGGGGCGTTTATCATTCCGTACCTCATTTGCTTTCTGGTAATGGGAATACCGCTTCTGTTTATTGAATGGTCCACCGGTAGGTACGGAGGCAAATCCAATAACCACAGCACACCTTATATTCTGGACAGCATGGCGAAGGGAAAGATCTGGAAGTACGTTGGCGTGTTCGGAATTTTCACAAATATAGCCGTAGTGGCCTATTACACCTATATTGAATCCTGGACATTATCGTATGTGCTGCATTCGGTGTTGGGTACATTCAAGGGAATGAGCCAAAGTCAGGTCACTGCATTCTTCGATAACTACATCGACATCAGTCAATCCACCACGGGGATTCCCTATGAGTCGGTATTGTTTTATGTGTTGGTACTTACACTGAATGTCTTTATCCTTTCCAAAGGATTGGGCGGAATAGAGAAAGTGGCAAAAATAGGAATGCCGCTTTTGATCCTGTTTGGGTTGATTTTGGCTGTCAAAGGATTGAGCTTGGGTGAATCGGGTAAGTCAACTCTTTTTCCGGATGCCAGTGCCTGGGATGGATTGAATTTCCTCTGGACCCCGCAATATGACTCTTTATTTAGTCCTAAAGTATGGTTGGCAGCTGCCGGGCAGATATTCTTCACGCTATCGGTGGGAATGGGAACTATCCATTGTTATGCAGCCTACATCAAACCGAAAGAGGATATTGCCTTGAATGCAGTTTCTGCAGGCTTTATGAATGAATTTGTGGAAGTGGTGTTGGGCAGTTCCATCGTTATTCCGATTGCTGCGGGATATCTGGGATTGGATTGGGTGATGGCAAATGCGGGTTTCGGAATGGCTTTTCAAACTATGCCCTTCCTCTTCCAACAATGGGGGGAAGTCATGGGAACATTTGCGGGTGTTCTCTGGTTTGGCTTGCTGTTTTTTGCCGGGATTACTTCTTCTTTGGCGATGGGTACTCCGTGGATGGGATTTATGAAGGATGAATTCGGATGGAACAAAAATCAAGGAGCTTGGTCGTTTGGGCTGGTTGCTTTGTTGATGGGACTACCGACGGTGCTGTTTTATCAGCAGGGTGTTTTTGAAGAATACGATTACTGGGCGGGTACAGTCAGCTTGGTGGTTTTTGCCTTACTGGAAGCCATTTTGTTTTCATGGGTTTTCGGCATCAACAAAGGATGGCGGGAAATCAATGAGGGGTCTGATATCAAGATCCCGTTGTTTTACAAATTCATCATCAAATACATCACACCACTTTTGCTGTTACTGGTATTTCTGAGCGCACTGATTACTCCCGAAAACAATGAATGGACAATCAATATCCTTCGACTTACGGAAGGTCAATCCTGGCAGCTAGACAACGGATCAATTATTCGGCAAATTTCCCACCATGGGCTGAAGGAACAGTGGGCAGCGGCAACTTTACCTTCAGTGAAATCCGCACTTGAAGAAAAAATGTATTACTCAAATTTTGCCAGGATTCTTTTGGTGGGATTGTTCCTGTTTATTTCATTCTTAGTATACCTGTCTCATCAAAAACGTCAAAAAGAAGGGAGAATTAAAATATGAATTCCACAGCATTGATTATGATGTTACTGACCCAAGGGTTGGTCATCAGCGTAACAGGGTATTTTCTTTACCGGGTGTTGACCATTACACCTAAAAAAGACACAACAGAAGACAATCAACCATTTTAGAGTTTCACATGCATCTCGAATATACCATTCCATTGATTGCCTTTATTCTTGCCACCTATTCGGTAATCGGCAATGATGTTATCCAAACTCTGGGAACCTTTCTTACCTCCAATCACAAAAGAAAGTGGTGGGTCCTATGGCTTTATGCTGCTTCCATTTTGTCGGCAGTGCTTATCTATGGCTGGTATACCCATCAGGGAGATGTTTCTTACGGAAGGCTGGATAGCATACCGCTTCCCGAAAACATGCCCGTTTGGTATATCATCCCCCCTTTGATTCTGATTATCCTGACCCGGTATGGCTTGCCCGTCAGCACCACATTTATGATCCTGAGTGTGTTTTCCTCTCAGGCGGTAATTGAAAAAATGATTTTAAAATCAGTATTGGGGTATGGAGTTGCCTTTGTTTTTGCCTTTGGTATATATTATTTGATTTCCAAAAGATTTGAGTCCAAGGAAAGCATTTCCAAATCAGTGAAGGAAAAAACCAAAAAAAGGTGGCTTGTTGGTCAATGGGTTTCCACAGGCCTATTGTGGTCACAGTGGCTGGTACAGGATTTTGCCAATCTTTACGTATATCTCCCCAGACAACTTTCTGTTGTTGAACTGCTTGTTTCCTTGGTGATAATATTGATTCTGATGGCTTATCTGTTTAAAAACAAAGGTGGCAAAATCCAGGAAATTGTAAACTCCAAATCAAACACCCAGCATATCCGCTCCGCCACCATCATCGATCTAACCTATGCGGTGGTGTTATTTGTTTTCACAGAATTGAGCAATGTGCCCATGAGCACTACCTGGGTATTTATCGGAATATTGGCCGGTCGTGAAATCGCCATCAGCTACCGACTAAACAAAAGCGAAATGGGGGTTTCGCGCAAACAGATTTTCAAAGACCTTTATAAAATAAATATCGGACTGATCATCAGTGTTCTAATCGCTTATGGGATCGGGATGCTGGATTTGATATAGCCAGGATGATAGCATGGTGAAAAAAAGACCACTTCCCGATAAAGCAGGACAGGTTTCATCGGAGTTTCCCTTGTGATTCTAAAAAGCCCAAGATCCTTAATCCTCTCCCAAAGGTATTTCGATCTCTTCTCCCCAGACGTATTTCCCAAACCACTGCCAGTTGTGCCAGTTGGCAGCCAACCTTTCCTTTGGTTTTGTGATGCCGTGACCGAATCCTTTATAGACCACCAGTTCTGCCGGAACGCCCTGATCCCGCAAGCCCTGCAATAGCTCATAAGCATTGGGAATGGGTACTCTTTTGTCAAACTCGCCGTGCTGTATAAGGGTTGGCGTCTTGGCATTTTTGATTTTGGTCATGGGAGAGGTCTTTTTGTAGATTTCTTCATTGTCCCAGGGATTGGCTTTCAGGTATTGGAGCGTAAAAGGATGAATATCGGTATTCACATAGTAAGTCATCCAGTTTGAAATACCGGCCCCCACACTGATGGCATTGAAGCGATCGGTATACGTTGTCAAAAACGCGGAAATGTATCCTCCTTGGCTCCATCCCATACTTCCCATTTTATCAGTATCAATCATACCCAGTGAATCCAGATAATCGATTCCCGAAAGCACATCCCAGGCATCGCCCACACCAAGATTTTCTACGTTGAGGGAGCGGAATGCTTCTCCATATCCAGCCGAACCACGGTAATTTGGTCTTAAGACCAGACATCCTTTATCCAGCCATTGTAAAACAGGGTATACATAACCCGAAACGGGTCCGGGAGTGTCGATACCTGTGGGACCGCCATGGATCACCACCATGAGCGGGTATTTTTTGGTTGGATCATAATGCATGGGCTTGTGAAGCACACCTTCTATCATGGCCCCGTCTTCGCTCGGCCATTGGATTACTTCACTTTGGGCTACTTTCCATCGGTCTATCTGACTGCTCATGCTGGTGATTTGCCGGGGACTGGGATGTTTGGTGTTGCTGAGCCAGATTTCTCCTAGTTGGTTTCCGTTTCTGGCAGATAATGCCATCTTCTCACCACCTTTAGAAAATACAAGTCCATACACCTGCTCAGGCAACTCCTCAATTTTATGGAAACTCCCATCCCTTGGGTTGATGTGATAAACAGGTCTCAGCGTTTTGTCCCAAAAACTTCCATAAATTCCTTTGGCATTCCAATCCAATCCGGACGGGGTTTCATCCAGACCGGCTGCCAGCTGTCGTGCTTCGCCAGATGCCAGATCTTTGATAAATATCGTCCCGTTTTTGTAAAAATTGGATACAGTATCATCCAGATTGGTCGTATATAATATCTGCTTGGAATCCGGGGACCAATCCTGAAAGCTATCAGGTCCGGAGTTTGTCGCCACCGTTTTCGATTGCCCCGATTCCAGATCCAATACCGAAACAGAGGATTTCATGAAAGAAGTAATAAAGGGATTTGGTTGGTGATTATAAGCAACCTGCTTCCCATCCGGAGAAACTTTAAAGCCAGTCACGGTAAAATCACCCTCAGTTAACCTTTTTGCTTTGGGTCGGAGAATACAGCCTGCTGCAAACTTCAATGAATCGGATTTAGCATAACAGGGCAATTCGGAGGGATCAGGTTGATAGGGATTGAATTCAATTTCCCAAATATGGGTCAACGAAAACTCCTGATCATCAATTTCAAAGCCTCCATACCGCTTGGATCGCTCTTTTTTGGAATCCTCCTCTTTCTCAGTTTTGGAGAAAACAATACTCTTTCCGTCAGGATGCCATTGGAATGACCCAACGCCTTCTTCTTCCTCCGTCACCACAAATGCCTCGCCGCCCACTACCCGCATCGCATATACCTGATTTTTATTTCCTCTGTCAGACAAAAAAGCCAACCATTTGTTATCCGGTGAAAAGTTCGGTGAAGTACTGCTGTTCTTTGCGGTATTGGTCATTTGAAACGGCTCCTCTCCGGAATTGGAGAGCCATATTTCGGCGTCAAAACGATTGTCATTCCAGTCGGTGGTCTGCATGGTGAATGCCACATGATTTCCATCCGGAGAGATGGCAACAAAGCCAACATTCCTGAGAGAAATCACTTCCTCAAAACTGGGAACCTTCTTTTCTGACTGGGCCAATAGCTGACAACAAATGAAGAGCAGCGATAAAAAAGAAAATATGTTTTTCATAGGAAAATGATTTAAGATGAAAGCATATACAATTTAAGAAAAGCCCCCTCCATTTCATAGACCTAAAATCCATTTCCATATTCTTAATCACCAACCGAAAATTATAAGGTAAATTTTCATATCATCAATAAAATAACATATTTATTAATTATAGTGTATTTTTTTAGTCATTTCTTTACATTTATTTTAATACATCAAATGTTTTATTACCTTTGAAATATCAAACAAAGACAAATGGTCTTTCTTACTGTAGGATGTTGAAACTGGCAGACAAGCCCTCCTGTCTCGGGGGTGGGTCCAACAGCATAAAGCAAACATCGAGCTCGTGTTTTGCCTAACTGTCCCGTGGAGGTTCGAATCCTTCTCCTACAGCCAGATTGTTTATTGAAGATTATATACTGTAGGGTGTTGAAACCGGCAGACAAGCCCCCCTGTCTCGGGGGTGGGGATCACAGCATAAAGCAAACATCGAGCTCTTGTTTTGCCTAACTGCCCCGTGGAGGTTCGAATCCTTCCCCTACAGCTGGTTATTTTGGGTTTATTGTTAATTGACTAAAGCTGTGAGATTTTGTTTCACGGCTTTTTTAGGTTCATATCTTTTTTAAAAATTATCAGTATTTACCCTGGAGGCAATCACCGCAGGACGGTAAGAGGCCATAAAGGTAATGGCTATCACAGCCAGGCTGGTCCATAGAAAATCAGTCCAAATCATCTTTACGGGATAGTTTTCGACAATGGAAGAGGTGATTCCCAAGGAAACCAAACCAAAAGTATCCTGAAGCCAACAGATAAAAAATCCCAAGATCAAACCGATTACTGCTCCGGTAATTGCTATTATTGCTCCCTGCTTGATATAAATCCGCCTGATCAGTTTCTGTGTAGCACCCATCGCAAATAGAACAGCCGTATCCTTTTTCTTCTCAATGGCCATCATAGACAATGAAAAGAAAATATTAAAGGAAGCCACGGCCAGAATAAAACTTAAAGTGATAAAGACAAAAAGTTTTTCGATTTTAATGGTCCGCAGTAATCCTGCATGTTGTTCGTCAGTATCTTTCACAGAAAATTCAGGTCCCAACATGTTTCGCAATTCAGATTTGACCGCTGATATGGTGTGTCCCTCACCGACCTTAATTTCCAAGGCGGTTCTCTTTTCCCCATAATTGAGCAATTCACTTACAAAATCCAATGGTGCAATTATATAATTATCATCAAATTCCTTCTCAATGCTGAAGAAAGCAGCAGGCTTGAGCACATCCCTGCTATACAGTTGTGTAGGATCTATAGTTCCTGCACTTCGTGGAGCCTTAGGATAAAAAACCTGAAGTAGCTCAAAATCATTTTCCAGATCGATGGAGAGAAAAAAGCCTACACCTCTACCAACTATTGCACTGGGCTGTCCGGGTGCACCCAAAGTCAAATCCCCCCACAGGTAGCCCTTTTCAAATCGATCCTGGTCAATAAAGTTTTCTGACACACCTTTTAGTCTGGCAAGATGTTGGTCATCTCTATACCGAAAAAGCGCATTATCCTCGATGACTTCCGTCACAACAGCTACGCCATCCAGGTTTTTGATCTTTTCCAACCATTCTTCCGTGGCCTCAAAAGATTTTCCCTGTGTAGCCTCCACTTTAAGCTCTGCATCAAAAGAAGCATAAAGTCCCCTTACCAAATCCTCCAATCCATTGAATACAGAAAGAACGATGATCAATGCCATCGTACCAACTGCTACTCCTATCATGGAGATCCGGGAGAGAATTGTTATGAAGTTTTTCTTCTTCTTGCTTCGGAAATATCGGGATGCTATAAAAAGGGAGAGGTTCAAGAATAAGGTGTTTAATAGTATTGATTAATCTTCCTTTTCTTCCTCGTCATCTTCACCGGCTTTTGGAATTTCCAATGAAGAGATTACCTGATCCATATGCTGTGCATAGGCCGAAGATTCATCCAAGAAAAATGCCAGCTCAGGAACAATCCTCACACTTTTTCCGATCCTGTTCCCAAGATGCTTTCGGATTTCCTTTTTATGTTCATTGATTTTTTCAAAAAGCTCTTGGTTGTTGGCAAGAAGAAAACTCAGGTTTACCCGGGCCAAGCTGAGGTCAGGACTCATTTCCACCCTTACCACGGTCACCATAGCCCCACCTACCAGATGTTTGGATTCCCTCATAAAAATTTCGCCAAGTTCCTTTTGGATGAGCTTGGCATTTTTTTGTTGTCTTTTACTTTCCATATCACATAATAGTTGAAACAAATTTAGTGAATTAAATGAGTAACCTTTAATTTCGGCTTCCGATTGTATCACCATTACTTATCCACTAACCTTGCTCAGTTTTTTTAGAATTAACGATCCCTTCAGATTAATTGGTATACTGCTGATTGTGATGATTTTGAGCGGGATTTACATTGTAGCACTGGATGTACCCCTATTACAGCCTGAAATGATCTGGATGTTGGCCGGAGAACGCCTGGCAGCAGGGCACCATATGTATCTGGATGTCCTGGATGATACCGGCCCATTATCGGCAGGTATATATTGGATATTGCACCTGATGTTTGGTAAAAGCCTGCTGATCTATAAACTTGTAGGTTTGTTGATCATATTGTTTCAGGTGATCTATATCAACAACCTGTTTATACGGTATAAATCATTTGATGAAAACACCTATTTACCGGGATTGGTGATGGTGATACTTTTCCATGCATCCTTTGATCTTATTACCCTGTCCCCGGCATTGATGGGAAGTACATTTGTTGTTATCGCACTGGGACAGTTGTTTTCACAGACCGTCTTGCAGAAGGAAGGTTCCGATTCCATTCTGCTGGTGGGAATCTTCGGCGGTATTGCAACCTGCTTTCATTTTCCCTTGGTGATATTTTTACCCTTTATGATTGTGGTCGGAATTACGGTCAGTGGTTTTTCTTTCAATCAATTGGTATTATCCATCTTGGGTTATTTCCTTCCTTTGGTGGGTTGTGCACTTTATTATTTTTGGATAGATGCCTTGCCTGAATTTATTTTGGAATACATATTAGCTTCAAGAACATCCGATGTTTACACACATGTCCGTTACAATGAGCTGGGAATTCTATTTGCAACCCCTGTATTCTTCGCCATCATCGGTTATTCTGTAGGGGCAATTTTTAAAATGATTACCGTAAACCAGCAAAAACAAAGGCAGATAATGGTTATCTATTTGGTCTTTGCTTTGTTGTCCATCTTTTTGACTAACAGAAAAACACCTTACCAACTAACCATCCTGATCCCGGGATTAACATATTTTATCACCCAGATTTTTATATATCTAAAAAGAGGAATATTGCTTAACGTCCTTTTCGTCAGCTTTTTGATACTTATTCCGCTGATCGGTTTTTCTTGGATTACTTATAAAATGAATGGGAATGGAATCGACAGATACGCAACCTTCGTTGAGGAAAAGCATCGTATCACAGCAGGGAAATCCGTTCTCGTATTGGGTGATGATTTGGGCTATTACCATCAGGCAAAACTTGCCACTCCCTATCTCAATTACAGGTTATCCAAAAGGATTTTGGAGGATTATGATGATTTCACAAATATGGCCATTGCATACCAATTTTTTATTAAAGAAAAGCCTGAGGTGGTTATTGATGAAGAAGGCGTGTTTCAAAGACTAATGGAAAGACTTCCTGAGTTGGAAAAATTCTATGAAAAAGAAAGTGGTGGAATTTATTACAAAAAATAAGAACCACAGTTTATATAAAAAATCCAAAAATTCTATATATTTATTTAAATAATTAAATTATAAATTGTTAGCATAGTTTTTAATTGAATTTTTGTTTTTTTAAAATAAAACAATCAAATTTAGGTTATACTAATTACTTTGTTTTCGGTTCTGTGAATGATATCAAAGATTATTTCAGTATTTTATATTTCTAGAATATAATTATTATTAGAAGGTTTTTACCCAAGGACTTTACAAAAAAAATATTTGAGGATGTGGTTAGATGGTAATTCTTACTCTCTCAAAGGTTTTTAAAGGACCAGATATTTTAAAAAATTTTTAGCTAATTTTTTAAAGACAATTATTATGGAAAGCCTTATTTCTGTTTTGGATAATCAGCATCGGGATTTGATCGAATATGATCATATGATCTCAGTAAATCACGTTTCTTTAGAGGAGGTGGGCAGATTGACTCCCGATATCTTTCATTGTAATGATGTCAACTACAACTTTAGGTTTTTAAATGAAAAGGGATGTGGCTGGTTTTGTATGGCAAAAGATCATATTATAAACATGGGAAGTGTATTTGTCAATAAATTTTATCATCCTGATACGATCAAATTTGAGTTCCCAAAGATTAAGCGGTTTTGTAAAACCAAAAATTACGATACCGTTTATTCAAATTATCAGCAAATATTCAACCCTTCTATCCGGGATTATTCGGTATGCTTGGTGTTTATAAAAAAGTGCAGTTTTCTTTCAGGATTTATTTCTATCACAAAACCCATAGAGGATGACCTCGTCTATTCCAAAAAAATGAACCGGATCATCGGGGAGGAAATTTTCAAAAACAATCACAACAAAGATTTTGAAACATTGACCCTCCGGGAGTCTGAAATATTAAAGTTTCTGGCCGAAGGACTCAACAATCCCCAAATCTCAGCTCGATTGCATATCAGCAGAAGAACGGTGGAACAGCACCGGAAAAACATCAACAGAAAACTTGATGTCCACACCTATAAGGATATTATTTCCTATGCATATGCGTTTGATTTGGTTTGAAAATGCTGTTCTAGGCACTTTTATGCTATGAATTCATTGTGAATTAAATTATTATTTGGCCAAGTTTCACCGCATAATCCGACCCTCTTTTTGAAATTCCTTTTTTATTCCCTGAAACAGGTCGCTGTAAATAATATGCCCGTTTTGCCGGTCTAGGGTGCGTAGGCAGGCAAATTGAACGATGTTAATAATTTCGGCACCGGATAGTTCGTATTTCTGGGCCAAGACCGGAAGATTGATGTCTTTTTCCAGCTTTATTTTATCGGGAAAAGCCTTTTGCCAAAGATTCAGCCGCTCCTCTATGCCAGGCATGGGGAAATATACAATGGACTGAAAACGCCGGCTAAAAGCATCGTCAATATTGCTTTTGAAATTTGTGGCGAGGATGACAAGACCGTTGTACTGCTCCACACGCTGCAGGAGGTAGGATACTTCCTGATTGGCATATTTATCATGGGCATCCCGAACATTGGTCCTTTTGCCAAACAGGGCGTCTGCTTCATCAAAAAACAATATCCAGCCCTTATTTTCTGCTTTGGCGAAGAGGTTGCTCAGGTTTTTTTCGGTTTCCCCTATAAACTTGGAAACCACCATGGATAGATCGATTCGATAAACATCTTTTCCGGTGTATTTTCCAAGGAGAGAAGATGTCAAAGTTTTGCCGGTGCCGGGCGGTCCATGAAACAGTGCCCGATATCCGGGTTTTAGTTTCCGGTGCATTTCATACTCGTTCATCAGGGTATCCCCGTGCTTTACCCAGATTTCCAGTTCTTTGATTTGATCCCTGGTATCCGGATGGAGCACCAGGTCATCCCATTCCAGTTCTGTTTCTAACAACTGCGCCGGGAAATTCATGCTAAAGCGGGGCCTGGACACTTTGCCCGCGGTAAATAAATCCACATATTCTTGCGAGAGAATGATGCGACCGCTCATAAGGGGCTCGCCGTCAGGCACCTCTTCCAGCCATAATAGATTTTTTTTGGCAAAAAGGTGATTTGCACTGAAGAGCTGCTGCACTTCCAGACGTCTTTCTATGTCCTCGCCTGCCAGCAGAAACAGCACCGTCTCTCCGGTGGGCAGGAAGCCGCGGAAGTTTTTGCCACGGGTGCCTCCCAGTTGAGGGAAATCACCGGGCTGGGGGAGAGATTCCTGAAGGATTTTATCAAAAAAATCAGCCTGTAGATGTGGGACCAATGAAATCAGCAACAGGACTTGATCTTTTTCCGTCAATTGGTGCTGAAGTACAAAATCCTGAAAATAGGTTTGTGGTTTCCCATTTTTCAACAACACGGGGAAATCGACCTCTTCAAAATTTCTTTCGGGAGCAAAAAATGATTTGATCCGGCCGGAAATGAATTCGGACAGACGAATAATGTGGCCCTGTAAGGTGGCATTGACGGGCTTAACCATGACATCTCATTTTAACCAAAAACATTTCTAGTGATTATCAAAAGATAGTAAAAAAGGCGCATTAAGATCCTGCAGATTTGATCCGGCTGAGAATAATTACCGGTTTTTTAAGGTTCCTCAAAATACATAAAATATACCTGAACGCTATCCTGATTAAACCGGCAGGCCATGTAAGAAGAAGTAGTCCATTTTGCCCTATTGCCGTATGTTTCACCAAACTTAGGATTTGTCAATTCTTCAGGTTTCCACCAATCGGATTGATCGTTGTAAACAGAAAAATCAATTGGTTCAACTTTGTCGGAAACATCTTTAGGAAACAGGGGGCTGATGTTCAGCAAATCATCGAATTGATTAATGGGAACGTCAAAACGCAAATATGCCATTAATCCCATGAGTCTTTCAGATTCAAAATAGAGATTGTCTACATATTCAGGAATATCCAGACCTAATGCTTTTTTTACTTCGATATGCGCTTTATTTTCCATTTTAGGTTTTTTACAGGCTTGAAATAGAACAGTTATTGAAATTACGCCAATTATAAAATATCCCAGGCACTTCATCCCCTGTTCTGCTTGGATTTTGCATTTACCGGGTTAGGCCATCCAAATAATTTGGTGATATCGGTTCCATTTAAAATCAGCCAGTTCGAAGTACCCTGCATGGTAAACGGAATTTTAATTGGATAGGAACTTCCTGCTCCGGTAAATTCAACATCGTCGATCTGCTCCCCGGAATCAGTTTCTGTAACCGTTCCCGGGTGCATATCACCTACGTCAATCCATGCAAAACGCATGTTACTGAATGTTAAATATTGGCTGTTTTTGCCGGATACTATAGTAAAATCACCTTCAAGGTCGATACGGTGACAACCATGTAATGTCAATCTCATAGATTCCAGTTGATTTAACCTCACCCCTGTGATATGGGTGGTGATTTTTCCTGAAGCCGCTCCGCTGTTGACCTTTTCAAGAGCCAATGATTCAAACTTATTGTACATGGCTGTTTGAATCTCAGGTCTCGAACTCATAAAGGAATCCCACATGGAATCCGTAGGAAAATTAAACGATAAAGCCTCAGGATTAAATTCACTTCCTCTCCCCATTGCATAATGCCGCATCAATGCTTTTGCATAGGCACTTCCTTCATCTTTTAAGGTAGTTCCCAAATACACCTTCGCTCCCTTTTTCAGAGTTTCCCACCTACTTGGTGCCTGCTGTTTTTGTAAAATGGGTCCTTCAGAATGGTGGTTTATGGAATCCCCTTTTCTGGATTTTTTTCTTAATGTATTTGCGCCCTTCTGCTGCACCACATGTGTCAATTCATGAGCCAGCAACCGTTTGCCTTCAGAATTTTCAGGCCTGTATTTTCCGGCATTGAAATACACATCTTCCCCATGCGTAAAGGCCTGTGCTCCCAATTCCTTGTTCATCTGAACTGATTCTGCATCCGTGTGGATATTAACGCCACTGAAATCCGTACCAAAGGCATTTTCCAGATAGGAACGATCATTTTTTGGGATCGGTTTGCCTTTTCCTCTTTTACCCTGTATGCGGCTGCTCAGTTGCGGTTTCGCCGTAGTATTGACCGTTTCCGATTTCATTTGAAGTTCTTCTTCTTCTTCACTTTCCACCCTTTGAAGCGGCTCCTCTTCTTCTTGCTGCATTTGTAATTCCTCTTCCTCACTTTCCTTTTTTTGTAAAGGTTCTTCCTCTTCCTCAACCTGCATTTGAATCCCTTCCTCTTCTTTTTCATTGGAAGGCATCATCTGTACGGGTTCTTCCTCTTCTTTCTGTGCTTGGACAGGTTTTTCCTCCTGATTTTCCGTAAGTGTACTGCGTTGGATGGTGCTGATTTCTTTTTGTTGTATTTGGGGAGATGAACCCGGGGCATTAACCACCTGGTTTGCCACGGCATCCGCTTCCTGCTCATATTTATCACCGGGTTGCCCTATGGCGAGTTTGGCTTGAAAAAAAGGAAGGTGATCCTCTTTTTTCTGGACTACACCCGCATTTGATTTGGAAAAGAATGGCTGTTGCCGTTCACCCTCTTTAACCTGCGGGTTTCGGTGACGGCGATTTATTAGAGAAGACTTTCTCATGACCGTGATATTTAAGAAAGGTATATTTTTGTTAATAGTTCTTCTGCCAAAGCCCTGTAATCCTTGGCGGCATTGGCCTGTTGATCGAATTGGAAAATATCCAATCCCTGTTCCTGCGCTTTCGCAAGGGCAATATTGTTACGGATATGGGTTTTAAATACTTTATCCTTTCCATAATCCTCAATCAACTTTGCCTCAACCTCCCGGGTCATTGTTTTACGGGCATCATATCTGTTTAGTACAAATCCTAGGATACTTATTTTACTGTTTAAACGCCGGATAAGTTCAACATGTCGGAGGAAACTTTTTGCACCCTTTAAATGTAAAAATTCTGCCATCAGTGGCATCAGGATATAATCACTTGCTACCAGGGCATTTACGGTCAACATGCCAATTGACGGCGGGCAGTCAAGCAGAATAAAATCGTAGTTACTGGTTATACGCTGCAGGATTTGGGTTAAAATATTTTCCCGTCCATAAATGCTGACCAATTCCAGTTCAGCACTTGCCAGTTCTAAAGAAGCCGGGATTAAATCAAGGCCACTAATGGAAAGTATGGTTTCTTCCAGCATTGCCGCTTTTCCAGAAGCTTCCTGTTTTAGCAGGTGATAGATGTTGGGTTCGGGCTCATCCAATATGCCCAAGGACTGCGATAGGCTTGCCTGAGGGTCAAGGTCGATAAGCAGGCATTTTTTACCTGCCTCTCTTAATGCCGCAGCCAGATTGTGGACCAAGGTTGTTTTGCCGGGACCTCCTTTTAGCATGGCTATGGAAATGATTTTCATCCAAGGTCTCCGTTCCAGAACAGGCGAACCTTCTTCCACACCTCATTGGCCACTTTTTTGCCCAGCTCCCGGCCACGCATATCCCCTTCTTCAAAATGGATTCCCCCATATCGTCGAGACATTCCCGCCTGATCCGCAGCTTGCTGTAAAGTAGACCAATGCAGCGTGATTTCTTTGGAAGGGGTGCAGTCTGGTTCAATGATTGAACTTTTTGGAGGAAAAGATACGCTTTCTCCATATTCATTGCTTCCGCAGAAACAGGTTATGATTTCCGCGACGGCATTGCTAAAAGTACTGTGTCCAGAAACATACTCCGAAAAAGGAGGTGTTGTTAGCAGATAAGGGCACCAACCTTCACCGTCCATATCAACAATTTCCTGACATGGGCCTCCCCAGGCTTGGAAGCGTTTGTTGTCATATAGTTCATGGATTGCTGAGACTGGCCTGGTATAATCGTAATATACTTTTGCATCCCAGGCCGCAATGGAAGCATCTAACATTGCATTGCTAAGAGCAAAGAACATTTTGATGGCATTGGAATTTTTAAAATTGTTTTTCTTAGCAATATAATGTCCTATTCTGCAACATTGAGCAGGTGGTCCTGTCCAGTAACCATATCCCGGAATGGTGGTGTGATTTTCGAATTTGTCTTCTTGCATGCCAGCCCAATATTCAGCAATTATTTTATGCTCTTCAGTTAAGGTTTTACTGATTTTAATGATTTCCTCTAGTTGTCTATTAAATTTATCACTGTCGCAGGATGCAGGTGAAGGGGGACGAAACTGACCTCCCCAGCTAAGGGCAAAAGGTTTGACAAGAGGCCAATGGGGGGTTAGGTGTTTTTGGGCGAATTTTTTTTCGTCAAGCTGAGGTTGCCATTTACCAACATCTTTTAATGGCCTTTTAGGTGGAGGCGAATTTACAGGACGATAACTGGTATAGTCAGCGTAGCCATTTACCTGATTGGATCCGTCACCTAGCCGGCAATCCAAGACTAACTTTGCTGATAGGTTGCCAATTCCCTCCGGTTTGCTTACATCGAATGTTTCCATGTCTACTTCACAGCTGATTTCATGCATCAGATCTTCAAAAATCTTTTTATGCTCAGCAGGTAGATTATCATGAAACAATTTATATAAAATGTAAAAAGCAGCGTAGCTGAAAGCTTTCTCTCTATCTTCACGAGTACATTCTGAATCCTTCTTTTTCAGCCAGGCACCGGTGGTGGTACTTACCTCCTTTCCCCCGCTGTAGGCAGTCCAGGCATCGTACATCGCGGTATGAACCATGGCCAGGGCCCTGGCGGCCACTGTAGGGGGAGTTTTGGTATAGTAAAGCGCATCGCAGGCCAAACGGTTCCAGCGCAGCGCCAAGGAGGGTTTATAGCTGTTTTGTTCCATGGTTATAAAGTTTAAAAGCTTAGAAAATATTTTAAGGGAATAAACACTGTAAGCAAAATTTAATAAATATTAAAAATTTTAAATATCCTTATAGTAAAGAAATGTAAAAGTGTATCTGTTCTTTAATTATTATAATACAAAAAAGTAGGTGGTGCTTAATATAAGCGACATCAGGACAAGTGTGCCATAAAAAATATATGCATCTTTATAAAAAGCAACTTTTAGCCAGCCAAAATTTCTATTATCAATTAGATACTGTTCACTGAACTTTACATTTTCAGGATCTACTTTTCCGGAGGCTTTTGTAAAATATATGCAGCCCACCGGATCGTATAGTGGAAATGATTGGTCAGGTGGCAAATTATTTCCCAATTGCCAAAGTTCAAATACGGGGCTATTAATAAATCGGGAGATGATTCTTTCTCTTTTACTACTCCTTAATAAATGTATCCTCCAACGAAAATCCATGACCCAAAACAGCAGTGGGATGATCGCTGTCAATCCGTATAACAATGCACGATAAGTTTCATCTATTTCTTTAAACTGCTCTGTAAAAAGATACAAACTGCCACCCCAAGCCAAGAAAGCAAAATTTTTGGTTTTGTAAATGATATCATCCAGGTTTTTGATGGTGTCCTGAATGATATCGAGTTCTTTGAGGAGAAGAGTGAGGTTGGTGGAGGATTGCGGATTATCTATAGCCATGATAGTCGTTTGGATGACTTAATTCTAAACACGAATTCATTACCTTACCAATACCCATCCACAACAACTGCTTCTTCAGGTCCGAGCCATGATGGCATGGTGGATATTAATATACATAATGGGGCTTTTTCTAAATTTCGAAATTGAAAATGATTTCCTATATGAATCGTAAGACAGACCCCCGGCGAAAGGGGAATTACTTCTTCGTTATCAAGGGATTTTAGCCACATTTCTCCTTCTCCTGAAATAATATACCAAATTTCTTCTACCGATTTATGGGATAAAGGTGTTGAAATTTTATATCCTGGCAAGGAATAATGTGCCATACCGTCATAATTTACATCTCTCAACAATTCTATTTCCGAGCCGCCAGTTCAAGGAAATCGGAGCCTTAAGTTGATTTTTTAAACTTAAAGAGGAGGTGTTTATCATTATAAGTTTTTTGATCATTTATCCCTAACTCAAAAAATATATTCTAATTTTAACCATCGTTTTTTCCATTCGGTTATTCTAGGTAAATTTTTATTCGCTATCAATTACTAGTTCGCTAAATACATCTTAGTCCTTGGGTAGTTCTTTTCCTTCCCGCCATAGCATATTTTTTGAGCTGTTAATAAAATGAGATATAATCTTTCCCTTTCATCACTTTTTTATAGCAGATACTTATCCCTAATGAAAGTCATTGCCCAAAACAGCATGGATATGATTGCTGCCAATCCATAAAACCAGTCGCGATAGGATCATTGAAATGTTCAGTAAACCAATACAAACTGCAACCCTAAGCAAAAAGAGCATATTCTTGATTTAAAAAATGGTATCATTCATATTTTTAGAGGTGCCCTAATTTTATATAGAGTTCCTTGAGTAGGAGGGTAAGGTTGGAGGAGAATGTTGATTGTTCATTATTTATAATGCGAATATTTAAAAGCCAAGGCCGAATAGTAACAGGTCAACTTCTTTGTTAGAAGCCTTCCACAGAAACACCCTCTTCTGCTCCTGGCCTGGGGGTTTATATCTTCCAACAATACTCTATGCTCCATCGGTGGAAGGGCAACAGCCAGATTGTTGGCGGAGGTGTTTTTACCGAAGCTTTCTTTTTTTTGGATGGTGAGCATGAATTTTAGGGGTTAGCTGGATAGTCAATTCAGTCAGCAATGGCAAATCACTTCGAGGGTAAATCTTGCAACAGTTTAGAGAATAACCCTTGTATAGTTTTAAAATCGATTCCTTCTCCTGACTTCAACTTTTTCATCAAAGGTTCGAGAATCGGCTTCCACGCCTCTGGTGGTTCATTGGTAGAAGAGTTCAGTAGCTTATTCAAAGCTCGCATGCGATCAAGCATTTCCTCTTTGGAAACTGCACCTAACAAAGATTGGTTTTGAAGTTTAATGGGACCTTTATATAATGCTTCGATGATGGTTTCAAGGTCAAGGGTTTCCTTGTCTTTTGCTAACGCCAAAAACGACTCAGTCCATTCTTTCCACTCCTCAGGCGAATGTTTTGAAGTGGTCTTATATGCATCACTCGCTTGCTGTAGGCGATCGGTTATATCCTTAATGAAATCCTCGTTCCCAGCAAATACACCTGGTAATTTTATTAGGGTATTACTTAAGAGGCTAGCCAGGATGTTAGCAGGTTCGTCATTTTTTTCCTTATCAGTACTAGCGGCATACGGTCCTTCGTTGGCATCAAAAATGGCACCGCTGCAGTCTGCGCCTTCGAATAAAGTACCGTCGAGTAGCGCCCCACGAAAATCAGCATCACGAAAGCACCCTTTCGATAAGTTGGCACCGCGCAAATCTGCACCGCGAAAGTCAGCATCGTTAAATCGAACGCTAATAAATGTTGCACGAGAAAGATCAGCTCCACGAAATTCGATACCATCCCCCTCTGCACCATCAAGCGCTGCATCCTGTAAGACCGCCCGTTCAAATGATGTCTCGGTAAGTTTTGCTCCTCTCATTTCAACACCAGTAAGGCAGGCACCTTTCGCTGAACTGTCTTCTATTCGTGCATTGTTGAAACATGCACCCGCCCCCCTTCCACCATCAAGCACACACATCCGCAGAACCGCATTTGTGAAATCGGCCTTTTCAAAATTTGCCCCATTGAGCCGAGAATCCCCCAGACGTACCATACGCAGTTTCGAACCAGACATATTAGCTGAGCACAAATTGAGTCTATCGGCCTGCATATTGGAAAGCTCCGCATCGATCAGATCCGCCCCCATCATTTCTATATCGCTGATCCGAACTTTATTTAAAATTGCTGAGGTCAACTCTAAGAGTGTATCCATTTTGATAATTTAGTAGCGAAATAATTTTTGTACCTAGAGATTTTGTAAACAATCTTTTGCCAAAGCTCCATCTAAACGCTTATCTTGAAAAAATACATGAGTGCATTCTATTTTTTCAATTCCATTAGCACCAGAAAACTTTGTATCTTCACTAAGGTGACAAGCACTAAATATAGCATTAGTCAGATCTGCATTTTTAAAGTTAGCACCATCTAACAATGTTTTGGTAAAGTTGGCTCCTGTAAGATTAGATCTAGAAAAATCGGCTCTTATACAAACAGCTTGAGAAAAGTTGCTCTCAGAGAAATACGATTCACAGAAAACTGCCTCCCGTAACAAGGCTTTTACAAATTGGACCCGTTTACCTTGTGCTGCTGAAAGGTTAGCACCTTCCATTTCAGCTTTCGTCCAATCGCTAAAATGTAAGACTGAATTTTTCAACATAATACCGTTGGCCAAAGCCCTTACTCCATTAACCGACCCAAGACAGGATTTATTCAAATTAGTTTCTTGCAAAGTTGCCTCTGTGAAAAACTCTCCAGAGAAATCCATGCCTTCATAATTTTCATAAGCTAGATAGAGGCGCTGACCATTTTTTCCTCCGCTTTCATACCATAAACGACTGTTTGCTAGTGCCAAGGCGAGATTATTAGGTAGGTTTTTTTCTTTTGAAAACATATCTTATTCGTTAAGGATAAAAAATTACATCTCTTCCAAGCCCTGCATCTTGTACAGCTTGACGTAAAGCGGCGTTATCTGCCGGAGTGAGACCATGAGTATCTATAATTACTCTCTCTCCAGTAGCTAGTTCACCTCGAATCACTCCCAATTCTCCCTCTACTGTGAACTCTCCACGCAATGGTCGTGTCTCAGGTATATTCGGTTCAGGTCTTCCCGCTTGCCTAGCTTGCTCTCGTATGTGTTCTCTTAACACTTCACGGCTACGTGGTGCTTTCACATCCCACTCTTGCCCTGTAGCATCCACAAAATCCCCACTTTCGCCATGGCCTGGCCTTCTTACACCATCTAATCTTCCAGCTTCTTCCAGAGCAAGAGCAACCTCTGCTTCTCTACGACTGCCTTCAGTTATGTTCCCATTATGATCTGGATCTTGTGATAATCTCTGAAGGCGTTCTTCACGAGCCCTTGCTCCCTCAGGTGTGTCCGTTGCAGGCACTCCCTCAGGTGTGTCCGTTGCAGGTGCTCCTTCCGGTGTGTCCGTTGCAGGCGCTCCTTCCGGTGTGTCCGTTGCAGGCGCTCCCTCCGGCGCGTCCGTTGCAGGCACTCCTTCCGGTGTGTCCGTTACAGGCGCTCCCTCAGGCGCGTCCGTTGCAGGCGCTCCCTCCGGCGCGTCTGTTGCAGGCGCTCCTTCCGGTGTGTCTGTTACAGGCGCTCCCTCAGGCGCGTCCGTTGCAGGCGCTCCCTCCGGCGCGTCTGTTGCAGGCGCTCCCTCCGGTGTGTCTGTTACAGGCGCTCCCTCAGGCGCGTCCGTTGCAGGCGCTCCCTCCGGCGCGTCTGTTGCAGGCGCTCCCGCTCTGCTTGAGACACGGTGCGCCAGACCAAAAGTGATTGCAGTAATTAAAAGTGTGACTCCAAGTTGCCCCAAGGAGAAATCCTTGAACGAGAAGCCACCCATAACATATTGGGTAACTACGTCAAATCCACCAGCAGAGATCATGGCAGCGCCAAATTGAGCGGCGGTCTGAACGGCCTTGGAAGCACCGGAGAAGAGAGCTCCTGCGCTTGCACCTGCGGCTGCCCCGATAAAGCCTCCAGCGGCACCCGTAATTGCCCCGATGAGAATCGCCTTCCCAACACCCTTCATTACATCCTGGTTGCTCCATAAATTGCTGGCCATAGCCAGTAAGCCCGAAACCACCGCGCCAACTGCTGCGCCAATAATCGCCCCAGCTAATAAAGGCCCTCCTAGGGCAGCCACAATTAGTGGGCCAGCCGCGCCAGCTGTTATGACCGTGACGGCAATTACAATAATAATTACGATGATAACCAGCACAACAGCGAGTACTCGTTTCCAGGCAGGTGCTTCTTTTGAGGCAGCCTCGTCCGCTTTTCGGGTCATTTCGCATTCCAGCC
This sequence comes from Rhodonellum sp., assembly GCA_041748555.1. Lineage (GTDB taxonomy): Bacteria > Bacteroidota > Bacteroidia > Cytophagales > Cyclobacteriaceae > Rhodonellum. The sequence continues at coordinate 27,980 of JBGTDA010000065.1, forward strand.
CTTGTTTACTCTCTCGCAGATTTTGTTCCAAGCTTTCTTGTGCTTGAGTCAACGTTGTTTGTGCCCCTTCAAGGGTGGTTTCACAACTCTGCTGAAAACCCTCTAATGCTTGAGTCAGCGCTGCAACACTTGCTTCTACACTCTGTTGTACTTGCGCCGTAAACGTTGTTCTTTGTGTTGCAAAATTATCAATACCTGAGATGCTTTTCATGGCATTGCTAAATCCACCACTCAAGCCTGCTACAGACTCATCATTACTCTGAGTGATACCTTCAAGTGAAGTGATTGCTTGTAGAAATGCTTCAGTGAGTTGGGCTTGAGCTACCGTGGTTCCGGTACTTGCACTGGTATAGAGTCCGTCCATAGCAGCGCTTATATTTCGCTCGACCTGAGTGAGTGCGTTCTCCAGTGCAACAGAGTTTGGCGTATCACCGGATACAAACCTTGCTTGTACATCCAGCATGGCCTCCTGCACGGAACTTACTGCGGTTTGAACGCCTTGCTGTACTGCAGCTGTAGCATTATGGGCTATTTGCTCTTGCAATACCTGCTGCAAGTAGCCCGTATCGTTGATAGCCTGACGTTGACTATGTTCCTGCTGATCCAGTTGCCTAATTGTTGCGGCCAGTGATGAATCAATAGATGCAATGAGATTGCTTTCGGTAGCTCCCGCCTGTTGAATTGCGGTATCACGGGTTGTTTCAAAGGCATTAATCAAGCTTGGCAACTGTTCATCGAGCGTGTCGAGTGACCTACCGGCTGATGCAATAATGGAGCAACGGTCAGCTTTCCGGCCATTACGCGTGACCTCACGTGCCCGTTTACGGGCTGCCTCTACCATTCTGTCGTGGTATGTCTTAGCAACTTCGCGTGCAGCTTCAGCCTGTGCCTCAGCCTTTCGACCCGAAAGATCTCCATCATACCAAGCGTCTTCGTTCGATGTGCAATTGGAAAAGCCTTCGTATGTTGTAGCAAACTCTTCACCCTTAGCGGTACACTCGGCCCCCATCGTGGTTCCCAAAATTTCCAAATTGGTGCGCCCATCGGAATAAATGCTATTGATATTATCAAGCGTAGATGTTTCCAACGCATCGACCTGAGCCATCGTTTCGCCATGGGTTGTGGTAAGTGACTCGATTGCTGTTGCTGTCTGTGACTCAACATCCGCCACATAGGCCGCCGCTTGTGCGCGAACGGCACCTTGGGTTGTTGCGGCTCCGGCAATTGCTTGTCCACGCGCTTGTTCAATGCGTGCTGAAATGGCTGCTTTCTGAACCTCCATCGAAGCGCCAATTTGCGCCTTGGCCGATTCGGCAGTCAACCCTAATTGGTTAGGAATATCCTCCAGTGCAAAGGTAGTAGCCTCATCAAGTTTGTCCGCAATAGCGGACAAGAAGCGGTTGGCACGACTCGCAGCTAAACGGCGTTGTTCTTGTCTTGCCAGACTTTCTCCGGAGCGTGCAAAAAACTGGACTCCAGCGCGAATGCTTTCTGTTCTTGCTGGGATAGCGCCCAGTGCCGTTGAAGACCCCTCATATGCAGATACGGCTATACTACGCTCTGATTCCGCTGAAGTAATAAATCCGGCAAGAGAAGCATCACCCGCCAAACTACCAGGTCCTTCAGAAGCCCCTTCACTTGTAGCGCTGGCTGCACCAGTAGAACCTCCCGCTGCTTCCGCGCTTGCACTGCCCGTCGATGAGTCAGAACCAGTAGGTGAAGCAGTTCCAGGCCCAGCAGCTTCCGATGGATTGGATGTTGAAGAAGCAGCTACCGCAGCATCAGCTTGTTCTGTTGGGCAATCATCTATTTCTGGCAGATCTTCCTCATCACCTTCGCTTGCTTCTGCCTCTACCTGGGTAGATGGAGGATCCGATGGGGTTTCTGCTGGTTCTTCTGCTGGTTCTTCTCTTGCCCCTCTGTAGCATTCAGGCGTGCAGCTGTCTGATGGCGAGGCTTGGCCCTCGCTAGGAACAGTTCCATTCCCTTGAGAGCCAGGCGCAACCGTGTCACTTGCACCCGGGGAAACATCACTCGCAGGAGGCTCTGGCCCTGCAACACTTCCGTCGGAAGTAGATGTCTCAGTGGGAGAAGACGTGGAAAAATTGGTATCGCCAGTAGAACTGGCAGAGGCATTAGTATCGGTTGTATTAGTACTTTCACTTTTTCCGCCATCTTCATCAGCTTCTTCAAGAGAGCTTTCTGTTTCAGAAGTTGTCGGTTCTCCAGCAGCAGAGGTTTGTTCTGGAGTGATTGATGACGCTCCTCTTTCGGCAGCTTGTTCGTCTGCTGAAGATATGGGTACAGTACTTTCTACTTCATCTTCAAATAAGTGCTGGGAATTGACCTCCAACTGCGCTTGAACTTGATTGCCAGTTGGCTTCTGTAACACTCCCTCCCCTTGTTGCACCACATGAGTCAACTCATGCCCCAACAACCTCTGCCCTTCCGTGCTTCCCGTATCGTACTTCCCCGCATTAAAATACACATCGGAGCCATGGGTAAAGGCTTCTGCCCCCAAATCTTTATTCATCTGTACCGCAGCGCTATCCATATGCACCTGCACTCCTGAAAAATCCGACCCGAATGCTCCTTCCATCTGAGATCTGGTTTCTTCAGGTAAGGAGGAGCCACCGCCTTTGGAGGATTGGAGGCGGGATTCCAAATTGGATGAAGCTACAGGAGCATCGGGTCCCTCGGATTTGGTCTGAAGTTTTTCTTTTTTAGCTTCACATGCTGCGCATTTCCGCTGCACCATTTCCTCATCAGGGGGAGGGGGGGCGCTTTCGAAGATCGGCTTCATCTGAAGTTGTTCCTCTTTACCTGATTCCTCCTTTTTCTGAAGTTTTTCTTCTTCCTCGCAATCCGCGCATTTAGGCTGAATCATGGTTGAATTCAAGCTTTGACCACTGATGGTTTTGGCTTGAATGTTTGGCTCCGCTTCGCTTTCAAAAATAGGTTTGCGTTGTATGCTAGCTGACTTTTTTTGTACTGGTTGGTCCTTCGAATCATTATTTTCTGCTAGTCTTTGCACTACCTGATCCGCCATCGAATCTGCCTCTTTTTCATACTTATCTCCAGGCTGACCTATGGTCAGCTTGGTCTGGATGCCAGTTATACCAAAAAATGGTTTATTGGAACCGCCATTCTTTGAAAAGAAGGGCTGCTGGCTGTTTGACAACAAGCCGCTAGCCCCTTCCTTATCAAAAAAGGGAGTATGCTGTTCCTCATTTTTAGATTGAAGAGTTTGGGACGTAGTGGACGATTTGGACTCAGCCGCTTTCATTTATTATGATAAGTATCTAAGAGAAGAATATCGAATAGGAGAAGGTGGAAAGATAATGTCGTACAAAAAATTAATTACTGAATTAGTAAAAGGAAAATTGAAATGTGAAAAAGTGTTGTTGAGTTCTCCTGAATAGGTTAAAGGATTTCATGCATTTCTGGTCCCGACTAATCGCATCGGGAGGCTTCCATTTATCTGAAATGGGAAGAAGGCTAAATAAAGAAGATATAATAGGTTCAAAATATACCCGAATTTTAACCTTCACTTTTATATATCGTTCATTAAATTCAAGTAGTGGTTCTTTCTACTTTCGAATAAACCAGAATCACGTTCGATTTCATCCGTACCTTTTATTCTTCGGTTTAAAATATAAATCAGTACAAGAATAATTATAGTCTAAATGAGAAGGGGTATAAAAAACAAATTCTTTGTCATTGTTTACAGGTCTTACCTTCAAGCTTAAAATTAAACCTACACCTCCAAGCCAAAAAGAGAGACCAATCCTGAAATAATAGTATCGACTAATTAACTTCCTACCTTCTCCTTATATTAATTTTCAATTTTTTTAGAGCTTTTTGGAGAGATAATTTTTTTCTGTTCGGGAGCTCTGTCTTTTTTGAGCTCCTCAATCTGTACCTCTGCATCGCTCAGTTTTTTCTCGAAATCATCAAGCTTTTGTTTGAGGTTAGAGAATTTATTTTCCTGATTTTCAATACTGGTTTCAGGTTTCAATGCTTCATGATTTTCCTCCAGCGTAACAAACCTGGAGCGGATCAGCAACAGACTTATATAAAGCATCAGTGGATACCAGAAACCAGGCCCGAAACTACTTTGTTTGGAGAGTTTATCTATCAGGGGGAAAACATGTTCTTCCGGTTCCTTACATTCAAAAACCTTTGTTTTTTCCTGTTCCAAACCGGAGCCTTTAAGAATGATGTCTTTGACTTTCAAAGAGTAGATTTTGAAAAAATAGTAACCGGCAAATTGGGTCCAGGCTGACACAATATTTTCATTTTTTAGTGGCTCAAGATCAAAGTTGCCTTTGAAAGCCTCCTTGACGATTCCTGATGGTAAACCGGCATCCGGTAAGGTCATATATAATCCCGGACCAAACTGTTCCCAATAAAAGCGGTCATGGTTCAGGGTGGCTAAATAAGCCTCCCGAAATGTGTCTATTGCTTCATCTTTGAAGCCATTTGAGTTAATGAAATCGGCGGTGTCTTTAATCAAAACGGTCATGCCGGATAGCATCAGCTCCGTTTTCAGATCTTTTACCTGATGATATATCTTCTTCAGATTATCACCTTCCCATATCTTTTTCATGTTTTCTGCATTTAAATGATAAGATTCATTTCCATTCCACCTTTAAAAAATCCTTCATCCAGGGAAATTTGATCACGCTGAGGTTCCAGGGAAGTTTGTCCAGCAAAATATCAATTGCTTTATGTTCCACTGTAAGAAGCCAGCTGTCGGGCTTTTTTTCCAGTTTGCCTTCCCGCTGAAGGAATCCTTCCCGCAGGCCCTCGATAGAAGTACTCCCCAGAGCTCCCCAATGATCAATCACTGCCACCAAAAGGTTCTTTCCTTCGGTATTTTCTTCAGGACTGATACTTATCGTATGGTCAAGGGGCATATTCAGGGGCCAGCCCATAAGATGTTTGGGTAAGACAAGCTGGAATTCTGTGCTCCGATCTTCTTCGGTGGCTAAGTAGTGCAGGATCAAAACAGCTTTTTGCTGATGCCATGTATCCGGGAATTTTCGATCTTTGAGGAGCTTCAGTTTTTGGAAAAATGTTGAAAGAAAAGGATGAAGCAATATCATGCCTGCATTGGGAATAAAAAACGTTTTTTCGGCAACATCCGGCAATACCTTATCGGATAATTGCTTTTGGATGATAGGCTGATTTCTTCTCAATTCTTCTTGTAAAACTTTATTGTCAGCTCGTTTTTCCAATGTTTGCTTTGACTCCGCCAGTTTTTTCCAATTACTGCCAAAAAATTCCTTGCCCAACATGATGTGCCAGGGGTCAATTTTTTTATGGCTCAGAAGAACAGTAATCAATTCGTCAGAAGACGCTTTTTTGCGCAGCACCAACACCTCATGTAGCAGTATGCTCCACGAATCAATCTCGAGTTGGCGGAGTAACTTTTCTTTGGAAGTGCCAACAAAAGGAGATTCACTTAAAAGTTTTTTCTTTCCCGCCATTCCCGCCATTATCCGGGCAATCTTGGCGGGTATTGCCTGAATTTCTTTTTGGGAAGCCTCCTGTTCCAAAACGGAGCGTAAAAAATCATTTTCTGCCAGCCATTCCCATATCTCCAATCCGGGATCAGGTTTTTGTTTAACTTTACTCAATAGCTTATTTTTGAGGTTATCCTGCCGGAACCTGTCTTTTTTTAAGGAGGGAATCAATTGTAAGATGAGGGCTAATAAATCAGCTACTGTTTTGTCGGCTGTTTCTATTTTACCTGATCTTTCTTTCTCAATGTATTCAGATAAAGTTTGAATAGCCTGTGCAATCAGTCCGGCCGTCTCCGAAATTTTTGCAGACAGCGGATCTTGTTTAAAACCGGTGAACAACTCCACGAGCTGTTGTAAAAATGATGGATCATATTGAATGATCAAACGTTCCATTGCCTGCGGAAAGGTGGAAACCAGTCGGCTTAAGCTATCTACCGCATTAGCCTCCCGGACCAGGGTCTGAAAGATATCGCTATACCAGTTGGTGAGTGGTTTCGGATAAGCTGCATGCGCGGGTAAATAACCATGCTCCAAAAAATAAAGCCAGAGATGAAAACGGCCAACATATATAGGCTGAGTGACGACACCAAAAAGGTCCTCTTGCCTGGCTTTCTTTATTGCTGCTTCCAAAAGGCTTACCATTTGTTCGACTAAAAAACGGGCATGCAGGTCCTGAGTGGAAATAGTGCCGAGATCAATTTCCAGTCTATCCAACCTCACCAGTATATCAGGACCGGCCAGTCTATCAAACAACTTATCAAAAGCGGGCGCAATTTCCTCCCAATACAGCCTGCTCATTTCCTGTTGCACCTGTAAAGCTTCCTCATGACAATCCAACTTCAATTCGATTATTTGCTGACCGATAAGGTGATGATTGGCCATAATTTAAAGGTGTTTGATAAATTGGATATATTCCTCGACCACTGGTGCGGACAATAGCGTCTGAAGCGATTCGTTTTTCCACCCCGAGGCAATTTTTTGTACATCTATTCTTTTGGTTTTCATTTCCAAAAACAGTTCCTGCAACGATGATTTAACCTCTTCCGGTATATTTTTTGGGTTTGCCATGACCAAGTGGTCTAATAGATCCCAGGTAACATTCAGCAAAATTGTTTCAATGGATTGATACCGTTTCGTACGTTTGTCGCCTTTAACCTGACCCAACACCGACCTGACTAATTGTTGATAACCGGACAAAGCGGGCATGTGAGTGACAAAAAATACTGCCCGGTCGAAAATTTCCAGGGATTTTACTTCTTCATCGCTGATTTCCAGTATGAAAGTTTTATAAACATCTTCCCGCTCAGAAAACATTTGGCGGATGGCCATTTCTTCTGTATTTGAGGTTGTTTTTTCTTCTGTTGGCTTCGCTTCTCTTAAATCTACCGTTACGTTGAATGTATTTCCTGTCACATTGTGGGTATCCCTGTATGTCACCTTTTCGGGTTTTGGTGGGCAATCCGACCAAAATAGCCGGTCTGATTCTTCAATACACGGATCGTTTTTTCTCTGTGCCGGAGACAGACAGGAGCAATCACCGGAGGCAACTTCCGGAGTAATACAAGGTGGATCATTCCGGAACTCACTGATGCATTGCACGAGATCGCACAACGGATTTTCCCGGTCTTCACACAAAAAATCCGGATTGCAATACCAGTCCAGCCATCGCCTTAAAGCGGATTCAAACCGGCACATCTGACGGGGACCAAGCCAGAGTATATTGAATCCCACCATAGCCGGAGCTTCGCGATGAAGCATCTCCCTGAAAAAAAGCCTTCCCTCAGAAGTCCGGAAACGCTGATGCCAGGCGGGCAGCACCAGCGTTGCCCAAAAAGAATAAGGATCAGCTCCGGGGATATAGGCTATGGGTGGATTTTCTTCTGCGGCACAGGGATCGTCTTCTTCAAGTTCATCTCGCCAATTCAATTCGCAATCAAAATCAGGACAAACAGGCAGCAGGCAATCACAGGTAGCCTTATCCTGTGGTTGAGGGCGTAGTAAAATGTGCTCCACCAAGTGCATGCCATGATCCTCTAGGCATTCCCGGACGCGGGAGGCTGCCCGCATGGCTCCGGTTTGGTCGGGATGACAATTCGGGTGGTATGCCAGTATTTTTGAAGGATCTATAATACCAAAAGAATACGGCCCAATTCCGCTCTCATCCGAGAGCTGGTAATTATCAGCATTTTGTGATAAGGACAGGAAAAGCCTGAAAGCTTTTTCCGCTGCAGAAAGACAAGGATAACAGTGTGAACTCTCAAAGAGGTAAGCCTTGCCACAGAATTCCTCTATTTCGGAATGAAAGGCATTCTTTTCTTCACAACCGCAAATTTGTAGCTCTTCATCAAAGTCACTACCGTTTTCAGGGAAAAAGAGGCGAAAACAGAAGCTTTCACCTTTTTTAAAAATTGGGTATTGGCGGGCTATTTTTATGAATTCATCTACAGAAAATCCCCCTTCTTCCTGGTAAATTTCGGCCATATTTCCTTGAGTAGGATGGGTAAGGATATATTTATCCTGCTGCTCGGTTATGTTTTTTCTAACAACGGCATATTGCATCCATTCCAAAATCCTTTGTTCTATTTCGGATTTTTTTAAATTAGGGAAATTATCTAAAGATTTCAGATAATAACCATTACCGATGAAATATTTCATTTCTTGGGTCAATCGGTAATCCTCATATTCCAATGAGGAAGCAAATTTCTGTACCTTTTTTAGGGCATCATTTCGGTCTGATATGCTATGATAACTGCAGGTATGATTGGCTAGGTGATAATGCTTGTCCACCACTTTAAACCGATAGCAATCTTTTTCAATCACGTGGGAAAAGGCTGTTTCAGAAACAGCTGAATCTGTAAAAAGTCGAACTCCCTGATGTATGCATATTTGCTTACCGCAATCGTCTTTTTGTATATCTAGAGGCTCATCCCAAGCTTTGCTTTCGGTGTCAAACTTATTTGTGCTTTCGATAAGTATCTCTACCAGTACAATTTTATAAAAACCTTTTTCACATACCACACAGCAGCTATCAGGATTGCCTAGAATCACTACAAACAACCGGTAAGCTTCAATCGCTTCCTGAATACCGGGATAGATTTTTTTGCTTCTCCAAACCCATTTGCCGAAACCCAAATCAAAGCCCTGAAAAAAATATCCTTCGATAATGTCAGTCGGATTACCCTCACGATCTTTATTGTAGCTGATTCGGATAGGATATCTTTTGGCCAGATCCATGGCCTTTTCCTGAGGCTGGATGTGTCCATCCGGTTTAAAGGAATCAGGGATTACTGCCAGGTAAGAATTGGTTTCTTTGCAAATGTCAATTTCTTCGCTATATTCTTCCTTCAAGGAGATAGGTTTGTTGACCCCGTAATTCGCTTTATCAGTAGCCAAAGCTATAATTTTGAGCCAGTTTGCATCTGCTGCTTCTCGTGCAGTCTCTTTGCTTAAGTAGCCCATATAGGAAATAAGGGGGGTGAAAATCGCTCCGTCTTCATCCGCAAGACATAGTGCAAAATGGAATTTGCCGGGACTGAGTTCGGGACAAACGATTTTGATAACCTGCTTTTTAGGATTTAAAGGGAAAGGCTTGAAACGGCAAAGTTCCCGCTTTTTATCTTCAGCCTCCTCTTTATTATCAAAATGCGATTCATCTTCACTTTTGAACCGCACATCTTTTAAAATTCCAAATCCGGCATTCCCTTCAGCGATGGGGTTGTCCTTATCTATTAACCGATAAATCCACCTTGATTGTCCTGCGGTACCTGTTTCGTTGCTTTCGCTATATCGCTCTTTAAAATATTTCAGCAGTCTTTGGGCTTTTTCCCTGTTATCCTCGGTATCATCTATTAGCAGGACAGCATTTTCTTCTGATACAATGATCTTGTTAGAAGGTTTCCCTTCTTCAAACATCCCTTCCGGTAAGGCCCTTACAAAATCGGTAAAGGCATCCTCAGCCTCTTTTTTGGTAGTATATTCCTGTTCACTGACCAAAAACGGTTCGCATTTGCCTTCTGCCGTATTTAAACAATAAACAAAGCGGAATGCCAACACAGGCAACAAATTTATCTTATACACTTTTTGGGCGACATCAGATTCCGGTTGTTTGATGATTAAATCCCGAAGGATTACCTGAAAATCCTTTTTGGCCTGTTGTTCAGAATCGAATATCCGGTCTGCTTTCAGTACTTTCTTACTTTCGGTATCATTAAGTTGCCAAGTGAATCGTGGGGGTAATTTTTCACCTGTTTTATTTTTTTTTGTTCCTTTTTTCTGACCCTTAGAAACTTGAACTTGGTATTTTAATTGTTGATTGTTCAGGTAAGTCCTGCTTTTATTATCTATTTCATATAAGTCCAAATCCGGCAGCTCGCTTTTGATTTCTTTAAGGAATCGAGATAAACCTGACCATGCACCGGCCTGCTTTTGGTAATCCTGTTTTTTACTGGTCAGCAAAACAGCTTCATTAATATTATTTAATTGAAGGGCATAATGATGTTCAGCCTCACAGATATTCTCAGAGGTAGGAACTTCAGAGAAAGTCCTGTCTATCATTTCCGGATTAAAATTATTATAATGTTGCTGTAATTCTGTGTAATTATTAGGATTACGCAATTGATCCCTCAATTCCGCTTTGGCGGTTCTTATTTCTTCATCCGAGGAATAGGAGTCAATGCCGGTAAGCCAGGTATTCCCTTCTATATCAGGCAACTCGATACGGTACTTTTGAACCACCTCGAATTTGCACAGCCGTCTGCGCTTCGAATCAGGCATGCCTGTCAGGAGCGCTATCCGTTTTTCATAACCGGAGACGTTGTCAGTTCCCCATGAGGGTTTTCTATAATCAAAAGCCCGCCCCCTATCCCGGCTTATGGTATCAAACCGGTTTATAAACTTCGATTTATCTTCAATGGCTTGTTGCTGTTCCTGTCGCCCAGCTTCTGAAGTACTGAATTCCAAAAGCGAATAATCGGTAAACTGATTGGCAAAACGGGCCAATAGATGATCAAGAAACGCCTCACGTCTTTGATAATATAACTGCTCGTTTTCCTGCAGGTAGCTGAGGTAATTGGTGTAAGCCGAGGGGTTATAGGTCAGTGCAAACTGATATTCTATTTTATCCGATTCATTCTGACGAATGGTTTTGCGGTAGTATTCAGGAACAGAAGCCATAAAAGCAGCAAAATTAGCTGCTTCACGGACTTCTGAGAAACTATTATAGCGTGGATAACCAATAAATACAAATTCAGATAGCCGGTTAAATCGTAATAAGAAAAATTTGCCGTTTTTATCTTCATGGATTTCAAAGGTATACTCCCCCCGGTCACAGTTGCGGATAGCCTGCTGCAGCTGTACATCCCTGTGAGTTTCGGAGGTGTAAGCAAAATGGGCTAAGCCGTCTTCCGGGATGTTGCAACTGTCTTTTATGCGTAATTCCCCTCCGGGATTAATCGCTAGCTCCTGCAGTTTTTTGGCTAAGGCGTTATCGTTGGCTACCGGAATGGCAATAAGGTAACCTTCGTTAAGGCTTTTTGCTGCCTGAATTTGCAGTAGCTGATCTACTCCGGGCACATCCTCCAAACTCTGGCTAAAGTAAGTCCGTCGTTCTTCACCATGGCGCTCAGACTCCTGCCGGAGGGAAAACAGATTCCCCAGATTGGAAATTTGGGCCAAATAATTGGCCAGTAAATGATCAAAAAAAAGCAAATAGCCCTTAAGTTGTAATGCCTGCATTTTTCGTTGAGGTGTCGCCTCGGCTGACAGACCGCCTTCGCCGATGCCATAAACCAAAGGAAAATCGTGTTGTATGGAATAATAATCAGCAAGTTCCGGATATACTGTTCCTTCGGGAATGGGTAGGTCGAGGCTTGACGGGTTTAACCTGCTTTTGCCATTTTGAAGCAATTCACTGTGGATTCCGGTCTTATCGAGCTGTAAAATACCTTGACCGCTGCGTATCTGAATACAAGTCCGGTCCAAATCGAATACTCCTACATGATCATCCGGCAAGGTAAGTTGTTGGATATTGGAAGTGCGAAAATCAGAACCGGGAGTCTGAAAAGTCAACTCAAAAACGGCGACTACACCGTCAATGGCTAAAATGGCCTGATATAAATCGGAGGCATATAATTTTTTTCTGCGGGGTAAGTCTTCCAGCTCACGGGTATCAACAAAGCCAAAGCTGTCTTTACTGAGCGGCCGCCCGGCAAAAACTTCTTCAATAGGCTTGTTTTTTTCCAGTAACTGCTGCAGGGTATAGTAACTGATTCCGGGAGCAATATAGGATTGGATTGCTTTTATTATTGCCTTATAAATACTTGTCTTATCTGCATTTTTTTCAATCTCCACATCCGCGCAGATACCCACCTGCAAGGAACATAAAATGGTAATATTTTTAAAATCCTCACAAAGGTTGCGGTGAGCAGACAAGATTTCCCGGACATCCTCGATGATTTTATCTTCCGGAGCTTCCTGTTCTTTTTCAATCAGAATTTGGTATAAACCATTCAAATAAATCGCCGTAATGTTATCAGGGTCATCCAAGCAAGTCAGACCGGGTTTCGGGCTGCCTTCCCCCGAACTTTTGTCATTTAAAAAAAGCGGCACCTCTTGTTCTTTTGCCGGCTCGAGCCACGCGTTGCGAACCCCCTTTACCTCTAATAGCAGTTTGCGGTAATCTGTTGTGGTGGTCGGGTTGCAGGTGAGGATTTCCAGTGGAGTGAAGAAGAATTTTTCCGGCTGAGAATCAGGTGATTTTTTTGTGATTTTTTCCCCGGAAGCCAATAAATCCTCAACGGGTAATGCAGTGCGGTAACCCAGGTCAACCAACGCATAGCAAAGCACCTCCAGGATGGTAATACCCGGGTCATGGGCATTGTGATCAGTCCATATTTTACCCGAAAGATCGCCGATATGCCTGAGTCCTTCACTGCGCAGGAACCGGAAGTCCAAGTGCGGGATCTCTACCAAAAACGGATCATTTTGTTTAATAACCGAGATGCTGTCTTCCTTACCTTCTTTCATCGGATACCATCAATGGTTTCACTTTTGGTTTTATGGCGCAGGAAGGGCTGGGGACTGCCGCAGAGATTCGGCTCCCTCTTGCGATTTAGGTTACCGCTTTTAGAATTACTGTTTGAGTCCGGACTGATTTTACTGCATTCGGAGAGATCCAAAAGAATACAGATTTCCCCTCCGGTAAGAATTGATCTGGCTGTTTTTGGGACGATTTCTCTGCTCTCGATTCCTTCCTGATCGAATAATTTTAAATCGGATATGAAATCAACATATACTAAGTTCTCTATAAAGCCAACCACATCCGAGTAGACCAGATGCTGCCCGAAAGAAATTTTATCCGCATCCCCAAGATGCCAGGGAGCAAGAAATTTTCGCAGATCTGTTTTTAATTGATTGGTATAAAACTTTTGATCACGGCCCTTTTTCAGCCTTACCGTTACTTCCACTTTTATTTTTTCAAACCGTGGATTCAATACCTTAACACGCGCGAAAGGAGACATCTTTTTTTGTAAAAAGGATTTTATATTCATCAATAGACCTGATGGAACTTTAGGTTCAAGCATATCACCGGATTTCAGTTTGGTCAGATCCGGAATTACCGCCAAAACGATAAATCCTGGTGCCACTTCCAGGTCCCGGCGGTAATCATGGGCAGATAAGCCAAAGGTATGGCTGATGCATTTGCATTTGAAAAGCCGGGGAAATTCTTCCAGTATCATATGCTCAAAGTCAAATGCATCCACACTACGGTTTTTATGGCGCAACTGCTCGCTTACCCGGGTATGAAAATGCCCTTTTTCCTCCGGTAATTTCCCATCAAAGGATTCATAAGGTTGTTCCACTTTTTTTATGCCGGAATCCGGTTGTACAGGTTTACTGATTTTTGATGGTTCCAAAACCTCTCCCAGCCGGAGAGGGTCATTTTTGGCAGAGGGCAGGAAGATGGCGGTTGCAGCCTGTGCATGTATGCCAATGATTTCAGCGACTGCTGCTGCGGAAGTTGGCGTAGAGACTTTCAGCCAGTAAAGGTTTTTCCCTTCTTCAGAAGGAGGCATTATGGTATTGTCTTTATTGGAAATATTGGAAGGGACCGCGATTTTGACTATTCCGGACCGGGTCATCTTCCGGGTTTCGTCCGACAGGATTTCAAATCCGGAACGCAGTGGATGCCATTGATTTCCTGAAAGATAATGCCAGAAGATCTTGGCAGGGTCAAGTTCGGAATCAGCAGTAGCCTCTGCAAACTGAAACAGCAATTGCAAGTTAGCCCCCGGTCTCACGCCTTCCAATCCGATAAACAACGAACCCTCATCTGTAAAAACGGGTAGCAGTGTGGGCTGCAGGTTCAGGTAGGTTGTCTTGGAGGAATTGGCAAACGGGTAAAGATGGACCAGTTCTATGTCATTGATATCAGCACAGGCTGTGTAGTCTATGGAAATGGATTTGACGGTGGGCGTGTAAGGTTCTTTGGGAAGGCTTAATTTATCAATTGTTGATTCATCAGGTAAATATGTAATTATTGCATCTATACTTGCTTTTTGATTACTTAATAATTCTTGAATAGATTCGATCAGCTCAATAATTTTTTCTATACAAATATCAAATTCCGTTGGATCCAATCCTTCCAACTCATTTATAGTTTCGGTTAGCTTATTTATTTCTGATGTAATAAAGTCAAACTCAGTATTAATTAATAAAGACAAATTATATACGGCTTTAATTTCATTTGCAATTTTCTCTAACAATTCTTTTATTTTATCCAAATAGTCATTAAAATTCTGCGTACCAGTTGATGCATCTAAATTCTCTATTATTTCTTTAATTTTGGATAGAATATCAATTACTCCTGTATTTAATGATTCAATCACTTTTACTCTTTTTACCAAATCCGGTATATCCCTGGGATCAACCAAACCTGCAAGTTTCATTAAATGTCTTGAAAGGACCAAAGCAAACCGATCATGCTGAAAGCTTACTCCATCTAAAGTCAATCTTAAAAATGCCTCCCGGCTTTTGATGGACAAAGATGAAAGGGGCTCGGAGTCAAACTTCTTTTGTTGATACTCAAATGGAAAATTATCAGACTCAAAAGCGTAGCCGTTCCGGGAAAAAATTTCTATAGCTTTACAAAAATCAGCCTTTTCCTTTTCAATGAAAAGGCCTCGTTCATTGTTTATTTCATTTTCCCATATTCCTCCGGCCAAAACGGCAGCTTTTATTTTAAAACTATCATTCAAAATTTCACCTTGACCATTTTCAAAATCGGTTCCCGCATGATAATCTTTATATTGATCATCAAAAGCCAAAACAGGATTGTCTTTGGGACCCTTAGTTGGCAGATCTTTCCAAAGTATATTCAGGTATATCTCTTTCCAATTCTTGCAAAAAACCTCCTTACTGCCAATATAAAATTCGTTGCCAACCTTGGGCCGGGTTCCAAAGGGCAAAATCGGACTGTTCACATCCTGCAGGCTTTCTTCGTTCTGCACCACCAGCTGCTTTACCCCGCATACCTTCACTTCAATATTGACATCCAGGATTTTTAAATGGCGGAAGAAATGGTATAGGGCTATCTTTAATTCTTTCGGTTTGTTCCGGCTTTCCAGACAGCACGGTACTTCTTTGTGGTCAGCATTCGCGCACTCCAATTGAAATTCCGTGTTCAACGCTACTTTGACCAATGGAAAGGGATGCTCCAAACGGAAATTTTCTTTGATGGCCTCCGCATCGTAAAATGCTAAAGCGGGTTCGTCAGGTTCAAGCCGGACTTCAAAAGTCAGCTTTAGCAAATTCACATCGAAGTTGAAGGTCGCTGCTTTTTTAGGCGTAAACCAGCCTTCGGTACTGCTGAACTGCAAAGAAAAAACCTCACTTCTTTCAGTATTCTTATCCAGCAATCCTAGTATTTCTTTATAAGCACTTGAATCTTTTTTGAGCAAGAGTTTACACGAGACCGGATCTTCATGTAAAAGAAAATCCCGCACATCGTAACCTATGGGATAGGGATTTTTTTGTAACAAATGCTGATTGAAATAGCGGATCACCGATGCGAAAGGTATTTCATGGAGCAGATATCCCCCACCAGGTCTTTCTTCCAATAAATCCACCAGCATTTTTATTTCTTTATCCCCGAATTTTATCTGATTTGGCAGTTCAGAATTTAGAAAACCATCAATATCTTTAATCAAAAAAGGAGTCTTTTCATCCAGCTTTGACTGCAAAAAAGCCTTCGCCTCCGCTGAGAAAACAGCTTCTGTTTGAGTGATGGTCTGCTCACTGATTTGATAAAATTCTTTATCCTTTAGTTTAAAAGAGGCAATGTTTTGCAATTTATTTTGCGGCAGCGGAAGGAGTTTTTCAAAACATGCTGTAAGTATATCCCTGTTACCGCCATCATCACAGGTAATCTCGATTCTGATATTCCGTGTACCTTCATTGAGCCATAATACCGGCGATGCCAGTACAAAGCCGATTCTGCCCAATGGATGGTTATCGGGTTTTTCATTACCGGGGATGATGAATTTACTGATTTTGGATCCCATTGCTGCCCGGTTTTTCGACTGCTCTTCCGCGAATTTCTCCCCTTTCCCATCGGCAGAGTTGGCAACAGGAGCGATGTATACCCCCTCCACGAAAGGTCCTGTACCAGAACCACCGTCAAATCTTCCATTGACATGGTTTAAGTAGAGGGTTTTCAGATCTACTATTTTAGCTTTGTCGATGACTATTTCATCGTCCAAGCTAAAAATGATATCCTCATTTTTGGCATCCTTACCATCTTTAAAGGCGGTGTTTTTTTTGATGGGATAACTGTCCAGGTGCTTTGCAATTTCGAATATCAGATGGGTTTTGTCAGGCTCCATTCCTTTGGGTTTAAGCTGAAGAACCTGTTTGTAAAAAAAATCCAGGTGCTTTTGGGTCAGCCGATTGATGTCTCCCTGAAAATACCTGAATAAGTGAATAAAAGCGAATAAAAGACCCAGATGCGGTTCGTGTTGTTTTTGAAGCACCTCCAGGCTGGATTCTAAATGGGAAGGAATTTCCAGGCTTATCTGTTTTAATGTTTCAATTACCCTGTGGGACAAAATTTTTAGTTGTGTATTTAACCAAACTATGGCCCCCTTATTATCTTGAGGGATATCTTTAATGGTTTCATCAAAAGCAAATACATCTTCAATGGGCAGATTCCAGGGATTTCGGGTAAATTCAATAAAGTTGCGTTTTTCCAGGCAAAAATAGATACCCGCTGTATTGCTTAAGGAGATATAGCGCAATAAATAAGACCCGAAAGCTTCCCGAATCGTTTTCTGCAAAAAGGAATTCAGATCAAAATCATATCCCAGAACCAGCTTCTGGAGCTGATTCAGTGGTGTAATCAATTCAAAAAAGCCAAAGTCCAACAGAAGCTTGAGGTTTTTCGGGGTAGGATCGTTTTCAATGTTTTCAATGATCTTTATCAGATTTTCTTCCAGAAGTTTAAAGTCGGTTTTGCTGAATCTTACCAATTGGAAAGGCAGGCTATTCTCAAAAAAAGGAAGCCAGTTGTTTACCTCAATTTTCGGATACTTATTTTCATTCGCAATTGGCCCGGGAAAGGCAATCAACCTGGAAAATTGATGAATCTGATTCAGGATATCCGAAAGGGATCTGCTGTCAACAGGGGCATACTCCGGCTTTAAAGCAAAAGCATTTGATTGCCGTTTGCGTTGACTGGTACCGGGATGATGGAGAAGGGGGTGCTGTATTTTGGTGGGCGAAGCCATAAAGAATGATCAAAAATGAAAAATCAGTTAGATGCTTCGGTCTGCCTCACGCAGATAAAAATCATAAACAAAATTATTCCGGGAGTTTGTACCTGCAATCAAATAATCCACCGAAATCAGGATTTTTTCCTCGTTGGCCGTCAAGTCGGGTTGGGTTATTGTAATATTCTCTACCAAGACTCTTGGTTCATAAAAAAGAATAGCCCTGTCTACCATGTCTTTTAAAAATCCCAGAAAAGTATTGCTGACCGGTTCAAACTGATAATCACGTAGATTGCAGCCATAATCGGGTTGCATTACCCGTTCTCCCAGACTGGTAGATAATAAAATTTGCAGGCTTTGACGGATATCCTCCACATTCCGCACCATTTCCACTGTGCCGGCATTTCTATCAAATTCCGGTGGAAATGCCCATCCGGTACCTAAAAATGATTGTTCTGTTTTCATAATTCATTATTTGTTAACCTCCAATGATTACAGAAATTTCGCCTTTTACGATGACTCCTCCATGTGCCGTCATATCCCCCATCCTGGCGGCGGGTTTGCCACCGATAAGCACAGTGGAAGAGCCTTTAACAATAGTGTCAGGCGGACCTACACAAACGCATAGATCACCCACTGCTGCAGCGGGCATTCCTCCGATCAACACATTGGGAGCTGATGAACTTGCAATAGGACCTCCTACATGGGGCACCACTCCCGTGACCATGGGACAGGTATGAAAATCAGTGATGCGTGCTGCGAAAGACATAGGTTTTATTGTTGATTGAGATCAATTGATTTTGACCAATGAACCTTTGATTTCTGTTATGCCGGAACCTGCAAGTTTGGTGGTGGCTCCGCTGATTTCCATTGTAGTTTGGGCAGATAGGGCTATTTTGGCTCCTCCGATTGTCAATGCAGCAGTGGCCTGTATATCGATTTTGCCATCAGCCTTGATGGAAATATTGCCTGGACTGTTCAGGGTAATTCCGTCCGGTTCCATTTTCATGTTATTACTGTTCTGGTCTGTGATCACGATAGAAGTGCTCTGTTCATCCAAAGTAATGCTGTTACCGCCAGGTGTATCGATGGTAATGGTTTTGGTGTCATCATGAAAATGGATCCGCATTTCGCTGCGGGTAATGAAACCCTTTTCATGATTGGTGTCCCGGGCAGTGATGGGAGCCGGTTTGGCACTGCTGTGCAGCATTCCCAAAACAACTGCATCACGCGGATCGTCATTTACAAAACCCACAATGACTTCATCGTCTACCTCCGGCCGAAAAAAAGCTCCACGATTATTCCCTGCATCCAAGCTGGTCACCCTCGCCCATATCCCTCTTGCAGCATTGTCTATAATCGGCAGACGAACCAAAATACGGTCTTCACCATCGGGATCATCCTGCAACTGCACCACTTTGCCGATTTGCAGCCCATGAATCGCAGGCAATAAACCCGAAGCCGGTTTATCAAAAATGTCTGCAGCCGGAGGAAACCAACGGGGCGGAAGACCAAACTGAACATGCGTATCCCAAGCACCGTCGCTGATGTCGTGGCGAACGGCACTGACAAATGCTTTACCACTAAAGCGGTCCCCAACTCCCTGCAATTCTATCAACTGTCCGGGTTTAATTCCGGCAAATCCCTGAAACCTGGCCCTGCCACAAATTTTTGACAGTCGGCTTAGCAGCATGGTGGCATCTGACCACTCTTTCAGCTCAGCTTCAACGAGCTGTCCGCTATGGCGCAATTCTAATTTTTCCAGATTGATGGCATCGGCCAGCGTTGAACCGTTCAGGTTGCCCGGTTCGTTTACCGGCGCAGCATCAGAACTGTATTCGAACATAGACTGATTGGTGTAATCCCAGGCTTTGGCTTCTACTGATTTCCACTGGGTTCTGGCATCCATTTCAGCTTCAAATTCAAGTAGGGTAGCACCATAAGCTACCTGTAAAGCGGGATCGGTATTGGTATGCGGTTTTTTTACCTGGATTTTTCCATCATCTACGATCACCAACCTGCCATTGACCTCTGCCCGGGATAAAATAAAATCCCAATCGGTACAATGATGTTGTACCAGCTCTTTATGTACTAAAGTTGTAGCTTCAACATCCGGGTTTAACCCTCCGTATCGTCCGATAATTTCCGCTATGATCTCACTGTCTTTGCTGTCTTCATAATAGTGGCTATGTCTGCCTATACTTGCTTTCACACATTCGTCCCTGCAATCAATGATCAACTCGGTATTTCCGTTTTCACGGATTTTAATGTTTTGCTTCACGATGATGCCTAAAAATTGGGTGGCATTTTTACTGTCACGTCCGATTTTGATCTGAATCTTGTTGCCGGGGACAAAATCATTGGAATTACTGAGGGCAAAATTGCCTTCAGCAGCTTCACCATCCCGAAGCACAATTTTGGCAACCGGGATACGATTGACCTCTTTGGTTGTGGATATGGAGAGAACCTGATACCCGGAATCAATGGAATTGCCATTGACCACCAGATCATAGGTAACCATATCATGCGTAGAATTATTGGGTATCTGTATGCTGTTACTCATGTTCGTTCGGTTTTATCAATGGGAGGAAACCGCAGTTCCGTTCCCGGTTTCAGGGTACGAAGCGTGACCAGGTTGTTTGCTCTGGCCACCTGAAGCATGTATTTGGTGTCATCATAAATGTCAAATGTCATCAGGTCCAACCTGTCCCCCGCTTTGGTAAGCCGCAAGTGGGTAAGGTCCGGGGATGTTTTACGTTCCCTGGCTGCCCGTTCTTCCTGAGCCATATAATTCAGAAAAACGGCACTGATTTTAACTCTTAGAGGATCCCCGTTTTTTTCAAAAAGCTGGTAGTTTATATCTAAATTGCTTAGGATACATGGAAAAGCCAGGTAATCACCCCAATGCAGTTTAAGGAAATTCGGGCGGTGTATTTTGCCTTCCATATTGTATACGGTATCCAAAAACAGCTTCAGCTGTTTCTTCACGGACTTGTTATCAGGATCGGTGTAACGGTAATTTTCTATGGCACCGGTACCGTCAAAAATAAAATCCAGCTTCAACTCTTCCGGGGCGGTTGATTTGTACCGCGGATCTGTGCCCTGATTTCCGTGGGCACGTCGGTTGTCAGTTTCGACTTTAAAGTTTTTCGAATAGCTTTCCGGATTTACCGGCAGGTAAAAAGGCTGCTTGACAGCTTCATTAGGCTTTGTGAGTTTTTTGTCAGTATAGGAAAAAATCCTGATTTTTTCGGTTGCACCACTTTCCATCTTTATCGTTCTAGTTTTTCTTTTAAGATCGTCAAAACCTTTTCCACGATTAAATTCAAGTCTGATTCCGGGGCATTTGAATTGCTGCCATTGTTCCCGTTTTCACCGCCCTCTTGACCTACGGCAGCCTTAATTACCAATTCTCTTATTTCCAATGGCATAATTCAGGTTTTTTTTTAAGGATTTTTTAAAAGGAAACGATTAAAATTCAGTTCAAGGGTTTCGATCAGCACCTCGCTGCGTTCGGCGTTGAGCTCAGCAATTTTCCAGCTTTTGGGCCATACATGCTGCACATCCCATTTGATCAAAACCAGATGTTCCGGATTCAACAATTCTACACTTACCAGCGGGAGCGGTTTGATTTTGAGATGGTTAAAGGTGTTGATACACCAATCTGTCAATCCTGAACTTTTCGGTTTTATTAATCCTCTTTTTAAAGTAAGGGTAGATGAAAATTTGCTTCTTCCTGGGATGATGTGCTCAAAATGATTTTCACCTCCCTCTTTCCATGTTTCGGTATCCATCTGCACATCCAACCCGGAAACAGACTGGAAACGGACATCCAAGTCCTTGTTTCCTTCCAAATCATGAAAAGTTACCATAAAATGAAAACCCACCATTTGATAGGGGGGGTTCACTTGAATCATTTCCGCCATAATGATTTCCTATCGAGGAATGGGATCAAAAGATAAAAAACTTTACTTGTCCGAGACCGTGAGCCCCTCATGAGCGATTTCCATGGTTTCAATAGCCACTTCATTGGCATCTGCTTTTAAATCAGTGGATTGAATTTTTTTTGCCCAGGCATTCTCCAGTTTCCAGACGACCATGGGTTCATGGTTTTCATTGAGCAATTTGATGGTGATTTCCCGTCGGTATTTACTACCGGTTTTGTTGCCTTCCTGGAAGTAGTACGTGGCTTTCCAAAGATTGAAAAAGTCCAAGTCTCCTTCAAAGGTTCCTCTTTTTAAGGTTATATCACTGTACTTGGTCAGTCCGGGTTGTTTCAGTTTATTGTATTTTTTGCTGCTGCCCTCTCTGTACTCTATGACTTCGGTTTCAAAATCCAGTCCACTTACCTCAGTAAAACCGACACGAAAGCCTTCTCCCCATTCGACCATAAAATGAAACTTGGGAATGGGATAATCTCCTTTTGCTGACATGGTTGTATATGTTTTAAGGTTTTAAATTTACTTCTCAAAAATTTTTGTCATTTTGACACTTCCGCAGCCTCGGCTGCTTTTATGGCTTCATCCAAACAGTTTTTTCTCGCCCATGCTTTATTGAACTCTTCCCGGGCTTCCTGCATATTATTCTTTATCTTTTCTGTTTTGGATTTTGCCTGCTCGTATAATTCATTCAGTTTTCGGTAATATTCACTGTCTTCTTTATTGTTCATTTTTCTGATCGGAAATAATTGATATGCCGGTTTTAAAATATCCTTATTACAGGGAGGGTCTAAATCAGGCATTTCATTTTGATCATCCGGAACATGTAAACAAGCTCTGATTTTTTCGGCGGAGGTCGTTTCTTGGATAAGTCTTTTGCGCAAATTATCAAGCTGCCAATTTAAGCCTAGATTCTCCTTGTTCTTTATCAGGTAAACCAATATGTTGGCACAGTGCAGCATTTCCAAAACCTTGTTCAGAACATCTTCCTGCAAACTGTATATAAGTGATACTGTCGATTGGTAAACGACTACACACTCCAATGCCTTTTGCCTTTTCTGCTCATCGAGTTTTTCAAGACATCTTATGTACTCCATCAGTTTTAGAATCAAATCGGTATCCTCAGTATCTGTTCTTTCATGAATCAAAGCAAAAATATTGTCAAATATCCTTTTGATCAAGCACAGCAAGGCCTCGATGGCAGCACCTGTCAGAGCAGTATTACGTTCCAAAACCTCTACCTCTTTGATAAACAGTTCAAGCTCCGAATAGGCAAGAGTGGACTTTTCATGGGCATCTTGGGCATTTTCTAACAATATTTTCAGTTTTTTCTTCCAAACTATTGCGTTATCGTAAATACCTTCCGCTTGCTTTTTCTTAGACGAAGCAATCATGAGGGCATTGATTGCGGCTTTACGTTCTTCTTTCCAGGAACCCAAACAACTTTCCTCTCCATTTTTTCCATCCTGCGGATCATCCGCGCAGCATTGCCTTTCTTTGTCGTTCAGTAAAGGCCCTGTTTTATTTAGATCTGTATTCATTTTCTAAGTATTTAATGATGAACGGATTAATGTTGGTCTTTATCTTTCCAGGGTTTGGCATCCCTATTATTGTCATTCTGTGTATCCTTGCTTATTTTTCTACAGATTTCCCCTACTTCATCTATAGGCTGGCATTGCCCTTCGCAAATAAATTTAATAGAGGAGGATACTGCATTTAAGCTGTTCTTTGCCCCAAAATCATCAAATTCTATCTGGTTTAAGTCTTTAATTGTTTTGGTTAAATCCACCTGAGCAATTTTGGCCTCTTCCGCAGCTTTTTTAATAAATTCATCGGATGCGCTTTTAAGCAGTTTTACCACATCCACCAGTTTTTGTCCAAATGACTTTAGACTGTCTGCATTTGAGAAAGTCTGGATACCCGCTATTTTAATCAATGCTTCAGCAGCCTTTTGTCCATTTTCACTTAAACTTTTGGCAGAACCGGTTATTTTATTTATTTCTTCCGGGATGTTCTCATCCGTAAACCCAAGAATACTCTTAAGGCAGTTTCTCATCGTACATGCAGCGTTGTTGGCATCATGTAATTTCACCTTGAGGTCATTAAGCATTTTGGAAGCATCGGTAACGGTTTTTGCCATTTCCAGTTTTTTGTTTTTATATGCTTCTACATTAATCTGGATTAGCTCTGTACTGTGTTGCATATCATACAACTCGTAGTTGTCTAAATCACGGTAAAAATCGTGGGTCTCTTCGGCTATATTCAGGCAGCAAAGCTTATATCCGCGCAACATTTCGAGAAAC
Source organism: Rhodonellum sp. (assembly GCA_041748555.1). Taxonomy (GTDB): domain Bacteria; phylum Bacteroidota; class Bacteroidia; order Cytophagales; family Cyclobacteriaceae; genus Rhodonellum. The sequence goes on from JBGTDA010000065.1 coordinate 51,511, forward strand.
TCCACTTCTTTTTTAACGGACTCGACCCTGCTCTCCGATGTTTTCTTTTTATCTTTAAGAACTTTATGATAGGTACAGATAACATTGAATGGTTTTTTTTGCCCGTTGTTCCCGTTTATTTTTGTATTTGCCATGGTCTGTTCTTTTTAAGGATTATCTAAAATCAAGATTCTGATAGCATTTTATGGCTGAATTGCAGGATGATAAATTCTGCAGGTCTTACTACAGCCATGCCGATTTCCACGATCATTCTTCCTTCCCAGATGTCCAGTTCTGTCATCGTCTCACCCAACCCAATACGCACATAAAAGGCTTCTTCTGTAGTTGTGCCCATCAGGGCGCCGATGCGCCATTGCAGCGTAAGAAAATTTTCGATCATGGACCGGACCCTTGTCCAGGTGTTGGGATCATTGGGTTCGAAAACAAATTGCACCGTTGCATTTTTGGCAGATTCTTCCACCATGTTGAAAAAACGACGGACAGGGACGTATCGCCATTCGTTGTCGTTTCCTGCTAGGGTACGCGCTCCCCAGACAATATTGCCCCTTCCCGGAAATGAACGGATGACATTGATGGATTTTCCATCTTTGGAATCCACATTCAGATCCCCTTGCTCACTGTGAGAAATTAATTTGACCGGCTCGGATATGCCACTGACACTGACATTTGCAGGTGCCTTCCATACACCCCGCGAAGAATCTACCCGGGCGTAAATTCCGACTATTGCCGGAGAAGGGGGCATCACTAAAGGTATGGCCTGAATGGCACTTCTTGCCCGAAAATAAAGTTGGTTGTTTTTGGATTTTAATTCAGACAAATTTCCGTTAAGACTATCATCCCCTCCTGTATGAATAATGTTCACATTTCCATCACCGGTTACCTCACCTCCATAATAAAAATCAAGGGTGGTTTTTAAGTTGGGATAATAAGCAGCAGCATATTTGAGATTTTCTGTTCCGATCGGTAAATCCGCGTTCCTGAAAGTATCAATATTACTTCTCCAATCATCCGGTGTAAGTTCAGGATCTTCCCAAACATCCATCACTGTAAACCGGTCCTGTAATTGGACACACATATTGATTGCCTTAGCATAAAGTCCATAAAAATCTACTGCGAGCCCCATTCTCTGCGCTTCGGGAAATACGTATAAGGTTATTTCGTCAATACGCTCCGTGGCCTCCAATCCTTTGTCCAAATCTACCTTGTTTATTATTCCTCCAGATGCCTCATAGTCATTTACTGATACAATCCAGCAGGGTCCGCCACCATTTTCAAAAAAGAACTGTAAACCGTAAAACATCAAAAAATTTGATCGCAGGGCAGGGTCTATTTTGCCGTTTACCTCAAAAACACCATTCCTTTCAATGATATCAACTGAAATACCCGTTTCGGTTTGAGGACCGCCAAAATACTGTTCATATTCCAGCATTGAAATTATCCGTCTGGGCTCTAGTTTCAATGGTTGCCCCCTACTATCCAGCGCTTTCTGTGTATATCCTATAAAAGCCGGAATAGCAGTTTCTACCTGTGCGATTGATGGAGGAAGTTTGGGGATTTCCTCTATGTAAACTCCGGGAGTTTTCAGGCGTGGTATTAATGATGTAGTTGCCATAATGTTATGTTTAGGAAATTTTGAAATATTTATTTAAGTGCTGATATCAGAAAAATTAGGTATTGGATTTACTTCGTTGAAGTAAATGTCACTATACAATCGTCCCCTTTCTGACTTGATTGAATTGGGTTGTGCATTAGGGAGCCGAAAAGAGTGCGTTCCCAATGGTAACAGTTGCAGTGTAAGGTATCTTGGTTTTTTGGTTACAAAATTATTTGAGGTGAATGTCAGTATATCACCGGCGTTGCCATTGATATGTTCCGCTTCCTTGGTGGTAAAACCAGCTGCTTTTTTATATCTCCAGTAAGTGGAACGGCTCAAAAACCGCAACTCATAAACCGGATGTACGGGGCGAATCTGATCCTGATTTTTTTGAGTTTCCAAGTATCCATCTTTATCGATGGGACTTAAATCGGGATTATCTGTATGAAGTACTATTTGAACCAAGGCAAATGGAGTTTTTTGTGCCGGACTAAAGTTCAGTAACCAGCCTTTGTACCATTCCTGATCAGTCGGAAGAGAGATATCTGACTGATGCACATAACCGTCACCGGGTAGGGATTGCCATTTTTCTTCATTTCCATCATTATCCTCCAATGCTTCATGAACGGTATCTCCAACAAGTGCAAGGTCTCCCATGCGGTACTCCTGACCTTGTTGTAACAGTTCGATAGGCTTGGAAAGCGAATTTCCTGTGTGGGTTCCCCGATTGGAAAAATAATAAATCAGACCTGAATCCCGGTTTAATCGAATATTACTTATGTTAAAAAACAAAGGGTCAGCTACATCCAGACCGAAATTCAGTACAGTATCCTTATTGCTGTTTAGCCGGATGGCAGGCCGATAGCGAACTGCTCCATCTTCCGAAGCTTCAGATTTGACTTCCATGGCGATATAAAATCCCAATGGAGATTTTGTGAATCTTAGCCGCAGATTTTTAAATGTACTCCGATCCGATGGACTGAGGATAATATGGAGGTTTCTGTGGATATCATAACTTTGATTCCTCAGTTTTTTTTGAAGCAATGCTTTTTGTTCATCGGCACTCAATCCATAAAACGATTTTTCGGATTTGTCAATCATATAATAATCATGAAATATCCGCACCTCAAACAATATTTTATATTCAATTGTCATCATTCACCTTTTTAAGCCTTTCCATTTGGTCAAGTTTTTCAGCAAATAGTTCGTGATGCTCGGTTCTGATAGTATCTATCAGTGGAGCCTCAACAGAAATTTGACTTTGAATTTTCACCAGCCGAACCTTGTACATCACAAATGGAGATTGCTTACCACCCAGTGAGCCCCACAAATGGTTAATTTGCTCGAAAGTGAGCGTATAGAGTTCGGGCACGAGACGAAGTTCGGTCAGCCTTGTCTCATCCAGATTTGTGGGGGCGAAACCGGCAGAATTTTGCAATGTAAATGTTCTTTTTGCCTGAAAAAATTCTATGATGGCCGCAATTCGGTGTAAAGCATCCTGATAACCTTCATCTACATTTACTCCGCCGGTGGGCAACGTGGCGGTGAAAAGAAAATACAAATTCAGGTGTACGGGCGGTGAGATTATTTCAATGGCATTGGTTGAAAGATTCTTAACATAATTTTTACCGTTTTTTAAGGTGCTTTCCTCCTCAATATTTACCAAACTGATGACCACCTTGTCAGCCAGCGTTTCCTGAGATTCAAGTGAGGAAATATTGGCAAGAAGCACATCATTCTGCTGGGTAACTGCCCCTGACAAAAGCAGATACCTACTTAACTCGTCTCTTAGAAAAACAGCAGCTTCAGCAATCATTGTAGTAATATTTAAATTGATTACTTGTTTTTAATATTTTATTTTACAGCTTCGCCACGTGGGTTACATTTATTCTATAAACCAATGGATAAGCAAGCTAATGTTTGCAGGAATGGAGGTCAATACCCAAGGTTTGGTATATTGAAAAGTTTAAATCACATCTTATACACTTAAATCCAAAAATGGCCGGGAAAAAAGAGGAGGATTTGCATGCACTATAGTTTGGCGCGAAAAAAGTTGTCCCAAAATGAACCCAACCGGGATTCGACTAAAGCCGAGTGGGGACGGGTGAGCTGCAGTTCCATCTGCAGATGCAGAAGTTTGAGAACTTGAATAGCTGAAAAAAGCCATAGAAAAACTTTTTATCGTCTCTTTATGGCTTTTTTAAATCGAAATTTCCAATCGGCACTAAAAATTCCTTAGATAGGCTACCGATCAACTTTGTCCGGGAAATTTTAAATTTACCTACAGGCAATCTTACCCACCCTTGTAGCATGCCGGCCACCTTCAAAATCAGTAGTCAGAAATATCTCTGCAAGCTCTTCTGCAAGTTCGTAGGCAATAAAGCGGGCAGGAAGTGTCAGTACATTTGCGTCGTTGTGTTGGCGGGAAAGCGAAGCAAGTTCTTTGTTCCAACAAAGTGCAGCCCGAATCCCTTGGTGTTTATTGGCAGTGATGGCTACACCATTTCCGCTTCCGCAAATGAGAATTCCTTCTTTAAATTCACCTTTTTCAACAGCCTCACATAGTGGATGTACAAAATCCGGATAATCCACAGAAGCATCGGAAAAAGGTCCGAAATCCTTTATCTCATAACCTTTGTCCTGAAGGCTTTTGATCATTCTGGTTTTGTATTCATAACCTGCATGATCGCCGCCTATGGCTATTTTCTTAGTCATTGTACTTCAGTTTATCCAAACGTTCTTTTTGAGCTTTTTTCTTTTCCAACCTTTTGGCAATCATAATCCCCGCCTCATATAACACAAGGATCGGCATGGCGATCAGTACCTGACTGATAATGTCGGGCGGTGTAATCACCGCTGCAATTATAAGGATCACCACAATGGCGTGTCTCCTGTAAGATCGCAGCATTGCAGCCGAAACCAATCCCGACATGGAGAGAAAATATATAACCACAGGCAGCTGAAACATTATTGCAGAAGCAAGTACCAGCATGACTAGGGTACTTATGTAGGATGATATATCAAATTCATTAAGGATACTTGGATCTACTTGGTAATTGGATAAAAAATTGATGGATAATGGGGCAAGTATAAAGTATCCGAATGCTGCACCTGCAAAAAACAATAAGCTGACGAAAAATACAGCGCCTCTTGCAGCATTCCGTTCCTGGGAATAAAGTCCGGGACTGATAAAACGCCAGACTTCCCAGAACAAATACGGGAAAGCAGCGATAAGCCCAACCACCATACTGGAAGTAAGGTGCATCGAAAACTGCCCTGTCATCTGTCTGCTTTGAATAGTGAAAGGAAGGGTATCAATGCATAGCGCCGGGACAGAAAGCATTGCCGAAAGATCGCAAAGCAAACGGTAGGTGACGAAATCCACTTTCGAAGGACCCAAAATAACAATTCCGAATACAATACTTTTTGCCAGGAATGCAGCAACGGTAAAAACCAATATTGCTGCAGTGGATCGGAGTAAATGCCAGCGCAATTGCTCCAGATGGTCCAAAAAGGATAAACCTTGCTCCTCCTCTTCTTCGTCTTTATACTGATCTAATGCCACTTTTTCTTAGGGGAAATTAATATAGGGGAAATTTAACCATCCAATCATTGACCTCCGCCTTGATTTGTTCGAGGTCTGATTCATTCTCATGATTGGAAAGTGAAAGTGTGCGGTCTATCAGTTTGACGATCCGCTTCATATCTTCTTCGTTCAATCCTCGGGTAGTTACGGCCGCTGTACCAATGCGCATACCCGAAGTAACAAATGGTGATCTGGTATCGAAAGGTACCATATTTTTATTGATGGTAATGTCAACTTTTCCTAAAGTTTCTTCAGCAATTTTACCTGTCAACTCTTTATTTCGCAGGTCAATCAACATCATGTGGTTATCTGTACCTCCTGAGATAATCTGATATCCCAGTTCTACAAATGAATCGGCCATTACTGCTGCATTCTTTTTGACCTGAAGGACATATTCCATGTATTCATCCGATAGGGCTTCTTGAAAAGCTATCGCTTTGGCTGCAATGATATGCTCCAAAGGGCCACCTTGAGTGCCCGGGAAAACACCTGAATCCAACAAGGATGACATTTTTTTCAATTCTCCTTTGGTAGTTTTCAACCCAAAAGGATTGTCAAAATCATCTCTCATTAAAATAAGACCTCCTCGTGGGCCTCTTAGCGTTTTATGCGTCGTGGTGGTTACGATATGACAATGATCTAGCGGATCATTCAATAAACCTCTTGCAATCAATCCTGAGGGATGAGAAACATCCGCCAATAAAATAGCTCCCACTTGATCGGCAATGTCCCTTAATCTCTCATAATCCCAATCCCTGCTGTATGCGGATGCTCCACAGATTAACAACTTTGGTTTTACTTCAAGGGCTTTGGCCTCCACTTTATCATAATCGATCATACCTGTTTCTTCCTCAACACCATAAAAATGTGGCTGATATAATTTTCCGGAGAAATTAACAGGAGAACCATGGGTCAGGTGACCACCATGAGCAAGATCAAAACCTAAAATCGGATCTCCGGCATTGAGACAAGCAAGAAAAACCGCTGCGTTTGCCTGAGCTCCTGAGTGGGGCTGAACGTTGGCCCATGTAGCACCAAACAGCTCTTTGGCACGATCAATGGCTAATTGCTCGATCTCATCCACTACCTCACACCCGCCGTAATACCTTTTCCCCGGAAGGCCTTCGGCATATTTGTTTGTCAAGACAGTTCCCGCCGCCTCCATCACCTGCTTACTGGTAAAATTCTCAGAGGCAATCAGTTCAATTCCTGTTTTCTGTCGGTTTTCCTCTTTTGCGATTAGGTCAAAAATGGCTTGATCTCTTTTCATTGGGATTTTTCTGATAGGTCGCCCAAAATTAGTGTTATTCATTTGATTATCCAATTGAATGAAAATGATAATCAGGGTTATTTCCAATCATGATCTTTCCACCTTCATTTTTCATTTAAAACGGTAATCTGACATTCAATGCTATATTTCTTCCTATCTGTGGAATACCAAAAGGTCTGAAAAGAGACAGGTGATCCAGATAATTTTTGTTCAGCAGATTTGATCCGCTGATATACACTTCCAGCTTGTTGTTACCCATATTCAAAGTTCCTCCGATGTTCATTCCCAACAGGTAATATCCGGGAGTAGCCTCTTCCAAGGGAGCAGGTCTATCCTGGTCCATGATGAGAGAACCTATCAGACTGATATAGGGATTTGTCAATGCACCTTTGTTTTTTAATCTGAAATCCAAAGTCTGATTCCATCTGAATGCAGGTATATACGGTAAATATGAATCATCGGACCTTCTCTGACCGATCACCATGCTGTAAGAGGTCGATCCACCAATCCACTTTGCAGCAGCAGGATGAATATCCAACTCAACTTCACCGCCATAGAGCCTTGCATTATCCTGATCAAAAACCCATACCGTCAGATCCTCTATCCGCTCATCTGTGGGAGTGAAAAAGATGTAATTGTTGATTCTGTTGTAAAATGTTTCACCTGATAGGGAGAAATCAGGCTTGCTGTACCGTATGCCAAAATCTGCCTGAACATTCTGCTCTCTTTCAAATCCTGCATTTCCTCTTTCAAACCTGCCTGTACCGGGATGGGGCCCATTGGAAAACAATTCCCCAAGATCAGGTGCCCGGAATCCGGAAGCCACATTGAACCTGAACCTCCATGTAGAAGAAGGACGGAATGTCGTTCCCCCACTGGCGGTCACCCCGTCAAAGTTCCTGTTCAAAGTTCTATCCGAAGGATTTCCCGGCAGTATAAACCCATAATCCACAAAATGCGGAGCTCCTGCATTGACTGTTACGTTCCTATAATCATACCTTACTCCACCTTGCGCTACCCATTTGTCTTTATTATAATTGATCAATGCATAAACTGAGCGATCATCCTTGGTTGCATCAGGAATCAGATATTCAATCGCATTATCATAATTGATGTTCCTGAGGTAAAAGCCCTGAACACCCAAAATGGCTTCAGTGTGAGGGCTTAAGGCTTTGTAATATTTGAGATCATACATGAAATTTCTTTGCCTGAGTCCTAAATCAACCTCATTAAAACCTGATTCTACTTCTTCTCTAAAATTAAAATGATATCCAAAAGTGGCTTTTAAACGATCCTCCCCAATGAATAAATTTGTCTCTGAATTTAAAAAATGATCCGTTACATCCTGATAGGGCAATTGTAGGGTACGGTCATTTCGGGTTGTAACCAACTCGTCCAGTATGGTCTCATCGAGGATTCCCAGATTCTGTTTTAGATAAGTGTACCGGATCCTTGTATCCCCCCAGTTTTTACGGATTCCAAGACCGGCTTTAAGATTCCGGGTAGAAAATCTGGTATTGCCTACAGCTTGGCCATCTCCATCCAAATAATCAGCATGGGATTCCATGGCTCCTCTTACAGACCAGAAAAATCCGCCTTCATTCGCACCTTTTACACCCGCTTCAGCTCTTCCTCCAAGGGAATTGGAATAGCCACGGAAATTTATATCTCCTTCCAAATCGCCTGCACCGGCATCTTTTTCTTCTAAAAGGTTAACCACTCCTGCCATGGCTCCGGAGCCATAGATGATGGAGGCAGGGCCTTTGATCAACTCAATATTCGCAATGCCCGTTTCTGACAATCCCAGCCCATGATCTGCTCCCCACTGTTGATTTTCAAATCTTCCGCCCTGATAAACAGACAGAACCCTACTGAAAGAAAGGCCTCTGATAACAGGTTTACTGATGCCGGGACCGAGAGAAATTTCATTGACACCGGGTGTTCTGGTTAAAGCAGTCATCAAACTGGGCGCAGGCATCTTCATGATGGCATCTCTGCTCACTTTTTCGATGCTGATCGGAGAGCTTTCTTTACTCATGATATATGCACCCGAAACAACCACTTCTTCGATATTCGTTGTGGATTCCACCAGCTGTACGGTAAGCTGTCCCGCTCCTGGTTTATAGGCTTGGACAACTGTGGAATAACCAATATAAGAAAACTGAAAGGTGAGGTTTCGGTCAGGAAGCGACTTGATGGTAAAGGTTCCGTCAAGATCCGTCACAACCCCACGGTTAAGTTCTGCTATAAAAACAGATGCACCCGGAATGGGCTCTTTTGAATTTTTATCAATTACTTTTCCGCTGACGGAAATATCTTGGGAAGCCAAAACCAAACCTGCCATGAAGGTTAAGGCAATAAATAGAATATATCGCATTGTTGATTCAAAGTTGAAATTGTAGATAATTGTATAATTGCCAGCTATGACAAAGAAAATGGAAAACTATCAGGCCTTGGCAGGAGGCCCCCTATGGTCAAAACCGATTAAAGTTGATTTGACAATTGTTATGGAAAAAATTTCCCTAAAAGTTATTGATTGATAATCCTGCTTCTCAGGAACCGGGATCTGATACTCAAAAATCAGATAATCCGCATGGGCAATTAGATCAAGGATAAGAAGCTCTGATTCGGTATGACCGTGATCAGGAAGATTTTCTTGTTCTTGTGTCAGGATCGGGTGGGCATGGGTGATAATCCGTCCGTTTTCTAGCTCATGAGCATGAAAAAACAATACTCCATTGGCCATGACACTGATAATGAGTGTCAGGCAAAAGAGACTGAAATGGGGAAGTATGTTCCGGATCCGATTCAAGATTATAACTATAACAAGCAGTTGGAACAAAGTTAATAAAAATTCATCAGTATGATGTACAGTTCATAAATTATTTTGTATGGCATAATTTTTATTTAGCCTTATCTAAATTATTAGAGACTAGATTTTATGATTATGTTTGTTTATGATTCAATTCAACTATCAACCGGAAACTTACTTTGAAGCAGCAGGGCCGACGGCCTTGTTGGTTAAGCTTACCTATCCCGAAACTCAATGGGGGGAGGAAGTGAGTATTTATGTAAATGCCATGGATGGACAACTTTATTATGAAGCTGTGGATTTTTATGGAAATGATTTTATCCTGAATCCGAATCAGTCCAACGAACCTTTAACCCTTCAGGAACTCATCGTTCTGATCGAAACGATGGATGTTGATAAAGGCGAAGCAGGCAATGCCAAATCTACCTTATTAGGAATTCCGGAAGCTGAAAGTATCCTTTACCCGGATTTGAAAAGTTATTTTGAAGAAAAAAAGAATAGCTTGATTAACCCCTAAAAATCCAGAATAGACTCATATTCCCCTGACAAAACATGTGTATTTCTTAACCAGCATTCATAGGTATCATACAAGACACATTCATTTAATTCAATTCCATGAAAATTGAATTTCCGGATACTGCTTCCCGGTAGCCAGCTTCTGAGGTCATTTGCCCGGTCAATCGTCAGCTGCGAAAGTTAAATAATTTTTTGTCCCTCAATGTTTATTGGAATTAATTTGGTCATAGTTGTTTTTTTATAAAAGAAAGGAATTTATAAAAGAAATTCATGTATCATAAATTATGATTGTGTTAATTTTGGGAACTGCCCATGTTAAAATTCCTCGATGTATAACATATTGTTGATCGTATGCTGCCTGGTGGCGGGTATTTTTTTGCAGCGGTTAAGGTTCCTTCCGGATAGGTTACCTTATTACCTGAATGTTTACCTCATTTATGTCGTGTTGCCTGCATTGGTGTTGCGGTATCTGCCTTCCATTGATTTACAGTTTAAGCTTTTGCTGCCCATTGCTTCTGCATGGATAAGCTTCGGTTTGTCATGGCTGATTTTTGGAAGTTTGGGTGAAAAGTTAAACTGGAGTAATTCCCTAACCGGTTGTTTGGTCATCACTGCTGGATTAGCCAATACTTCATTTGTTGGATTTCCAATTATCCAAGCCTTGTATGGAGAAGAGGGAATGAAAATCGCTCTATTGATAGATCAGGCAGGTTCTTTTATCATTGTCAGCAGCGTGGCCGTCATCGTGGCTTCATTTTATAGTCCCGGGAAAAAACGGAAACGGGATATATTCAATAAGATAATCACTTTTCCTCCTTTTGCTTTTTTTGCGATAGCTATCTTGATGAATATCTACAATGTGCAGCCCGTTGGCTTATTCGATACGTTTTTGAATATAATCTCAGCTACCCTGACCCCGGTTGCTTTGATTGCCGTAGGATTACAGGTTAAAATAAATACGAATGCCATCCAGTCAAAATATCTTTGGATGGGTCTGGGATACAAACTCATCCTTATTCCCGCAATTATTCTGATGCTCCTGGGAGGAATATTTCGGTTGGAAGGGTTGATGCTGAAAGTTTCCGTACTTGAATCAGCCATGGCTCCTATGATCACAGGTTCAATAATTGCGATTTCTCATGATCTGGAACCCAAACTTGCATCTTTGCTGGTCGGATTAGGTATACCGCTGTCCTTTGTTACAGTCGGGATCTGGTATTTGGTATTAGGCTAAATCAATTGTCTTTTTTCACGGTGTCAGGCTTGGCTACCGGTTTTGTTTTGCTACCCAAAACTCCTCTTAATAAACCTTTCGCTTCTTCTAAAGCCTTGCCTTTTGTCTCCAACACCCTTCTTTCCGCCTCCTTTTTGGCGCTGTCCTGAAATACCTCGGCCTTTTGCTTCAATTCATTTTTGAGGCTGTCCTCTCTTGCCTTGAACTGTTCTGTTACCTGTTCCTGAAGATTTTCCTTTTCGGAAGATACTCTGGATTTAAGTGCATTTGAAAGCAGATTTTCGATGCTGTTTCCACCGGCCAAACCAACTTTGGGATTACTATAGGTTCCTTGGAGATTCAGAGCAATGGGAATCTCGGTAGAGGTATCAGCCTCAGTTCCTGAAATGGTAGCAAGCAAACTGTTGGCTTGGGATCCGAATCTCCCGGCAGGAACCTGCATATTCACCAGGTAGTTTATGGTGCCGTCGAAACCTGTACTTCCCTGAATGTTGGCCTGATAATCCCAAAGTTTTACATCAAAAGGTTTTACATTAAGCATTCCGTTTTCTATGGTCACAGGAAGAACAAGATTCTTGAACTGAAGGTCATTGAGTTGCTTCAGGTTGGTTACACTCGTGATACGCTGTAGCAATTCGCTGTTTTTAAGCGCTGCTTCCAAGACTCTCAATATACCCTTACCATCCAATGAAGATAGTACAGGCATCATATCCGCACCCAAAAGTCCTGAAAAATCAAGATTGGTGGAAAATCTCCCCGTCATGTTCTTGGCTACGGGAGCTAAGGCCTGGATGGTGTTAAAAGAATTGAAGGCTTCTGCAATGCTCAGATTGGCAACATCAAAATTGAATGCGAATTTAGGTGCAGAGATATCAGTAGGATCATAAGAACCATTCAGGACCATCTGACCACCCAATGTATTCATAGCTGCATCACTGAAAGTCAAAACACCGTTGCTGAGGCTCATGTTTCCTTTGACTTGTTTGAGTGTCAGATTATCATAAATCACCTCTGCAGCCTGGATACTCATACTGAAATCAATGTTTTTGGGCAATTCAATTACAGCCAGCTCTGTGCTTTCGGTTGTTGCAGAATCTGTCATCCACTGATTGACATTAAACCTACTGGAGTTCAAGGTAAGCTGACCTTTTAGAGTCTCATTTTCTTTAAGGAAGTAGTTCATGTAATTGGCTAGATAGCCACTGGCCAAGAGTGGGCTTTCACCGACTCGGGAATCAAACTGAGTGAGGTTGATTTTATCAGGAGAAAAATCTGCCTTTGCCTCATTTATCCTGATTCCCTGTGGAATGTCTTTGGAAGTAAAATAAAACTGGTTGACCTGCATATCTCCACGGGTATTCAACCTGTTGAAATTTCCAGCTTCAACATCCTCGTAGGAACCTTTTGAATCAATATCGGCTAAGACTTTGCCTTCCATTATAATATCTTCCATGGGAAAAATGGCGGCAATCTTCCCAAGATCAATTGTGCCCTCGATGGCACCATCCCAATTAAGTCGGGAAAAATCATTTATCCGAAGATTTCCTTTGATGGATTCATCCTCCAGTTCAAATCCAAAAGCACTCAGATCCACCAGAAAATCATTCATGTTCCCTGTAGGATTCTGAATAGTGGCATCGACATTAAGATTTTCTATCGGTGCAGGATATTCGGTACTTTTTATAAAACCGTTTGCAAGCAAAAGTTTTGCATCGATTTTTGGGATTATTTTAGCAACGGAATCATATCTCCCTATTGCAGTAGCATAGATGTCCAACATTCCTTTTAGCTGCATGCCTTCTATTGGAAATATCGAGGTCATCTCTTCAAGATTCAGCTTTCCTTTCAACATTCCATCAATATCGTAAGTGACCATATTTTCCAACAGCAATCTTCCTGAAATCGGATTGCTCCCAAAATCCATATTGAAGCCCGGAATTTTAATTTGGGTATAATCAAGATTACCACTTTCATTCACCACCTGCATATCTACATTGATATTGCTTACAGGACGGGGTAAATCCGGATATTGGAACATCCCATCTGTCACCTTCAGGGATACATCGAAATCAGGAAAATTTGTTTCGTTATAAATACCTCTAAAATAACCTTTGAAATCCATGTTACCCGAGGTGTTCAGATCAGAAAAGCTTTCTGTATAGATTCCAGGAACCAAAGACAAAATACTTTTAAAGCTGTTGTTCTTTCCTGCAAAGGCCAAGTCAAAATCTATATCATCATCCGGAAGCGCAACGTACCCATTCAAATCAAAAAGGAAATCATTCATTGCAAACTCTCCATCCCCAAAAGCAAATTTCATTTGCTCCATATCGATGTTCATCAGTGTCTCCCCCTTAAAAATTTTATTTGAAAGGTAATTTGTGCCTTCATAGGAAATGTCCGCAATCAGTGCTTCCATCTTTACAGGAAGCTCATATACATCTGCCGTGAAATTCCCTTCTCCTTCAAGCCGTACATTGCCCAAGGCCATAAAATAATCCAGTTGGAGATCATTGTAAATAATATCCAGATTTTTGGCCTCTAACCAATCCACCCCGATCTGGAATGTACTCTCTTCTTCTACCATGCCTTCCTCAGAAGGAACGGTAATGTCATAGTTGGCTTTTCCGTCTTCCAGAACCTTAATATATACACTGCCTCCGTCCAAATGTATTCCGTTCAATCGTGGATAATCTTCAAACAGCAGTGATTTAATATTGATATCCACCTGAAGGTTATTGACATGAAGTAAGGTATCGTACTGAAACGGGGGATTCCCGAACACACCGAATTCCTTCAAGGTCGCACTGACATGGGGAAACCTCTTAAAAACACTGAAATTGATGTTTTCATAATCATAATAAACCTGAGCATTTACAGACGCTGCAATTTGCCGGTCTATTCTTTCTATGATTTTATCCTTAAAAATAAAAGGCACAGCTATAAGTGCTGTCAATAAAAAAGCGAAAATTGCTAATACTATAAAAACAGTCTTTTTCATAATTTGGGTTGAAATGAATCTCCGGTTCTATAAACGGAGAAGCGGGTTGGGTAGATCGATTAAATGCAAAAACATAGCCAAAATCAAAATGATTATTGACATAAGTTACACATTAAGAGCGGTTTTTTACCCATATTTCATCGAGCTCCTGAAAAAGCTCTTCATAAATTCGCTTATTACTTGCAATGATTTGTCGTCCAAAAATATAATCATTTCCCTTGCGGAAATCGGATACAATTCCTCCTGCCTCCTGAACAATAAGCGCACCTGCTGCAACATCATATGGATGAAGATTATATTCAAAATATGCATCCATCCTACCACAAGCCACATAACAAAGATCTACTGCTGCGCTTCCGAGTCTTCTTATACCATGTGATTTTCCCATAAGGGATTTCATAATTGCCAGAAACTCATCAATATGTTCATAGGCGCTGAATGGAAAACCGGTCCCTATTAAACTTGCTCCCAGATTCGGTGCAGAGCTTACCCTTATTATGGTGTCGTTGCAGAAAGCTCCATGACCTTTGAGCGCATAAAAACATTCGTTGAAATTGATTTCATAGACTACGCCCAATACAATCTCGTTGCCTTTTTTCAACCCAATGCTTATACAAAAAACAGGAAGTCCATGAATAAAATTTGTTGTACCATCCAAAGGATCGATGATCCAAGTATATTCCTCACCACTTGATGCTGCAGTTCCTTCCTCGGTAATGAATCCGGCTTCAGGCAAAATTTGAGATAGTTTGTTCACGATTTTTTGTTCCGCCTCTTTATCTACATAAGATACCAGGTCGTTGATTCCCTTGTATTCAACTTTCTCAAGATCAAAATGCTGTCTTTCTTTCCTAATAAAACTGCCGACATCCTTGGCAGCTTGTTTAGTTTGGTTTAATATGGTCTGTAATTTCATAAAAATTAAAGTTAATGTGAATTCTGAATTATCAAGGAATTTTAAATTAGAAATAAAATGAAATAAAATGAGTAAGTGGGCGTAAAAGCCATTATACTTTTCCCTGTAAAATCAATACAATTTCGCCCTTTATTGGATGTTCTTCATAGTAGGTGATCAGCTCCTGTAAAGTGCCTCTAACATTTTCTTCAAAGATTTTGGTCAGCTCTCTGGAAACACTGACCATTCTATCCGGACCAAAAGCCTCCGAAAACTGAACAAGTGTTTTCATTAACCTGTGCGGTGATTCATAAAAAATCATTGTTCTGGTTTCTTCAACCAGATTGTCTATCCGGGTTTTTCTTCCTTTTTTGTGAGGCAAAAATCCCTCAAAAGTAAACCTGTCATTTGGTAAACCGGAATTGACCAATGCAGGAACAAATGCTGTGGCTCCGGGAAGACAGTTTACTTCAAGGTTTGCTTCCTTAGCGGCTCTAACCAGTAAAAATCCCGGGTCGGAAATTGCAGGAGTTCCGGCATCGCTCACCAAAGCCATGACCTCGCCCTTCTGCATCCTTTCAATCAACTTTTCTACTGTTTTATGCTCGTTGAAGATATGATAGCTTTGAAGTGGGCGATGGATTTCCAGATGTTTCAAAAGTTTGCCTGTAGTTCTGGTATCCTCTGCCAATATTATATCGACAGTTTTGAGCACGTCAATGGCTCTAAGCGTTATATCCCTTAAATTTCCTATTGGTGTAGGAACAAGAAACAAATTAATCTCTTTCGGATCGGCCATTCTAGATTTGGTCAATTGCTTCGGCCAGTTTCCGATCTTTGTCGGTTATCTGATTTCCTTCATCATGCGTTGTCAGCTCAATAGTGACCTTGTTGTAAACATTGCTCCAGTTAGGATGATGATCTTGGACTTCGGCCAAAAAAGCAACACGCGTCATAAAGCCAAAGGCTTCCGGGAAATCTTTGAAAGTAAATGTTTTTTTAAGCTTATTATCTTCTTCTTTCCACATAATCGTAATTTTTAAAGTGAAATGACCCCTCCTATTTTCGCTGCTTTTTCATAAATCTCCAAAATAGCTTCGCTGTTTGGCATCATGGCATTTATGGTGGCACTTACATAAGTGCCTTTGGAGGATTGTTTCAAGGTCATTTTATTATTAGGCAACAAAGCAGCAATTTGATCTTCTCTCCCACTGGGGATGATAAACTTGAACATGTAAAGTGTAGGAAAGATCGTTTGCGCCTCCAGTTTCTGTTTAAATGCCTCTCTATCGAATGTATCTTTCATTTACACGAATTTACGGGTTATGGGACATAAAAAAAATTAATATGTGCATCTGCTTATTGCCATTAGTCCTATCCATCATGAAAATTGAACCGGGAAAAAGATATCAAATTTTCAAGGTCAAAAGCCGCCGATCTGATTGAAGATGCGGCCATAAAAAAACCCGTGCAGCTGATGCACGGGTTTTAAACATCAAATAGTTTCTATTAAAAGAATTTGTATCTATAATCTTTTACATCAGCCAGATCTTCCAATGCCATCATGACCATGTAGGCAGTTCTTTGGGAAGCATTTACAGTGGCTTGTCTTTGATAATTCGTATAATCCGCTATTTCAGGTGCAGGTGTCAGACTGTTTAGCTTGGCTACAACAACACCGATATCTTCTTGGATAGGCCGGGTCATTTCTCCTGAATTTTGCAATCCGAAGATGGCTCCAATTGCTTTTGGTGCAAACCCCACACCCGGGAGCACAGTTGCACTCATCTTCAGATCAGCTGTATTGCCAAGGGAGGCTTCATTGGGAAAAACATCCTGCATTTCTTCCAAGGTTGATTTACCCTCCAGCCGCTCGGCTATATAGACAGCTTTTTTCTCGTTTCTTACCTGAACCAAAACCTGCGGCCTTACCTGCTCCAATGTAGCTGCACCTTCTTCTGTTTTGTTCGAAAGCAATGCCACAACATAAGCATTATCAAGCTCATAAACCGGAGAAACATCTCCAGTGGAAGCATCATTGAAGGCCCAACGAACTACTTCTCTTGCATTTTCAAGATTGTTGAGACTTCTTGCAAACGGATCTACATTGTTTGCCTGAAGAACTCTATATCCTTCAGCTTCCGCATTGGAAGTGAATTCTTTTCCGTTTGAAGAATTAGCAGCAAAGGAATCCGCATTTCGGTAAGCTTCATTTCGGGTTATATCACTTGCAATCAGCTCCAACTCAACAGATGCGATTTTGTAAGTTTCTGTTTGCGGAAGCTCCGTGACAGATATGATGTGAAAACCGTATTCTGTTTCCACCAGATTATTGATAAGTCCTGTTTGTTTTGTAGCGAAAGCAGCATCGGCAAATTCCGTAACGAATTCTTCTCTTGCAAACCAGCCTAAGTCACCCCCTCTTTGGGCAGTTCCATCCTGACCGTACTGTGCAGCTGCGGCGGCAAAGTTCAGACCTCCCTGAATCTCATCAAGGACATTCTGTGCGGTTTGCCTCACTTCAGCCTTAGCTGCATCATCCAAATCTGCAGTACCGAACAGAATGTGACTCGCCCTGATTCGAGGGGTTCCGCCAAACTTGTCGGTAACTTTATGCAAAATATAGCTCGACCTGTTAGTAAGGAAGGGTCCGTAAGTTTCTCCAACAACAATTGTATCCACATTGGTGGTGAGCGTTTCCGGTAATGGATCACCAGGCTTAAAAGTAGCAAAAGGATTGGTTCCTTCTGAATTGCGCTGAGCAAACAACGAATCGCTCTCTGCGGCTTTAAATTCCTCTGTTAATCTTTGTATTTCCGTGATCACGGCTGCGGAATCTTCGCTGCTTGGTTGAATGTCAAAACTTATATACTGTAGATCAACACCATCTGATACCTTGAATTTTTCCTTATTGTTGTTGATGTAGGTTTTTAGCTCACTGTCACTGACAGAAACAGCCGAATCAGAAACTGCATAAAATGGAACAAACAAATGACTCACATCTGCTATTGTATTCTGCATTTTATGCTCAAGCCTGCCTTCAGCAGAGGTGACATATTCTGAAGTGGAAAGCAGGTTATCATACTTTACCCTCAACCTTGCATCGGCAAATAATCTTTCCTGTTGGGCCCACATGGCTCTTTGCTCAGGGCCTGCGGTTTCCAAAGATTGAAGAAAAGTCACCAGCTGAGTTCTATCAAATTCTCCTGTAGTAGGATTGATAAGTTGTTGTCTTAGTTCTGCAATTATATTTTTACCTTGGACAAGATCCACCAATTCTTCATCAGATACCGTCAGCCCAAGTTCTTCATATTGTTCTTTGAATACTCTATCCACAATCATTGCTTGCCAAGCCTGCTCCCGGATGCTATACATCTCAGTTTCTGAGGGAGTTCTACCTGTATTTTGCTGAAACGCAAATTTGGATTGCTCAATTTGTTGGAGGTACTCTTCATAAGAAATACTTTCTCCTGCAATCTCACCGACTGTGTTTGATGCACCACCTAATAAGGTGGAGTTAGGACTTAATATATCTCCTCCAACGAGGAAAAATATTAATCCTACTGCAATAACACCGATTGCAAGACCTGTTCTTTGTCTAATTTGTTTAATTAATGCCATTCTATGGTTTGTTGAAGTGCCGCAAAATAATTACATATAACGCTTAAATCAAAATTTAATCGTAGACAATAAATTACTTGTTGGAATTTGGGTTGGAATTTACTCTTATTTTTAAGGTGTCAATGCGGTGATCCTGTTTGGACACCACGGTAAATGCAAAGTTTCCATACGAAATGGATTCACCTTTGTTTGGAAGGTTTTCGGCAAGGGAAAGTATAAATCCCGATAAGGTTTCAAAATCACCATAGGGTAATTCCCAACCGTATTTTTCATTCAGATAATCTATTTCATGGCGGGCACTCATCAGAAATTCGTGTTCTGAAAGCTGTTGTTCGATAAGGTCATTATTGTCGTATTCGTCCTGGATTTC
Organism: Rhodonellum sp.; assembly: GCA_041748555.1. Taxonomy (GTDB): domain Bacteria; phylum Bacteroidota; class Bacteroidia; order Cytophagales; family Cyclobacteriaceae; genus Rhodonellum. Next base: position 70,410 of record JBGTDA010000065.1, read on the forward strand.
TCCGAATATCTCTTCTATGATATCTTCCATACTGACGATCCCACTGGTTCCCCCAAATTCATCCACGACCAAAGCCAGACTTTTTCTTTCCTTGATAAATTTCACAAGAAGTTCGTTTGCGAGTGCGGATTCAGGAACAATGATGATTTCGGTAAGGATATCAGCTATCTTTTTGGGTTTTTTAAACAGCTCCAGCTGATGGCAATATCCGATCACATCGTCAATGTTTTCTTTGTAAATAATGATTTTTGAATGACCGCTTAAGCCAAAAACTTCTTTAAGCTCCTGGATAGTATCATCAATATCCACAGCAACAATATCCGTCCGAGGAACCATACACTCCCTAACCCTAATGGTTTTGAATTCCACTGCATTGTCAAAAATCTTGGTATCGATTTCCATCTTGGAGTCATCGGAGGAATGATGCAGGTTGTTTTGAATAAAACTGTTCAGATCTGTGATTTTAAACACCGGTTTATCTTCATTATAATCTAACCGTAACACCTTTTTGATAAAGAATTTGGATAAGCCCACCACAAACCAAACCAAAGGATACATCAAATAATAAACCGCTACAAAAGGTATCGCCAAACCTGCCAATAAAGTATTGGGGTTTAGCATAAAGATACTTTTTGGAATAAACTCAGCTGTAATCAACACAATTATGGTGGAGATCACTGTTTGGATTATCATGATATTGAATTGGTTATCAATTGTATCCGGTAACCAATCTTTGATCAAGGGTTCCAGAAGATAGGCCATAAAAATCCCATAGAGGACCAAACAGATGGTATTGCCGATTAGGGTTGTCCCGATAAACTGCCCCTGCCGCTTTACAAACCGGGAAAGAATCCTGCCCGAAAGTGATCCCTGTTTGTTTTGAAGTTCTATTTGAAGCCTATTTGCGGATATAAAAGCAATTTCCAACCCGGAAAAAATGGCCGAGAAAAAGAGGGTTATGAAAACATAAAACAGATACTGAGATTCCATTATTTTTTACTTTTGGGCTTTCTCCCCATTTTTTTTTGTGCTGAAGGTTTTTCCTGACTATTGGTTTGGCTTTTTCGGTATTGATACCAAAACAACATAGCCGCAGCAAACATAAACACGGGATAAGACAAGGTAATTCCCCCCCTCATGGTGAGATGAGTTCCTATAATTACCAATGCGGCAGAAAGTGATAAAAGAAGAATGTCCCCAAGTTTCATATCAAAAATCTTCTCCCGGTAGTATTGTCCGGCTGTTTGTTACTTTAAACAGCCTATATTCGTTGAATCCCTCATCTGCTTCCATTCCGGTACCATTAAAAACGGTTTCTTTTTCCTGTATGGTGACAAATTTTTCGGTATAGATTTTCTTTATATTCGGATCCCAAAACAATTCCTCCGAGGAAAGTTTCTGTTCTTTTTCCAAATTATTTACTTGAACATCCCCTTCACCCCGATAAATATTGTCCTTTTTGATATAGTATCCTCTATCCGCTCTCATTGTAGTTGTCAGGTTTCCCTCTTTGTCAAAAAAGGATATTTCAATTCCTTCAGGAAACTCGAAATCCCCGGTATTGAATTCAAGCTGTTTTTTGGCTTTTAAATTTGTTCGGATAATTGCAGAATCGCTATGCGCAAGTTCAACATCAAATGCGACGCTTGTGGGTCCTTGATATGTTTCCAACATACTGCTATCGACCTCATCTCCGCAGGAGAACAATCCCAAAAGGGGTAGTGAAAGAAGAATAAGATAATTTGCACTGGATAACATTGCTACAAAGATATAGAAAGATTCCTATAAGAGATTTAAACTCCCTGAAAACAAAAAAAGGCGGTCTTTCGACTGCCTTTTAAATATTTTTAACGTCAGATTAGTCTCTGGTAGCTAACGTGACAGTTTCTCCAATCCAACAGCCGGTACTCATGGTTTCACCCACTTGGTGAGACTCGGTGAAAAGCTCTTCTTTGGAAGGGAATCCTGCTCTTGCACTGGACATTCCGCTGCTGTTACCTGCTCTTTGGAAAGCATTATAAGCTGCGATGTATACAGTGCGATCCTGTACCCTGCTTACACCACCCTTACAATCGCCGGCAGATCCCAAATAGAGCTGCCCGATCAATGTCCAGGCATCAGCGCTTTTACTGTCATCAAGTTTGGCTGCATCGAGAGCTGCAGATCTGGCTGCACTTTTTCTACCGGACTGAGCATGGATTTTTGAAAGATCCATATGTACCTCAGCTCTTTGGGTATCGCTTTCTGCCAAACTTAAGGCTTTCTCCAGAATTGGCTGCGCTTTTTCAAATTCTTTGTTCTGCATATACCTCATCGCTCTTACCTGTGAAGTAGAGAAAGTAGGATTATCAGTGTCTATGATTTCCAAAGCATAAGTAAACGCCTCAGAGGACAGACATTTATACTGAACCGAATACTTGAAAATTTGTTGCGCAAGAGTCAGGTTGGTAGGCTCCGCTTTTAATCTTGGACCTAAAGTTTTTTCAATAAAATCACAATTGATCAATTCCATTGCAACCAACAGGGATTCCACATTGGACTTAGGAGTGCTTACGTCCACTCCTTTGGTTTCCGCCTCGTCCAAAAGGGTAGAAATTTTATCATGGATCTCAAGAACTTCCTCAGAAGTATATGCTTTATTTAAAAGGTAGTGCCTTCTGACCAAATCAAAATAAGCGGCGGTATAGGCCGGATTAATTGATCCGTTTACTTCATATGCTTTGTCATAATACCCAACTGCTTCGTCAAGTTTTTCCTTTTCGTCCCGGAAATATTGATAGCCATAATAAGCCTTATTTTCAATCCATTTTTCTTCATTTCCAAAATGCTCTTTTCTCAAATCATAGATGGTCATGACAGAATCCTGATATACTCTTTTTTGAGCGGCATCTGCCGTAGCTCCGGCGGCACCGTTATAAATAACAGCACCATTGATGTAAATGGATTCATTTAAATCAGGAACATTAACCAGCAACCAATTGAGTGGCTTAGTCGCGGCTACAAAGCTTTCTGACTTCATGTAATCTGTGTAGGAAGCATTGTACTCCCTAGCTTTAGCTTCAGTTTTTTCATCTGAAGGCCAATTCCAACCATCCTGTGCTTGAGTAATCCCTGCAAGGGCAAAGGTCAATATCCCGATTAACGCAATTTTAACTTTCATATTTGTTTATTTTATTCAAATGATCTTTTATAAAACCAAGTATTGTCATTCAGAGAAAACCCTAAACTGAAGTTCAGGTAATTTTCCCGGATCAGACCTCCCCCTGTTGTGCCACGGGATCCAACTTTAACTGCGAGATTAATGAGTGATAGGTTGTTCATCGGTATTGAAGCTCCAAAATTAATGCCAATATCTTTTATCTGTGTCTGGTTCACAACGTAGGGTGTTTGCTGGTATTCAACTCCCATTCTAAAGGTAGCCCGTTTCAATAAATTATCAACGGCAAAATAATCCGGAGTAAACTGACCTCCCAGTCCAATTTTGTAAGAATCTCCTAGCTCTCCTGTATTGCCCCCAAAGGACCGGTATTCACTGAAGTTCTGAAACTGAGCTTCTGCTCCTATAACAAATTTATTGATTTTTTCATAAGAAATACCATAACCTGACTTATTAGGTATATATACACTCCCCTGAAGATTGTCGCTGATGATATCGCCATCAGTTTCGGGTCTGCTAGCTTGTCCAAAATCGGCTACCTTTGCATATTCCTTTCCATTTACATTTCCAAATGCGTGATAGATCGCACCTAAATGCAGATTACTTGCTGATCCAACCTTAAAGAAGTAATGGATTCCCCCTTTTACAGCAACATCACTGATTGTGAGTCTTTCGTAATATTCTGATGATGCTCCTATCGGCTCCGAATTTTCGTTTATCAAAGTCAACTGATTCGTTCTGATGGTGGATCCGAACAAATAAGAACCATGAATTCCCAAGCTCAATCCTTTAGCAATTAACAATCCACCTGATAAATATGCTTCGGAGATACCGCCATCTCCTTCTATTCTGTTCAGAGAAGTTAAGTCAGAATTTACGACATCTCCTGTGACAAGAATATTATAATTTACACTACTGATCTGATTAAGACCCATTCCAAAAGTGGCCTTCCCACTATTGAACGGCAATGACATCGCAATATATGAAAGTCCACCACCATCAACCTCCTCACTTTGATCGCTGGTGGCGGCATTTATTCTGCGATAATTTAATGCAGCCTGAAAATTAAAAACCGTATTTCGGGTAGACAGGGCAGGATTTACATTATTTACTCCCCAGCCTGTTCCGAAACTTATTCCCAAACCACCCATCGCTTGAGTATGTGTAGGACCTCCATAATTAAATTCACCTATTCCCAAAGCACTGTACGTAGATGCGCTGGATTGGGAAAAAACCTTGGGAAATATGAAAAAGGTGCTGATGATAGCCAGTAATTTTAATCTATTTTTTATTGACATTGTAAGTTAATATTCGATTCAGTCCATAAAGAACCAAATTGGGGATTACAAATATGTGGTCTTTTGTCAAGCTTTCAAAGAATTTTGAATCTCCTCCACAAATAATGACCTTGAAATCTTGATGTTGCCTACTCATGGATTTTATAAATCCCTCACTCTTAAACTTAATACCCTGGAAAACGCCGCTCTGAAGACCTGCTTTTATTGAATTCCCGATTAATTTCACCTCATCCTCTTGATCCAGCTGTATCAAAAGATAATCTTGCTTCTGTTCATGCATGGCTTTGAATCTCATATTCAACCCGGGAGAAATCGCTCCTTCATAGTATTGATCCTGATCATCCAAAAAGTCATGCGTAATGCAGCTAAACATATATATAGAATACATGGCCCTCCGAAATTTTTCCCCTGATTAAATCCGGAGATAGAATAACGAAATTTATCTTTGCTAAATTAGGCATTTTAGCAAACAGACTCTTTTGAATAAAATAAATTTAACTTTAAGGACATTTATTTAACAAAATTTAACCCATGGAGCCAAAAAATCAATATCACGTAATTGGTCTGATGTCCGGAACATCGGGTGATGGCTTGGATATTGCATTTTGTGAATTTCAAAAATCCACAAACTGGTCCTTTCATATCCGGCATTCCGAAACCATACCTTTCCCGAAAAATCTTGGTAAAAAGCTTCAGAAAAGCCATCAGCTCAGCGGCCACAAACTTTCCCAACTGGATGTTGAATTCGGTAGCTGGATGGGCGAAACAGTGGGCCGGTTTTGCACAAAACATGACCTGCAACCCGAAGCAGTGGCATCCCATGGCCATACGGTTTTTCATCAGCCCTCTAAATCATTGACTCTACAAATCGGTAACGGCTGGGCTTTGCATCAAGCTTGTGGGTTTCCTGTCATCAATGACTTTAGAATGCTGGATGTTCAGCTGGGTGGACAAGGCGCTCCTTTGGTTCCCATTGGAGATAAACTACTGTTTTCAGAATTCGATTATTGTCTGAATCTTGGCGGAATCGCCAACATCAGTATGGACTCGGACAATAAAAGAGTTGCCTTTGATATTTGCCCCTTCAATTTGCTGCTCAATTATTTTTCCCAGGAACTGGGGCATGAATATGACAGGGACGGAACTCTGGCAAAAAAGGGAAAAATGCTTCAAAAAATATTCGAGGACCTGAACAAGCTGCCATATTATACTATTGTGGGTGCAAAATCATTGGGTAGAGAAGATCTGGTTGATTTTATGAAAATTCTTGAAAAGAAGAAAAAGCACCACCCGGAAGATATCCTCCATACGCTTGTTGCGCACTATGTATATCAAATCACGAAATCGATTTCTCCTGCCGCAGGTACTCAAAAAAAATTACTGTGTACAGGAGGCGGATCCTTCAACCGCTATTTTATGCAGGAGTTAATGAAAGCTTTGGGAGAAACTGTGATTATATCAGATGTAGACCCACAACTTATTGGCTTCAAAGAAGCATTGGTATTTGCATTTTTAGGAGTCCTGAGGTTGCAGGGCGAAATCAATTGCCTTTCTTCTGTAACAGGTGCCTCAAGGGACAATTCCGGAGGAATGATATTCGGCATGTGAAGCAGGGTAGAAAAACACATCAGAATTATTTTACTTTTGCCAGAGATCAAACCCAAATAATTACATGAAAGATTTACTTAAAAAATTTGAGAACAAGCAACCGGAAATCGTCTTTGAATGGAGTGACAGCGAATCAGAAGCCGAAGGTTGGGTCGTAATCAATTCCCTCCGCGGAGGAGCAGCAGGTGGAGGCACCAGAATGAGAAAAGGACTCGACAAACGGGAGGTTGAATCCCTGGCCAAGACCATGGAAGTTAAATTTACTGTTTCGGGTCCTTCCATAGGAGGTGCCAAATCAGGTATCAATTTTGATCACAATGATCCCCGCAAGGATGAAATTCTCAAAAGATGGTATAAAGCCGTAATGCCATTGTTAAAAAGTTATTATGGAACCGGAGGTGATCTGAACGTGGATGAAATTCATGAAGTGATTCCGATCACAGAATCTTTTGGCTTGTGGCACCCACAGGAAGGTGTAGTCAACGGACATTTTCATGCCACCGAACCCCAAAAAATCCGAAAAATAGGTCAGCTGCGTCAAGGAGTATCAAAGGTTCTGGAAGATCCCCACTATACACCTAACAGCCCAAAAAAATATACTGTGGCAGATATGATCACAGGATTTGGTGTTTCTGAAGCCATCAGACATTATTATAAAATCTGGGGCGGAGAACTCAAAGGAAAGCGGGCCATCATCCAGGGTTGGGGAAATGTAGGAGCGGCAGCCGCTTGTTTCCTTGCCGTGGAAGGAGTTAAGGTGGTGGGAATCATTGATCGGACTGGAGGATTGATGAATGAAAATGGTTTTTCCTTGGATGAAATAAGAAATCTTTTCCTAAAAAGAGAGGGCAACAGACTGATAGCCGATAATCTTATTCCTTTTGAGGAGATAAACCAAAAAATCTGGGATTTAGAGAGTGAAATTTTTATACCTGCTGCAGCTTCCCGGCTCATCGAAAAAGATCAGATAGCAAGATTGATAAAATCAGGGCTGGAGGTTATCTCCTGTGGTGCAAACGTACCCTTTGCTGATCCTGAAATCTTTTTTGGTCCTACAGGGCTATGGGCAGATGAACAGGTTTCGGTCATTCCTGATTTTATAGCCAACAGTGGAATGGCGCGAGTATTTGCCTACCTAATGACCGACACTGCAGAACTGACAGATGATTGTATTTTCAAGGATGTCAGCAAGACAATTGCCAAGGCGCTAAAAAAAACCCATAAAATCAATCCGCAAAAAACGGGCATCGCACAGGCTTCTTTTGAAATTGCATTGGCACAACTGGTATAAGTATTCTATCAGTCATCAGCCATGGGGCATAACCTTAAATTATTTACCCATGGCTGTCATATATTAGTTAGGGCTTTTCAAACAAAAATAGGTAGTTTAGCAAAAAAACCTTAAGGCTGCATTTTAAAAGGATAAAAGGTCTTCTTTGTTTGCCATTCTTTATTTACCACTACATCTCAATCTATTATTAGATGAAGAATTTTATTGCTGCTTTTGTGCTGCTTTCGGGGATCTTCATTTTTATCAACATCCCAGAAATTATTGCCCAGGATTCCTCGGCAGAGTGGATTGCCCAATCCGATACCCTTTCGAAAGCGGGAGGTTATCCTGCGACTGTGGATCCCGGTTTACTGGAAATTGATACCGATGATCATGCCCTTCAACATGTAGCTCCATTATGGCTGGTTATTCCCTTTGTCGTTCTGCTCCTGATGATTGCCACAGGTCCTCTTTTTTATGAACATTTTTGGCACCACAATTACCCCAAAGTAGCGGTTGGGCTTGCCCTGTTGGTTGTGTTTTATTATCTGTTTGTCCTGCACAATGTACATGGGCCTGTACATGCATTGGCGGAATACCTGCAGTTTATCGCACTGCTTGCCTCCTTATATATTGCATCGGGCGGTATATTGATAGAGTTGGATAAAAAATCCACTCCTATGGCAAACGTCACTCTTTTATTAGTTGGAGCTTTGATTTCAAATCTTATTGGCACCACCGGAGCCTCCATGCTATTGATCAGGCCGCTAATCAGGCTGAACAAGGGAAACATACAGGCTTACCACATTATATTTTTCATTTTTATGGTAAGTAATATCGGGGGGTCACTGACTCCAATTGGAGATCCACCCTTGTTTCTTGGTTTTCTCAAAGGAATTCCTTTTTTCTGGACTTTGGAACATAACTGGCCCGCATGGGTTTTGGCTCTTGGTATCCTAGCTGTTGCCTTTTACTATATTGACCGGAAATTTGGAAGGGCAAATGATGATGAAATTGAAGAGGTCACTTATTCCAATAAAATATCATTGATAGGTTCCAAAAATTTTCTGTGGCTTTTGATTATCATCGGTTCGGTATTTTTGGATCCCAATGTGATAGATTGGGTACCGGCCATACACTACGATGGTTTGAAATTCTCCTTTATTAGGGAGATTATCATGCTTTCAGTGGCCTTTTTGTCATACAGATTTGCGGATCAAAAGGCTTTGAAAGGAAATGAATTCAATTTTGAGCCTATACGCGAAGTAGCATTTATTTTCATTGGAATATTCGGCACGATGATGCCGGCTTTGGAATTGGTCGGCAATTTTGCCAAGTCACCAGAAGGCTCTGTCCTGATTACCCCTAATACGTTGTATTGGGGTACTGGAATTTTGTCGGGTTTTTTGGATAATGCCCCGACTTACCTGAATTTCCTCGCTGCAGCCATGGCATCTCAGGGAGCCGAAATCAACAATGTAGAAATGGTGAGGAATTTTGCACTGAACAATTATGTGAATTCCGCATTCGAATTGATGGCCATATCCATTGCAGCGGTATTTTTCGGCGCAATGACCTATATTGGTAACGGACCGAATTTTATGGTTAAATCCATAGCTGAACAAAGTGGGATTAAAATGCCCTCGTTTTTCGGATATGTCATCAGGTTTTCCATTCCTATACTCCTCCCGATATTAGTCATTGTATGGCTTGCCTTTTTCGCTTTTGTTTAAGCTAAACATTAAAAAAAGCTGCCTCCTCATAAGGACACAGCTTTTTTTAATTTTTGTAAATAAATTTATAAATCTATTACAGAACCTTTAATCACCATTTTGTTGGGAGTCAAAAACACCACCTTTTGTATGGCTTCTATATTGATCTGTTCCAATAATCCCGTTTTTGAATGCGTATAAAGAACACCACGGGTTTTGGAGTTGTAAAACATATTGTCAGTTTCGGCCTGAAAGCTTATTTCCTTCACCTGATCACCTTCATACCTGAAAACCAACTTTTTGATTTTTCCGTTTTCCCCCGGTTTTAATTCGTGAATGAGGTATTCTTCACTCCTATGTATATCATATGATTGTCCCAAGGCAGATTTGTTGATATCAGCCTGGAGAAACAGATCCAGCTCCAAAAGCCATTCTTCTTCTGATAGCTTTTCCTCCACTTTTTGCAGAGTACCTTTGATCTCGACCAGCTTACTGATCCCTTTTTGATCCAGCCTTTTTGCCTGAACTTCAATAAATTCTTTTAAAGGAAAGTAAGCAGGTTCAGAATTTCCAGGTTCCCGGTTTTGATCTACAGCACAGGAATTGGCCAAAATCAGGATTGAAAAAGTCCACAGATATTTTTTCATAAATTATTTTAAGAGTACTGTCCCTGTCATTTCTACCGGAATGGGAACTCCCATCAAAGTAAGAATCGTAGGGGCCAAATCGCCCAGTTTACCATCTTTTACATTTAGTTGATCCTGATTGTCCACCATAATGCAGGGAACAAGATTGGTGGTATGTGCTGTATTGGGAGTTCCATCCTCGTTCAGCATACAGTCACTGTTGCCATGATCTGCAATGACTATAGTGGTATATCCGCTTTCAAGGGCCTGGTCGATCACTTGCTCCGCACATTTATCCACAGCCTCACAGGCTTTTACTGCTGCATCAAAATCACCCGTATGACCCACCATATCTGCATTGGCAAAGTTGAGACATACAAAATCAACCTCTTTTTTCTTTAATTCGGCTTTGATTTTATTGGCTATTTCAAATGCACTCATCTCAGGTTTCAGATCATAAGTAGCAACCTTCGGGGATGGACACAATATCCTGCTTTCACCTTCAAAAACAGTTTCCCTACCTCCTGAAAAAAAGAAGGTCACATGCGGATATTTTTCTGTTTCGGCTATCCTTATTTGTTTTTTATGGTGGGCTTCCAAAACGTGTCCCAGAGTACTGTTAAGATTATCTTTATCAAAAAGGACTTTTACATTGGTGAAGGTGTCATCATAATTGCTGAAAGTGATATAATGTAGCTTTAACTTCTTCATTTTGTAATCTTCAAAATCCTTCTGCGTAAGTGCTTGTGTGATTTCTCTTCCCCTATCAGTCCTGAAGTTAAAACAAATGACCACATCACCATCTTCTATCAAGCCCAAAGGTGCTCCTTTTTCATTTACCTGGATTATAGGTCTGATAAATTCATCCGTTACCCCATTTGAATAGGATTTGGAAAGAGAGGCCAAGATATTTTTGGACTTTTCGCCTTCACCTTTGACTAAGGCGTCATAGGCGATTTTTATACGCTCCCAACGGTTGTCCCTGTCCATCGCATAGTATCTCCCGACAATGGAAGCAATTTTACCGGTTGAATTTTCCAGGTGTTTCTGAAGATCCTTCAGGTAATTGATGCCGCCTCTGGGATCAGTATCTCTGCCATCCATGAAGGCGTGGATAAATGTTTCATTCAAACCGTTTGCTTTTGCTGCGTCACAGAGCCCTTTGAGGTGATTGATGTGGGAATGAACTCCACCATCAGAAACCAACCCCATAAAATGGACTTTTTTCCCTGTAGCTTTTGCAGAGGCAAACGCCTCAACTAAAACAGGATGATCATTAAGTTCACCTTCAATAGTTGCTTTATTTATTTTTACCAGATCCTGATAGATTACTCTTCCTGCACCGATATTCATATGGCCCACCTCAGAATTTCCCATTTGTCCTTCCGGTAATCCCACCGCCAAACCCGAGGCATCCAATTTGGAATGTGGATAATTCAGAAACAGACTATCCACAAAAGGGGTATTAGCTTTTTCAATTGCAGAAACACTGGGATTGGGAGCCAAACCCCAACCATCCAAAATCATGAGTATCACTTTTTTATTCATGTTGCAAATATAATGTTTATAAAAGGTAGTGATTTATTAAGCCGTAAAAATGACCAATCTTTCCAATAGGACAAAATCCACCGGATTTATTTTCTTTTATTAGAAGCTAACGATTGGGTAACACCAAATTAACTTTTACAAAGAGGAAAATCATTACACCTTACTCAACTTCTTGTAAAAAGCTAAACAGTTGAATAATTTTTGGCTTAAAATTTGTCGTTTTCCCGGAATGCCCATTTTATTTTCCTTTCTTGTCTTTCTGGCCTCGACTTTCTCTGCATTTAATTCGAAAACCGAATCCATGGAATTGCAAAAGTTAGATCTGATTTCATTTTCCTTTAAAGATGGTTCCAGCAGGGAACTAGCAAGATTTTTTGAAAATGGAATTGAAATGAACATCAACGGAAACCAGGGTGTTTATTCCAAAAATCAGGCTGAGCTGGTCATCCGGAATTTTTTCATAAAGTATCCTCCGGAAGATTTTACGGTCATCCATCAAAGCGGGCACGAAAACCAGATAATCTATCACATAGGAAAATACACTACCGGAAATTTACTTTTCAGGGTTTTGTTAAAGAGTAAATCAGTGGAAGAAGCATTAAAAATATACAGCATAGACATCATCAGGGAATAAAACGCAATCCTACTACCATTTTTTTTCTTATTTTTGGGATGTGAAAAATTTAGTCTATTTAACTCAGGAAAAATTAAACACCTTTATAAAAACAGCCCTGAATGAGGATGTGGGAGCAGGTGACCATTCTACCCTTGCATCAATCCCTGGGGATAAAAACGGCAGGGCACAGCTGATCATTAAAGAAAACGGTGTGATCGCGGGTCTGGAGCTGGCCCAAATGATTTTTGAACATTTCGACCCTTCTCTTGAAGTAGAGGTTTTGTTGGAGGACGGTTCTCAGGTAGAATCCGGAGCCATAGGACTTTTGGTAAAAGGATCGGCAAGATCGATTCTGACCACTGAACGGCTTGTGTTAAACTGCATGCAGCGCATGAGCGGGATTGCTACCAAGACCCATAATCTCACTAGCCTTATTTACCATACAAAATCAAAATTGATGGATACCCGCAAGACAACACCAAATTTCAGGATGATGGAAAAATGGGCAGTTGTATTGGGGGGCGGATTCAACCATCGTTTTGCACTTGATGATATGGTGATGTTAAAAGACAACCATATTGACTTTGCCGGGGGAATCCGAAAAGCCATTGAGGCAACTGTAGCCTACCTTTCTTCCAAGAACCTCAATTTGAAAATCGAAGTGGAAACCAGAAATCTCCGGGAAGTGGATGAGGTGTTGCGTGTGGGTCAGATTGATTATATCATGTTGGATAATATGGATTATGCCACCGTGAGGGAAGCCGTAAGGATGATCAATGGCAGGTTTTTGACAGAAGCATCAGGCGGGATCACCGAGCATACCTTAAAAGATGTAGCTGAATGTGGGGTGGATTTTATTTCTGTGGGAGCATTGACCCATCAGATCCGGAGCATGGACATCAGCCTGAAGGCATATTAAAAAAGGAGAGATCAGTTTCTCTCCTTTTATTTTTATTGGTATGAAAGCAATTATTCTTTTGTAGCAAAATCCGGATATGCCCGCATGCTGTGCTCATTGATGTCAAGTCCTTCGAGCTCTTCTTTTTCCTCCACCCTGATTCCCATAGTCCGTTTCATGCTGAAGAAAATGATCCAGCTGAAAAGGAAACAGAACACCCCGACAGCTCCAATTCCGGTCAATTGGGATATCACCTGCTGATAACCGGCAAGATTCCCAAACAAGCCTACTGCCAACGTTCCCCAAATGCCCCCCACTAAATGGACGGAAATGGCACCCACCGGGTCATCGATTTTGATCCTGTCAAAAAACACAACCGCAAAGACTACGAGTGTGCCCCCGATAAATCCAATAATGGCAGCTTCGCCGATTCCCATCTGGTCCGCACCTGCGGTAATACCAACCAGTCCCGCTAAAATTCCATTCAATACCATTGTGATATCATAAGTCTTGAATTTCAGATATGAGGTAATCAAGGCTCCGAAAGCTCCGGCAGCACCAGCAATGGCAGTTGTCACAAAAACCAGGGAAACTGTTCCCGGATCGGCACTTAAAACCGACCCGCCATTAAATCCAAACCAGCCGAACCACAATAAGAAAACGCCGATGGTGGCCATAGGGATATTATGCCCGGGTATGGCGCTCATCCCTTTCGCAGTATATTTTCCCAATCTTGGACCCAATAAATAAGCTCCAACCAATGCCCCCCATCCTCCGACAGAATGAACTATGGTAGATCCTGCAAAATCATAGAACGGAACATCAAGCGTATCCAGGAAGCCTCCGCCCCATTTCCACATTCCAACAATCGGATAGCAAATTCCAACATACAGAATGGAGAAAAAGATAAATGGTCCAAGTTTGATTCTTTCCGCAACTGCTCCTGAAACTATCGTGGCCGCGGTGGCTGCAAACATTGCCTGAAAAATAAAATCCGTATAAAAGGTATATCCTTCATTGTAGGCAAAAGTATCCCAGCCTTCGGGAAGTGTAAGCCCCAATCCTGTTAATCCCAAAAAACCTCCCGAGAAAGCATCTCCTGGATACATCAGATTAAATCCGATGAAACCATAGGTCAATAATCCTATGGCCGGAATGATTGTATTTTTAAATAAGATATTGACAGTGTTCTTTGCTCTTGTCAGTCCCGCCTCCAGGCTGGCAAATCCCAGATGCATGATGAATACCAATATGGTAGCCACCATCATCCAAAGATTATTGATAGTAAACATTTCTTGATTCATAGGTTTAGGTAGGTTTTTATGATGTTTTGATTTTAGGCTTAAAGTGCTTCTTCTCCTCTTTCTGTATTTCGGATCCTGTGGGCTTCAAGCACCTCGTAAATAAAGATTTTTCCATCTCCGACTTCACCCGTTTTGCCAACAGTGAGAATACAGTTTACCACGGGTTCTACCAGCTCCTCCACCGTCACGATTTCCAGCTTAGTTCTGGGGATATAAGCGGGTTCATAAGCCACTCCCCTGTAGGTTTGAGATTTGGCATGTTCCATTCCCATTCCTTTCACGTCATAAAAAGTCAGGAATTTTACCCCCAAACCGGCTACGCATTTGTAGATCTCCTCAAATTTGGAAGTTCTAATGATTGCTTCTATTTTTTTCATTTTCAACAAATTATTTAGCGTTTTTTTACCAATCCGGTGCTAATGTAGAAGAAATTTCGATCATAAAGTAAATATGGGTATTTTTATAACCAATAATCAAGAAATTTTTGTTTGTATTTGCTTTTTAAGTTCTCTGTACGCCTATTTTTAATATTTTGATCTTGATTCTTATAAATTAGATTATTATTTAAATCAATTTTGTTTTTAATAATAGATATTTTGACATGATCTTGTTGTTTAAAAATCGGTTGATTCTCTTTGTTGCAAAAATGAAAGGCATAAATTTGAGCCCTAAATAAAAATCACATTTGAATAAAAGCATGGAAAACAAACCAACCTTATTAGTATTGGCAGCAGGAATCGGAACCAGATACGGCGGCAATAAACAGATCGACGGGTTCGGCCCAAATGGAGAAACAATTTTGGAATATTCAATTTTCGACGCAATTCGAGGAGGGTTTGGAAAAGTGGTTTTCATCGTTAGAGCCGAAATCCTGGAAATTGCCAAAGAAAAATTTCTACCTAAGTTGAAAGGTAAAATCGAAGTAGAGTTTGTTGTACAGACCCTGACCAGCTTTGTTCCTGCAAAATATCAACATCCTGACAGGGTGAAGCCATACGGAACTGCCCATGCGGTACTTTGTGCCAAAGAAGCAATCGCCGAACCCTTTGCCGTGATCAATGCAGATGATTTTTATGGTAAAGAGGCTTTTGAAGTATTGGGTAAATTTTTATCCGATGGAGTACAGCCGAACCTACACGCAATGGTAGGTTATGCAATTCAGAATGTGCTATCCGGAAATGGTACTGTCAGCAGAGGAGTCTGTGAAATGAACGATTCCCATCAGCTGATCGGAATGATTGAAAGGACTGCCATTGCAAGAGAAAATGGCAAGATCGTCGCAAAAGGCGATGGTGAAAAACTGGTAATTCAGGAAGACACTCCGGTTTCGATGAATTTTTGGGGTTTTCATCAAGCCATCTTCAAGGATATTGAAGAAATGTGGAATGATTTTCTTCCTGCAAACCAAGAAAACCTCAAATCAGAGTTCTTTATTCCTTTGGTTGCCAACAATCTGATCCAGGAAGAAAAAGGTGCAGTAGAAATTCTGACCGGTGGAAAAACATGGTTCGGCGTCACCTATACAGAAGATAAGCCTGTTGTGTTCAAAGCGCTTCAAAAACTGCATGATGAGGGCGAATATCCCAAAACACTTTGGGAGAATTAAATTTGTTGATTTGTAAAAGCGTTTTACGGTGTGAAATCCAGAAACCAATCATTACCGGATAAAAAACAACTTAAAAAAGCTTTCAAATGAAAACCTGGGCTTTTACTTATAGACCCTACCTGAAAGATTTTGCTTTGGCTTTTTTAAGAATCATCACCGGGCTCATGATGATCACGCACGGCTGGTCGAATATTTCAAACTTCAACACCAATCTCGGAAAGTTTTCGGACCCAATTGGCTTTGGGTCGGCCACTTCCATGCAGATGGCAATTTTTGCTGAATTTTTCTGTGCTATATTCCTTGTTTTGGGATTTATGACGAGGATTTCACTCATCCCTTTGATCATCACTATGGCAGTCGCCGGCTTTATGGTACATGGGGAAGATCCTTTCAATGTACAGGAAAAGGCATTTCTGTTTCTGATCATATTTGTTACGCTTTTCTTATTGGGTCCCGGAAAATATTCGGTGGATGCCCGGATCAAAAAAGGAAGGCGCTATTGATCAAAAACCTGAATTTTACCTTTTTCTATTTCAAAAAAGAGGACTTCTGCATCAATGTTTTCAAGAATTCTTTTCGATCTTTCCGACCGGGCATCTGTGATAAACAACTGCCCAAACTGATGATCTGCAACCAAATTGATGAGTTTAGCAATCCTGAAATCGTCAAGCTTGTCGAAAATATCATCTAAAAGAAGTATCGGTTTAGTTTTCTTATGGGTCATAAAAATACGGAACTGGGCTAATTTAAGGGCAATTACAAAGGATTTCTGTTGACCTTGGGACCCGAATTTTTTGATTGGATAACCCTCAATTTCAAATATAAAATCATCTTTGTGTATTCCCATATTCGTCCTTTTCAGGAGTAGATCTTTCTGATGGTTTCTCACAAACTCTTTGTCAAAATCCGGAAGCAGGCAATTGGACTCGTATTGAATATCAGTTTTTTCATTTTGATCTGAAATGATGGCATAATAGTCCAAAAAAAGCGGTTTGTATTCCCGGATAAAGGCCGCCCGGAATTTTGAAATCGAACCGGACAGTTGTATCAACTCCCGGTCATAAGGTTCAAGATGGCTTGATTTGAATCTTCCCGTTTCCGAAAACTGTTTTAACAAAGCATTCCGCTGTTTCAAAAAATGCTGATACCTGACCAGCTGATCCATGTAATTCTTTTCTAGCTGACAGAGCATATTATCAAAAAACCTCCTGCGCTCTTCACTTCCGTCTCGGATCAGCTGGGTATCATCCGGGGCAATCATCACAACGGGAAGTAGGCCAATATGATCACTCATTTTTTCTATAGCCTTCCCGTTTTGAAGAATTTGCTTCTTCTTTCCTAAT
Source organism: Rhodonellum sp. (assembly GCA_041748555.1). Taxonomy (GTDB): domain Bacteria; phylum Bacteroidota; class Bacteroidia; order Cytophagales; family Cyclobacteriaceae; genus Rhodonellum. The sequence goes on from JBGTDA010000065.1 coordinate 87,396, forward strand.
TCGACTATGCATCTGATTTCATATTCATTGTCCACCCATTCAAAGTTCCCAAAAATTGTGAAGAACTCTTTTTCATGGAGAATATTTTGGGCATCAGCACTATTCAAACCGCTTTTGGTCAGACATAGGTAATGGATAGCATCCAACATATTTGTCTTGCCGCTTCCGTTTATTCCCACAAGACAGTTTATTTCCTGCGAAAAAACCAGAGAAGCCTGCGTATAATTCTTGAATTGGATCAGCCGGATATTTTTCAGGTGCATTTTTAGAATCTGTGTGGTTTTTGACTATTTTCGCAATCGGTCTTAAATTTCAGCCGTTTTGCTTATATTTGAGGCCTAATTTAGCATATTTTATAAAATTCGATATGGCAAAGAAGACATCGGCTGAAAAGTCAAAGGTAAAATACTCCAAGGAAACCTATACCTTTTGGTATGAAAGTATGTTGTTGATGAGAAGGTTTGAGGAAAAAGCCGGCCAACTTTATGGACAGCAAAAAATCCGGGGATTTTGTCATTTATACATAGGTCAGGAGGCTTGTGCTTCCGGAGCCATTACCGCATTGGAAAAAGACGATAAGTGGATTACTGCTTATAGAGACCATGCCCATCCGTTGGGATTGGGAACTGATCCCGGTGCAGTGATGGCAGAATTGTTTGGAAAAGCAACCGGAACTACCAAAGGAAAAGGTGGTTCGATGCACATTTTTGATAAGGAAGTCAATTTCATGGGTGGTCATGGAATCGTCGGTGCCCAGGTGCCGATGGGATTGGGAATCGGTTTTGCCGAAAAATATAAAGGCACAAAAAATCTATGCATCTGCCATATGGGTGATGGTGCTGTCAGACAAGGTGCAGTACATGAATCCTTCAATTTGGCTATGCTTTACAAGACCCCTGTTATTTTTGTCATAGAAAACAACGGCTATGCGATGGGAACTTCAGTGAAGAGATCATCAAATGTCGAGGATCTTTACACAATCGGAGAATCCTATCACATGCCTTCCTTTGCAGTGGATGGCATGAACGTGGAAGCGATACATGAAGCGGTCGCAGAAGCAGCAGAAAGAGCAAGAAAAGGAGAAGGACCGACGTTGTTGGAATTCAGAACTTACCGATATAAAGGGCACTCCATGTCGGATCCACAAAAATACCGAACCCGAGAGGAAGTGGAGGAATACAAACTCAGAGATCCTATCGAGCAGGTAAAAAAGACAATTCTGGACAACAAAATCCTTACTGATGAGGAAATCAAAGAAATCGACAAGAAGGTTAAAAAACAAGTTGAGGATGCTGTAAAATTTGCTGAGGAATCACCATTGCCTGATGGAAAAGACGCATTCAAGGATGTGTACATGCAGGAAGACTATCCTTTTGTAATGGAATAAATTACGAAGAACCAAGAATCAGCCATGGATATCAAATCTTCATATTCATGGCTGATTTTTTATTACTATTTGCGAATTGGTTAAAAGCCCTATATTTGCGGCTGAAATTTTATTGAAAGAATGGCTAAGAAAACAAAAAAGGCTCAAAAAGAGCAAGGAAATGAATTACTTGAAAATCCTGAAGAAATTGCAGGACGTCTGGGAAGAGGGGAAGCATTTCTAAGAAAAAATTCAAAAATATTCGGTGGAATCTTAATTGCGGCAATTCTTGTCATTGCCGGCATCTTATATTTCCAGATCCACCGTCAAAATCAAAATGAAAAAGCGCAGGCTGAAATGTTTCAGGCTGTATATTATTTTGAACAGGACAGCACAGAATTAGCCCTGAACGGAGACGGCTCCAATCCGGGTTTATTAAAGATTGCAGATGATTATTCAGGAACAGATGCAGCCAACCTGGCGCATTTCTATATCGGTTCGATCTATCTTTCAGGAGGTCAATTTCAACAAGCAGTGGATCATCTGAAAAATTTCTCGGCTGACGATTACTTTGTCAATTCCAGAGCATCCGGATTACTGGGAGATGCACATCTGGAACTTGGAAATACCGGTGAGGCCATCAGTGCTTATCAAAAAGCTGCCACTCACCTGGAAAATAAATTCTTTACTCCAAAATATTTAAGCAAGCTGGCTATTGCCTATGAAGAAGCGGGTCAGATTGAAAATGCAATTGATGCATATTCAGAGATTGAACAAAAATATTTTGAATCCTACGAATATACTTCAGCAGTAAAACATAAAGCCCGCTTGGAAGGCCTTGCCTCTAAGTAATGTTATTGATCATAACATCATTAGAAGAGTAAGGCCTACGGTCTTACTCTTTTTTGATTTCCACCCTATCCAACATATTATGGCAACATTGTTAAAAAGCCTCAGTCAATATTCCGAAAAGAACCTTATCGATATCTCCGGCAAAAAATTCGGCATTCTGGTTTCTGAATGGAATGATGAAATCACCGAATCCCTATTTTCGGGAGCAGTAGAAACTTTGTTGAAGCATGGAGCTAAAAAAGAGCACATCTTCAGGAAAAACGTTCCCGGCTCTTTCGAACTTTCACTTGGTGCCCAATATCTGGCAGCAATGGATGAAATCGACGCTGTCATCTGCCTGGGTTGTGTGATTCAGGGTGAAACCCGCCACTTTGATTTCATCTGCGATGCCGTGGCGCATGGTATTACAAATGTTAGTCTGAAATACAACAAGCCCGTTGTTTTTGGGGTTCTAACACCCAACACCCAACAGCAGGCACTGGATCGGGCAGGTGGAAAACATGGCAACAAGGGCGACGAAGCTGCTATTACTGCCATCAAATTATTGGGGTTTTAAATGGTCCTCCCATTGATCATCCGAATATTCTGAAAACCTATTATTCTATTTAGATAAACCATTTAACCAGTGTGGCATTATGAAAATAATGAAATTCGGAGGAACCTCTGTAGGAAGACCCGATAGAATGCATCAGGTCAAAGATCTGATCACCAAAGACAGCCAAAAGAAAATCGTCGTTCTCTCCGCTTTGTCAGGCACTACCAACGCTTTGGTTGGAATTGGTGATTCTCTTGCCTCCGGCAATAAAGATCAGGCCAAAGAAAGAATCGAAACACTTCATCAACATTATCTTGACTTTTATAAGGAGTTGTTGAAAACAGAATCTGCCCGGTCCAAAGCGTTAAAAATTATTAAGGAACATTTTGAATTCCTTAATATCATTCTGAAAATATCTTTTAACGAAGCCATCAACCGTGATATATTGGCTCAGGGTGAGCTTCTGTCCACCAAGCTGTTTTACACCTTGCTTCAGGAACTGGATATTTCGGCTGTATTTTTACCTGCGCTTGATTTCATGAGTATCAATGAAAATCAGGAGCCCGAGCTGGAAAAAATCTCAGAAAAAATCCTCTCCATCCTCAAAAATTATCCTCAGGACAGGATCTTTGTCACCCAGGGATATATCTGCAAAAACCACAAAAACGAAGTCGATAATCTCAAAAGAGGTGGAAGCGATTATACCGCTTCCCTAATCGGTGCTGCTGTCCATGCCGAGGTGATAGAAATCTGGACAGACATCGATGGAATGCATAACAATGATCCCAGGATTGTGGATAAAACGCGACCGATTGCACAAATGTCATTTGACGAAGCTGCAGAACTAGCCTACTTTGGTGCTAAAATCCTTCATCCTGCCTCGATCTGGCCCGCGCAACAATACAATATCCCAGTGAAACTGCTGAACACCATGCAGCCTGAAGCAGCAGGAACCACCATCACTGAATCCGGTCACGGAACAGGAATTAAGGCATTGGCGGCAAAAGACGGTATCACGGCCATCAAGATAAAATCCAGCAGGATGCTGTTGGCTTATGGCTTCCTGAGAAAAGTTTTTGAAGTATTTGAAAAATACAAAACTCCCATTGACATGATCACCACTTCTGAAGTAGCGGTGTCAGTGACGATAGATGATTTACTCCATCTTAAAGAAATAGTACAGGAATTGAATCAGTTCGGCACTGTGGAAGTGGACAAGGATCAGGCAATTATCTCCATCGTTGGGAATCAGATCGCTGAATCAAAAGGCGTCATTACCAAAATCATGGACTGCCTGGATGAATATCCGATCCGGATGGTTTCATATGGAGGAAGCAGGCACAACGTATCAATCCTGGTCGATACAAAAGTAAAAAATGATGCACTCAGGAGTTTAAACAATGGCTTGTTTGAGTGGTGATGGAGAGAAAGGGGAGTTGAAAGACTTGAGTCCCGGGACAATAAACAACAGGCAATTGACGGGTGTCCGATGACCGATGCCAGCTTTCTGAAGAAAGTCCTATGCATCAATAAAAATATTGCAGTGGAGGCCGGAAAAAAATTCATTTCCCCTTTCTGCCTTTTCACATATTTATGCTAAAGCTGGATGTTGGCTTGGCATTTCGTTTTACAATTTACTCATCCATCTGGCCAACAGCACATCATGGACCAGATATGCTCCTTCATCCTCCACTACCAATTCCAGTTTTTGCAAAGCTTTGAGGGCCGTACTTACTGTACTGCTGGCGCCTAGTCCATGTTTGCCGATAAAATCTTTGGATAGGGGTGAATAAAGGGGTTCTTCTTTGGCAATTGATTTGAATAGATTCCACTGTGACCGGGTAAGCATTTTGGCAAAGCTTCCGAAAATTGATTGATGCTGTCCCAAAATATCCGAGACTACCGTGATGAAATCATCTTCCTTCACCTGTGAATATTGTGCAAAGAGGTGATTACAAACCAGCTGCACCGCATAGGTCTGCCCTCTTGCCCACGCATATATTTTATTGATCAATTCACTTGAAATGGTTTTTCCCTTGGCTTCGAAATGTTTTTGGATGAATGGGATATAAGCTTCCTGGGGTATGGGGTCCAAGGCCATCAATTGAGCGCTTTGATAAAAGGGACGGTTCTTTTCAGCAAACATCTCAATCATCATGGTGCGATGGCTGCCGCTAAAAATGAACCTTATATCAGGAAAATGCTGAATCCATGTTCTCATCATTGCCTCTGCATTTCCTTCTTCATATTGAGAGACTTGCTGAAATTCATCTATCGTCACCAACACCCGCCTTTTTCTATCTCTTAAGAATTTCCCTAAGGCCTGGAGAGAATATTCATTCATTCCCGGATTTCTCAGGCCTATGCTGATTTCCGGTGCACCGGTGAAAGGATCAAGACCAAATGTTACGCCCAATAGAGAAAATAATCGCTGTAATGTTGCTGATAAGCCTGATTTGGTTTTTCCGAATTTTTCGTAGATAGCAATAGCGATTGCATTTATGGCTTCCTCCACCTTATGGGTCGCTAAAAAGTCCACATATATTGTCTCGTATTGAACCCCATCCTCCAGTTCTTCAAAGAATCTATGCATTAAAGCAGATTTTCCCATTCTTCTCCAAGCAAAAAGAACTACGTTTCTATCATTTTCCACATGATTAAGCAATACTTGAAGGTCAGTTTCTCTGTCACAGAAATACTTCTTTCCCTGATAACCATTGAGCACAAAAGGATTGTTAGGTTGTTTCATGTTTTAATTTACCAATTCCCATGTAATCATTCGATACAATTATGTGACGTACTATGCGTAACGCATTATACATAACGTACTTTGCGTAACGTAATTTACGATTAAAAACATAACAAAGAAAAAATATTTTAATCATGGGTTTGCTGCCAAAAAGCCGAATAGTATTTTAGCATCATTCTTCCCAAATTCACGCATGAAAAAAATTGCTCTTGTCTGGATTTTATTCAACCCTATGTTTGCTGCCCAAGCCCAAGAAAAATACCAGACTCTGTTTGAAGCCACCAATGGTGCCGAAACTCCTGTTTATGCTGAAGTGATCTCTTACTTTGAGCAGCTGGCAAAAGATTTTCCTGAAGTGAAAATGGAAGAAAGAGGGAAGACAGACAGTGGTCAGCCACTTCATGTAATCCTTTTTGACAAAAAGAAACATTTTGATCCAAAACAGTGGCAATCGGAAAATCGTCCGATATTATTCATCAACAATGGGATCCATCCCGGAGAACCTGACGGAATAGATGCTTCCATGATGTTCCTCCGGGATATTTTATTGGGGAAAATTGCTGTACCTGAGGATTTGGCCATTGCGATCATCCCTGTGTATAATATCGGAGGCCATCTTAACCGAGGTTCCTACAGCAGGGTAAATCAAAACGGTCCTTCGGAATTTGGATTTAGGGGAAATGCAAGAAACTATGATCTCAACAGGGATTTTATCAAAGCCGACACCAAAAATGCCCAATCTTTCCAGCAGATTTTTCATTGGCTCAAACCCCAGGTGTTCATTGACACCCACGTGAGCAACGGAGCGGATTATCAACATATAATGACCCTTATAGCCACCCAGCATAACAGACTGGGAGGACAATTGGGTGACTATCTGAAAAATGAAATGATTGCTGAGTTATTTGAATCCATGAAAAAGAGAGGTTTTCCAATGGTTCCTTATGTCAATGCCTGGAGCGGAAAGCCTGAGGATGGATGGAATCAGTTTAAGGACAGTGGAAGATACAGCAGCGGATATGCATCATTATTCGGCACGTTAAGTTTTATGCCCGAAACGCATATGCTTAAAAATTATAAGGATCGGGTTCATTCTACTTACGCCCTGTTGGAAACCTTCACAGAAATCTTCCAAAAAAGTGGCAAGCGAATAGTAGAAATGGCCCAAGCTGACCGTGCGCTTCACAAAGAACAACAGCTATTTTCTCTCAATCACACCCTGAACAAGGATAAGCATGTACTGATAGAATACAGAGGATTTGAATCCGGTCAAAAAACTTCAGAGGTTTCGGGTACATCAAGGCTTTTTTACGACAGGAACAAACCATTCACCAAACAGGTTAGGTTCTTTAATCAATACGAAAGCGGTCTTGACATCCAAAAACCAAAAGCCTATGTCATCCCACAAGGCTGGTACGAGGTTATTGGAAATCTTCGCCGAAACGGTGTAGAACTTCAACCTATTTCAACGGACACAGTGATTCAGGTAACCGTTTATCACATCGGTGAATTTAATACTTCCTCCAGTCCCTATGAAGGTCATTACATTCATAGCAACATTCAAACGGAAGCTTCTTCACACCAATTGAATTTCAGAAAAGGGGATTGGTTGGTGCCGATGAACCAGGAAGTAAACAAATATATCATAGAAGTCCTTGAACCGAAGGGGGAAGACAGTTTCTTCGCCTGGAATTTCTTTGACACCATCCTACAGGCCAAAGAAGGTTACTCCGCTTATGTATTTGAAGATCTGGCTGCCCAATATCTGAAGGAAAATCCCGGGATAAAAAAGCAACTTGAGGAAGCCAAGTCCAAAGACGAAGAACTGGCCATTAATGGTTCGGCACAACTCAGGTGGGTTTATGAGCATTCACCTTGGAAAGAAAAAGAGCATAATCGATATCCGATATTCCGAATAGAGGACTAAACAAAATATCATGACATCCAATAAAAACAACAGTTTCCTGGACCGTTTACAAGAAAAATGGCATTTGAAAAGCCTTTGGCAGGTGGTCATTGTTTTGATTGTCTTTGCCTTGACAGGATTTACTGTCCTTTTCATCAAACAGCCCATCTTTGATCTATTGGGAATAACTTTGGAAAAAGGAGGCTTTTGGAAAACTGTCTTGTATCTGCTGCTCGTGCTTCCATTATATCAGCTGATCCTGCTGTTTTATGGTTTTGTTTTTGGTCAGTTTGATTTTTTTTGGGAAAAGGAGAAACAGTTTTTCAGGAGGATTTCAGGTCGTAAAAAATAATTAAAACATACTCATCTTATAATCCCAACATGTTTAAGTGTAAATTTGAGGTTAATTAAATAGAGAATACCCGCATAAATGGCAAAAAAGAGAGGATCCGCGCTTGAGGAGCATGAAAAGCGCAAATTGAACAAACAGAGCCTGAACAAACTTGGTGGCATTTTTAGGTTTGTCCTTCCTTATAAAGCCAATTTCGCATTGGGAATGATGTTTCTGTTGTTCTCCAGCCTCTCCCTGCTGTTGTTCCCCTATGTGGCGGGCAAACTGATTGATTCGGCATCGGGAGAATCCTGGATCGTCAACGACATCAATGGCATTGCCTTTATTTTATTGGGAATTCTATTGGTACAAAGTGTTTTTTCTTTTTTCAGGGTTTGGCTGTTCGCAAAAGTAAGTGAACGCTCCATGCGGGATGTCAGGATTTCCCTTTATCGTCAGCTGGTTCAGCTTCCGATGACTTTCTTTGATAAGAGAAGAACCGGTGAGCTGATCAGCCGAATCACGGCTGACGTCAGCATGCTTCAGGATACTTTTTCTGTTACTCTGGCAGAACTTTTCCGGCAAATCATTACCCTGATTGCAGGCGTGATATTTTTAATGGTGATGACACCAAAACTTACCCTTTTTATGTTGGCTTCTTTTCCAATATTGGTGATTCTTGCCATGGTATTCGGAAAATTTATCCGGAAACTTTCCAAACAAACCCAGGATGAACTGGCGGCCGCAAATGTCATTGTCGAAGAAACCCTTCATTCCATCATGACAGTCAAATCATTTGCCGGTGAAGAATATGAATCAAACCGCTACCTCCACAGGCTGAACAAGGTGGTGAAGGTGGCCTTGAAAGCTGCCGGATTTCGGGGAGCCTTTATCTCATTTATCATTTTTGCTTTGTTCGGTGGAATTGTGGCCGTGATGTGGTACGGAGCCACCCTTGTTGCCAGCGGAGAAATGAGCGTTGGTGATCTGGTTTCGTTTGTTCTTTATACTACATTCATCGGCGGGTCCATTGCCGGATTGGGCGATATCTACGGACAGGTGCAGAAAGCCATCGGTTCCTCGGAAAGGGTATTGGAAATATTGGAAGAAAGTCCCGAAACTTCCACTGCGGATTTTCAAAAAATCCAGGCCAAAGGGGATATCCGGTTTGAGCAGGTAGCTTTCTCCTATCCTACCCGGCCTGAAATGGAAGTCCTTAAGAATATCAATCTTGAAATTCCGGCGGGTGAAAAAATTGCTTTGGCAGGGCACAGCGGTGCCGGCAAATCCACCATTGTCCAGCTTTTGCTCAAATTCTATCCCTTGCAAAAAGGAAGGATTTTAGTAGATGGCAAACCAATAGAAAACTGGAACCTCAAGCAACTCCGCTCCAATATCGGGATCGTTCCTCAAGAAGTTTTGCTATTCGGTGGAAGTATCCGGGAGAACATTGCTTATGCAAAACCCGGAGCTTCAGAAGAGGAAATCATTGAAGCAGCCAAAAAAGCCAATGCCTGGCAGTTTATCAGCAAATTTCCGGAAGGATTGGAAACCACTGTAGGAGAAAGAGGCATCAAGCTTTCGGGTGGCCAACGTCAGCGCGTTGCTATAGCAAGGGCAATCCTGAAGGATCCTGCCATTCTTATATTGGACGAAGCTACCTCTTCACTCGATGCAGAATCGGAGGCTTTGGTGCAGGAAGCTTTGGATGAATTGATGAAAAACAGAACTACCATTATCATTGCCCATAGATTGGCAACGATAAGAAAAGTGGACAGGATTTATGTACTTAAAGATGGAAAAATTGTGGAAGAGGGAACACACAATGTTCTTGCTGAAAAGGAAGACGGCTTTTATGCGAATTTGGTCCGACTACAATTTGCCGACTAGGGGTTTACAATTTTAAAATTCAGGATACGATCCTTCTAGGAATATCTTGTGGAAGCCTGGTGAGTAACTCATAATTGATTTGAAAAGTAGACTCAGCAAATGACGCAACCGTAATTTCATTTCTTTTTTGCTTTCCGATCAAAACCACTTCATCACCTTTTTTTACACCTTTTAGGTCTGTAATATCCACGGATATAGCATTCATGGTTACTGTTCCAACCACAGAAACTATCTTTCCCGAAATCAACACCTTACCCTGATTGCTCAACAATCTGCTGTATCCATGAGAATATCCAATCGGAACCAATGCAATGACCATTTCTCTTGGTGACATGTAACTGGAGCCATACCCTATAAAATCTCCCATCTTTACTTTCTTGATGCTCATTACAGTACTTTTCCAGCTGATCAACCTTCTAAGTGGATTTTTGTTGTTTTCCGGAAGATTCTTAAAGCGGTACATGTAGGTTTCCTGAGTGGGCCACAGCCCATATGAGGCTATACCAATCCTCACCATATCCATTATAGTCTCCGGATAGCTCAAGGTAGCTGCAGAACAAGCAGTATGATAGATTTGAAAAAGGACTCCCTCCTCTTTAAACCAATCCTTGAATAGTTGGTAATTTTTTATTTGGTCTCTGACCCTCACATAATTACTGATACTCTCTGCCCCGGCGTAATGGGTACAAAGGCCCACCAAGTCCAGAAAATCCATGTTTTTGCGGAGTATTCCGATCAGCTTTTCCTTTTCCTCCCATTCAAAGCCAGTTCGGTGAAATCCCGTTTCAACTTCAATGTGGATCTTAGCTTTGATACCCAGATTTTTTGCTGCTTCTATGGCCGCTTCCAATCTTTCGAATTCAAAAACATAAAAGCTGATTTCCTTTTTTATGATTTCTTCCAGATCCTTGTTATTGAGCATTCCCATGATCATGATCTGACTTCGGTATCTGCTGGATTGAAATACCTGATAGGCCTCATCTGCGCTGAATGTACTGAAATGACGAATGCCTGATTCTTCAGCAATCGGAACAATATTTTCTATTCCATGGCCATACGCATTTCCCTTCACCACTATTGATATTTTTGTATCCTTTCCCACCTCGGATCGCAAAAACAGGATGTTTTTTTTATAGGCAGATTTACTGATTTCTATGTAGGAAGTATGTTGCATTCTTTGAATAGAGATGTGAGATGTGAGATATGAGATTTGAGATTATTGGTAAACTTACTCCTCCAAAGCTTTCCGTTGTCTTTTTAGGAATGGATTTGATTGATAATTTCGGAAAAAATATTGACACCTGTAGAAATGATTTCGTCGGGGAAATCAAAATCAGGTTCATGCAGCTGCGGCTGATTTTTACCTGAACCCAAACCAAACAACAAGGTTTTGGTGTGGGTGGAAAACAAACCAAAATCCTCAGACCATCTAAATGGGATAGGGATATTTTTGATGTTTAGGTCCAGTTTTTTGGCAGCTTCGTTTCCATAATGCCAGGCTTCGGGATCATTGTGTGAGGCAGCAAAGGTTTCTGTATAAGAAAAATCAAAACCAAGCCGATATTCCTTGGCGATCTGAGCCACCAGTTTTTCGGCATACCCCACCAACAAATCCCTGGTTTCATTTTCATATGCTCTCACTGTAGCTCTAATCGTAGCTTCCCCGGGAGTGGTGCCAAAAGCAATTTCTCCAAGCTGCGCCTGAATCACGGTGATCAGGGTAAATTTTTTCATCGCATCCGGCAGCTTTTCCAAGGCTACAATAATCTTGCACATGGCTTCAGCCGGGCTGTTGCCGGCTTCGGGATGGGCGGAGTGCGCATTTCTGCCATGTAACTTGATGACCATGCCTGTAGACGCAGCGGAAAAAGCGCCTTTTTTGATGACAATCTGATTCGTCTCAAATCCCGGAAGATTATGCAGGGCAAAAGCAAAATCAGGTTTGATGGATTCAAACCTTTCATCCTGCACAACAGCCTCGGCACCTTCACCTGTTTCTTCTGCCGGCTGAAAGAGCAAAACCACTTTCCCTTTATTGGGTCTGTTTTTTGCCAATTCCAAACCCAATCCCGCTACAATGGCCATATGACCATCATGCCCACAGACATGGGATTTTCCGTGAATTTGACTGTAGTGATTTACCTCGCTCTTTTCCTGAATAGGAAGTCCATCCAGCTCACAGCGATACAGGGATACAGGCCCGGCTTCTTTTCCCTCAAACACAAATGCCAATCCCGAACCTCCGAGGTTTCGAAGGGTTTGATCTGGAGCCAATTGTTCAAAAAACGCCGCCATCCTGTTCGCTGTATCTATTTCTTCTCCCGAAAGTTCCGGATATTGGTGCAGCTGTTTGCGAAAATCTATTAAAGTCTGAAGCGATTGTTGATTTATCAATGTGATTAGATTTTGATCAAAATTATTTCACAAATAACCGGTTTATTGGCAAATAAAAAAATTGGTTTTGTTCCTTTCAAAAGATCCTGAGAGCATTCCTTGCATCAAGATCCCAATGTCAGTTTTCTCATAAATATTTTTTGTGGTAATAAACCCTGAACTTTTTTATATTCCCAAATGCTAATCACTCACACCCTAAACAAAATCATGATGAACACCGCACAAGAATCCACTCTATCCACAGAAATCGAAAAATTGAAAGGCTCTTTGACTGGGGACATGTTCAAGGACATGGAAATCCGTGATCAGATCCATAACCTGGAGATGCAACTAAAAGGTGTAAAACCCATGGACAGCCATTTTGATTGTATTGGCTGCGGAAGCTGAAATTCCGAAGAACTTATCTTTAGGATTATTCTGTAATCGAAACAAAAAGAAATGGCAACCAACCGCTACTTTATCATTTATAAGCCCTTTGGAATCCTGAGTCAGTTCAGTGGCGATAAGGATACCTTAAAAGAGGTATATGATTTTCCAAAGGAAGTTTATCCCATTGGAAGGTTGGATAAGGACAGCGAAGGGCTTTTGTTGATTTCGGATGACAAAGCCCTAAATCATCATTTACTCAATCCCCATTTTGGACACCACAGAACCTATCTCGCTCAGGTAGAAGGTATTCCTGACACCGAAGATATGGAGGAGTTGGAAAGGGGGGTTGAGATAAATGTGGATGGAAAAAACTACCTGACACAAAAGGCCAAGGCTACCATCAAGGCCAACTCACCTCCTTTACCGGATCGAATTCCTCCCATCAGGTACCGAAAGTATGTTTCTGATTCCTGGATTGAACTGACTTTGACAGAAGGCAAAAACAGACAGGTCCGCAAAATGACGGCTGCTGTTGGTCATCCGACGCTAAGGTTGGTAAGATGGTCCATGAAAAATCTGACAATTGAAGGTTTCGATTCCGGTGATGTCCGGGAATTGGAACAGGATGAACTTTTTCGATTTTTGAATATTGATCCCGGAAAACTCCGGCAAAAAGAAAATTTTTCCGGCCGGAAATCTTTTCCAAAACATTCCGTTAGGAGAAGGAAGCCTTAAACACATTAATCCGAGAAATTTGCCGTTGATAAATTAGCAAAAACAGGAATTGGGATAGCGCCCATTTTGTTCTAATTTAGCGACTGTTTAAATGTCATCATTCGATGTTTTTTGAATATAGAAAAGGCAAGACCTTAGTTAAAAATCAAACAGAAATAATTTACGAATATCCATATCATGCATCAGGAGAAGATTCAGCAGGTAATCACGGAAGTTAAAAAACTAGTAGTGGGTCAGGACCGAATGGTCAACAGACTTTTGATCGGACTTTTTACAAACGGTCATATATTGTTGGAAGGTGTTCCGGGTTTGGCAAAAACACTTACCGTAAACACGCTTGCCAAAGTTCTTCACTTGGATTTTAAAAGAATCCAGTTTACGCCTGATCTTCTTCCTTCCGATCTGATCGGAACAATGATCTATAATCAACAGGAAGCGGATTTTCAGGTTAAGCGAGGACCGATATTTTCAAACATCATCCTTGCCGATGAAGTCAACAGATCCCCGGCCAAGGTCCAGTCGGCATTGTTGGAAGCCATGCAGGAAAAGCAGGTTACCATCGGCGAGACTACTTATCTGCTGGATAAACCATTTTTGGTACTAGCAACACAAAATCCAGTAGATCAGGAGGGAACTTATCCCCTTCCGGAAGCCCAGGTGGACAGGTTTATGATGAAGGTGCATATTGATTATCCATCCAAAACAGATGAACTGGAAGTGATGAGAAGGATGGCCAACATGCATTTCAGCTCTGAAGTAAATGCGGTTCTTTCAAAGGAGGACATATTTGCCATCCGGGCACAGATTAACGAAGTCAAAATTGCGGAGCCGTTGGAAAACTATATTATAGAATTGGTGTTTGCTACCCGTTTTCCTTCTCAGTATGGCCTAAAAGAAGAAGCAAAATACATTCAATTCGGCGTATCACCACGAGCAAGTATCAACCTTAACCTTGCCTCCAGAGCAATCGCTTTCTTGGATGGAAGGGATTATGTATTACCTGAAGATATCAAAGAGATAGCCGAAGATGTGCTAAATCATCGCATCATTCTCAATTATGAAGCCGAAGCTGACAATGTCAACACCCGGGATCTTGTGAAAATAATATTAGATAAGATTCCTATTAACAAATCGGTAATGTTGAAATAGACCTTTTGAGCTATTCACGACAAGTCCCGGAAATCCGGGATTTTTTTTTGTCGACATTATTAATTTAATGTTAAAAGTGACCCATATTTTTTAAAACAACCATAATTCAAATAATTACTTAACCAGGATTTTTTGGATCAGCTTTGCAGTCAAATCTGAAAACAAATGTTAAGAATAGTAATTATGAAAAAATTAAACACTCTTTTACTCCTGCTGCTTACAGCTGGTTTTATCCTTACAGGATGTGGTGAGGATGAAACACCCAATGTTATTGATCCGGATCCCGCGCCAACCAGCAACATAATTGAAGAAAACATTACTTCTGATGTTACCTGGGAAACCGGAAAAACCTATATCCTCGCAAACAGGATTGTGGTAACAGATGGCGCAACTTTAACCATCCAACCCGGAGTTGTAATCAAAGGGGAAGCCGGTTCAGGTGCTAATGCCACTGCATTGATCATCGCAAGAGGCGGAAAAATCAACGCTGCAGGAACTGCTGAAGCTCCCATCATATTTACATCAATTGCGGATGAAATCGCGCCGGGCCAAATTGCAAGTCCAAACTTGGATTCAGATCTTTCGGGTCTTTGGGGTGGATTGATTGTATTGGGAAGAGCACCCGGATCATTTGCCGGAGATGTTTCTGAGATTCAGATAGAAGGTATTCCTGCTTCTGACACAAACGGTCTTTATGGCGGAACTGATCCTGAAGATAATTCAGGTGTATTGAAATTCATCTCTATCAGACATGGTGGTGCAAATATCGGGGAAGGCAACGAAATCAACGGGTTGACACTTGGAGGTGTCGGTTCAGGAACAGTCATTGAAAACATCGAGGTAGTCGGTAACCAGGATGATGGGATCGAATGGTTTGGTGGAACTGTCAATGTTACAAATGCAATTGTATGGAATTCTGATGATGATGCTATTGATACTGATCAGGCTTGGTCAGGTACCTTGGACAACTTCATTGTTATCAGTGGTTCAGAAACCGATCATGCACTTGAGATCGATGGACCGGAAGGATCTCTGCTTGGTGCTCATACGCTGATAAACGGAACAATCATAGGACACCCTGCCACGGAATTGGGAGATTTCAGAGATGGTGCAAGAGGTACTTTTGAAAATATTTACTTTACAGGCTTCGGTGATCCAGCAACCACAGAAGGCAGAGGTGATCTTTCCTTGAGCGGAGATCAATCGCTGGCCAACTTCGCAGACGGGAGTTTGGTATTCTCCAATCTTCAGGTTACTTCTCCTGCAGGCGTTGCACTGACCTCAATATTCAGAAACGGCACTCACGTTCATGCGACTGAGGTTGCCGAAGGTGCAAACACAGTAGGTGCAGACAAATCGGCATTTGCCGGATGGTCATGGACTGCTGTTGCCGGAAATTTAGATGATCTTCAATAATAAATTAAGAATGCCACAATTGAAGGGATCATGATGATCCCTTCAATTTACTTTTTCAACTAGTTCGTACTGCTGTAACAAAAAAAAAAAATTATATGAATAAGCTTATACTTTCAGTTTTCATAATTGGAATGGCTATGTTTCCCGAAATTTCAAATGCCCAAAAAGGGATAATCAGGGGAACAGTATATGATCAAGGAAATGGTGAACCGCTTTTTGGCGTTTCTGTTTTGGTCAAAGGAACACAAACGGGTGCTGTCACCGACTTTGACGGCAAATTTGAAATCCAGGTCGAACCTGGAATCCATGCTCTTCAGATATCCTTTATTTCCTTCAATACCTTGGAAATCAGTGCTGTTGAAGTATCAGCAAGCAAAGTTACGATTCTCGATAACCTGAAAATGGAGGAATTTACCTCCGAACTTGAGGCTGTTGTAATATCAGCTGAAGCCATCAGAACCACCGAAGCGGCTTTGATGACAGTAAAAAGAAACGCTGCGAATCTGATAGACGGTATTTCGGCTTCATCTTTTAGACAAATAGGAGACGGAGATGCTGCTTCAGCTATCAAACGGGTCACTGGAGTTTCCCTTCAAGGGGGAAAATATGTTTATATCCGAGGTCTTGGAGACCGATATACCAAAACGATTTTAAACGGCGTGGACATTCCCGGTCTTGACCCTGATCGTAATTCCATTCAAATGGATATTTTTCCGACAAACGTAATCGATAACATCATCGTGTCCAAATCCTACACCAGCGATTTATCAGCGGATTTTACGGGTGGAATCGTGGATATCGAAACGAAGGATTTTCCGGAAGAAAAAACGTTTAGATTAAGCATCAGTGGGGGATACAATCCTTCCATGCACTTCAATAAGAATTACCTCAGTGTCAATGGAAGTTCTACCGACTTCCTGGGTTTTGATGATGGCAGCAGAAGTATTCCAACGGGAGGACGAACTGACATTCCACAGTTTGCTGGGGTAATCGGAAATCCAACTGGCCCAAAAGGACAGGATTTTCAACGGATACTTAGAGGATTTGACGCCACGCTCGGCGGAACAAGAGGCATGAGTCCGATGGATTACAGTGTTGCTTTTTCTCTGGGAAATCAAATTTCCGTAGGCAATAAAAAATTAGGGTACAATTTCGCAATTACTTATAAAAACGAAACTGAATTTTTTGAAAATGCCGAATTCAATCTTTTTGCAAAACCAAGGTTTCAGAACGAATACGAACTCGAAGCACTGGAAGTACAGAGAGGTGACTATGGGGTTAACAATGTTTTGCTTGGAGGATTGGCAGGAATTGCCTTTAAATCTGACAATTCAAAAATCAAACTAAACCTGATGCACCTTCAAAACGGAGAATCCAAAGTAGGAACTTTTGATTTTGTCAATACAAACCTGGGTGCCGTTTTTGAAGCTGATCAATACAATATCGAGTATAGCCAAAGGGCATTGACAAACCTGATGTTGAGTGGAGATCATTATATCAATGGACGAAACTGGGAAATAAACTGGAAATTATCCCCTACAAGATCCCGTATTGAAGATCCTGATGTAAGGATCACAAGATTCAGGACGCCGAACAATAATATTTCCACAGAAGTTGGATTACCAGCCAGGATCTGGAGAAATCTGGAAGAGGACAATGTCGCCGGCAAACTGAATATAACCAGAAACTACATATTCAGCGGAAATCCCGCCAAGTTCAGAGTGGGTTCCAGCTATACCATAAAAAACAGGGATTTTTCAATTCAAAGCTTTCAGTTCCCCACCGGAAACACCAATTTCTCAGGTGATCCAAACCAGGTACTGAATGAGGAAAATCTGTTTTCAGAAAACAATAGAAACGGCGTCCGCTATGATCCGCTTTTTATCCCGAATAATCCCAATGAGTACAATGCTTCAACCAACAATTTGGGTGTGTTTCTTCACAATGAGTTCAACCCATTCACAAACCTGAAAGCAATTGTGGGATTGAGAGTTGAAAAATTCGATCAGTTCTATACCGGTACAAATCAAAACCGCACTATTGTTTTTAACAATGAAAAAGTGTTGGAAGATTTCGATCTATTCCCAACCATTAACTTAATCCAGACTATAAACAGCAACCAGAATATTCGGGTAGCATTTTCGCGGACTATTGCCAGGCCTTCTTTCAAGGAGTTATCCTTTGCGGAGATCCTTGATCCGATCACCGGCAGGACCTTCATCGGAGGGTTGTTCCGAGAAACTACCAACGGTGGTCAGGAAGTACTTTGGGATGGTAATCTTGAATCAACAAGAATCAACAATTTCGACCTGAGATGGGAAGTTTTCCAACAGAGAGGTGAAATGTTTTCAGTCAGTGGATTTTACAAAACTTTTGATAAACCTATTGAAATCGTCCAGTTTCTTTCTGATCCGGGAGCATTCCAGCCCAGAAACGTGGGTAATGGCACAGTGGCAGGATTGGAAATTGAGTGGAGAAAGTCCTTGGATATGATTATGCCTTCTTTGAAAAATTTCTTTATCAACACCAACCTAACACTGGCCAAATCACAGATCACCATGTCTGAATCCGAGTTCCGATCCAGACAGCTGACCTCCCGTGAAGGAGAAAACATTACACAAACACGAAATATGTCAGGTCAGGCACCCTACATAATCAATACAGGTTTGTCTTATACAAATTTGTTGAGTGGATTCGATGCAGGGGTTTTCTACAACGTGCAGGGACCGACATTAAATTTCATAGGCTTCGGAAACAGAACCGATACTTATACTGTACCATTTCATTCCCTGAATCTAAATGTGAATAAATCCTTCGGAGCAGAGGAGAGAATCCAGGCAGGATTTAATGTTACCAACCTTTTAAATGAAAAAAGAGAAGAGATATTCAAATCCTACAACGCTCAGGATCAAATCTTCTCAAGTATCAGCCCCGGCACTAGGGTAAGTTTAAAATTTGCATACTCTTTTTAAATTATCCAGTTAATATTTTTCAATCCCATGGATCTTCGATAGATTCATGGGATTTTTTTTCTGCGCTAAAACCTTGAATATCGATTTTCGAAATAAAAATCCAATTGAATAATAAAGATCAATCCCTTCTAAATTTCAATTTTTCATCATACTTTCTTAAAAAGGTAGCAGTGCTTCAAAAAATACCTTTTTGACCCTTGATTTCATATTATTATAATGTTAACTTACCTTAACAATTTGTTAACATTGGATCTGTGATGAAGGGGTTTTACACACTATTCCTGCTTTTTTTATTCCTGTTTAGCCCTGCGGGGGTGGTTAAAAGCTATTCCTTTGCCTCTACAAACAACAATTCATCAACCAATTCAACCCTTATCAATCTGGATTCTTTGAATATTGAAGACGGAAAGGTCAATAAGCGGTTCCAGAAGCTGCTGCAAAAGCTCGATAAGGATTTTGAAAAACATAAAAAAAGTGAGGCATTGCTACGTTTGGTTTTTTATAGAACCCAGCAACAGGTCCTGAACAAATATGTTCAATATTCCAGCTTCAATGAGCTGTTACAGGACGGTTCATTCGATTGTGTCAGTGGATCGACGCTTTACGCCCTGATTTTGGATCGCTATAATTTTGATTACAAAATAATCGAAACCTCCTACCATGTCTTTCTCATTGTGGAATTGAATGATCGGGAGTTTATCATTGAAAGTACTGAACCTATCAACGGATATCTATCGGACAAAAGTGAAATTGAAGCTTATAAATTAAAATATCAACCCACCCCATCAGAAAGGGTGCAACAGAAAATTGCCGAAAAATCAGGGACGGGTAGTTCCCAACTTTTTGAACCGGTCGTTTATAATTCCATTTCATTGGAGGAACTCATAGGGCTTCAATTTTTCAATAAAGCTGTGTTTTATTTTAATCAGGAACAGTTTTTTGAAGCCTATAATAATATAGTGAAAGCGAAAAAATATTATCCTTCGGAAAGACTTTTGACATTATCAAAAATCCTGGAAAAAACAGTATTTACCTCCTCAGCAAAAGAATAAAATAAATCAAGGAAGCTGAATCAAAATAATGCAGTTCCCTTGATTTGGTCAAAACCATTATCCTTTTACGATATTCTGAATAAACTTCATGATCTCTTTATCGAGCTGTCTGTTTTTATCTTCATATTGATCTTTTGAGGTGATACCCACTCTTACGCTTGTAAAATAGTACATCTTTGATTCGGTGGGAGCAAAAGTCAATGTGAAGTTATCAGGAAATTCCACTTTCAAGATATTGAATGATTCAGCAGGAAATTCATAAATCTTTCCGGTTAGGATATTCTTTTTCTTGCCTTTAAGATGATCCGTGATGGATTCAATAGGAAATCTGTCATAAAGAATCTTCGGGTTTTTCCTGATGTCATCCATCGTGCTCAATAAATGTTTCCGCTGACTTTTGGTGTTGAAATCAATACCCACAGTCTTTTCTTTAAAAAAACCATATTGGGTATATAAATAAACCAGGTGATCAAACATCGTCTTTTCGTTTTCCCTTTGTTCGGCTTCTATGGCGATCAGATCCTCAACAATTTCGAGCAAACTTTTTTCACTGTGAAATATTTCCTGGTCTTCATTGAAGCCAATAAGATATTCGTTTTTAGAATCAAATTTTATTTCTTTGGCTGTGGCAGCAAGTTCTCCGTCAGGAATCATCCTGTTGTGACAAACAATATCTGATTTGACGGCCATTTGTTCCACCATTTCAGAAAGATGTAAGGATTTTAAGCAAACAGGATTTTTGGAGGATTCTTGTGATAACCACCGGTCTAAAAGTAATGCAGACACCTGATGAATGTTTAACAGCACGAGCGGACTTTCAGAATCCTTCCGGACAGCAAGGCTGATTTTTTGAAGTTGCTGGTCAACGGCAATAACCATGTCATGCTCCTGATCTCCCCCAAAATCAAGCGCCGGCTTTAAATGTCTGAAGGTAAATGGTAATTTCTCCTCCAGGAAATCTCCTTTCAAAGCAAAAAACTCAACCGAATTGCCTGATTCTGCAAGTTTTTCTGAAAACGCTTTGGTATCTTCTTCCCCTGTCACTAAAATCTTTAGCATGTCTTCTTTTGTTTTCTTTTCAAGCACTTCAAATTGTATTTCAGTTTCCATTCTTCTATTATTTTTTGTTTGGGTCAGTGGCTTAATAGAAAATGGATTTTCCATTTTATCCAAAACCACCATTGCTTGATAGGTCAAGAGAATTCCCCAAAAAATGACCATTTTGGAAAGGAGATCAATATTAATCGCTAACATTTATCCCTCATCCATATTCGGATACTTACGATTCCTTATTTATTACATTATTTTGGATTTAATGATTCAAATTCCTGCCATTTTTATTTCTTTTCAGGGAAACAAAGATTTTTTGTAGTGGAGCTTTCAGCAATTTCTGTTTTTATTCCACAAAAGAATTGATAATTTTAACATATGAAGCTTTGTTCATTTATCGCCATTTTTTACATGGGTCTTTTGATCTCCATGCCCCTTTATGCCTCCCCGTCGTCCTGCGATCATGATCGGCAAACTAAAAACAACTCCTGTGCTGATGATCCTGCTGACACTCCTTGTTGCCCGCCCTTTACATGCTGCAAAGTTTGTTCAACTTTGATGATAACATTTCAACCTAATCCTTTTCAGGTTTATTTTTTTGATCTCCCAAAAACAAAGCTGGCATATACCGAATACTATTATTCAAGTCCCGCTTTTACCTTTTGGCAACCCCCAAGATTAACAATCAACAGCTGATAAAATTCATTTTCTTGCAGCTCTGAAAGCCAAAATTCATCATCCATACTTAATCAATACTAATATGTATTTTAAAATACTATGCAATATGCTATTGTGGGGCATCATGGGTTCAGCCTTGGCACAACAGACTTTGGATCTTACGATCAAAGATGAGGATTCCAAAAACCCCATATTCGGTGTGACAGTTTCGGTGGCAGGTACCCCATCCGGCGGAGTCAGTGATATCAATGGATATGTTAAGCTTTCCGATTTACCTACAGGCAAAGTTAACCTTATCTTTCAACATGTTGGCTATAATACAAAAGAACAACAGCTGATTCTGCCTCTTGAAACTGCTGTTTTTGAAGTTTTCCTTCAGGAAACACATGAAGAACTAGAAGAAATCACGATTTCCTCCACTCGGAGTTCGAGGTCCATTGCAAATATTCCAACAAGAGTTGAGTTTATTGCCGGAGAGGAATTGGAGGAAAAGGCCAATATGAAACCAGGAGATATCCGAATGGTGCTCAGTGAGAGTACCGGTATTCAGGTTCAGATTACCTCTCCCACCAGTGCCAATGCGGGAATCAGAATTCAAGGGCTGGATGGGCGATATACACAAGTATTAAAAGATGGATTTCCGCTGTATTCAGGTGCTGCGAGCGGCTTGGGTCTGTTGCAGATTCCGCCCCTAGACCTCAAGCAAGTTGAGGTGATTAAAGGTTCTGCCTCCACGCTTTACGGCGGTGGTGCAATAGCCGGTTTGGTAAACCTGATTTCCAAAACACCTGATCCCGAAGGAGAGTTGAGTTTTCTTTTTAATGCCACCAATGCAGGTGGATTTGACCTAAGCGGTTTTTATGGAAACAGAAATCAAAAAACAGGAACCACCATTTTTGGAGCCTATAACACAAATAATCCTTATGATCCGGCAGGAATCGGACTTTCCGCCATTCCAAAATATGAGAGATTTACTTTCAACCCACGGCTGTTTCTTTATCCCTCAGATCGAACTCAACTGAATTTTGGAATCAATTCCACTTTTGAAGATCGATTGGGTGGAAATATGGAATATATTCTGAATCCACAAAAAAATCCTGCCGGCTTTTTTGAGGAAAACAAAACCGAAAGGATCAGCAGCCAGTTTACTTTGGACCACAATTGGGGTGACCGACAGCGGCTTCAGGTGAAAAACAGCTATAATTACTTCAACAGAGGGTTGACTTCCGGTGATTACCAGTTTAAGGGATTGCAACAGTCAACTTTCAGTGAAATCTCTTTAGGAATTGATGGTGAAAGATTGGATTGGGTTTTTGGGAGCAATATCTGGACAGAAAGTTTTCGTGAAGAAAATTTAAACCCTTTTCCGGTACGGGACTATAATTTGAACACCTACGGCCTTTTTATCCAAAACATTTTGAAAACCTCTGAAAAATCAACCCTTGAAACCGGATTAAGAACCGACTATGTGGCGAATTATGGTTGGGCAATTTTACCCAAGCTATCTTTACTGTATCAATTTTCCCCTGATTTTTCTTCAAGGTTCGGTGGTGGTTTGGGTTACAAAGCACCCACAGTCTTTACGGAAGAAAGCGAAAGACTTCAATATAGAAATATATTGCCTATTGATGCGGAGGCAAACGAACTGGAAAAAAGCTACGGATTGAATCTGGATGTGAATTATCAAACAGGCCTATTTGATGATCTGTTTTTCTTAAGTATCAACCACCTGTTTTTTTACACCTATCTGGATCAGCCGCTGTTTTTGAAACAAAATGATGATGAAACATATCGGTTGGTCAATATCAATGGATCAAGCGATACCCGCGGAACGGAAACAAATCTGAAGCTGGTATACGAGGATTTCAAGCTCTTTTTGGGCTATACCTATACGGAGGCAAGAATCCGGAAAAACGGGACAGAAAGGACGAACCCACTGACACCAAAGCATAGGATCAATACAGTGCTCTTCTACGAAGTGGAAGAAAAATTGAAAATAGGATTGGAAGGATATTATTTCAGTGAACAACAATTGAGTGACGGCGCAGTTGGCCGGGATTATTGGATAGTTGGTTTGATGACAGAAAAAATCTGGGAGAAATTTTCTTTATATATCAATTTTGAAAACTTCCTGGATGCACGCCAGACAAGATTCGACAACATATTCACGGGAAGTATTGACAATCCAAACTTCAAAGAAATATATGCTCCACTGGATGGATTTGTGATTAACGGCGGGATAAAATGGAGGGTGATGTAAGCAAAGGATAAAAATGATATCTTTAGGAAAATGGAGGGTTTTGACCATCTTTTTTAGATGCTATCAAAGTTTTTTCAAAATTTATCCTCTTAGCATTTCCCATTTGCGGGACTTAGGAAAATGCTTCTGGTAGAATAGTGGATTTACAACCTTATTTAATAAATTCATTTCATGAAAAAGACGAACAGAAGATCATTTCTCAAAAGAACAGGGGCAGCGGCCACCGCAATGTTTGTTGTGCCCACCATCATCCCTGTCTCGGCGATGGGCAGAAACGGCCATGTTGCTCCTTCAGACAGGATAAATCTTGCCATGATTGGAGCTGGTAACCAAGCTGAAAATGATGTCCGTGGGTTTCTGACAGATGAAAGGGTACAGATAACGAGTATTTGTGATGTCAACAAGGAAAGTACCGGATATTGGGATGGAAAGGTGGGCGGCAGGGATTACATCATGAGAATGGTGGATGATTTTTACAGTGAGAAATATGGAAAGAAATACAATTCCGTCAAGGGATTTACCGATTTCCGGGAAGTACTCAACCTAAACGAAGTAGATGCTGTGGAAGTGGTTACTCCTGACCATTGGCACACCATCCCCGTTTTGATGGCCGCAACTGCCGGAAAGGATATTTATTGTCAAAAACCGCTTTCCCTGACCGTGGCTGAGGGAAGGGCAATGAGCGACGCGGTAAAAAAAAACCAGGTTATTTTTCAGACAGGAAGCCAACAACGTTCAGATGAGAACTTCAGACGGGTTTGTGAATTGGTGCGCAACGGCCGAATCGGTGACCTTCAAACAGTGGTTTGTGGTCTTCCGGGAGGTACGCCTGACTTTGGAAAAACTGGCCACTTGACTGAGACGGTACCCGTTCCCAAAAATTTTGATTATGATATGTGGCTAGGCCCTGCCCCAGAGGCGCCCTATAGTCCCGCGCGGACACATGTAAACTACCGATGGAATTTGGATTATTCCGGCGGAATGGTCACGGATTGGGGAGGGCATCATCCGGATATCGCCCAATGGGGTATGGATACAGATCAAACCGGGCCTGTTCAAATTCGGAATGCAAAAGCGATCTGGTCTAACCATCCCATCTGGAATACGGCCACACAGTTTTATTTCGAGTGCGTCTATAAAAACGGGGTGACCCTGGTCGTTCAAAGTGATAAGGATATGGGCATTACCTTCAAAGGAACCGAAGGAGAAGCCTGGGCAACACGGGGAAAACACCGGGTGTTCCCTGCAAAACTTGAAGATACTGTTATAGGGGAAGATGAGATCCGTTTGTACAAAAGCGAAAACCACTACAGGAATTTCATCGATTGCATCCAATCCCGAAAAGAAACCATTGCCCCGGCAGAGGTAGGCCATCGGTCCATCACCATTTCACACCTGGGCAATATTGCGATGATGCTTGGCCAGGATCTTGACTGGGATCCTGAAAAAGAACAGTTTATCAACAACTTCGCCGCCAACCAGCTGCTTTCCCGTCAAATGAGGGAGCCTTGGGGATCGGTGTATAGGAAGTATTTGGTTTGAGTATGATAATTCGGTGAAAAGTAAATGGTTTTGGGTGACAGTTTTTTACAGGAAAAAGCTGAAAGAATGAAGACCGAAGTCAGAAAAAGCCAGTAAACTAGGATCAACCCAAGATCTATTGAATTTGCCATTTACCGGTATCATTGCGGATATACATAAAAATTTATTGGCATAATCGAATATCTCCCTATTTTTCCGATGGCGGCGATCCCGAAAACCTGGAGACAAACGTATATACTTTATCTAAACCTGGAGAATACTATCTTTCCTATACTGCGGCCGCTGACCAAACCATTGAGATCAACCTTGCTGGAAATGCTGATTACAAAATGGAAATTATTGATACCTGGAATATGCAGATTGTGGAAAAGAAGACTGTATTGCCAGGATTGTTATCTTTTAAAACAAATTTGCCTTTTACCGCATTACGGTTTACTTTATTAAAATAATATGGGCTTGTCTCCGATATTCAGCTTAAGCTTTGCCACGTTTGGGAGACAAATGAACCAATCAAACGCCTTTGGATATGAGAAAATAATTTGCCTAAAAATGGAAAACCTTCTGCTTTTGATTTACTTTCTCATCTTTGGATTACTTCGTTCCGGTAAGTAATCATTGCAACAGTATAATTTTTCATTCAGATATAGAAAAATAAATGTTTAAAATCTTTTAAATAGTTTCATGACAGAAGAAATCAATCAGACTTATCCAAATGCATACGCCAATATAGATGAGGCCACCAAAAAATCAGGGTTTACAATGGCATCAGATCCTTTGACCTGTTCCTTGCTGCGAACACTCGCCTTATCAAAACCCGGAGGTAAGTTTCTTGAACTTGGAACAGGAACGGGACTTTCCACTGCCTGGATTCTGGATGGCATGGATATAAATTCCGCATTGGTTTCTATAGACAACGAATCGGATTTTCTGGATATAGCGAGGACACATTTAGTGGCTGACAAGCGGTTGGAGCTTATAGAAACTGATGGTGGGGAATGGGTTGAAAAGAATATGCATCTGAAGTTTGACTATATTTTCGCAGATACCTGGCACGGTAAATACCTGCTTCTCGATGAAGTGATTGCCATGTTGAACAAGGGCGGGCTCTACATTATAGATGATATGTTGCCGCAACCCAATTGGCCTGAGGGGCATCAGGAAAAAGCAATCAAGCTTGTTGAAGTCTTGGAAAACCGGCAGGATCTGTTTGTGACAAAGCAGACCTGGGCTACCGGAATTGTGATTTGTGTTAAGAAATAAGCAAAAAGAACTAGGTATATCAGGTGATCTGCCAGTAGCAATCGTCCTTCCATAAATAGAAGTGGAAGGAGGAAGAGGTAGCGGAATAAACCAGCATCAGTCAAAGAAACATATGGGATTTTCATTCACCGGTTCCTTTCCGCATATTCTCCTTTGACTCTCTGAGCTGAGCTATAAACTTCCGCAAAATATCTACCCTCAGGATGGGGATTTAAACCTAAATTCTGAATTGATTACTGGATTCGGTTTTTCCCGATAAATATTTTTTTTAAGAAATCTATTTTTAATACTTGATTTACTTTTCCTCCCGCACAATCCGAAAGCCTACATCATAACCGTTTCCCGGCCCGCCGCCATGAAAAAAGTAAGTGGCATTTGTCACATCCGAAGTAAAACTTCCTCCACGTAACACATGGACTTCTCCCGACACAGGAGGAATGGGCTCTGCAAATACTTTGTCATTGTAATAATCCTCCACCCATTCCCAAACATTCCCCAACATGTCATGCAATCCCCAAGCATTGGGTTTCATTCGCCCAACGGCCTGTGTGGTTCCTTTGTCGGTTTTCTGTATCCAAGCCTGCTTGCCTGTTTCAGACCAGGAGAGCAGGCTATCCGACCCGGATCTTGCCGCATATTCCCATTCAAACTCAGTGGGCAATCTATAATTAGAAGTTGTATCCAAGGCATTGAGTTTTTCAATGAATTCCTTTGCCTGCTCCCAAGTAACCTGATCAACAGGAAATAAATCCGAATCACCCTCCACATTTTCACCTTGGAAAAAAGAGGGATTTGTTTCCATTATCTTTTTCCATTGGCCCTGTGTCACTTCGTATTTTCCTATGTAAAAGGCCTGTTTGATAGTAACCAAAAATCCCGGTCTTGAATCACGGAGGGCAAGCTCCTCACAAAGCGCAAAGTCCTCAGCTGTCCATCTTGTGCTTTCATCCACATCACGTGTGTCCGGTGCATTGGGACATTCGATCTCAATTCGGCCAACCAACATACTTCCCGGTTCGATCAGCTCAAATTCCATCCCTAGGGAATTTGTCCATTGAAGATCTTGATGCCCGGAGACCATTTGCATTGGGTAAACCTCACCAAAAGTCAGGAAGGTTGTCAAAAGAAAAATGGTAGATATTTTCTGGTCTGAATTCATTTGAAAATTATAATCCTTTAATAGCAATGTTCCGGAAAGCATGCGATGCACCGGGTTTCCAGGAGTAATCGCAACACCTGCCGCCCGGTACAGGCAGGAGTGTCGCACTCCAATGAAGCTGGAAAGCAATCATTCCTTCCGTAGCATCTGCAATCAGATCATTTCGGCCGGCTTGCACATCCCACATCTGAACTCCATTAACCCAAAGAGTAGCTTTAGGTTTCTCGCCTACTACCCGAAGCCGGAATGAATTCCATTCATTTTTCTTCCAAACCATTTCCAAACCTGTAGCCTGAGCAGTGGTGCTAGTGCGCAGCATTTCTCCGAAAAGATTACCGGTACCTGGATCGCCGTCACCTGATATCTCTATCTGATAAGCGGAACCACTTTCGCTGGATCGGAAGAAAATACCTCCATTGGTCCCTGGGTGGCTTTTCACTTCCACATACAGTTCAAAATCCTTATATTTTTTATCCGTCAAAATGATTCCACCCTGACCATAGGGATATTGCTGCATGACCAAAGCTCCGCCTTCAACAAAGAAACTACCGGTGGTTCCGTGGTGATTGGTCCTGCTGATGTGCCAGCCGCTAAGGTTTTTTCCATTGAAAATAGGTGAAAAGCCTTCAGGTACTTTACCGTGTTGGGCCTGAAGATCTAGAGGCAGAATCAACAGGAGAAATAAAAGAAAACCTACCAATCTAATTCCCATCAGCGTTTTTTGTGTAAAATTTATGCCCTTCATTTCAAAATCCTTCAGAAGTAGAAGTTTTTTCTTTGATTATTGAGCAATTTCCTCTTATTGTTTGAACTCAATCCCCGTCATGATCATTAAGGCATCGCTTTTATCAGCAGCTGCATTCCGGACCACAATATATACATCATGGATTCCATCTACCTTAGAAACATCAATTGAAATCGGTTTTCCGGTAGCCTCCCCAAAGAAGGGTCCCTTTTCCCCTTTTGGAGCAGGCGGAACAGTTTTCGATTCGCCGATGAGTTTACCTTCCGCTGATCCCAATCTTAACTCGACAGTACCGCCAATAAAGTGGGACCAGTGCCAAAACCTGTTGATAGCACCGATATTGATTTCGTTGATAGATGTCAGATCAATATTTTCAAATCCGATATACCCGCCTTCACCGGTAAAGATAAAGCCGGGATCATTTGTTGATGGGGTGTAGGATATGCCTTCGGCTGAAATGAAGTCTGCCGATTCAGGGCTTAATAAGGGATACCTGAGCAATACAAAATCATTTCCGGTCAGTTGAAGATCCTCCACCTTTTCTGACCCTTTATCAGTGTAACTTGCACGAAAAACATATGACCCCATTTCATAGGGGGTAGGGAAAAACGAAGCCAATCTACCCCCTCCCCCACGCTTTTCCCGTACAGAAGTTTGAAACTCACCTTTGGTTGGAAGTTGGGGATTAGTGATTTCCGAGGAGGTAAGTTCAAGGATATAATCTATAATCTGTTTGGTTTCTGTCGGGGATAGCATAGGATGTGGAGGCATGGCTATTTCGCTTCCCCATTTACCGTTGCTGCCTTCTAATATACTGTGGGTAAGGATTTCATAAACCTCAGGATCTCCGATATACTTTTGAGCTATATCAATATAGGCAGGCCCCACCAGCTCCCCTTCCACCAAATGACAGGCTAAACAATTATTTTCTGCGATAAGGGTTTTTGCATTGATATGTCTGAGGATAGTTTCAGAATTAAATGTTCCTTTGCGTTGGAGCATAACAAGTTGCTCCTTATCCATTCCGGAAGGAATATATTCTGCCGTTACCGCTACTTCTCCAGGTGCAATTTCGCCACCTGTCAAGCTTCCATCCTCATGGTCCTTCACAGAAACTGTATAGTTGATTTCACTATCAGGGAAATAAAAAGAACTATTCCCTGAGGTGATATCAATACTGACTTCGGGGGGTTCATTTCCCACAACTATCTCGAAATTCTCGCTGTCCTCTTCCCCTTTCGGATCTTTTACTGTCAGTTCAACAGTATATCTTCCCGGTTCTTCAAAAGTGACTTCAGGGTTTTCCTGGGAGAACTGCCGCGTTTGGGTTCCGTTTTTTTCAATAGTCCAATTATACAGAAGCCCGTCACCGTCATGATCCAATGTGCCTTCTGAAGAAAGTTGAAGTTGTAAGGGTGCCGCGCCTGATTTTTTTGGACTACCGGCTCTGGCTATCGGAGCCCGGTTTCCGGAATTGTATTCGATTCTTGAGATTCTGCCTTGATTATTGATGCCGTATTCTACCAGATATAGGTCTCCATTCGGACTAAAATCCATATCCAAAGGCTGGCTGTGAATCAGTTGTTCGGCAGGAAGAAATCTTTCTATTGAATTGACTTCAGTGCGTGTTTCATTCATTGTCACCACCATAATCCAGTTTCGGACGTAATCTGTGATCAACCATTTTCCTTCAAAATAATCAGGAAATACTCTTGGGGCAGCTGAAGAAAAATCAGCCCGTCTGAATATAGGTCCCCCAACTGCCGAACGGGCAGCGCTGCCCAATATTGGCCATTCAGCGGAAACCCGATACGGATAAGCAATCAGGGCAGGCCGGGCAGGAGGAAGTACTTTCAGTCCGGTATTATTGGGCGAGGTATTGACAGGTGCATTGGCATCATATGGTTCTCCATAAGTTCCTGTTTCATAATCATAGCTATTGTAGGGCAAATTCTTCCCGATAACATACGGCCAACCGAAATTTCCCGCCTCACGGGCAACATTAAACTCGTCATAGCCCATGGGACCATATTCTTCAGAATCCACACCTGCATCCGGGCCAACCTCTCCCCAATGGAGATAACCTGTTGACGAATCAATTGAAAGCCGCCATGGATTGCGGTTTCCCATGACATATATCTCAGGACGTGTATTAAGTGTTCCTTCTTCAAAAAGATTCCCTTCAGGAATGGTATAACTGCCATCGGCTTGCGGACGGATCCTTAAAATAGTCCCCCTCAAATCGTTTGTATTACCGGCAGTTCTTCCCTCATCTTCCCCCCTTCCTCCCTCGTTGGTAAAAGCTAAAGGTGAATATTGAGTGGGAGCCGAATCCCCACCTACAGCGAGAAGAAGATTTCCTTCCA
>JBGTDA010000066.1:0-8338 GCA_041748555.1 Rhodonellum sp.
TTTGGAGGAAGAAGGGGCAGAGCCTACGAATCTGATCGAGATGAAGAGAGTTTGATGAGGATAGTGATTATAATTGAAAATTAACAAGCTGATTGGAATAAATGTTTGGAATCAGTTTTTGAATTCTTAATATGGGAAAGAATTGAAATCAAATCCATGATGGTCCCCAAAATCAAGAGAGAATTACTGGTTTTGGCAGATCCGGCCAATGCTGAAATTTTGATGCATTTTTTTAAAACCAAAAAGGAGGAATATGGCGAAGGAGATCATTTTTTGGGCGTAAAAGTCTCTGATCAGAGGAAAATTGCAAAAAGGTATTTTTCTGCTATTTCAGAAAATGAATTAGAAGAACTAATCTGTTCCACATTTCATGAAGAGAGATTGACTGCAATTTTTATATTGGTATTTAAATTTCAGAACTCCAATTTTCAGGAAGAAAAGAAAAAATGGGTTGAATTTTATCTTAGAAATAAAATCTATGTTAACAATTGGGATTTGGTGGACAGTTCGGCCCATCAGGTTTTGGGGGCTTGGCTTATTGATAAGGATAGAAGTATAATTTTTGAACTAACAAACTCTAATCGTCTATGGGATCAACGCATTGCCATAATCTGCACCTATCATTTTATCAAGAGAAAGGATTTTACTGACACTTTAATAATTGCGGAAAGACTAATATACCATCCTCATCACCTGATTCATAAAGCTGTGGGATGGATGATACGAGAAATCGGGAACAGGGATTTTGAAGTTGCGCATCAATTTCTATCTCTTCATTATCAAATAATGCCACGAACAATGTTAAGGTATGCCATTGAAAAATTTGACCCAGTCCTTCGGCAAAAGTATTTAAAAGGATTGATCTGATTTTTTTTGATAAAAATATCCCGTTGATTAACTTTTACTCAATATCATTCAATTCACTTAATTCAAGCCATCTTAATTCAAGACTTTCCAAATCTGCATCTATTTCTTGGATTCGTGTAGACCATCTGATCAATTCCTGATGATCTTCGGTGCCGGCGGTGATTTTTACAATCAGATTTTCTTTCTCTTCCGTCAGTTCCGAAATTTCGTCATTAACCTCCTGAAATTCCTTCTTATCTTTAAAAGTAGCCTTGTTTTCTGTTTTAGGTTTTGGACTCGAATCTGACGATTTGTATACGGGTTCGGGTTTATTGTCCTTCTCAACACCTTTTTGCTCCTTTTCCCACTCTCTGAATTCTGAATAATTTCCCGGAAAGTCCTTGATTTTTCCTTCACCCTCAAATACAAAAACATGCTCCACCAACCTATCCATAAAGTAGCGGTCGTGAGATACGATGATCAAACAACCCGGGAAATTATCCAAAAATTCTTCCAAGGTATTCAGCGTCATGATGTCAAGATCATTGGTGGGCTCATCCAGAATCAGGAAATTTGGGCTTTTGATCAATACCATCAGCAACTGTAGCCTCCGTCTTTCACCACCACTGAGTTTGGAGATTGGAGTATGTTGCTGTTTTGGTGGGAAACCGAATTTGGTGAGAAACTGACTGACGGTTATCGTAGCACCACCCGCCACAGTTACCACTTCTGCAACTTCTTTTACAATATCAAGAAGTCGTTTTTCTTCATCAAATGAATCCTCTTCCTGTTTATAATAACCAAAAGCTGTTGTCTGACCTATGGAGACTTTTCCTCCGTCAGGTTCCATCTTACCGGTGATCATATCCAAAAATGTGGTTTTGCCTGCACCGTTTGGTCCGACAATTCCGATCTTGTCCCTTTTTTTGAAAGTATAGCTGAAGTCTTTTACAATTGCTTTGTCATCAAATGATTTTTGAAGTTTTTCAATCTCGATGATTTTATTCCCCAGCCGCTGGGAAGTGACAGTAAGCTGGATGTTTCGTTCTTCTCTTTTCTGAAAAGCTTTTTCCTTGGTTTCTTCAAATGCATCAACCCTATATTTGGCCTTGGTACTTCGTGCTTTGGGTTGTCTCCGTATCCAGTCAAGTTCTTTTTTATACAGACTTTTTGCTTTGTCCTGCTCCGTCAGCTCATTTTCCAGTCGCTCCTCTTTTTTCTCCAGAAAAAATCCATAATTACCAAGATAGCGATGGATTTTTCCCTGATCCAGTTCAAGGATTTGGTTGGTAACTGTTTCTAAGAAATAAC
This sequence comes from Rhodonellum sp., assembly GCA_041748555.1. Lineage (GTDB taxonomy): Bacteria > Bacteroidota > Bacteroidia > Cytophagales > Cyclobacteriaceae > Rhodonellum. The sequence continues at coordinate 2,158 of JBGTDA010000066.1, forward strand.
GGTCGTGAGTCACCATAAAGAGGGCAAGGTTTGCTTTGGAAAGATAATCCTCCAGCCACTCAATGGTTTCCAGATCCAAATGATTGGTAGGCTCATCAAGAAGCAACAAGTCGGGTTTTTCAAGAATTGCTTTGGCCAATGCAACCCTTTTCCTTTGGCCTCCGCTAAGTGCTCCCACAGGAATTTCGGTATCGTGAAGGCCTAGTTTGCCAAGGACTTCTTTTACCTGATATTCAAAATCCCAAGCCTCAAGCCTGTCCATTTTTTCAAATATGTTCTGTAAAATATCTCCGTTTTCTATTCCTTTTTCGGAATCCAGCATTGCTTTATGATAATCCTCTATGACCTTGAGGGTTTCATTGCTGCTCCCGTCAAAGATTGTCTTGTAAATAGTCAGGTTGCCTGTGAAAACAGGATTCTGATGAACATAAGCAATTTTCACTTGCTGATTGATCGCCACTTCACCGGAATCAGGCACCTCTATGCCCATGATGATTTTCATCAAGGTGGACTTTCCCGCCCCGTTTATACCCACTAGGGCAACTTTTTGACCTTGATCAATACCAAATGTTATATTTTGAAATAGCTTTCGCTCTCCGAAGGATTTACTTAGATTTTCTACCGACAAATAATTCATGCCGCAAAGGTAAAACATTTATATGAGCCAATAAACCTTGATTCGGAATTAACTCTGTTTAGCGGCCTTGCTTTATAAAATAACTATTGAATAGATTGAAAAAAATAATTTTCTAACAGCAATAGTGACCGAAATAAAAAAATTCTAAAAAGGATAATTTCTGTAATTATTTGATTTAAAGGATGTACGGAAAAATCATTTTCTTTTCAACAAAATCCTAATTGCTTCTTTCAATTGTTTGAACGCATTAATGAAATGGAATTTGGCACTGGAAAGGTTGGGCTCCATTTCATCCTTTTTTTCATGATATGCTTTTTCCACTTTGGCTTTACCCTTTCTGAATTCTTTTTCAAGGGTAGTCTTTTTCTCTTTCAGATCGTTGATTTTTTTATCGATCTCGACTTTTGCCTCTCCGCTTGCCTCTTTTCCCTTTTCAATCAATTCCTCGATTTTTCCACCAATATCCTGAAGTAAAATTTCCACTTCTTCAAATCCTGTTTTTTTCTCTGACATGTAAATGATTATTTGGTTGAATGTGATCAAAAGAGTTAATTAAATATAAGAAGGAAAACTGATTTCTTCATCATTTAAAATTAAAGTCATTCTTCCACGGTTTCGTTGGATTGGGTTTGTTTCTCATAAAGTTCCGCATAGACACCTTTTTTGTCCATCAGAAAATCATGAGCACCCTGTTCTACCATTTTCCCATCATCAAGTACAATGATTTTATCTGCAAGCTTGGCTGATGAAACTCTATGCGAAATGATGATAGAGGTTCTTCCTTCCATGATGGTTTTCAATGCATTTAAAATTGAATTTTCTGTTTTGGTATCCACAGCGGACAGACAGTCATCCAAGAGTAAAATTTTGGGTTCTTTTGCTATGGCACGAGCTATGGATACTCGTTGTTTCTGACCTCCCGAAAGGGTAATTCCTCTTTCGCCTAAACGGGTTTCGAAGCCATTTGGAAAATCAATAATGTTCTCATAAACATCAGCATCTTTTGCGGCTTTTTCCACTACATCTTTGGGACTATCGTCCAAACCAAAGGCAATATTGTTTGCGATGGAATCGCTGAAAAGGAAGACATCCTGAGGGACAAAACCGATCTGTTTTCGCAGAGAAGCAGTGGAATATGCCTTGATATCAATCTCATCAATGAAGATTTTTCCTTCTGTGGCATCATACATGCGCATCAACAGGTTGGCAATGGTTGACTTTCCTGAGCCTGTAGTCCCAATAATAGCCAGCCCTTCACCTGCTTTGATTTTAAAACTCACTTTATCCAAAGCCCTTATTCCTGATTCGGGATATACAAATGAAAGGTCTCTCACATCCACATCCCCTCTGATTTCCTTTTCAAGATTTTCGGTGCTTAGGATATCATTTTTCTCATCACGGAATTCATTGATCCTGGTTTGAGATGCGGCCGCACGTTGGATTATACTTGTCACCCAACCCAATGCAGTCACAGGCCAGGTGAGCATGTTGACGTAAAGAATAAATTCGGCAATGACACCATATCCAATTGTGCCCTCGATAACCTGTAATCCACCTATGTAAACGGTTAAAATGGTGCTTATTCCTATGAGTCCAAGAATAAGCGGATAAAACAGGGATTGGACCAATGTAAGCCGAATGGATTTGTCTTTGTAATCTTCGCTGGCTTTCGTAAAATCATTCGAGCTGTCATTTTCCCGGACAAAGGCTTTCAGTACGCGGATACCTGAAAAGGCCTCCTGTACAAACGTGCTAAGGCTTGATAAGCTTCTTTGGATTTTTTCTGACCGCTCATTGATCAGGGTATTTACAAAATAGATGCTGAGGGAAAGTACAGGTAAGGGTAGGAGAGAATATAAGGTAAGTTCAACATTAACACTCAGCATATATCCTATGACGAGTGGAAACAGGACCATCAGGTTAATTCCGTACATGATGGCAGGCCCAAGGTACATTCTTACGCGGCTGACATCTTCTGTAATCCTTGCCATCAGATCCCCGGTACTGTTTTTTCTATAAAAGCTTAAAGGAAGTTGTTGGTAATGTGTATATAGATCATTCTTAATATCATATTCAATTAACCGCGACATGATAATGATGGTTTGGCGGATAAGGAAAAGAAAAAATCCTCTTAACAAAGCCATTACTAAAATCAGAACACCGAAAACCAGAATAAATTTTAAAAAAATTGTTCTCGCTTCTACACCTAATGATCCATCGCTGAAAAGCTGATAAAAGCTAAAACTCTCCACCACATAATCTATGGCAATTCTTACAAGTTGTGCAGGGATTATTACAAAAATGTTTGAAATGATAGTAAAAATTATTCCCAAAAGGAGGTAACCCTTGTATTTAAGAAGATATTTATTTAAGCGCCAAAGTGGTTTCACGAAAGAAAAATTTTTAAATCTCTTAATTGGTTTGTTTATACTCTTTCAATTGCATTAGTAAACCCCATTGAAAATATATAATTTTGCAGTGGTGATACACGCCACAATCCCAAATATAACACATATAAAATTTCCAAGTTCAAATGGTAGAAGTTAATACTACGGAAAAAGTAGAGGAAGGATCGATCTATGGACAGATTACCTCCTTTGGGCATGAACAGTTGGTCATCTGTCACGATGAACCCACAGGATTGAAAGCGCTGATCGGTATCCACAATACAACATTGGGACCTGCTTTGGGAGGTACAAGGATGTGGAATTACGCTTCAGAGGCCGAAGCGATCACAGATGTATTGAGACTTTCGAGAGGGATGACTTTCAAGGCTTCCATTTCGGGATTGAATCTTGGCGGTGGCAAGGCTGTCATTATTGGAGATCCCAAATTAAAGAATGAAGCTTTTTTAAGAAGATTCGGAAGATTTATCCAAAGTCTTGGCGGTAGATACATCACAGCCGAGGATGTAAATATGAAGACTAGCGATATGGAATATATCGCCATGGAAACCGGATTTGTAACAGGTCTGCCGGAAGTGAAAGGTGGGGGGGGAGATCCATCTCCTGTAACAGCTTATGGTACATACCTTGGCATGAAAGCAGCAGCAAAAAAAGCCTATGGTTCTGATTCCCTCACGGGGAAAAAAATCGGAGTTCAGGGTATAGGACAAGTCGGTAAGTATCTTGTGGAATATCTTTTGAAAGAAGGAGCTGAAGTATTCATTACAGATATTTTTGAAGATAAGCTCAAACAAGTAGCAAAAGAAACCGGAGCTACAGTTGTAGATCCAAATCTGATCTATGATATCGATATGGATATCTATGCCCCATGCGCTTTGGGAGCGACCATCAATGACGACACGATTGACAGATTGAAATGTCAGATTATTGCGGGAGCCGCAAACAACCAACTTCAGGATGAGGACAAACATGGGAAAATTCTTCTTGAAAAGGGAATTATTTATGCTCCGGATTTCTTAATCAATGCAGGTGGTTTAATTAATGTTTATGCCGAATTCATTGGAGGATACAATAAAGATGTAGCTTACCTTCAGGCAGAAAAAATTTATGACACATGCACAAAGATTCTCCATAAATCAGAGAAAGAAAAAATTCCGGCCCAACAGGCTGCCATTGAATTGGCTTGGAGTAGAATCGAATCAATGGGTAAGGTAAAACTTTCCTATTAATCAAAAAATCAATCAAAGCCACCCGGGGATCTTTCAAACCCTCGGGTGGAACTTACAATATTGGGGCGAGGCACTACTGTTTCCATCCATCGCATAAAAATATTTATGTTCTTTATATTCGGGTATGTTAAACAGAAGAATTCTCAGAGTTAAGGCCTTTCAAAATTTATACGCTTACGAACAATGCAAAGGCTCAAATTTACTGCTGGCTAAAGACCGGATCAGAGAAGCATTTCTTCCGGATCTGAACACCATGGAGGTACAGAACAAGGTACAGCTCAAAAAGGATGCTGAGGAATCAATTGAACTTTTTATTCAAAATCTTGATAGTCAAACTTTTTCCGGAGGAAATATTTCAAATCCGAAAATCAAAACAGTTGCTTTAAGCAACATCAACGAATACCACAAAGCCAACCAAAAGGATTTTGATTTTCTGGCCAAAAACCTCATCACATCAGCGGAACGCATCCCCCAATTATATCTTTTTTCCATTCAGCTATTGGTAGCTTTCGGTGATCATGTTTTAACTGAATCTCAGCGAAAAAGGAAAATTTCTACTGACGCCGTGATATTAACTGAAGGAGACCTTAATCTTACAAGAAATAAAATCCTTGGACGACTAAAGAGCTCCCCGGAATTTCAGTCTGCCGTTATTAGACAAAATGCAGGCATAGAAGAAATCGAACTTGAGATCAAAGATTGGTTCAGAAAATACATAAAGCCACTTGAAAGCTATCAGGAATATATCAAAGTCAATAATCCGGACGTGGAGCAGGACCATGGTATATTGGATGATATTTTGAAAAAAGTCATATTCAAAACAGATGCAATTCTTAACTTTTTTTCTGAAAAGGACCTCAACTGGACAGAGAACAAGTCAGTTGTCAGGAGTTTGGCTTCCAAGGTGCTGAAAAATGCGTTGGAAGCAGGCACAGAAGAGGAGGAAGTTCTGCCCGAGATTGCCATCAACTGGGAGGATGACAAGGAATTTTTCAAAAATATCTTTAACTTGACGGTTCAAAACGGAGCTGTCAATCGTGAGTTGATTGCAAACAAGACCCAGAATTGGGATATTGACAGGATTGCCTACACAGATAAAATAATCATATCAATGGCACTTACTGAAATGAAAAATTTCCCAAGTATACCGGTAAAGGTAAGTATCAATGAGTATATTGATATATCCAAGACTTATAGCACGCCCAAAAGCAAGCAGTTTGTCAATGGATTGCTGGATGTGTTGGCCAAAGATTTAACTCTGAGCGGTGAAATCCGTAAGAGTGGCAGGGGTTTATTAGACAACAAATAAATGATTTAATAATGAGCAGAAGTATCAATACATGGATTGCGTTCATGGCCGGATCAGGATTAGGAGCTGCTTGTGGTATACTATTCGCTCCGGATACGGGGAAGAACACAAGAGATAAACTTTCTTACCAGCTTTTTAGATATAAAGAAGAATTAGAGGATCTTGTCAAATATTTGAAAGATGGAAAAAACCTTCCTTTGAATGAGGCAAAATCCGAAGGAAACAGAGTAATTTCGGACGCCAAAACCAAAGCTGAAAATTTACTCAGCGATGTGAATAAATTAATTGAACAAATCAACAAGGATTCAAATTAAAGTTTAAAAACATGAAATATCTACGAATTCCGGGAATGCTGCTGGCAGGATTTATAGTAACGGTTGGTTGTGAAACCAAATCTGATGATCAGGCTGATAAAATTGCTCAGTTGGAGCAAAAACTCGCCCGTTTGGAAGCAGCATCGCCTGTTCCGAATAATGTTCAATCTGTCTCTTTGGCAGATCCATCAAGTTTGGGACAGTTTCAATTTTCTGAAATAGAACATGATTTTGGTACTATCGACGAAGGAAAGGTAGTAGAGCACATTTTCAAATTCACCAATGAC
>JBGTDA010000067.1:0-3080 GCA_041748555.1 Rhodonellum sp.
TAGGGTAAATTCTTACCGATAACATAAGGCCATCCGAAATTTCCCGCCTCACGGGCGACATTAAACTCATCATAGCCCATGGGACCATATTCTTCAGAATCCACACCTGCATCCGGACCCACTTCTCCCCAATGTAGGAAACCTGTGGCCGAATCAACAGAAAGCCGCCACGGGTTCCGGTTACCCATGATATATATTTCAGGCAGTGTATTGGGTGTTCCTTCTTCAAAAAGATTTCCTTCCGGAATGGAATAGCTGCCATCGGCTTGCGGACGTATCCTTAAAATAGTGCCTCTCAAATCGTTTGTATTACCGGCAGTTCTTCCCTCATCTTCCCCCCTTCCTCCCTCATTGGTAAAAGCTAAAGGTGAATATTGAGTGGGAGCCGAATCCCCACCTATAGCGAGAAGAAGATTTCCTTCCAAGTCCCAGGTCATTCCCCCACCAAAATGCTGCCCATCGGGTTGCTCCCAAGGGATTTTGAGAATTACCACCTCAGAATTGATTTGTATATTTCCATCGGAATCCAGGATAAAACGGGATAACCTTAGGAACTGCCCCTTATCAGCAGCAGCAGAAAAATAAAGATAGAGTTGCCGGCTGTTTTCGAAATCCTTGTCCAGCAAAATCCCGATCAATCCGGGAGCTTCTTCCGCTGCCAAAGGAACCGTTCCGATTCTTTCAACCTTCCCTTCGGATTCATTTAATCTTTTGATATGACCAACCCTTTCTATCCAATAAACAAATCCCTGGTGGTCAAATTCAAGTTGTAAAGGTTCTTCCAATCCTTCCGCAACTACTTTTTGGACAAACCGGCTAGCCTCAGGTTTAGCAGAACTATCCACCTTCCCGGTATCAGGATCCCCATCAGAACAAGCTGATAGAAAAACAAGAAACAGCACCACTAAGATGGTGCGTAATCTGAGGTTGGCAAAGTTCAGCTTGATATTCACCCTTGTTGCTTTCATGAATCCAGGAAATTCAAAATATAAACAAAATAGTAATTTATCTTTCAGAAAGTGGGAGATTCTAAATGCTTTACCACTTACCCATAAATGTCAATTATTTTATCCACAATTCTCTGTGCGGTTTTTCCATCCCAAAGGGGGATGCCTTGATATTGCTTCCAGTTGCCTTTCATTAAATTTTCCAAATATGGAGCAAGTTTTTTGGGATCCGTTCCTACCAGCTCATTGGTGCCAAGATGGATGGTTTCTGCCCTCTCGGTATTATCCCTGAGCGTCATGCAAGGTACATTCATCACTGAGGCTTCTTCCGTTATTCCCCCTGAATCTGTTATAACGCCTTTGGCATTTTTAACCAAATAGTTGAATTCAAGATATCCGAGGGGGTCTGTCATGTGGAGATTAGGGTCCGAAATCCCCATACCTTCAAGATTTTTGGCAGTTCTGGGATGAACAGGGAAAATTACCGGATAACCCTTTGTACCATCAAGAATCGCCTGAATCATGTCTTTCAGTGAGGTCTCCTGATCCACGTTGGCCGGCCTGTGCATGGTCATGACAAAATACTCTCCTGCTTTTAGCCTTTCAAATATTTCACCCTCAGGCCTTTGAAACCCTTCCATATTCGCCATGAGCGTATCGATCATGGTATTGCCCACAAAATGGATACGGGATTCCGGAAACCCTGATTTCCGGAGATTTTCATTGGCTATTTCTGAGGTAGTGAAAAAATGATCGGTGATGCTGTCTGTCACCATTCTATTGATTTCCTCGGGCATGGTCAGGTCACCCGACCGGATTCCACCTTCAATATGCGCCACATCGATTTTCAGTTTTTTTGCCGCAATGGAGCAGGCCAACGTGGAAGTGACATCACCCACCACGATCACCAAATCAGCTTTGTTTTCCATCAATTCTTTTTCAAAAGCAATCATGATGGCTGCTGTTTGCTCGGCTTGCGTTCCCCCTCCGGAGCCAAGATTGGCATCGGGTACAGGGATATGCAGCTGTTCAAAAAAATCTCCGGACATCTTTTTGTCGTAATGTTGTCCTGTGTGGATAAGTCTGAATGATATCGAAGTTTCTTTCTTTTGCTCGGCCTGTATTGCATGGACAATGGGTGCAATTTTCATGAAGTTTGGCCTTGCACCGGCCACAATAGTCAATCTGATCATCTTAAACAGTTTTTCAGGCCGCAAATTAACGAAAATAACAACCCGATATAAGAAATTCCACAATAGATAATCCGGATTGAGAATAGGTCATTTTAAAGTATTATTTCGTTTATTTGTGGTTGAAAACAATCCGAATGCAGGTTAGTCTTCATGATTTTCCTCCAATAATCAGTATCAAAACAGTATGCTCCATCATAAACGTTATTCTCAATTTATTTTTTTGGGAATCCTGATTTTCTCCCTTTTAATTTCGGCTTGTGAAGATACCCTGGAAAGCGAGGTGTTGGTTTATCAAAACGATTTTTCGGATTTGGATCTTGCCGGTTTTGAAAATGCACGCCTGGCAATTTTTCAATCCGACACAGTGGTTGGCTATTATAATAATGAAGAAGTATCTGTTACCCTGCAGGGATTACCCGGTCACAATATCCTGAAAATAACTGCCGAAATTTTGATTCATGACACCTGGGATGGCAATACCGCTGACGGAGGCGGGCCGGATTTCTGGTACATGAAAGTGGATGGGGAAGAAATCTTAAGAACCACCTTTTCAAACTCCCCTTGTGAATCGACGTATTGTTTGAGACAATCTTATCCCAACGACTACTTTCGTCAGAACGATCCCAAATCAGGTGGTATCCAAACCAATCTGCCCGGACTTTGCGTATTCGGCGCGTTCGAAAACTATACCACCCGATACAGTATTTCCCGCCTGGTCTCCCATAATTCCTCGAATGTAAAAATTACTTTGGGAGATGAATTGATATCCACCTACGTGGAAAACCCCGTTTGCGATGAAAGTTGGTCTTTGGCAAAAATCGAAGTGACCACTATGGTAGTCATTCAAAATTAATTAGTTACAAATGAAATCGAATATACTTTTCTGTTTTCTGATTTTGCTAGCCTTGGGATCAGTTTCCGGTCTAAAGGCCCAAACGCT
>JBGTDA010000068.1:0-3391 GCA_041748555.1 Rhodonellum sp.
GGTATTCAGTTTTTGTGGGTAGGGAGAAAAGGTCAAGCGGCTATTTCGCCGCTTGACCTTTTGCGCGGCTCCGAGGAGGTCGGGAAAACCGGAGCGGAAAGTCTATCCAAGCGGACCGGCGAAGCGTGTCCGCTTGGATAGGTTTGGAGCGTAGGGTTTGCCGACTTCCACAGGGGCTTGGGGAAATATGGAAACTTACACCTATCTGGCTAATAGATACTTATGAATATTAAAGATTTGCTAACTTAGTGCTATCTATAAAAAATATGTTATTAATAATCATATTCCAACGCTATACACTATTCAAAAAAATTAAGCTAAAATTACAATTGACGAATCAAAATGAATTTAGCACAAAAATTGGGATTCTCGGAGGATACTAAATTATTGATAATTCACGCAGACGATGCGGGACTTTCCCATTCCGAAAATATGGCTACTATTAAATCGTTGGAGAAAGGAATTGTGAACTCATATAGTATAATGGTTCCCTGCCCTTGGTTTTATGAAATGGCGGTATTTGCCAAAAACAATCCCCGATTTGATAATGGAATTCATTTGACGCTAACATGCGAATGGGAAAATTATAAATTCGGACCTGTTTCACCGATTAAAGAAGTACCAAGTTTGGTGGACGAGAATGGCTATTTCTATAAAAAAAGGGAGCAGCTTAGAAAAAACGCATCTACACAAGATGTTAAAAAAGAGCTTCGGGCACAAATAGAAAAAGCAATCAATTTCGGATTAAAACCCACACACATTGATTCACATATGTATAGTGTTGGAGCAAGCCCCGAGTTTTTTCAGATATATAGAGATTTAGGCAAAGAATACCACCTACCGATAATGATAAGCAGTCAGTTAATGGAGATGGTAGGACTAAATCCAGACCAAACCATCAACAATGGGGATTTGACAATTGAAAAAGTACATTTCGGAATTTTTGAGTATTTTGAATCTGGCAAGTTGAGTGATTATTATTCAAAGGTTTTTGAAAATTTAGTTAGTGGTTTAAACATTGTTTTAATTCATCCCGCATTTGATGATAATGAAATGAAAGGAATAACCTTTAACCATCCAAATTTCGGTTCGGCGTGGAGGCAAATCGATTTTGACAGTTTTACTAGCCCAGAAAATATGGCTAAACTAAAAGAATCCGATATTGAATTAATTACTTGGAACGACATAAGATACGGAGAAGGAACAGTGCATAACCTTGGCTATAGCAAATAGGGCATAAAGTACTATATTTAAAAGCTTGGGCTTATTTGCCAAGTCCGCCAAATCTTTTGGATTTGGCAATTAAAAAATGAAAATAATCATAAAACAAAAAGCTTTGGCTGAGCAATTTGGGGAATGTTCGGTGCGTGTCTGCCGCCTACTTGCCATAGCTGAAACGTTATGTGGCATTTTAAAAAATCAACGAAATAGAATGTATCACCCAAGATTATATGGAGAGTTTTACGAAATGGGTTTAAAGTATGGTAAACTACTATACGAAAAAGCAAATTTTGTTATCCCAACAATCAGCCAACAGAAAATGGGTTTTGGACTTGAATCTTATCAAGACCTGAAATTATTTTTTCCTGAAGTTATTGAGGAGATTGAAGGCTTCGCAAAAGGAATTAAAGACAAACCTGAAAGGTTAGGTGCATTTTTATTAAGCCTAGGAGTTTTTAATCCATCTGGACAATGTAGTGTATTTGCTTTCAAAAATGAAGATTCCACAATAATTGGTCGGAATTATGATATGCTATTTGATTTTAAAAAATTCACAGAAAGTAGTCTAATAGCACCTAAAGACAAGTACTCATATATAAGTCAATCAGACGTTTTCATTGGTCGCTCGGATGGAATTAACGAAAAAGGACTATCTGTTTCAATGTCTTTCGTCAATGGAACTGAAGTCCAGACAGGAATCAGTTTTCATTTTATTGTAAGAAAGGTTTTAGAAGATTGTGAAAACACAAAACAGGCGATAGAACTAATTCAAAAAGCCAAAGTATCAACTGCCAATAACTTTTTAATTGCAGACAATAATGGACAAATCGCAGTGGTAGAATCCGCACCTCAAAAAAGCATTGTTAGAAATCCTGAAAAAAATGAACAATTTATATACATAACAAATGAGTTTAAGGCAAAGGAAATGCAAGCTTACGACCGTGGCGGAGTTGAATGGAGTAAAAGCACGGAAAGATATAAGGGATTAAAAGATAACTTGAAGTCCATCATAAAAATGGATTTGCAAAAAGCCAAAGAAATATTATCTGATAAATGTGTATGCTTGGAATTAAAAAAGGAAAAGTTCGGGACAATTTGGTCTGTGGTTGCAAATTTAAACGAAATGTTAATTGAACGAGCGGATTCCAAACCAACAATAAAAAATTATAAATCAGAAACAAGACTTGATTGGTGGTTGAAAAAAAACGCCACATAACATTGTGTAGTATATCATTATGACTAACAAACCAAAATTAACATGAAAGTTTTTACAAAAACATTGCAATGGATAGCAAAGTCAATAGGATTACTCTTAGTGTTAATTATTCTGGCAGGTTTAATATTTCGAATATTCGGACCCGAACCCAATAAACCATTAGGAAAACTTGTTGAAATTGAGGGAGTCAAATTTCACATAAACAGTACAGGAGAAAAAAACAATAAACCGACGCTTGTCATTGAGGGAGGATTGGGAATGGCAACTGAGTATTATCATTGGTTGAGCGAAGGTCTTAAAGATAGTATTAGAGTCATCCGTTACGACCGAGCTGGAATCGGATATAGCGATGTAAACGATACTCCACGTGACCCTGAAACTATTGCTCATGAATTACATAAACTATTGGAAATGGCTGGAGAGTCGCCACCATATATTATGGCAGGTCACTCAATTGGTGGCCCCTATATACGTATTTTCACTGAACTTTACCCCAACGAAGTAGTTGCTATGTTTTTATTGGATACTACACATCCGGACCGAGTGGAAAGAATAAAATCAATACCTTCTAAATCTTCCTTTAAGTGGAAATCCATGATATTGTTTCATGATTTTCAAGCTATTTTAGCTGATTTGGGTCTTATGATGCTTTATGATAAGCTAATGGGCCCGATATCTATAAGAGTAATGGAAGGGTTACCCGAAGAAATTAACCATCGAACTATAGATTTTTTGCATGACGGTAAGTACCTTCGAACCATGGGGAGAGAATATGAATATTATCATTCAACATTGGAAAGGGCAGGGGAAAAAAATGAATTCGGATCTTTACCTGTAAGAGTGTTTACTGATGCTATTTCAGAAATTCCAGAAGACGTATACCAAAAATACCTTAAAAAAGGAATAAATCTAAGAAAGTCTAAAGAGGAAAGCATGAAAATGCAGGTGGAACTA
>JBGTDA010000069.1:0-51214 GCA_041748555.1 Rhodonellum sp.
ATCAATCACCAGGGGAAGCGGGCTGATGCCATCGTCAAGAGCATGCTTGAACACAGTCGCACCAGTTCAGGGGAAAAAGTACCGACAGATATCAATGCTTTGGCTGAAGAATATTTAAGACTTTCTTACCATGGGCTTCGGGCAAAGGATAAAATCTTCAATGGAGAATTCCAAACTATTTTTGATCCCAACCTTCCCAAAGTGAATGTGGTGCCGCAGGATATCGGAAGAGTGTTGTTGAATATCATCAATAATGCTTTCAAGCCTGTTCCTGTGAACCCTCCAAGGGTTCAAAACCCTTGGAGGGTTTCCGGCCACGGTAGCAATTACTACCAAAAACCTCGAAAAGGCAATTGAGATTTCAGTAAAAGACAACGGCCCCGGCATCCCCGAAGCCATCAAGGACAAAATCTTCCAGCCTTTCTTTACGACAAAGCCAACCGGACAGGGTACGGGATTGGGGTTGAGTCTGAGCTATGATATTGTGAAGGCGCATGGAGGAGAGATAGTGGTGGATTCTGTACCACAGGAATATACAGTTTTTACGATTTACCTTCCCATATTGAATGGATGAGTACTCCTTGAAATTTTCCTCTGTTTATGGTGATCAGGCGTGAAACAAATGATGGTTAATTTGACATATTTTATTACTTTAACTTTTGGTTTTGAGTTTCAATTAGCCGCTTATTAAATGGAATATATTTTATTGATCATCCTTTTTAGATATCTGCAAAAAGACAAGCAGACCCAAACGATTTTTCCGGATTGGGGAAGGTTGTTTTTTATCGGCATGATAGCCTCCATAGCACTGTTTATATTGGAATTTATGGTGGATGAAATCAGGGTGATTACGGTTTTGCTGGGCCATGGGACTGTTTTCGCCCTCTTTTATTTATCCATGGAAAGACAGGTGTTTCAACCCATCAAGGCTTATGTTTATCCGGTACTTCCACTGATGGTCATCAATTTTTTGAAGGAACTCACGGAACAGATCAGCCCTTCGACCTATGATATCCTGAGAGTTTATTTTGAATCCGCAATGGCCTTTGCTTGGGTCTGGCTGATCGCCATGTGGATCATCAATAGAAAACAAAGGAAAGCACTGGAACAGGAACGGTTAAAAGCGGTAGCCAAGGAGATCGAATTCAAAAACTCCCAACTTCTGAAAGCCGAACTTGAGCGGCAAGTAGCTGAACGGACCGTTGAACTGACCCAACAGAAAGAGGAACTGCAACAGACGCTCCACGAACTGAAAGCCACCCAAGAGCAGCTTATCCATGCCGAAAAAATGGCCTCTCTCGGAGAACTGACTGCAGGAATCGCACACGAAATCCAGAATCCCCTGAATTTTGTCAACAATTTTTCTGAACTCAACCAAGAACTTATTTCCGAACTGAAGGAGGAGCTGGACAAAGGAAACGTGGAAGAGGTAAAACTCCTTGTACAGGACATAGGCGGGAATGAAGCCAAAATCAACCATCATGGAAAGCGGGCGGATTCCATTGTGAAGGGAATGCTGGAGCATAGTCGCAGCAGCACAGGAGAAAAAGAACCTACGGATATCAATGCCTTGGCCGATGAATACCTTCGACTGTCCTACCACGGACTCCGTGCAAAGGACAAAACCTTCAATGCCGATTATAAAACGGATTTCGACCCAACTTTGCCACCCGTCAAAGTTATTCCACAAGATATGGGAAGGGTGTTGTTAAACCTGACAAACAATGCTTTCTATGCTTGTTCCGAAAGAAGTAAAAAAGAAATTGGGGTTAACAAAAAAATGGACAAGGTGGGAAATGCCGAAGATTCTGTTTCAAATGTCGACCATCAAATCAGATCCCTCCTTTCGGGCGGAGTGGAAACCTTCTCGCCCAAAGTAATCGTCAGTTCCAAAAAAACAGGAAACAAGGTTGTAATTTCAGTTTCGGATAACGGGTCAGGTATTCCAAAAGAAATCAAGGACAAGATCTTCCAGCCCTTTTTTACAACCAAACCCACCGGAGTGGGTACAGGTTTGGGTCTGTCTTTAAGTTATGACATCGTCAAAGCGCACGGAGGGGAATTAAAAGTCGAATCCCAAGAAAATGTGGGGACGACCTTTACTCTATTATTGCCTCTGTAAAGGAATAGCATTGCAATTATATGGTGCCTTCATATTTTCAAGCCGGCTCTTCCCTGATCACCGACCTTATCTTGTTGACAACTTCGGGGCTTGTTTCTTCCATGCCATGGACAGATTTGGCATGTTCTGCTGCCAAGAATAATGCTTCCTCTTCGGATTTGGCATGGATGACGCCGTTGCAATCAAACCCTACATCTCTGCACCTGATTACTTTTTCCATTTTATTTGATGTTAAAGGGTTATAATAAATTAAATATGTATATCCGCTATTCTGCCGGTAGCAATTTCTTATCGAGGCAAAGGGCTAGAAGACGGAAGTCGGAAGAAGCCATCAATCCAGTATTTGGCAGTGAATCTTTTGGTTTTTGGCATTTACCGGTATCATTGCGGATATCCATAAATTAATTCTTTAATTCACGAACATTTTATCACTTTCAATTGACAGCCGGCAACTCGAGGATCTCGGTTGCCTCCATTGCTATGCCATTTGCAGTACTGTTATAATCAAAATAGGCCGAAGAAAGAGACATCATACAGGTCTGTTCCGGCCCCACATAATAGAGGATAGCAGAATGGACATTCCGAGACATGGGGATTTTCTCCAATTAAAAAAGCTTATCCGTAAATTCTTTGACAGAAGTACTTATTTTTTTGCAACTTGAAAAAAAGAAACGATGCGGAAAATCAACCGGAAGGTTAACCTTTTATTTTTTTTAGCCTTAATGAGCCTTGACCTGATTGCTCAAACGGATGACGCTTGGAAAAAAAATCCGATCCTTCGTCTTTCGGGGTTTGTGGATGTTTTTTATGTGTATGATTTCAATCAGCCGAAAGGTGATTCCAGACAACCCTTTTTGTTCAATCACAACCGTCACAATGAGTTCAACCTGAATCTTGGGCTTGTGAAGTTGGGTTTGGAACATGACAGGTACAGAGCCAATCTTGCTCTACAGACCGGAACATACGCAAACGATAATTATGCGGACGAACCCGACGTGTTGAAGAATATATTTGAAGCCAATGTTGGGATTTCGCTGACCCGAGACCACACGCTTTGGTTGGATGTGGGAGTATTTCCTTCCCATATCGGTTTTGAAAGTGCCGTTTCTATCGATAATTGGACATTGACTCGATCTTTGTTGGCAGAAAATTCCCCGTATTTTTTATCCGGTGCCAAACTGTCCCACACGCCAAATGAAAGGTGGCAAGTAGCCGTTCTCATCTGTAACGGATGGCAACGCATCCGGCGACTTCCGGGCAACTCTCTGCCATCCTTCGGAACACAGGTCCATTTTGTTCCCAGAGAAGGGATGACTCTCAATTGGAGCACATTTATCGGAACAGACGATCCGGACATGATGAGAAGGATGAGGTATTTCAACAATCTCTATGGCCAATTTCAGATGTCGGAAAAATGGGGACTAATTGTGGGGTTTGATGTAGGGGCCCAACAACAAACCCCGAACAATACTGATTTTGACTATTGGGTAAGTCCGGTGTTGATCGTGCGGAATCAGCTGAAGGAAAACTGGAATACGGCACTTCGAGCAGAATATTATGGGGATAAAAAAGGTGTCGTTACCCAAACAGGCTTGGGCACAGGCTTGAATACCTCAGGGTTTTCCTGGAACCTGGATTATACCCCTACACCGAATTTGGCTTGGCGGATCGAAGGCCGCTTGTTCAAAAGCCCGGATAGAATTTTCGAAAGCAATATCGGCAGGAGTCGAAGCAACTTTATTCTGGGAACCTCCCTTGCCATCAAGTTTCCGGAGTAGAGAAAATCGATAACCTGATCGTTCGAAAAATTAAATAGGAAACTTTATTTTGTAGCGATTGATTTTTTATTGAGAGACCGATTGAGTAACGTAATCAGGTATACTCCACTTTTGTAATAGTGATTGTGTCAGAAAAGAGTTCTTTTGTTTCCTACTACTGTTTCCTACTACAATCTTGTGTTAACGATGCTGTTGTATATGGAACCAAAGCTGTAGCTGATCCCCATGGACATGGAAATCCCAAAACTGGTGGCCAACTGTCGTTGTTGAAGGAGTATGTCCTCCAGAGATGCTTCCCCTTTTGGAAGTGACAGCTGATCGCGGACCATTTCAAGTTCTGATCTGATATTAACGGATAACCCTTTATAAATTCTCCAGGAAAGATTGCTGTCGAAGGAAAGCCTGTTTTTACTCATATCGTGTAAAAACTGGGAACCTTCCAACTGGACACGTAAGGAACCCCAAGGCTGCCGAATCCTGACTCCAAATTCCAGAGAGTGACGTGGAAGCAATTCTTCCATCTTTCCCAGAATGGTTTCTTCCATATAGCTTCTTTTGTCCAACCCTGCGCTATAAGCAACCGTAATTTCTTTTCGAAGTGCCTCGCTATAGGGAAAAAAACTGTATTCTATAGCAGGAGAAAATGAATATCCCAGATCAATATTGCTATAAGTAGAAGAAATAACCCTTGAAAACGCACCCACGGACCAATGGTTGTTGATACTTCTGACCGCTCTTCCGTCAAAGCCGTTTCTGTGAAGTATGCTTTGGAATTCTTCCTCATCCCTGACAAAATTCCTTTGGTTATAGTTGAAATAGGGCCGTAGTCGGATGCGCCAAATTTCAGTGACATGTTCGGCGGAGAATCCGTACCTCAGATCAAGTGAGCTGATACTGGTTTCTTTGGAGAAGTTTATTCCACCATATATTTCAAAAAGCCAGTTGTTCCAAGGGTCTACTTCTATGGTGGGCTCAAGTTCAATATCGGAAATGGAAAGCACCAGTTTGTCCGCCATGGAAGTGTGGGCCACATAAGGTACCAACCCCAATCTGATCATGGCATTGAGACCTTCCCTCTCATCATCCCGGGTGTAGGTTTGAAGGGAGTTAAAGGTTAGGGTATTGTTGATGCCTTCATATTCTCCTTTTCCAATAAAGGAAAGTTTGAAACTGCGGCCTCCGCCGGCAGTACCTTGATTATTGATAAACAGATGAAGTTGTCCCAATTGGGGATCCCTGACGTAATTTACAAAGTTTACCTGTTGGCGGATGTAACTGTTGTCGCAGGGTTGACAGTCCAGAAAAACCGAGATCATATCCTCACTCAGTTTGTTTCCGGATTTTATGGCAGTTGAATCATTTTTTGTAGGATTTTCAAGGGTCTGGGAAGCAAGTGAACCTGTAAAAATAAAAAAAACTGTTCCGAATATTAGTGTTTGGTAAAAGTTGGGAATATTACATGGAAAATCAAGCAAACTTCTAAGCTGGTGGTTATTCATTAAATAGTGATGATTTAGCGGTAAGTTAAAAGAAAATCAAGTATCCTTTTTGGAAGTATCAGTCAATCAGATATATAATTATAAGGATGAAGTTGACTTTTAGGTTCAACTAAATTGCTTTTTTAAAAGCTCTTCAGGAATCAAAAAACAAAAACAGTCTTAATTTTTAGACAGGAAGATTTTTTTCAGATAGATTTTTCTTCAAGATTTCCATCTACAGTATTAATACCTGTAAAAAATGGCACCCAGAATCCCCGGAATAACTGCAGCTACCGGATATCCCAATAGTTGAAGACTTTCTTTTATCCCAAAATAAAAATTAAAAATGAAGGCTTTGAACACCGTATTAGTAGGCAATCAACAAACGGTGATATAAATATTCTTTAAGCGGAGGTTAAAAAACCGATAACCTTTTAGCAACTTTAATCCCACCCCTATATGAAAAAAAACACTTAAATTGAAATCAAATAATTGGTCACAGGCCTCAATTGGCCTCAGAATACTGAAAAATTCGAAGGGGATAGAAAAGTACTGATTTTAAGAAAATGATTTCACACCAAAAACATCAAATGAATTACATTGTTGATCAGGAATTAAAAGGAAAAAATTTCCAAGTGCAGTTACTTGAAAAAGGTGAATATGAGAATTGCACCTTTACTGATTGTGTATTCGCCCACTCTGATTTATCAAATGTGAATTTTCAGGATTGTCACTTTGAAAGCTGCGATATGAGTTTAGCAAAATTGAGTGGAGCTTCAATGAAAGATGTTCATTTTAAAAACTGCAAATTATTGGGACTTAGGTTTGATGCATGCAATGGATTTCTATTTGCTGTTCATTTTGAGAAATGTATCTTGAATTTTGCATCATTCTTCAAATTGAACATTAAAAAAACAGTCTTTAAAGATTGTAAGCTGGAAGATGTTGAATTTGTGGAAGCGGATCTCACCAATTCCAGTTTTGCAGGCTGTGACTTGAACAGGGCGGTTTTTGGAGGAACGGTTTTGGAAAAAGCAGATTTCCGATCGGCTTATAACTATTCCATTGATCCCGAAAACAACCGGATAAAAAAGGCAAAATTTTCTCTGCAACAGGCTGCCGGTCTTCTGGATAAGTATCAAATAATTTTGGAATAAACCATCATCAGTCCATGACAAATACCGAAGTTATCCACAATTTTTATAGGGCTTTTGCAAAAGCAAATTCCGAAAAGATGGTCGGTTTTTATGATGCTCAGGCTAAGTTTAGAGACCCCGCTTTAGGCGAACTCCTGGGGGAAGAGGTAAAAAATATGTGGAGGATGCTAATCCAAAGAAGCAAAGGAAATTTAAAGATTACCTACGGGAATGTGAAAGCCGATGAAAAATCAGGTTCTGCTCAATGGAAGGCTGAATATACTTTCGGTCCATCAGGTAGGAAAGTTATTAATAATATAACCGCCGAATTCCAATTCCGGGATGGTAAAATTATACGTCATCATGACACTTTTAATCTGTGGGGCTGGTCAAGGCAGGCTTTAGGCTGGAAAGGGTGGATACTGGGTTGGACTCCGTTTATGCGCAGGCAGATCCAAAAGCAATCGAGGAGTTTGCTGGAAAGGTGGAGATCACCCCAATGAATTTTCAAGAAAAAACCAAGCCTTAAGACCCTTTAATGTGGCTCTTGAGGCTTGGAATAGAATAAGTATAATGTGCTTCAATTTTTAATAATACCTTCCGATCATCGGATGATCAACTATGGCTTTTTTCAGTTCCAACGGATCAATCTCTCCGGGAGCCTTGTAAGCCACTTCTCCTCCTGGTGCTATCAGCAGGGTAATAGGCAAACTACCATCCCAATCATTCTTGACAACATCAATGATCGCATATTTGTCATCTGTATCCACGAGATAATTGGTCACTGCGGAGTTTTTGCTTTTGAGGAATTTCAGAACTTTTTCTTCCTGATCCGGACTGTCCATACTTACTGAAACAAACCTAAAATCCCGATCTCCATACATCCTCTGGATTTCTATGAATTCGGGATATTCTATTACACACGGCCCACACCAGGTTGCCCAGAAGTTGACCAACAACAGTTCATCCGTATCATTTTCCAGCAATTCAGCCAATCCCGAAGGACTGATTTTTTCCACCTCTACTGGCTTTTCCTTCCATTCTGCATTCACCTTTTTGGTATACTCGTTTTTCCAGGCCCATTTTACCGAGCAGCCAAATGTCGGAGTAATGGCTTTGTCAGGATCCAGGGGTTCACCGGCCAAGGTTTTGTCAATGGCATGTCTAAGATCCTCGGCATTGGCCGTTCCCGGTTTTTCCGAAGTATCCATCCTTCCCGAGTAGGTTAGCTTTCTGTCTTTGTCAAACACAAAAACATGCGGTGTGGCAGTGGGTCCATACGCTAAAGAGTATTCGTGAACATCACCATCATAGAGGTATGGAAAATTATAATCCTTATCCTCATATCGGATCTGCATGCTTTTAAAATCATCATTCAGATCTGAATAGCCCAATTCCTCCGGTAAAACCCCGATAGGGCTGTTCGGCGAAATGGCTACAAAAGCAACCGAATTATCCGAATAATCATTTATCATTTGGATAAACCGGTCCTCGTATGCCTGTGCAGTCGGGCAATGGTTGCAGGTAAAGTTGATCACCAGCACATCGGCCTCCTCGAAATCATCCAGCGCCACATATTTTCCACTTACGTCAGGAAGTTTGAAGTATGGAGCCTCATCTCCCACCTGAAGTTTGCCTACAGGTTTTTCTTCCAATTCTTGTGGATCAGGTTCGAATGTTTCACTTGTATCTTTTTCTGTTTCCATAACCGTTTCTGTTGATGTGTTTCCGCAGGCGGAAACCATCAGGAACAAGACGGCCATATACGTTTTGGATAAACAAGTTCGCTTCATGGTTTTTAGGTTTATTTCACATATGAGGCATTATCCAGGAATGCATAACTCTTTTGCACACTTTCGATTGGCTCATAATTGTATTTTTCTACTTCCACGAAAAAGGTTTTCAATCCCTGATCGTATGCTGCTTTAAATATTGGTTCGTAATCTATTTCTCCGCTTTCTCCCAATTCTTTTTCGTCCTTGATATGTAAAATAGGGAATCTACCAGGATATTTATTGAGATAATGGACTGCATCAAACCCGCCTTTTTTACTCCAATAAACATCCAGCTCATAGCAAACGTTTTTGGCATCGGTATGCTCAATCATATAATCATACATCACCTTTCCTTCGATTTCCTCGAATTCCCGCGCATGATTGTGAAAACCGAACTGCATTCCTGATTTTCCGGCTAAGCTGCCAATAGCATTGTAATATTCACACCATTCATCCAGTTCCGCCAAAGTTTTGGGAATAGGCATGGAAGGTTTTATGACGTATTTGGCACCCATGGACTTATGGTCTTCGATTGCTTTTTTCCACCAATCCATAGCTTCGTCTTTTTTGTCGGGGCTGTATTGAGGACCTCCCAAATGGGCACTGCTGAGCTTCATGCCCAGATCATTAATAAAGGTTTTGAACTCCTTCGGAGCCATCCCATGTACATTACCGTCTGCATAGTTTGCGGTTTCCAGATTTTTATAGCCAATGGAAGCCACTTTTTTGAGCGTTCCCTGTGGATCTGTTTCCATATCAGATCTGACTGAATACAGCTGCAAACCTATTGGCTTTTTGGCAAAAGCCGCATTAGCAAACAGTTTAGTGGGCGTTAATAAACTTCCCAAAGCAATCGCTCCCGAAAATTTTAAAAAATCTCTTCTCTTGTTCATCATGTATTTAATTTAAAGTGTATATCCGTTTTGATAATTATAATGGAGTTTGGAGGAAGCTTCCCAGTCATTGGGAAAAGTCTCTGTCTTTGGATCCCAATCCAGTGGTCTTTGCAGCTCATGGGCTATATTCCCTAATGTACACACAGTACATGAACTGTGACCGATCTCAACAGGGACTATGGGATCCTTTCTTTTCACTACTGAATCAATAAAATCGAAATGATGAAATGAATAGCCTGGATCCGGTCTCATCAGAGTTGGATTCAAAGCATCTTCGGATGCGCTGAAATTTCCTCTGGAAACCTGTATCCAACCATTTTCACCGATAAACTTAACTCCTTTAGTATCTCCATCAAAGGGTTCAACGATCATTTCAATACCATTTGGATATTGATAAGTCAATGGTTTCCCGTTCATGGCCGGGATGATTCTGTTTGGTCCGCTGCGGTCCATGCCAATACCCCATTGGGCAATGTCAAACATATGAGCGCCCCAGTCGGTCATATAACCGCCACCCATTTCTTCATACCATCTCCATGCCCCCCAGATTTGTTCATTTTCTTCAGGATCAATGGTGATGGGAGGATTGAGTTGCTCATTATAATGCAAATCGGGTAAAGGTCCCAACCAAGTCTGCCAGTCCAATCCTTCAGGAACAGGCTGTTTGGGAAGATCGTAAGGAACCGGATGCTCGGGCTGACCTACATTGGTGAGCACTTTTTGGATCTTCCCTATTTTTCCCTTTTGCACCATCCTTACTGCATGCTGGAAATTCAGGTCGGACCGCTGCTGACTTCCTACGGCTAGCACAATGCCGTTTTCTCTGACCGCTTTAACCAATTCCTGCCCTTCCTTGATAGTAAACGTAAGTGGTTTTTCAAGATAAATATCTTTTCCTGCTTTGCAGGCATCTATGGCAATCTTGGCATGCCAATGATCAGGAGAAGCAATCACCACAGCATCAATATCGGAACGAGCCAACAACTCCTTATAGTCATTGTACACCTCGGGTTGTTTGGATACCTTGCCAAGTTCACCGGCAGCTTTAGAAACCCGCTGCTGGAATCTTTCTCTTTTATTGGCATAGACATCTGCGCCTGCCAGTACTTCCACTCCCGGTATTTTCATCATACCATTCAGCAGACCCATGGCCTGACGGCCCACACCGATAAATCCCAGTCTGACTTCGTGGATATCTTCAGTTTTTATAGAAGGACTACTGCCTGCAAGACTCAACCCAGGAAGAACAGAGAAGCCTGCCGCACTCAGTATGGAGGTACCCAGAAATTTTCTTCTGGAAAAAGTATCTTTTTCTTTTTTCACAATATGTTGGGTTTAAAGTTACTCTGTCCATTTTCTTAAGCCGCGTATTGAAATTTATTGTATCAAATATTTTTTACTTTTGGAAAAGAACAGTATAATATTACTTTAAATCGATTTATCTTAAAAATTTCAGAGCCTAAAAGTTCTTGCTAATTAGTCGTTTTTTATAAAGGGTAAGATTTGACACATGTAAGGCGGTGATCTGAAGAATCAAAAATATGGTAGAAAAAGCAAACATAATCATATTGGGAAGTGCAAATATGGATATGGTCATCAAAACCGATCATTTTCCTGAACCGGGAGAAACCATGATAGGAGGGGAGTTTCTGTTGGTTCCCGGTGGAAAAGGAGCCAATCAGGCTGTAGCAGCAGCCCGTATGGGTGGCAGGGTGATGTTGATTGCCAGAATGGGGAATGATCTTTTTGGAAAACAGAATTTAGCGAATTTTGAAAAAGAAGGAATAGACACCCGGTTTATAACATTGGATCCGGAGCAGCCTTCGGGAGTAGCGCAGATCACCGTGAACAAACAGGGAGAAAACACCATCATTGTGGCACCGGGAGCAAATTTTGCTGTGGGAAAAAATGAAATTGAAGCTTTGCAACGGGATATTGACAAAGCAGGAATTTTGCTGATGCAACTTGAAATTCCATTGCATGCCATTCTTGATGCAGCAAAACTGGCTGCCAAACGCGGTGTAAAAGTAATCCTGAATCCCGCCCCTGCACAGAAATTGCCAGACGAGATTTTTCCACATCTTTTTATGATTACCCCGAATGAAACCGAAGCGGGAATCTTAACCGATATAAAAGTAGTGGATGAAAAATCCGCTTATTTGGCTGCCGAACAATTGGTAGGCCGCGGAATCGATCAGGTTATCATTACTTTGGGTGCTGCGGGTGCTTTTGTATATTCACCAACATTTAAGGGAATTATTCCTACAACCCAAGTGGAGGTTATGGACACCACCGCAGCAGGAGATACCTTCAACGGGGCATTGGCTGTGGCCCTTGTAGAGGGAAAGGATATCCAAAGCGCTGTCCGGTTTGCCTTAAAAGCAGCGACAATTTCGGTACAGCGAATGGGTGCCCAACCTTCTATTCCCACATTGGATGAGGTGGTGCCTAAGCTTTAAATGGACGTGGAGCCCTGTAAGTGACGAATAAATATAAGAAAACATCAATATTAACCAGAAAGGACACCAAGCCGTCGCAAAGCACACAAAGAAAATGACAGAAAACGAAATTGCGAATAAAGTAATCGGCTTGGCGATTGAGATTCATTCAGCGTTGGGTCCAGGATTATTGGAAAGTGCTTATCAGGAATGTTTGTTTTATAAAATCGGGATTTAAGGTAGAGAAAGAAAAACCAATGCCATTGGTTTATGAAGAAGTAAGATTGGACTGTGGGTACAGGATTGATTTGTGGGTTGAAAATAATTAGTGATTGAAATAAAAAGTGTTGAAGCATTGAATGGTGTTCATTTGGCGCAGACATTAACTTATATGAAATTAGGAAATTATAAATTGGAGTTGCTAGTCAATTTCAATGTGGTATTATTGAAAACGGAATTAAAAGAGTCATAAATGGATCTTTATGAACTTCGTGCAAACCTTAGTACCCTTTGTGGTAAAAAAATTCAACCACAAAGAACACTAAGAATGAATGCACAAAGGGCACAAAGAAAAAAGTTATAAGACTAATCATGAAAATGAATCCTGAATTAAAAATGAATTAACCCCTAAACCCACAGTCATGTTCATCATTGAATCTTATGCAATTGCCGTATTATTTTGTTTTATTACCATGCTCTGTTGGGGTTCTTGGGCCAATACACAAAAGCTTGCAGGGGAGCAGTGGAGATTTGAACTCTTTTATTGGGATTATGTAATCGGAATTGTCATCCTATCCCTGATTTTCGGTATTACCTTGGGAAGTTTCGGTCCGGAGGGTCGGAGCTTTACCGAGGACTTGCAGCAGGCAAACAGAAGCAGCTATGCATTGGCCTTTTTTGGAGGGGTAATTTTTAATCTGGCCAATATCCTGATCGTTGCTGCCATTGCTTATGCGGGAATGGCGGTAGCTTTTCCCGTGGGTATTGGTCTTGCCTTGGTTTTAGGCGTGCTTGTAAATTACATATCCGAACAAAAAGGTGATCCTTTCCTGCTGTTTTTAGGAGTTGCATTAGTGGCTGCGGCGATTGTTTTGGATGCCATGGCATATCGGAAACTGGCACAGCAAAGAAGCAAAAACCCTAAAACAGGTTTGCTTCTGGCTTTGGTCGGAGGATTTTTGATGGCCTTCTTTTATGTTTTTGTGGCAAAATCCATGTCCCTGAATTTCAGTAATCCGGAAATCGGAAAATTTACCCCCTACGGAGCCGTGTTTGTATTCTCCATCGGAATCTTATTGAGTAACTTTTTATTCAACACCATCTTGATGAAAAAGCCTATAGAGGGACCGCCGCTTGATACCGTGGATTATTTTATAGGAAAATTACGGGTACATCTGGTAGGTATTCTCGGCGGGATCATCTGGTGTGTGGGTATGTCCTTCAGTATTATTGCATCAGAAAAAGCCGGTCCGGCAATATCCTATGGATTGGGTCAGGGGGCGACTATGGTGGCTGCATTTTGGGGTATTTTTATCTGGAAGGAATTCAAAGATGCACCAAAACAAACAAATGGTCTGATCGTAGGCATGTTTGTTCTGTTTTTTGTGGGTCTGGTGTTGATAATTCTGGCGGGTTCCTGAGCTAAAAAACTTCTTCTATTTCATATTTCCACAGGTAGAAATGAGCTCTATCCAATCCTTCAAACGATCTTCCCGGATTGGTCCTGATACTGACTATTTTTCCTTCACCATCTGCCAGTTTGACGATCTGGTGGTCACCGAAATAGGAGATTTTAAAAATTTTTCCGACAAGCTGCTGTTCTTCCGACTGCTTCATTTCTGCTTGCTCCGGTCTGAATAGCAAACGGACCTTTCCGCTAAATTCTCCTGCCTTCGGATCTTTGATAAAACCGAATGAAGTATAAAAGCCATCTGCTGTTGGAGTGGCAATCATTTCGTTTCTTTTGCCAAAAAAATTTGCCACATAAGGGTTTATGGGGTTTTCATAAAGCATCTTAGGAATGTCGATTTGTTGAAGATAGCCTTTGTGAAGGATGGCAATCCGGTCAGCCGTGGATAAGGCATCCCGGGTATCATGGGTCACAAAGATAGCGGTCACCCCTGTTTTTTTGATGATCTGCCTGATTTCTTCCCGAACCTGATCCTTCAGAAGCGCGTCCAGATTGCTGAAAGGCTCATCCATCAGCAAAATTTTAGGATTTGGAGCAATTGCTCTGGCCAAAGCAACCCGCTGTTGCTGACCTCCGGAAAGCTGATGGGGATATTTTTGGTAATCTTCATTCAGACCCACCAACTGCAGGGTTTCCCTCGCAACTTCTTTCCGATCTCCTTTCATTTTTTTCAATCCGAACTTTACATTGTCCAAGATGGTCAGATGAGGAAACAAAGCATAATCCTGAAAAACCAAACCCACCTGACGGTCGTGTGCGGGAACTGATTTTCTTCCATCTACAATGATGTTTCCTGAAAGGAAAATGGATCCGGATTCAGGATGTTCCAATCCCGAGATCAGTCGGAGGAGAGTGGTTTTTCCGGAGCCGCTTTCACCTACCAAAGCCAAAATTTCACCCTCGTAGACATCAAAACTCACACCATTGACTGCATAATCAGACTTTTTGCCGTATTTCTTATGTACATCTTTAAGGGATAAAATCGGCATCCGGGTTTCTAAAATTATATTTTTTGAATCAACCTGTTCAGGAAGATGATAGGGATGACTCCGGTCAGGATAATGATCAAGGCTGCATTGGCTGACTCTGCAATCATCTCGTTTGTTGCCATATCAAAAGCTTTGGTGGCCAAAGTATGATAATTAAAGGGCCTTAAAATCAAAGTTAGCGGTAATTCCTTTAAAACATCCACAAAGACCAATAAGATGCCTGAAATCAGACCGGTTTTGATAAGTGGAAGGTCGATCCTCAAAAGCGTCCTTGTGCTGCCCATGCCCAAGACCCTACTCGCTTCATTCACATGGATTCCGATTTTTTGAAATCCTGCTTCCACCGGATTATAGCCCACAGCCATGAATCTGACTATGTAGGCAAAGACCAAAGCAAACAGTGTCCCTGAGAAAAACAAACCAACTGTTTGTGCAGAGATAAAAGTGCTGTATATCCATTTGTCCAAAGCCAAGAAAGGAATCATGATGCCAACCGCAATAACTGCTCCCGGCACTGCATATCCCAACGTCGAGATTTTGGTGACATTTTTCACCCACTTGAAGGGGCTGAGCCGAATGGCATATAACAAAACCACTGCAAGAATAACTATAAAGAATCCGCTGATTGCAGCCAAACCAAAACTTCTGAAAATCAGCAAAAAGAAATCCATATCAACAACTTTCTCATAAGTCAGACTCACCCAATAGGTAAGCTGCAGAAACGGAATGATGAAACTGATCAACAAGATCAAGGAACAGGTGCCTGTAAATAAGAGTTTCTGATTAAAACTAATCTGAATCCTCGCAGTGGGTTTGTTAGAACTGGTCCTGGAAGAATACTGCCGGTTGCCACGTTGAAAGGATTCCAGAAAAAGAATCAAAAAAACGAATATCATCAGGATTCCTGAAAGGTAAATGGCTGTGGTGGCATCACCCATAGAAAACCAAGCCCTGAAAATGCCTGTTGTAAAAGTGCTGACACCAAAATATTTTACTGTCCCATAGTCATTCAATACTTCCATGGACGCTAACGCTATTCCCGCTACAATTGCCGGCCGGGCCATTGGAAGGGCAACTTTGAAGAAGGTGACCATCCTGTTGGCTCCCAAAAGAAAAGATGCCTCCTGCAGCGTTTTGGATTGTTGGATAAAAGAAGCTCTGGAAATCAAAAACACATAAGGATACAGTGTAATGGAAAGAATGAAGATAGCTCCGGGCAGATTCATGATATCCAGAAGGCTTCCTGTTATTTGAATATCCAGTGAATTTCTCAGGAAAGCCTGTATAGGTCCGGCATAATCCAGAACGCCGACATACGTATAGGCCATGATATATCCCGGAAACCCCAGAGGTAAAATCAAAAGCCACTCGAAATATTTCCTGCCCGGAAAGTCAAAATTGGAAACCAGCCAGGCAGTGGACACGCCCAATAAAAAAGTAAAAACTGCTACCCCGAGGAGCAGCAGTATTGTGTTTTGAAAATATCCCGGGAGCAGGTTTGTTGCGATGTGCAACCAACTTCCTCCCGGACTATCGAATAGCTTGAATAAAATGGTGAACAAAGGTGTAGCCACCAGCAATAAAATGATCAATGCGTAGCCGGTCCATTTGTTCCACCAATAATAATTTCGATTTAAAAATTCCAATGAATAAATGCTATTTCCAGCCTACCTTATCGAAAATGATAACAGCATCCTGATTATTTTCTCCTAATTGCGAAAGATTGATGTCATCGGCTTTAAAATCTCCCCATGATTTCAACAAATCGGAAATTTCAACATTTGGGTTAACAGGATATTCAAAGTTAATGTTGGCCAAAAGACTCTGGGCCTCCGGTTCGGAAAGAAACTCTATCAGCTTCACGGCATTTTCTTTGTTTGGTGCATATCGGGTTACCCCGGCACCTGAAATATTGATATGTGTTCCCCTGTCAGATTGGTTCGGGAAAAATATACCTACTTTTTCTGCAGCCTTTCTTTCCTCCTCATTTTCGTCGTTGAGCATGATTCCTATGTAGTAGGTATTGACTATGGCAACATCTCCTTCTCCGGAAGCGACAGCTTTTACTTGGTCTCGATCACTTCCTTTTGGATCCCTAGCCATGTTTTCCAACAATCCGGAGGCCCATTCCTGTGCACCTTCATTTCCGTGATGGACTACCATGGACGCCAATAAAGATTGATTGTAGATGTTTTCGGAAGATCTGGTCAATACACGTCCCTTCCATTGTTCTTCTGTCAATGCCTCATAAGTGCTCAACTCCTCCGGATTCACACGCTCTTTGCTATAAGCGAATATCCTTGCGCGGTAAGTTAGTCCAAACCAAAAACCTTCAGGATCCCGGTATTTTGCGGGAATGTTGTTGTTCAGGGTTTCTGAAGATACAGCTTGTAACAACCCTTTTTCCTCAGCTCTGTTCAGTCGGCCTGCATCAACAGTGACCAAAACATCGGCAGGTGAACTTTCACCTTCCAGCTCCAGTTTCTGGATCAATTCGTCAGCACTGGCACTGACGACATTTACCTTGATTCCTGTTTCTTCAGTAAACTGATCGAACAGTTTTTGATCGGCATCATAATGACGGTGGGTGTAGACGTTTACCGATTCTTCGTCTGATGAGCCTCCGCATGCGAAAAGTGAAAATCCTATTGTTGTTACAAGGCTTAATTTTACAATGTTTTTAAGCATAATTTTTTTGGTAGGTTTTGTCGAAATTAACCATTATTTAAAACAAATCTAAATAAAAACAAAAAGATTTTTAACTTTGGGCGTCCAAATCAGTTGGTCTTTTTTGGATTGGAAACAGATTTCATTATTTAAAAAACATGACTATCCAACAGTTGGAATACATTCTGGCGGTGGACAAGCACAGACATTTTGGTCATGCTGCGGAATCCTGCTTTGTCACCCAACCTACTCTCAGCGCTCAGGTCAACAAACTGGAAAGAGAGCTTGAGGTAATTATTTTTGACCGTTCCAAAATGCCCGTAATTCCCACGGAAGTCGGCATGCAGATCCTTGAGCAGGCAAAAAAGGTGGTTTCTCATAGCAAGGGGATATATGAATTGGTCGCAAATCTCAAAGGGGATGTCAGTGGTGTGATCAAATTGGGGATCATCCCGACAATAGCACCTTATCTTTTACACCGGTTTATCCGGAATTTTTTAGAAAAATATCCCAATGTACAGCTTCAGGTAGAAGAAATGGTGACGGAGGATGTTGTCAGGAAATTGAAAAACGATGAAATTGATCTTGGCCTGGTTGTAACACCCCTGGAGGAATCGGGTATTGTCGAAAAACCGATGTTTTATGAGAAGTTTTATGCCTACCTGTCCAAAGGACACCCGCTGTTGGCAAAAGAAAAGCTGGACCTTAAAGACCTGGAAGAAGAAGATCTCTGGATCCTGCAGCAAGGACATTGTTTCAGGGATCAGGTGATGAATCTTTGCAATCAGAAAAAATTCAAACGGATGAATTTTCACTATGAAAGCGGTTCCTTGGAAGGTTTGAAAAACATGGTCAATCAATACCAGGGAATAACCTTGCTTCCGGAACTGGCCACTTTTGATATGGGGGAAGAAGAAAAGGGAAGGCTCCGCAAATTTTCCGGGTCTGAACCCACCCGCGAGGTGAGCATTATTTTAACAAGGAGTTTTCTGAAAAGGAAGCTTGTAGAACTCTTATATAAGGAAATTACGGGAGCAATACCCAAAGAAATGACCTCGAAAGCCCATGGTAAAATTGTCCGGTTTAAATAAAAATATCAATGCAATTTTGTTTCTTGCATGACCCAAAATAAAACATACTTCAATCTCAAAGGTTAATCATTTTCAACTTCTATCCTTCAGCCTAAGTTTTTCTTTTTTTAGTATCATGAACAAGATAAAATTCTTTTTGATAGGTGTCATTTTGATTTTCAATTGTGAAACGGGAATAGGGCAAAGTCTTTTTAAAAGGTATATAAACGGCTTGGTCAATGATACTTCGGATATCTCCCGGCCCCAGTTTTTGATTTATCCCACTTTGGCCTATGCCCCCGAGACGAGTTGGGAAATCGGACTTTCGTCTCTATTTGTTTACTATGCCAAAAGGGACACGACCAACAGGTTGAGTGAATTGAATGGGTTCACTTTTTTTACCTTGGAAAATCAATACGGACTTTGGTTTGATCATGCCATTTATTCCGATCAGAATAAATGGTTTTTTCTGGGACGTCTAAGGTTTCAGAGTTTTCCTTTGCAATACTATGGGATCGGTATGGATACACCTTCGGATTACATTGCATTGGTCGATGCCAATCAGATATTGATCAAGGAGAGGGTGCTGCGCCAGATCCGGAAGAATCTGTTTTTTGGTGTGGAGGCAGAATTTCAGCGCTTGTCTGATGTTGATTTTCAAACTGTTGCGGAAACACCTCAGTTCAGTTTGCCAAGAGGGAGTGAAGGTTCTACAAATTTCGCAATGGGTTTGGGCCTGGTCTACGATGATCGCCACAATGTGCTGAATGTGCGGAGGGGAATATTTTCTGAACTTGCGGTATTGAGATATCTGCCTATTTTGAGTACCTACAGTTTTACTACCATTATTTCCGATAACCGGATCTACCGACCCATGGGTAAATCTAATGTACTGGCCGCCCAGCTATTGGGACAGTTCAATGTTGGCGAAGTCCCATTCAATCAATTGGCTCTGATGGGTGGAGAGATGATGATGCGGGGATATTATACCGGGCGCTACCGGGACAAAAATCAGCTTGCGGGACAGGTGGAATTCAGGTTTCTTCCGCTTCCTTTAGGATTTTCAAAGAGACTGGGAGCAGCAGTTTTTGCCGGAGCAGCCAATGTTTTTCCTGATTTCAAAAATGCATTCATCAACAAAATTGTGTGGTCCACAGGTGGCGGGCTGAGATTTTTATTGTTTCCCAAAAAAGATATTTTCACCCGATTTGATGTAGCATTTACACAGGAAGGTTCCGGTTTTTATCTTTTTATAGGCGAAGCATTCTGACAATTTTAAAAATACTTTCTTCCGTGCCTAATTGGGACTTGTGGAAATAGTTTTATTTGTTTTCAGAGCAATTATATTTTTATAGTTTTAAATCTTAATTTTCAACCAGTCACCTTGAGGTAAAATACCTCAAGACACTTATAAAGGTGCAAGCAATTAATTGTTGATGCAATGATATCTTATTCTGACAAAATATCTAACTCCCAGGCCCGATAAAGAAATAAAGAAAAAAGCTTAGGAAATTCTGCTCCAGTTTACGGCATGTTTTTTCTGGTTTCTGATCTGACGTAAAACCATGGCATTTTTTGTTTGGGTAAGATCGGGATCTTCCTGCAATAATTGATGAGCTGTATCTCTTGCAAGAGTAAGGATTGGTGCATCTTTACTCAGATCTGCTATCAACAGGTCCGCAATACCGCTTTGTTGGGTTCCCATCAGATCACCCGGTCCTCTCAGTTTCAGATCCACATCGGCAATTTCAAACCCATTGATTGTTCTGACCATCGTCTCCAGTCGAATGCGACTGTCTTTTGAAAGTTCGTATTTTGTCATCAGAATACAATACGACTGATCTGCCCCCCTCCCTACACGGCCTCTGAGCTGATGCAGCTGGGATAATCCGAATCGCTCCGCGTTTTCGACAATCATCACCGAAGCATTTGGTACATTTACCCCTACTTCAATTACGGTGGTGGCCACCATGATTTTTGTTTCACCTTTTACGAACCGCTGCATCTCAAAATCCTTTGCCTGGGATTTCATATCACCATGTATTATGCTAATAGGGATTTCAGGAAATGCCCTACAGACACTTTCATAGCCATCCATCAGATTTTTGAGATCCATTTTTTCGGATTCCTCTATCAAAGGGTAAACCATGTAAATCTGCCTTCCTCCCTGAATCTGTTTGTGCATAAAACCAAATACTTTCAATCGGTCTTTATCATATCGATGGACAGTCTGGATCGGTTTACGTCCCGCCGGCAATTCATCTATGATACTGATGTCCAAATCCCCATATAGTGTCATGGCTAAAGTTCTGGGTATGGGCGTAGCGGTCATCACCAGCACATGGGGAATGAATTCAGGATTTTTAGCCCATAATTTCGCTCTCTGAGCTACTCCAAACCGATGTTGCTCATCTACAATCACCAAACCAAGGTTCTTGAACTGTACAATATCTTCGAGAAGCGCATGTGTTCCGATGATAATGTGGAGGTCTCCTGAGAGCAACATCCGGTGGATAACCCTCCGGGCTGATTTTTTTGTGGAGCCGGTAAGCAATGCAATGTTCAGCCCCATCAATGCGGCATATTCTTTTAGTCCCTCATAATGTTGGTTGGAAAGGATTTCGGTTGGAGCCATGAGGCAAGCTTGGGTTCCGGAGCTGATGGCGATCAGAATACAGATAAACGCCACCATGGTTTTGCCGCTGCCAACATCCCCTTGCAGCAGCCTGTTCATGTGCTTTCCTGATTTCAGGTCTGTATAGGCTTCGCGAATTACCCGCTTTTGGGCACCTGTGAGTTCGAAAGGAAGATGTTCTTCATAAAACTGAGTCAACAAACCCGTCTGATTTAAAATCTGACCACTGGATTTTTCGGTCCGTGTCAGCTTGAGTTTCAGTAATCTCAGCTGAACAAAGAAAAACTCCTCGAATTTCAACCGGAATCTTGCCTTTTTCAGGATTTCAGGATGATCCGGAAAATGGATTTGTTTCAGTGCATCTCTTTTTGAAATCAAGTTGAACCGATGAAGAATATCCTCGGGAAACGTTTCCTGGATTTGGGGATAAGCCACAGCAACAAGTCCTTCCATTAATCTTGAGATTCCTTTGGAATCAAGAAAACGGGCTTTCAGTTTTTCTGTGGTGGGATATACCGGCTGAAAAAAGCTTTTCTCCTCCTGAGCCGTGGTCAGGAGCTCCATTTCGGGATGTGCAATGCTGAATTTGCGGCCAAACTTATTCGGTTTTCCAAAAAACACATAGCTGGGTCCGCTCACGAGCTTTTTGGCAACCCACTGAATGCCCTTGAACCAAGTGAGTTCCATCTCCCCGGTTTCATCGACAATATGGGCAACCAGCCGTTTTCTTCTCCCATCACCTATGGTTTCGACGGTCCGGATTTTGGCGATGATCTGAACATGTTCCAGTTCTTCGGTCAGTTCATTGATTTTGAAAAACCGGGTTCGGTCTTCATATCGGAAGGGATAATGCTGGATCAACTCCCCAAAAGTAAAAATATTGAGTTCCTTGTTGATGAGGGCAGCTTTTGGAGGACCTACACCTTTGAGGAATTCTATTTTGGTATGGAAAAAAGAGGACAAAATAAACAGGTTTGGATTTAAAGGCTCAAATTAAAAGTAAAGTGAGATTTTGCTAAGGATTATTTTATTGATGGATAACTAGCCTTGGTCTACACGTTAATTCGGAAAGTGCACACTTTTATTGCAGTTTGTCCCCTTTTAATATTCGTGCAGCATGAAAGACAGATAAGACGTCAATTCGTTCGATGTTCTTTATTCTATAAATAATTCTGAAATTTCCTTCTATTAATTCCCTTAAATCCTCTTGGTTGGCTTCAGGAACAATTCGCCCAATCAGAGGATTTGATTTGAGGATGTTGGTTTAATCTTTTATTCTTCTTATTTGAAAATGAGCATATTTTATTGAATCCTTGGCTATATAATCATGTATATCTTTCAGATCAAGATATGCATAATTTGTCCAAACTACTTTGACCATTCTCTTATTTTTGCTTCAAGTTCTTCTTCATTTAAAATATTATCACTATCTGAATCCTCAATCCCTTTCTCTATTTTTTCCAGGACTATCATCTTTTCCACAAGTTCATCCAATGAAAATTTTTCGGGTAAATTTGATATAGTATTCATTACTTTCCTTTTTGTTAACATAATCTTGAAATTTACCTGAATTTACAGAATTTTGGAGAATCTTTAGATACTTTCTAACGGCCAACTGAAACGACGAACCCTTTGAATGAATTTTCTTTCTTAAGCGGCAGGCTTCCAAAAGGCTGTTCAACCATATATCTCTTCCAATACCTGCGCCAAGCGTATTCCTGCAGCTGTTAGCCTTTCCTCTACATGATGATAATGTTTGTAGATATATTCATAGCCGATCCTTCCGTTATCGGGAATGTCATACATGTCAGGTCTGATGGCGTAGGCTTCCCGTAACCAATCTGAAGGTGTTGCTGAATTGTATTTTTTGGTAAGGGCGGGATTTATTTTTTTTTGTAGCTCGTGAGCCATTTCAGAAAAGCTCATCTTTTTGATTTCGATCAGGTCTGAGTCCCATATCGCATGAATATTGGTTTCCTTATTGAAGAAACTGACCTTTACATCGTTTCCTCCACGGTCACCGGGCTTGCCCACATGGAAAGGTTGGTGCAGATCTCCGACAATATGGATCAACATTCGCAATTGATCACGCTCTTCCTCAGGTGTAAGCTTACCGTTTTTAAGATTTTCTTTGATTCGATGTAAAGCTTCATAAGCATCGCCGCCTTCTTCCTGAAGGGCGGAATCATATTCCCCGTCCGCAGTAGTCACCCAATGCCAGGTATTGGTGTAATCGTAATTTCGGTCAGACCTGATATTGTCCATCCAGACACCAACTCCCGAAATGGATTGTTCCTGGAGAATGGCTTCCACTTTTTTGATCGTTTTGGGCTTCATTTGCCATTCGGCAAGCTTTCCGATGACATAATGACCAATTGCTCCCCATGCAAATGTCTGGGTACTAAGGCTTATGGAAAATAAAGCTGTCAGAACTAGAATTTTAAATTTATTCATGTGAAATCTAATGTGGATAGTTTATTCCAAAGGGATGATTTTATGTATTTTTGTTGATTTAAGCGTGTGTTCTTTATAAAGGGTAGATTTGTCTTTCCGTAATATCAATATCCTTTTTAAAATAAATATTCCTAATTACCCAGTTCATTGATAGCCAACCAAGCCATCAATCCTGCTCCGATTTCCAGAGCATCTTCATCTATGTTAAATGTGGGGGTGTGGACACCTGATGTTATTCCTTTTGCTTCATTTCTTGTTCCAAGCCTGTAGAAGCATCCCTCAATTTCTTGGGTATAATAGGAAAAATCCTCCGCAGCCATCCAGATATCCAGATCCATGACATTTTCTTCTCCCAGGTAGGAAATAGCCGCCTGCTGTGCACGGTCTGTCAATGCCGGGTCATTCTTCAGAAAAGGATAGCCTCGTCTCACTTCAAAATCCACGGTTCCTCCCATTCCTTCCACCAAGCCTTTAGCCAATCTTTTCATGTTATCGTGAGCCTTGGCCCGCCAATCTTCATCCAGTGTTCTGAAAGTACCCTGGATTTTGACTTCATTGGGAATAATATTGGTGGCTCCCAATGCTTCGATTCTGCCAAAGGAAAGCACAGAAGGGATTTTGGGAGAAGCATTTCTGCTGATGATCTGTTGTAGGGCTACTATAAGATGAGCACTGATCAACACGGGATCCACCAATGTTTCGGGCATAGCACCATGACCGCCTTTTCCTGTGACGGTGACATAAATTTCATCGGCACTGGCCATGTACATACCTTTTCTGAAGCCAACTTTACCAACCGGAATCAAAGGCATCACATGTTGGCCGAGAATACCGGAGGGTTTTGGATTTTCGAGTACTTTATCTTTGATCATCAGGGAAGCACCTCCGGGAATAAGTTCTTCACCGGGTTGAAAAATCAATTTGACGGTTCCCTCAAAAGAATCTTTGACTTCATTTAAGATTTTTGCGACACCCAGAAGGGAAGCCGTATGGACATCATGTCCGCAGGCATGCATGACTCCCGGATTGGTGGACTTATATTCTATATCATTCAGTTCAGAAATGGGAAGCGCATCCATATCTCCCCTCAGTGCCACCGTTTTTTTATCCGGACTTCTACCTTTAATCAAAGCGACGACACCCGTATTCGCTTTTTTTTCAATCTCCCGGATGCCGTAACTTTTTAATTGTGCCTCAACGAATTTGCTGGTTTTGTATTCTTCAAAAGATAGTTCGGGATTGGCGTGTAAATGTCTGCGGTTTGCGATAACCTCATGCTTGATTTTATTTGCTAAGGTTTTAATTTTGTCTTTCACCATCCTGGTTTTGTTCTGTTTCGTCTAATCCGTTCCTCTGAAATCTGTCTTGGATTATACGCGCTGCCGGAAAATCATCCTTTACTTTATGGTAATTGGCTAATGCTTCGATTCTGTTGATGTAGTTCCCTACTTTCAAAAGATAGCGGGGTTGTTGATATTGTAAATCCAGCTCCATATCGGGAAATAGTTTGTAAAGATTATTGCGGGTTTCAAAGGCCTGGTCCCGATCTACTCCACTGTAAACGAGTACTGTATACCCACTATAATACCTTTCCTGCTTGTTGGTTCTTTCCACGTTTCTCAATGCTTCCTCCAGACCGTCATCCACAGCAAGCTCTCCGGCTTCAAAATCCATTTCTGTAGCCTCCATTTGGTCTTCAATATCCTTAAAGGAAACAGTGGGAAGGGTGCTTATATCTTCTTTATACCCTTCATAGGTATCTGATCTTGCGCTTCCTTTTTTGAAAAGATTACAGGAGCCAAGAAAGAAAATCATAATCAAGCCACTGATAACAACTCTTTTCATATTGCTAAAATTAATGTTGAATAATCACACATTTGCCGGAAGCAACATCTTCCTCCACACTTTTGTATTTAATATCTTTTTTGACATTACCGTTGGTATACTGTACAGATACCCGATCATTTCTTCCGTAGGCTTTTTCTGATTTTCTTGGGGCTACCACCTGCGGCGGAGCCGTTCTGTTTGCCACTGCTGCCGCTGCCTGTCCGTTTGCACCCGGGTTTAGGGTACTTCCGGCCTCAGCTTTGGAGGCCTGTACTTTTTGGTCTCCAGATTTTTGGGATTGTGCAGCCTTTACCTGACTTGGGTCTTGTGTAGGCAGCTCAGCTTTTGCCAAAAACGAAATGACATCATCATTTAATCTGCCCACAAATCTTTTGAACATTTGAAATGCCTCGAATTTGTAAATCAATAGCGGATCTTTTTGTTCATAAACAGCATTTTGAACGGACTGCTTCAGGTCGTCCATATCCCGGAGGTGTTCTTTCCAGTTTTGGTCAATGATGGCAAGCGTCACATTTTTTTCAATTGCCCTGATCAATTCCCTACCCTCGTTGTCAATGGTGGGTGCAAGTGGAATCACTACCCCGATCTGCTTGATGCTATCGGTGATAGGAACCATTATTTCTTTAACGTTGGCTCCCCGCTGTTCAAAAACGTCGCGTAGAATCGGCAAGGCTTTCTGCAAAATCCGGTTGTTTTTTTCAACATAATTCCTGTAGGAAGCATTGAAAAGTTCTTGAGTGAGAACTGCGGAATCTTTTGCTTTAATATCGTTTTCTGTAAGTGGGTGATCAATTCCCAATGAGGAGAAAATATTCATTCTTAAGTTCTCATAATCTTCAGAAGCCTTGGCCATTTCTATAATATCCGCACTGACATCATACATGATGTTCAGGATATCCAGCTCAAGTCTTTCTCCCATCAGGGCATTTTTTCTTCTTTTATAGACAACTTCCCTTTGTGAATTCATCACATCGTCATACTCCAGAAGACGCTTTCGAACTCCAAAATTGTTTTCCTCTACTTTTCGTTGGGCCCTTTCGATGGATTTGGTAATCATGGAATGTTGGATCACTTCTCCTTCTTCCAATCCCATCCTGTCCATAAGCTTGGCGATTCTTTCGGAACCGAAAAGTCGCATAAGGTTATCCTCCAGAGAAACAAAAAACTGGGTAGAACCCACATCCCCTTGACGTCCCGAACGACCCCTGAGTTGACGGTCAACTCTTCTGGATTCGTGTCTTTCAGTACCCACAATGGCCAATCCGCCGGCTTTTCTGGATTCGGGAGAAAGTTTTATATCCGTTCCCCTACCTGCCATGTTGGTGGCTATGGTGACTGTTCCTGATTTTCCGGCTTCCGCCACAATATCCGCTTCACGGGCATGTTGCTTGGCATTCAATACCTGATGTTGGATTTTCCGGATAGTCAGCATTCTGCTGAGCACCTCGGATATTTCCACAGATGTGGTACCGACAAGTACAGGCCTTCCTGCTTCTGTCAGTGCTTTGATTTCATCGGCAACAGCGTTGAATTTTTCCCTTACAGTTTTAAATACCATGTCTTCCCTGTCTTCCCTGACAATGGGTTTGTTGGTCGGGATGACTACTACATCAAGTTTATAAATTTCCCAGAATTCACCTGCTTCGGTTTCGGCCGTGCCGGTCATACCCGAAAGTTTATGGTACATTCTGAAATAATTCTGCAGGGTGATGGTGGCATATGTTTGAGTAGCATCTTCCACCTTCACGTTTTCTTTGGCTTCAATTGCCTGATGGAGACCATCGGAATATCTTCTGCCTTCCATTACCCTACCTGTCTGCTCATCGACGATCTTCACCTTCCCGTCAACAAGAATGTACTCGGTATCCTTCTCAAACATGCAATAGGCTTTCAGTAACTGATTTACGGTATGAATCCTTTGGGCTTTTGTTCCGTAATCTTTAATAAGTTCTTCTTTTCTGATCAGTTTTTCCTTTTCATCCAAGTCAGAATTTTTTTCCATTTCCGCAATTTCCATCCCGATGTCAGGAAGTATAAAGAAGCTGGGATTTTCGTTTTTAGTGGTGATTACCTCGATACCGTTATCAGTCAGCTCAACACCGTTTGTTTTTTCTTCTATAGTAAACAAAAGTGGTTCATCTGCCTCGGGCATCATTCTTTTGTTATCCTGGAGATAATGATTTTCTGTTTTTTGAAGAATAACCCTGATTCCCGGCTCGGATAGGTATTTGATCAAGGGTTTGTATTTCGGCATTCCGCGATAAGCCCTGAATAGGGGGAGTCCGCCATCTTTTTCATTTCCTGCCTGGATTAATTTTTTGGCAGTGGTTAAATAACCTTGAATCAGTTTCCGCTGTTCATCCACAAGCGTTGCCACCCGTGGTTTCATGTCCATGAATTCATGCTCGTCTCCTCTTGGCACAGGTCCCGAAATAATCAAAGGCGTTCTTGCATCATCGATCAAAACAGAGTCAACCTCATCAATCATTGCAAAATGATGTTTGCCTTGGACCAGATCACCCGCATCCCGGGCCATATTGTCCCTTAGGTAGTCAAAACCGAATTCATTGTTGGTTCCATATACGACATCGCAGCCATATGCTTTTTTCCTTGCAGGTGAGTTGGGTTGGTATTTGTCAATACAATCCACAGTCAGTCCATGGAATTCAAAAATTGGGGCATTCCATTCGGAGTCCCTTTTTGCCAGATAATCGTTGACGGTGACAATATGTACTCCCCTGCCTGACAGTGCATTAAGATATGCAGGTAAAGTAGAAACAAGTGTTTTACCTTCACCTGTGGCCATCTCGGCGATTTTTCCTTTGTGCAATACCATTCCTCCTATCAGCTGCACATCGTAGTGAACCATATCCCAGATGACTTCGGTGCCTGCAGCCAGCCACTTGTTATGCCAGATGGCTTCATCATCCACTATTTCCACATTGTCTTTCCTGGCAGCAATTTCTTTGTCTACAGTTGCTGCTTTTACAACAAGTTTTCCGTTTTCTTTGAATCTTCTAGCGGTTTCTTTCACTACGGCAAAGGCGTCGTTCAATACTTTGTCCAGAGCCAATTCCAATGCTTCATTTCTTTCCTTTTCTATTTTATCGATTTCGTTGAACAAGGCATCTTTTTCATGCACTTTCTCAGGAGCATAGCCATTGATTTTTTCCTTCAGTTCAAGGATTTTGTCGTCGAAAGATTTCAGATCTGCTTTAATGACAGCTTTTATTTCTGTCGTTCTGTCCCTGAGTTGGTCATCAGTGAGGCCTTTTAATTTTTCAAAAGCTTCATTGATATAAACCACTCTGGGACTTAATTCTTTTATATCTCTATCAGACTTGGTTCCAAATACTTTGGCCAACCCTTTTGCTATCAATTCTAACATATTTTAATTGTGTATATCACGGCTTCAAAATTACAGTGTTTTTATTACAATTGATAATGTTTTGGTAGACTTGAAACCGGAGGCTGATAAATCACCAAAGAAAGTTGAGTAGGCCCAAATTATTGTCTTCTCCTAATCTTTGGTGTTTGTATGGCTTGTCTACCTGTACCTAATTTATATAACTCCGATCTTTATCAACGGGTTTCCCCACATCATTTTTGAAGCAAATTTTTATGATTAATTTACTTTTCTGTTGGCAAAGATTCAATTTCACCTTTGAATACCTGCTGTGCGGGGCCTGTTAGTACAATATCCTGAAAGCTGCCATCTGCATTTTTTGTATAAGAAACATTCAGTAGTCCTCCCTGGGTCTTGATGCTTACCTCTTTGAGGTTATTCTGGGACCCATAAACCAGAGCGCAGGCTGTCACGCCTGTTCCACAGGAGAGGGTTTCGTTTTCTACACCTCTCTCATAGGTCCGTACCTCAATTCGATTTTTATCGAGAGGTGTGATGAAATTCACATTTGTGCCGTTAGGTTCATATTTCATTGCATAACGGATTTTTGCACCTTCTGAAATCACAGGATATTCAAGAACATTTTCCACCATTCTTACATGATGAGGAGAACCGGTGTTGACAAAATAATCCTCCCCGACCGGACTTATACCAGCAACAGGACTCATCCCCAGCTCAACCAGATTTTCCTTAATTTTAGCATGATGTGGTCCATCAATGGCCAAAAAAGAAGTTTTATCCTCAATTATACCCAGAAATTTTGAAAAGGAAACAGCGCAACGGGCACCATTGCCACACATGCTTTGGGTTCCATCAGCATTGTAATAAACCATTTCAAAATCAAATCCGTGTTTTTCCCTGATCAGAATCAATCCATCAGCCCCGATACCAAATTTCCTGTCACATAATTTTATCACGAGGGAAAGGTCCTGAAGAGGAAACGTGGATGACCTGTCATCTATCATGATGAAATCATTTCCTGTTCCTTGGTATTTATAAAAAGATATTTTCATGGTGTTTTTACTGTCAAACATTAACTTTCAAAAACCAATCCAGTTGGGATCGGTGTTACAAACATAATCAACTTGTCACGGATTAAGACTTATTGTCTGACTTGTGGTTTCATAATCAGGGCGAAATAGTTAACTTGTGGGTTACTGATGCTTTAAGTAATTTTAAAATTTTCAATTTAACCAAGTCGATTCAACCTTAATAGAATAAAAAATGGAAAAGAAATCTTTTTATGTTTCTAGAAGAACATTTCTCACACACAGCTCTAAAGCTACTTTGGCCCTTGGTATAGGAAGCAGTATGATTGGATCCGCCTTTTTATCGGCCTGTAGTGGAACAGCAGGAGTGCAGGATAAGGCTATGCTCAGCACCGGATTTGAGCAATCCCCTTTGGGGTATGATTATGCAGCTTTGGAGCCGCATTTAGATGCAGAAACTATGGAAATCCATTATTCGCGACATGCGGCCGGATATGCCAAAAACCTGGCTGAAGCTGCCTCTGAAGAGGATGTGGATGTATCTAAACCTCTGGAAGAGCTTTTGATGAATATTTCCAAATACTCCACCAAGATGAGAAACAACGGCGGAGGCCATTACAACCATGAACTATATTGGAAAATCATGTCTCCTGAGGGAGGTGGAAAACCTGAAGGAGCGTTGGCTGAAGCAATAAACAGCGCTTTTGGTAGCCATGAAAAATTCGTCGAAGAATTTGAAAATGCAGGCAAAACCCGTTTCGGTTCAGGATGGGCCTGGCTGGTGATGGATAAAAACAATCAGCTGGCCGTCGGATCTACTCCAAATCAGGATAATCCATTGATGGATATTTCTGATTTTCAGGGAATCCCCTTGATGGGAATAGACGTTTGGGAACATGCTTATTATTTGAATTATCAGAATGAGCGTGGACAGTACATCAGCAACTGGTGGAATGTAGTGGACTGGAATGCTGTTTCTGAACGTTATAATACATTGGCTTAACATTAAACCTTTTAAGGAGAATTAAAAAACGGTGTCAGGAGGCACTGTTTTTTTATGATGTGTTTTTAAATCAACCTGACTTTTGAGGTAGGACGAGTCGGATAATATCAAATCCGTATTTAAGGTATAATTTTTTTAATTTCTGCTCACGTAAAATACGAAGCCTTTGATCTCGTTTTATTTGCTAATCTTAAGATAAAAAATGAAGTTTGCAAGAATTGCTTTAGGATGGTAGATTTCATCATTTAAAGTATTAACCATCAGGTATTTTGTCACTTATTATCACATCTACCGGCATGAACATTGCGTTCTTGCTTTCCTATTTCAAATCGATAATCTTTTTACAAATGATCAATATTATGAAGCGGTTCGAAAAATTTTTGACGGTCATTCTGCTGAGTTTTATAACATTCTCCTGTTTTGAGGTTGAAAATGGAACCGGATATTTTCTTGAGCCACAGTTTAGGGTAACATTGAATGCCGAAACTAAAGCAACAAAAACCGATGCATCAGGTCAATTTATCGTAAATGGATTCTCTTTCAATACTTTTTTGGTTGCCACGAAGGATGTTGAAATGCGGTATTTTCCCAAACCTGATGAAAATATGCCAACCGAACCGGCCAACATTCAACTTAAATCCAATAAAAACACCCCTCTGCAAAAGTCAGCGGCACAAGGAAGACCATTACGATTAATTGAACAGGGCAAAGTTAAGGTTGCCACAGTAGGAAGAGGAAATACGGTGGAAGGTCAATATACCGAGGCAGAATTTTCAATATACAACAGAAACGAAGCCGGTGCCACTGATGCACTTAAGGAAAGATCGCTCTTCATCATCGGAGTCTATAATGATGTATTTACCACAATTGGAATGAAATCCGATAAAGTAATTGTGGCAATGACGGAAAATCCCGCAGGAATTTTAATTGAAGGGGAATCTGAAATGAGTTTGGTTTTTGATCTGGATTTATTATTTGCAGAGGTGGACTTCAGTAAGGCCGTGGATGAAAACGGCAATGGGAGAATTGAAATAAACCCTAAAAGCAAGGGCGCAAACGCAGCAATTTTTAATAAAATCCAAAACAA
The DNA here is from genome assembly GCA_041748555.1 of Rhodonellum sp. Classification (GTDB taxonomy): domain Bacteria; phylum Bacteroidota; class Bacteroidia; order Cytophagales; family Cyclobacteriaceae; genus Rhodonellum. Next base: position 31,462 of record JBGTDA010000069.1, read on the forward strand.
TCTTGAAGCTGCAGTCAAACTTAAATAAATTAATCATTCCCGAATCATTTTATTCCAGTGGCCGGCAAATCCGGCTTTTTTGTTTTATTTAGGAATCCGATTTATCATAATCACATTAACCATGGAAGATCCAAAAACCCTAACAGCCGTCGCAGATTTTCACAAAACCTTCAAACATCCCGTGTTGAGTAACCCTGCGATTCCCGAAGGAAAAAGGTGTCAGCTTCGTGTTTCTCTTATTGCTGAAGAATTAAAGGAACTTGAAGAAGGAATCCGAAACAAGGATATTGTTGAGATTGCAGATGCACTCTGCGACATTCAATATGTGCTTTCGGGAGCCATTCTGGAATTCGGTCTCGGCGGAAAATTCAAGACTCTTTTTGACGAGGTGCAAAGGTCCAATATGAGTAAGGCCTGTAAGAGTGTTCAGGAAGCAGAGGCGACCATTGCCCATTATCAAGATCAGGGTGTGGAATGCTATTACGAACAGGAAGGTGAACTGTATCTGGTCTATCGAAAAGAAGACCGGAAAACACTCAAATCGGTTAATTATTCCCCTGCGGATTTAAAGGCTATCCTAAGCGAAAAGTAGAAAAATCAGAATAATAAACGTTTCGTAAAGGGAAAAGCTTATTTAGTTCTTCCTTCCACGATTTTATCGTATTCGATATCATCAGGCTCCCAAAGTTCAATCTTGTTTCCTTCAGGATCCATAATATGCACAAATTTGCCATACTCAAACTCTTCGATATCATCGAGTATTTTCACCCCGTCTTTTTTTAATTCATCTACAAGTCCCTCTAAATTTTCTACACGATAATTAATCATGAAATCCTTTTTGGAGGGTAAATAATGTGCTGAATTTTCTGAAGAGGTGCTCCATTGGGTAAATCCTTTTTTTTCAGGGTCCGATCCCTGTCTCCATTCGAAATTGGTACCATATTGATCGGTTTGTAGGCCGAGATTCTTACCGTACCATTCATTCATTTTTTGTGGATCCTTACATTTAAAAAATATCCCACCGATTCCCGTTACTTTTTTCATAAAAGCTGTTTTTGAAGTTAAAAATAAGGAATCAGAGTTCAGTATTAATTCAAATTGGCTTAAAACATAAAGATTTGACGGTGAAACCCTCGATCCTTGATCTTGAAGGAAAACAACGGATTCAAAACAATCAGCAAATATTGTTATCCAAAAATCTTGCGGAAGCTATAGGTGCCAATTTTGACATTCCTCACGCAATGAGTATATGACGCTGATATGATCGCTACTTTAAACAATGCATCAGCTCTCGACATCAACACGATGCTACTCAATGGAAATCTGATTATTTAGTTCATTTTTATCAGAATAATAAAAAGCAGGCAGAAACTTCAGCTGCCTGCTTTTTTATTCGTATGAAATAGTCAGATTCTACCAACTCAGTTTAACAACAACTGAGTAATAAGATAGTTTTTTTACTAACTGTATTGAATTTCTAACAATTTCCGTTCTTTTATCGCCTCGTTTATTCCTAATTCTTTTGCAATTGAAAGGTCACAAACAGGATTTGAAATAGGTGGTATGACAAGAGTGGAAATTCCAGACATTTCAATATTTTCAAAATTATCTAAGATATCCCAAATTATTTTGGGTTTTCCTACAGAGTAAGTGTTGGCTTCATAAATAGCGATTTTCGTGTCCAGAGGATAAAACTCGTTCAAGTATTTCTTCAACACTAAAAGCCTATATTTATTATCTCGGTTTGATGTATGATATAGGTCTCCTACACTATCAGGTTGCCAAACTATCAACCATGCACTGGTATCTACTTTTCTTTTGTATAATAAGAAGTCAGTAGCTTCATATGCGGTGCATCCTGTAGTACCTGGATCAAAGCCCAGGTCAGCATATAAGCAATCTTCGGCGGATATTCCAGGAAGCATTCTTGCTGAAATATTCTCCGCTTGAGCAAGCTTGATTATTTCATGCGAAGGAGTAACAAAAATTCCTGGATGTCCATAAAAAATAGCACAGGTTTTAAGTCCTGACCTTGCACAATCCATTACTCTATCAATCATTCTTTTGTAGATAAGAATTCTTCCTTTACCTTCTTCATAATAATCTCTCATTGACTCAGAAGATTTAGAATTTTCCTTAATCCAGCTCTCAGTTACATAGTCTGTTAAAACATATAGAACAATGTCAGAAGTTTTGATATGATTTAATGTTTCTATAGTCATTTGACCTAAAGTAATACCTGAGCCACACACAACTATTGAACCTTTTGGGGCCATATATTTTAAGATTAAAATTAAACAAATTATAAAAAAAATAGAGTTAAACTTATTACTTATACATCAATTTGGACCTCTAACTTTACTCTAACTTTAACATTTAGACCTGCAGCCTCTCGGCTAGCTTCTGGTTCAACTAGAGAAGCAATTTTTTCCCTATCCGCCGTTCTAATGGCACTTTTTTCTTCTTCACTAAGTCCTGCCTCATCCATAGATTTTTCAGGATTATTTGTAAAATTTTCAAGGTGCTTTTCGTCTGTTGAGACTTTTTGTAAAAATTCTAAAATTTTCATGATTACATGTGTTTTATGTTATGTGGAAGATTATGAAATTTACATATAAGAAAAATCATTTCCAATACTATAACATTATTTTTAAATAAATTAATTTGATTGAATTTAACACTATTATAATTTCAATTCGCCTTCATAAATCTGACTTTTCTTCTTTCCTAGTAATTTTTGAATCATCGATAACTTATGAGGAAAAAGTATTTCTGTTTCATTATTGTCCGTTAGTTTTAGATCCAATCATAGTTTCCTATTTAATGAGAAATAATTTTCTTGTAACTTTCCCTCAGAAACATTGGAGTACCTTCTTTGGAAATAATTATTGGTAAACATCTTTTTTCAAGCCTTTGACAACTCGGTCAGGAACTGTATTGCTTGCTTTACCATCTAAACCAAATTTCATTTTTATAGGGAATTAAACTAAATTTATATTGATTGCTGATTGAAATCTTCATTACTCCCAATTTCCAGTATCGTTAACTTTCTTGATTTTGATCCGATCTGTCTCTGATAGATCTTCGTTGATTGCTGACAAATACTTGAACAACCGCAAAAGAAACTCCGTGGACACACTGATTTCTCTAGGGGTCTTCGATTAATAAAACAGAAAAGCCACGCAGTGCGCAGCTTTTTGTACCAGGAGCGGGAATCGAACCCGCACGGCCGTGAGGCCACAAGATTTTAAGTCTTGCGTGTCTACCTATTCCACCATCCCGGCTTCACTAGAAATAAATCCTAGCTACTTTTTGTCTTAAACAATAAAGCCCTTCTTGTAAGGGCTTTTTGAGCGAAAGACGAGATTCGAACTCGCGACCCCGACCTTGGCAAGGTCGTGCTCTACCAGCTGAGCTACTTTCGCTTTTTGATAAAATAACAAATTAAACAATCTTATATTGCTGCCTTTTGTGTCTGCAAAGGTATTGCAGATTTCTTTATATGCAAACAGGAGATATCAAAAATTGCTAAAATTTTACTTCGTTGGTCATTCATAAATTGAAATTCAATGACTTAAAGAATCCTGTTCGTCATCAGAATCCGCATCATTTCCACTGTATTTCTCGCATTTAATTTTTTCAAAAATGTTTTTACGATGAGTATAAACTGTGTTTACCGAAATAACCAGCTTTCCGGCAATTTCCTCCGAATCCAGATCTTCCAAAAGCAAGGAAGATATCTGTTTCTCTTTATTGGTCAGCTTGACTTCAAGCTTTACGGGTTCATTTTTATTACGGATAAATTTGGATCCATCATCAGTGGTATAGCAATAACTCCAATCATTACCTGTGGCTAGGGGAGGTGTGGTGAGTTGTAGGATGATGTGTAAGTCAAAAACCATATTGCCGTTTCCGTCGATACAATAAGGCCTTACCCTTGCAAAAAACCATTTATCTTCTTTGGTGTTTTTGTGAATCCAACGGGTGGTATAGCTGAATTCAAAGGTTTCCTTCTCCTTTCTAAATCCCTGTAATCCAATGCAGGCCACAACAATGCCATCTTTGCATTCCGATATTTTCAGTCAGTACCTTCCTCCAACAGTTTGACTTTCATTTGGATTGGAAGTGAATTCGCAGTTTTCACTGATCGAAAAATTTAGAAAAATTGGTACGTTTTGGTAGATACTCTTCCAAAAATTTATCCACAATTTTTTTTACCGGAGGATAAAACGAATTAAGCTTATAAAATGATCCTGCTATTTAAGTTAAAAACTGTCAATCCACCAACTTTTTCTTCAAGTCATTTAATTTAAGGAGAGCTTCTACAGGAGATATTGTATTTATATCCAGTTTTTCCAGCATTTCTTTGGCCTCGGCAAATCTGGGATCCATTTCAAAAAGGCTCAATTGATAATTATTTTTGGGAACTTCCTTCAGTTTCTGCTTTTGAACTTCCATATTCTTGTCTTTTTCAAGATAAACCATTATTTCCGAGGCTCTCAAAACTACGGGATTGGGCATTCCGGCCATCTGCGCCACATGGATACCAAAGCTATGTTCGCTGCCACCGGCTTTTAACTTTCTCATGAAGATCACCTTATTGCCGACTTCCTTGACCGAAACATTGAAATTTTTGATCTTGGGGAAATCCTCTGCCAGCTGGTTCAACTCATGGTAATGTGTAGCAAACAAGGTTTTGGCCATGAATTTTGGATGATTATGCAGAAATTCAACAATAGACCAGGCAATGGAAATACCGTCATAGGTAGAGGTACCTCTTCCTATTTCATCCATTAAAACCAAACTTCTGTTCGACAGGTTATTGAGAATGCTTGCAGTTTCGGTCATTTCGACCATAAAGGTAGACTCACCTTTGGAGAGGTTGTCTGAGGCGCCCACCCGGGTAAAGACCTTATCAATTATACCTAATCTGGCAAATGAAGCGGGAACAAAGCTTCCCATTTGTGCCATCAGGACAATCAATGCAGTCTGCCTCAGGAGTGCTGATTTACCGGCCATGTTCGGCCCGGTAATAATCATGATCTGTCGGGCATCATTGTCCAGATAAACATCATTGGGGACATAAGGCTCACCGACCGGAAGCTGTTTTTCGATCACCGGATGCCTTCCGTCCCGGATTTCCAAAGAATCGGTATCCGCTATCTTCGGTTTGCTATATTGATTTGACTTTGCTACCCGTGCAAAAGAAAGCAGGCAATCGACTGTTGCCAGGATCCGGGCATTCTGCTGGATCTGAATGACATATTCAGAAGCGACCTGCACAAGTTCCAGAAAATACCTCTGCTCAATCCCTATCATCCTTTCCTCCGCATGCAGGATTTTTTCCTCATACTCTTTGAGTTCCGGGGTGATGTACCGCTCAGCATTCACCAAGGTTTGTTTACGGATCCATTCCGGAGGAACTTTATCCCTGTGGGAATGCGTGACTTCCAAATAATAACCAAATACTTTATTGAATGCGATTTTAAGAGAGGAAATCCCCGTTTCTTTCACTTCTCTTTGCTGCAGTTTCAATAAATAATCTTTTCCGGTATTAGCCAATCCCCTGTATTCATCGAGTTCAGGATCAACACCATTTTTGATAATTCCCCCTTGGTGTGTCAGCATGGGAGCCTCTTCCTGTAATTCTTTTTCTATTTTTTCCAATAAAAAAACACAGGGATTGATTTGGTCGGAAAGTTTTCTGAGTGAAGGATTTTTGGCTGATTGGAGCAAATCCTTTATTGGTTGAATGTTTTTCAAAGCCCTTTTCAGCTGATTCATTTCCCGGGGATTGATCCTTCCGACAGCGACTTTCGATATCAGCCTTTCCAGGTCCCCCATGTGTTTGAGGTGTGCAAGGATTTCCACACCGGATTCCTCCTCATTGTAAAAATGCTCCACTATTTTCAGGCGTTCCTGAATGGGCTCTTTTTCTTTTAATGGAAGTACCATCCATTTTTTCATCATCCTTGAACCCATGGGAGTTATCGTCTGATCAAGAATCTGGATCAGCGGAATCCCGCCTTCCTGCTGAGGATAAACCAGCTCCAGGTTGCGGATTGTGAATTTGTCCAGCCAAACGTATTTTTCTTCCGCTATCCGGGAAATGGATGCGATATGTTTTACCTCCTTATGTTCGGTTTCTTCCAGATAATACAGGATGGCTCCGGCAGCAATGATACCCATTTCCAAACTTTCGATTCCGAAACCTTTCAAATTTTTCGTTGAAAAATGATTGGATAGTTTTTCATATGTGTAATCATATTGAAATACCCAATCCTCACAGTGGAAAGTGGAATAATTGTCTTTTAAGATTTCGGAAGCAGAATTTTTGCAAGCTTTTGAATAAATCACTTCAGAAGGGCTGAAGCTTTGCAACAACTTTTCTATATATGCCTGATTGCCCTCAGCACACATAAATTCTCCTGTAGAAAGATCCAAAAAGGCAATTCCAAAAAATTCTTTCCCAAAATAGAGAGAAGCCAAAAAGTTGTTGGTCCTTTTGTCCAAAACATTGTCATTAAAGGAAAGACCCGGTGTCACCAATTCTGTAACGCCTCTTTTGACAATCCCCTTTACTTCTTTGGGATCCTCCAATTGATCACAAATGGCCACCCGGTTGCCAGCCCTGACAAGTTTAGGCAGATAAGTATCCAAAGAATGGTGGGGAAATCCCGCAAGTTCTATATAAGATGCCGATCCGTTTGCTCTTTTGGTGAGGACAATGTCAAGAATCTTACTGGCCTTAATGGCATCTTCACCAAAAGTCTCATAAAAATCCCCCACCCTGAAAAGCAACAATGCACCTGGATGTTTGGCTTTAATAGCGTTGTATTGCTTCATCAAAGGGGTTTCTTTGACTTCTTTTCCCTTCACATTGGACATATATCCCTATAATTAAATCTTTGTGCTACTTTTGAAAATGCTTGAACACCTGAAATTAAAAGATAAAGAAAGCTAAACAAAACCCAATGAAAAAATTAAGCATGGAGGAACTCAACAGACGCTCTGTGGAGGAATACAAAGCTGTGAAAAAGAGCCCATTGGTTATCCTGTTGGACAATATCAGGAGTTTAAATAATGTTGGATCAGCATTTCGAACTTCCGACGCATTCCTGATAGAGAAAATTTTCCTTTGCGGTTTTACAGGGACACCTCCACATAGGGAAATCCAAAAAACCGCTTTGGGAGCTACAGAATCCGTGGCCTGGGAGCATGTTGCCACCACTTTGGAAGCCATTCAAAAGCTGAAGAAGGATGGATATATCATTTGTGCCTTTGAGCAAGTGGACAAGAGCATAAAGCTTCACGATTTTCTGCCGGACAAGAACAAAAAATATGCATTGGTTTTTGGAAATGAAGTGTTTGGTGTTGAAGATGAAGTGATTCAGGCCTGTGACCATGTATTGGAGATACCACAGTTGGGTACAAAACATTCATTGAATGTATCTGTCACTTTAGGTATTTCTATTTGGGATTTTATAATAAAAATGGAAGTTGATTTTTAAAAATAAGGATGTTTATCCCCTTATTACGGGCAGTATTTAGAAAAAAGAATAGAATCATGGATTCTATAAAAAAAAGGCGAGGTTAGAAGACCTCGCTTTAATTATTTAGGGTTTATTGGTATTTGCTTAATCTTCTTTGAATTTATCCACGATATAAAGGAAGAGGTTAAAGGATAAAGTGGACATTCCTTCTTTTTTTATGTCTTTTTCGCCACCCATTTTATAGATCTGCGGATCTTTTTTTATAGAGGAGTTCGTATTTACTGATTTTTCACTTTTGGTTGAGGATCTTGGATTATCAAAATTATCCGATCTGATATCTCTTGCGGATGATTCAGGATTTTCAAACTGATTAGGGTGGTCAGAACCTTTATTTATATCCGGAAGATTCTTTTCTCTTTCATCCTGAGAAACAGCATCCCATGTGAATAAAAAACAAAATATAAATGCCAGAAGTAATCCTTTCGTGTGAAATAAAGAAATTTTATTTTGTTCAGTCATTTGCAGTCGTATCTTTAAACTATTCCAAAACAGCTATTGGGAAATTTTGTTATCAAAAATACAAAAAATTATATTTTAATGCAAACGATTGAATATTCTGATTTTCAAAAGGTTGACATACGAGTCGGAACTGTGGTAAAGGTAGAGACTTTTCCCAAAACCCGAATACCGGCATATAAAGTCTTGGTGGATCTGGGAGAATTGGGCATTAAAAAGTCATCAGCACAACTTACTCATTATCTGCCCGCAGACCTGATCGGAAAACAGGTGATCTGTATCTGTAATTTCAAACCTAAGCAGATTGCGGATTTTATGTCCGAAATCCTCATCACCGGCTTTGACAACGGCACCGGGCAGGTGGTCCTTGCCTCTGTGGAAAAAGCTGTTCCGAATGGGGCAAAGCTTTTCTAGGAGTCAGATGAAATTTTTTAATCCTTCTAATGTAAGGTCAGTCTGGAAGGTTTTAAGATCGGGACATTGTCCTGACTGGACCTGCCCGGTGTTTAGATCAAACCGATATTGATGAAGTGGACAGACAATTTCACCTAATCCTGTGACAAATCCCTGATGAAGTGAGGCTTTCTGATGCGGACACAACTGCTCGAAAGCGTAGAACTGTCCGCCCAATCTGGAAACACAAACTTTGGAGGTATCCAGTTGAACAAGCTTGATCTGCTTGTCGGGAATCAGGCCCAATACCTGTTCCTTGCTTTGTCCGAGTGTATAACTTTTCATATTCTAAATAAAGTAGTATTTTAGGAATGAAATCCAAAACTAACCACATCATGAAAAAATTATTAATACTCCCATTTCTTTTCTTTTTGGGAATTTTATATGCCCAAGATCTCCATGGTTCCTGGAAAATGACTCATCAAAACGGGAGTCAGGTGACGGATAAGGAATATGTAAAAATATACCAGGACGGGTATTTTTCTTTTGGTGCCAAAGAAGCGGGAACCAACAAATTTATAAGTGCTGGTGGCGGGGAATATCGATTGAACGACAATCATTATCAGGAAACGATGGATTTTAATACAGAAATGCCTGAAGCCATAGGAGTAACAAGTGATTTCAGCCTCGATTTTGTAAACGGGAAAATTGTTGTTTCCAATGAATCGGGAGGCAAACAAACTGTGGAGATTTGGGAAAGAATCAGCGAAGAAAAAAATGAACTCACAGGCAATTGGGTAATTACAGGCAGAAAAGGGGATGGAGAAATCAGCAGAAGCACTCCCGGCGCCAGAAGAACAGTGAAGATATTGAGTGGCGGGAAATTCCAATGGATAGCCTTCAATTCCGAAACGAAAGAATTTATGGGAACCGGCGGAGGATCCTATTCTGCAGAAGACGGTAAATACATCGAAAACATAGAATTCTTTTCCAGAGATGATAATCGGGTAGGTGCGGAGCTGGGTTTTGATTATGAAGTCATCGATGGAGAATGGCATCACAGTGGATTGAGTTCTACAGGAAATCCGATCTATGAAATCTGGACAAAATATAAAGATGCATACAAGCCGAATAATTAATTTTTATCCTTGAATATTTAGCTGGATTCTCAGTGAAAATTTGGAGTATTAAATCCAAAGAAAAAGGTTAAAATTATACTTGCCAAATAAAAACCAAATCTAAAAGTGTTGGAAGTTGATTTCGCGGCTTTCTTCTTTTTCGTAAAAAACCCTATTCTTTAATCAATTTTTTGACTTCCTCGTTCCTGAAACATTCCTCCAAATGATCATTGACTAACCCTGTAGCCTGCATATGGGCATAAATGGTAGTGCTTCCCAAAAATTTAAACCCACGCTTCTTCAAGTCCTTGGCCAATAGATCGGATTCTCGGGTGGTAGCCATTGCTTCCTGCATGGAAATGATTTCATTTTGGATGGGCCTTCCGTCTACAAAGTCCCAGATGTAATTGGAAAAACTGCCAAAAGTAGCTTGTACTTCCATAAATCTCCTGGCATTATTAATAGCGGCTTTGATTTTCAATTGATTTCGGATGATCCCGGGATTCTGAAGAAGTTCGGAGACATAGCTGTCGGGAAGATCTGCAACAAGCTGATAATCAAAATCCGCAAAAGCTTTTCGGTAACCTTCTCTTTTTTTGAGGATAGTCGCCCAGCTCAAACCCGCCTGCGCACTTTCTAAAACCAAAAATTCAAAATGAGTTTTATCAGCATAAGTGGGCACACCCCATTCCTCATCATGGTATTGGACATACTGTTCAAAACCAAGACACCAAGGACAACGGAATTTTTGCGGATCTTGAATATTGGCCATGATCTCTATTAATTTAAGTACCAGATACTGGCGTTGAGCAATGTTGCGAAACTTACCCACAAGAGGTAAGGAACCATCAAATAAGCCGCAATCCTGTCAATTCTCAAAAACACCCATATACATATCAAAACAGCAATCCAAAGTGGGATGATAACAATCAGACCCAGCAGTGGTGATTCCAATCCAAAGAAAACCGGAGACCACAATCCATTTAAGAAAAGCTGAACGATAAATAGCCAAGTAGCTTGATTTTTAAGTGGATGCTCTGATTTCCAGATCAGATATAGAGAGATTCCCATAAGTAGGTACAGAAATGTCCAAGCGGGACCGAAAACCCAGGAAGGTGGGTTAAACGGGGGTTTTTCGATGGTTTGATACCAGCTGCCAACTGAAGAAACGGTTACCCATGCACCTATTGCTCCTACAAGTTGTGGAATAATCAATGAAACAATCAGTTTTGGATATTTTCCCATTTTTAATCCACCAATTCAAGTAAAGAACGGAAGGAGACAAGTTTATCCCGGTATTTACCCTTTACCTCCGCTTGCAGTTTCGGGGCATGCTGCGTCTGATAGGTTTCTATTTTTTCCATGCTGTCAGTAAAATATTGGATGGAATAATTGACTGTATTATCCTCGGTTTCATGAAGAATCTTAAAGATTTTGTTTTCCTGAAAAATACCGGTTGCCATCACATTAGGGATATGGAAGTCTTTCATCCATTGTATCCATTCTTCTTCTACATCTTTTTCAATGTTTATAGTAACGTTATAAAGAATCATGTTTTTCCGTTTTATTATTTATTTTTGAGGGTTGGATTCACCAACAAATATAGATTTGTCTTGTTATTCGAAAGTCAACATTTCCATCATTTGACATCAATAACATTCTGAAATTAAAAAATAATGAGGCAAACCACAACAGAAAGCTTTAGCAAAGACTCTGGGATAAAAAAAATCAATATTTATAAAGGAATTATTGTAATCTTTCATTTGGTGGGTATTATCGGGCTTTCTATCCCTTCATTAAGACCCTATTTTCAGATGCTAACCCCATTTCATCTTTTGCTTTCCACCTGCCTGCTCCTGATTTTTCATAAATCCTGGAATCTGGGTTTTTTTACCTTTTCTATCGCTGCATTTCTGATCGGTTTTTTTGCGGAAGTGGTCGGTGTACATACAGGATTGTTGTTTGGTGAATATAGCTATGGGTCGGTTTTGGGCATCCGGCTCTTTGATGTACCGCTGATGATCGGAATCAACTGGTTATTGTTGGTATACCTTTCCGGAGAAGTGTTTGAAAAGAAAATTTCAAATAATTGGTTGGCAGCGATGATGGGAGCCGGGATAATGGTGGTGATGGATTTTTTGATTGAGCCCGTGGCCGTGGCTTTGGATTTTTGGACGTGGAAAGGAAATTTTGTACCATTGGCCAATTACCTAGGATGGTTTATCATTGCCTTTATCATCCAGATGATTTATAGAAAAACAAATTTTGAAAAATCGAATCCTTTGGCTACTTTTCTCTTAATCAACCTGCTGCTCTTTTTTGCAGTTTTGAATTTTATAGTTTAATGTTTTTCTCCTAAAACAATTTATAGTTAATAAAGTTATCTTATGATGTATGCAGTAATATTTATTATGTGTGGTTTTGTATCAATGGAATTTTCGGGATGGTTAATACATAAGCATATTATGCATGGGCCATTGTGGAAAATTCACAAAACACATCACCAAGCTTCCAAGTCCATATTCGAACTTAATGACCTGTTCTCGTTATTCTTCGGAACGGTTGCGGTTCTGTTGATTTTTCTGGGATTGCCGGAGTTTGACTATAGGTTTTGGATGGGAGTGGGAATCACTATTTATGGAATTGCTTACTTTTTGCTCCATGATGTGATGATACACAAAAGGCTAAAATGGTTAAGCAAGCCCAAAAACAGAATACTGGCCGCAATATTCAGGGCTCATCAGGCGCATCATTATACCAACAAAAAAGAAGGATCTGTTTCCTTTGGTTTATTTGTTGTCCCAAAAAAATATTATAAATAAGTTATAAAGTGGGTACATATTCAATTAAAGATCTTGAACAACTTTCCGGAATAAAGGCTCATACGCTGAGGATTTGGGAGCAGCGCCACAGTTTGCTGAATCCGGATCGAACCGAGACCAACATCCGGACTTATGGGGATGAAGATCTTAAACTCATCCTTAATGTTGCGCTCCTGAATGATAACGGCTATAAAATCAGTAAAATTGCCAAAATGACCCAGCAGGATATCCGGCAGGAAGTCCTCAAGCTGACAGAAAGAACACTCACCCATGATGATCAGATTCATGCGCTGACCATTTGCATGATCGAAATGGATGAGGAGCGCTTCGATAAGGTGCTTTCCACCAATATCCTTAAAATAGGATTTGAGCAAACCATGCTCAATATCATTTATCCCTTTATGTCAAAGATCGGAGTATTGTGGCAAACGGGGGCAATCAATCCCGGCCAGGAACATTTCATGAGTAATCTTGTAAGACAAAAGCTTATTGTGGCCATTGACGGTCAATATTATAAAGGCGGTGGAAAAAAGTTTTTACTCTTCCTGCCGGAAGGTGAATTACATGAAATTTCATTGCTATTTGCGGCTTATCTAATAAAGCTTAGTGGCCATAAAGTGCTTTATTTGGGACAAAGCACCCCAAAGGATGATTTGATGACAGTTTATAATCTTCATAAACCTGAATATATTATGACTGTTTTTACTACTTCACCTGCAGGGGAAAATGTCCAGTTGTATATCAACCATTTGTCAGAGCAGTTTAACCAGTCTCAGATCCTGATTAGTGGGTATCAGATTGTGGGCCAGGATCATGAAATACCTGCAAATGTGAAAGTGATGCATTACATTCGGAATATCAGGGAATATTTGGAAGAGTCAGAGCCTTCTGTGCAAAACAAATAGAAATAGATTAAACAGAATAAAAAAGGTGGAAATTAAATTTCCACCTTTTTTTATGCCCTGATGTTCAGCACAAAAGTATTTTTCGCATTTTTTAGCCAGTAAAATGCCTTTAAAATCTCAATTTTAATATTTTCCCAATCCTTCCAATGTATTACAGGGCTTCTTTATTCCTTTATAAATTAAAAACCATTATTATTTTGTTTAATAAAAATGAAAAATAATTATACAAAATGTTTGATTTTTATTGAAATGATCTTAGATTTGTTTAAACAAAATCAAAAAAGCTATGACAACTTTAGAATTCAGTTATTCTTTACACAAACTATCCGGTGCTTTAAAGCCGTTTGCACTAAAATTGACTAGAGACATGGATGATGCCAATGACCTTTTACAGGATACAATGGTGAAAGCTTTTACCAACAAGGATAAATTTGCCGAAGGAACCAATCTGAAGGCGTGGTTATATACCATCATGAAAAATACCTTCATTACCAATTACCAAAGAATGATAAGAAGAGGGACCTTTGTAGACACAACCGATAATCTCCATTATATCAATTCGGGAAATACTATGGTAGAGAATGAAGCTTTTGGAGACTTTGCGATGGAGGATATTTATAAGGCCATAGAGGAATTGGATGACGTTTATAAAAACCCTTTTATAATGCATTTCAAGGGTTTCAAATACCATGAGATTGCAGATAAACTGGAAATCCCGATTGGAACTGTAAAAAATAGAATTCATATTGCCAGGAAGATTTTAAAAGACGATTTGCAGGTATACCAAAATAAGAACTAAAGCTATGTCAGATAAAAATGTGGTTGTGATTGGGGCAGGATTCGCTGGCCTATCGGCAGCCACACATCTTTCACATCAAGGGTTTCAGGTTACTGTGTTGGAAAAAAACAGTTCCCCAGGAGGTCGGGCAAGAAAGTTTGAAACAGGGGGATTTGTTTTTGATATGGGACCAAGTTGGTATTGGATGCCCGATGTTTTTGATACTTATTTTGGCAATTTTGGCAAGAAAACTTCGGATTATTATGATTTAATACGGCTTGATCCCTCATATTCAGTTATATTCGGCCAAGATGATGTTATTGATATACCTGCGAACCTTGATGCGTTCAAAAATCTGTTAGAAAGTTTTGAACCCGGAGTAGGACCAAAATTTGACGAATTCTTAAAACAGGCCGCTTACAAATATAAAGTAGGCATACAGGATCTGGTCTACAGGCCAAGCCGGTCATTGCTTGAATTTTCCAGCCCGGCACTGCTGATGGATATGTTCAGGATGGATATTTTTCAATCCATGTCCAAGCACGTCCGAAAGTTTTTTTCCGCAGATAAAATCGTTCGATTAATGGAATTCCCCGTGTTGTTTCTTGGAGAAACAGCAAATAAAATTCCTGCTCTTTACAGTCTGATGAATTATGCCGATATCGCTTTGGGCACTTGGTATCCAAAAGGGGGTATGCATCGAATTATTGAAGGAATGGTTGCTCTTGCTCAGGAAAAAGGAGTTGATATTCAATACAATGCGGATGTAGTAAAAATTCAAATCAGCCGCAAAGGCCTTGCGGAAAAAGTAATTCTCAGAGATGGAACAGAAATTCAGGTAGATATCATCGTTGCCGGGGCAGATTATCATCATGTTGAAACCCGGCTATTGGCACCTGAATACAGAAATTATTCCGAGGATTATTGGCAGAAAAGAGTGATGGCACCTTCAAGTCTTTTGTTTTATATTGGGGTAAATAAAAAGCTGAAGAATCTCCGTCACCATAATTTGTTTTTTGACGAGCCTCTTGGGCCTCATGCCGATGCAATTTATACCAATCCTAGATGGCCGGATAAACCTCTTTTCTATTTATCGGCACCATCCGTTACGGATCCGACTGTTGCTCCTGAAGGAAAAGAAAATCTGTTTTTGTTGATCCCTTTGGCTCCGGATCTGAAAGATTCCGATCAAATAAGGGAAAAATATTTCCGCATGATCATGGACCGACTGGAAAAGCTGACGGGACAGGAAATCAGAAGCCATATCATTTACAAAAGATCTTATGCCCATTCGGATTTCAAAGCAGATTATAACGCCTTCAAAGGAAATGCTTATGGTCTGGCTAACACATTGATGCAGACGGCAATTTTAAAACCGTCTCTTAAAAACAAAAAGGTGAGAAATTTGTATTATACAGGACAACTCACTGTCCCCGGTCCGGGTGTTCCGCCTTCTTTGATTTCGGGACATGTGGTGGCAAAAGAAATAATCAAGGAATTCACACCGTAAGTTATTATATTATACCTATGGACGCCAAGGCCTTATATGATAAAACCGCTTTTGAATGCAGTAGACTGATAACCCAACGGTACAGCACCAGTTTTACGCTTGGCATCAAGACCCTCAACAAGCAATTTCATCTTCCGATATATGCTATCTATGGCTTTGTAAGATATGCGGATGAAATAGTGGATACATTTCATGATAATGATAAAAAAACCCTGTTGAATACCTTCAAAAGGGATACTTTTCAGGCCATCGAAGAAAAAATCAGCCTAAACCCTGTTTTACACGCTTTTCAGATAATTGTTAACAAATACAAAATTGAACGGGAGCAGATTACAGCATTTCTTACCTCCATGGAAATGGACCTTGATTTCAGGTTTTACAATGACTCCAGATATCATGAGTATATCTATGGATCAGCCGAGGTGGTAGGATTGATGTGTCTGAAGGTTTTTTGTGATGGAGACCAATCTCTATACAAGCAACTGAAACCTTCCGCATGTAAACTTGGAGCGGCCTTTCAGAAGGTGAATTTTTTACGGGATATAAAAAGTGATTATGAAGAGCGTGGGAGAGTCTATTTTCCGGGTGTTGATTTCAATTGTTTTGATAAATCTGCCAAACAGCTTATTGAAGCCGATATCCAAAGAGATTTTGACGAAGCCTTGGTAGGTATCAGACAATTACCAAGTGGTGCAAAAATGGGAGTTAAAGTAGCCTATCTATATTATTTAAATCTTTTTCATAAAATACAAAAATTACCGCCCGAAGTGATTGTCAAAGAGAGAATAAGAATACCGAATGGCCGCAAGTTTTCACTTTTGGTTGGGACTTATTTCGGTATCAAAATGGGATTGGGATAATAAAATGGAAAAATACCTTTACCTGCTGGTCAATATTTTCACCATATCCTTTCCTCTTATCAGGTCATTTGAGGGAAAAATCAATTTTGTCCAAAAATGGTATGCACTGCTTCCTGCGATATTCCTGACAGGGGCTTTCTTTATTGTTTGGGACCATTGGTTCACGGTAATGGGTGTATGGGAATTCAATCCCCGATATCTGGTGGGAATCTATATTTACGAACTGCCGGTGGAGGAATGGTTGTTTTTTTTTACCGTTCCCTTTGCATGTGTATTTATCTATGAGGTGCTCAAATATTTTGTTCCAAAGGATATTTTAGGGGGAATTTCAAGGCCCATTACCTTTTTATTGATTCCTCTTTTTATTGCCGTTTCTTTATTGAATCTCGATAAGTGGTACACATCGGTCACCTTTATTTTGGCAGCAATCATACTGATTATCCATTTTTTAACATTTAAAAATATATTTCTTGGCAGGTTTTACTTAACTTATATTGTCCATTTGGTTCCCTTTTTATTGATGAATGGTGTGCTTACGGGTGCATTTACGGAGGAACCTGTGGTCATTTACAACAATGCGGAGAACTTAAGCCTCAGAATCTTCACAATTCCAATAGAGGATTCCGTTTATTCATTGATACTTCTGTTAATGAATATTTCCATATATGAACATATAAGAAGTCTCTCAAAACAATTCAGATCACTAAAAGTTAATGATCTATGATGAATCTTCAAGTACATATTGATCAGCATTCAGGATTCTGTTTCGGCGTTGTGTACGCCATTGAGATGGCGGAGGAAATTTTGGATGAAAAAGGCTATCTGTATTGTCTGGGAGATATTGTGCACAATGACGAAGAAGTAAGCCGACTAACTGCCAAGGGTCTAAAAATAATAACCCACAAAGACCTTCGCAGGCTTCGCAACGAGAATGTATTGATCCGAGCACATGGAGAACCGCCTTCCACTTATGAGGTAGCGATAAACAATAATCTGACACTTATTGATGCCAGCTGCCCGGTAGTTCTGAAGCTGCAGAACAGAATCAAAAATTCATTTGATAAGGAAGAGACAATTTACATTTACGGAAAGCATGGTCATGCTGAAGTCATCGGTTTGTTGGGCCAGACCAATAACAAAGCCATCGTTTTTCAGGATTTAAATGAATTGGATATTCCGAGCCTCCCAAAAAGCATTACACTTTACAGTCAGACAACCAAAAGCACTGATAAATTCTATGAGATCAACGAGATTCTCAAGGAAAACGGAATTACGGTCAATACAAATGATACTATCTGTAGACAAGTTTCTAACAGAGATAAGGAATTGAGGGATTTTGCTGAAAAATATGATAAGATCGTTTTCGTCAGCGGAACCAAATCCTCTAATGGTAAAGTATTGTTCAATGTATGTAAGGAAAGAAATCCTGCCACTTTTTTTGTTTCCAATTCCAATCAGGTAGTAAAAGAATGGTTTTTAGAAAATGATTCGATTGGTATATGTGGAGCTACTTCCACTCCTATGTGGCTGATGGAACAGGTTCAGCAAAGAATTCTGACCTTTTAGGATTCCGTAATATCTTCTCCTAAATTTGTTCTGTGAAAAAAACTCAATCACATATTATTACCATTGATCCCAAAGGCATTGTCATTGCGACAACTGTCATAGTGCTATGGTTTGGTTCTTTGATTCTGCTTTTGAATGTGGAACTGAACCGGACCAATCCATTGATCTACCTCGCTGTCTTGATACAGACTCATTTATACACAGGCTTGTTTATTACTGCACATGATGCCATGCACGGGATTGTTTCCAATAATAAAAAAATAAATCATGGAATTGGATTGGTTTCCGCAATGCTGTTTTCCTATAATTTTTACTGGCGTTTGTTTCCCAAGCATCATGAACATCATCGTCATGTGGCTACTGACAAGGATCCGGATTACCATCGTTCAGGTAATTTCATAATTTGGTATCTGAGTTTTCTGAAGCAGTACCTTACCATTTGGCAATTTCTATTGATGGCGATCACTTTTAACATACTCAAGCTTTTTTTCCCAACCGAAAACCTTATTCTTTTTTGGATGCTTCCGGCAATTCTTTCTACACTACAGTTGTTTTATTTCGGCACCTATCTTCCACATATGGGTGATGCGGAAAACCGTCACCATTCCTTCAGCCAATCCAAAAATCATATCAGGGCTTTTCTATCCTGCTATTTTTTTGGCTATCATTATGAACATCATGATTCACCGGGCACTCCTTGGTGGAGATTATGGAAAATAAAGGAAGAGACTCTTTTAAGAGAACAAAATTATCAGGATTGATTAATAACATTTTATCATGAAAATGATTTATTCCTCATGATCCAAATATGATTATGAAGAAGTCAAACCTGTTTCTACTTTCTTTTTTATTAACCGGATATTCCTATGGCCAAGGTGGGTCAATAAAAGGAAGGATTTTTAATCCGATCAATAACGATCCTGTTCCATTTGCAAATATTATTCTTTTAGGGACGGAGTCAGGAACCGTTTCCGATGATGAAGGAAATTATATTATCCAGAATATTGATCCGGGGCTTTACAATGTCAAAGCTAGTTTTGTGGGATTCAGAAGTAAAACAATTTTTGAAGTACAGGTAACGCTAGCAAGGAAAGTACAGCTGGACATTGATCTGCAGGAGGAAGCTGCGGAACTTGGAGAGGTTGTTGTCAATTCTGAGTTTTCCAGATCAAATGAGACACCAATTTCTGTCAGGAAACTCAATGCCAATGAAATTGAGCGCTATCCGGGTGGCAATCGGGACATCAGCCGTGTTATTCAATCTCTCCCCGGTGTTGCCAGCACAGCGAGCTTCAGGAATGATATTGTTATTCGGGGAGGTGCTCCAAATGAAAATAAATTTTTCATAGATGAAATAGAGGTTCCGGTTATAAATCATTTTGCCACACAAGGATCATCGGGAGGTCCTGTAGGAATTTTGAATGTGAATCTGATCAAAAATGTAGATGTCATTACCGGCGGTTTTCCCGCAAACAGAATGAATTCTATCAGCTCCTTCTTTGAATTTCAGCTTAAAGAAGGCAGGCGTGACAAAATGTTTACCCAGCTGACAGTTGGAGCAAGTGAACTTACCTTATCCAACGAAGGACCTTTGGGAGAAAATACAAGTTATATCTTTTCTGCCAGAAGATCCTATCTTCAAGGGTTGTTCACAGGGAAATCGCTTTTAAAATTTCGAGCGATTAACGTTTTATAATACGATAAAAGTAGTACATTTGATATATCAAAATAATTGAATAAGGTCAAAAAAATGACCTTTTCAAACCCAAAGAACCCCAAAAATTTCCCGGTT
>JBGTDA010000070.1:0-21267 GCA_041748555.1 Rhodonellum sp.
TGCTCCCGCTGAAAATCTGGCTACAATCGAAAATCTCGTTCCAGGGAATTATGCAGTCACGGTTACAGATGCTTTTGGTTGCCAAATAAGATTGGAAGATATCCAGGTGGAAGAGCCCGAGCTGTTGGAATTGGTTTCCAAATCAACGTCTCCGACCTCCTGTTTTGGAAAATCCGATGGAGGAGCCGTGATTATGGTGAGAGGAGGAGTGGGGCCTTATACCATAGATTTACCCGATGCAGTTATTGTAGGAAATGAAATCCGCCTTTCTGAATTGGAGGGAATTGATTATCTGACAATCATCAGAGATTCAAAGGGATGTGAACTTCCGGTTGATTTTATAGTTGAATCACCTTTACCTGTATCGGTGAATGTGAGGATGCAGAAACCAAGTTGTCCCAGGGAATCAAACGGGGAGTTGATCGCTGAACCGGAAGGAGCATCAGGCCCTTATATTTTTACATGGGATCATGACAATTCAAATGCAAACACCTTAACGGATGTTCCAAAAGGAGTATATACGGTATCCATTATGGACAATAACGGATGTATCAGTATCGGAACGGGGGAAGTCATAGAAGAAGCGCCAAAAGTAAGGATGCCCACCGGATTCAGGCCTGAGGAGGGACCATTTGAGGCAGTTTCAAATTGTATATTATCTTATCAACTTTTGATTTATAGCCGATGGGGGGAACTGATTTATAATGGTTCAAGTGGTTGGGATGGGACTTTTTCGGATAAAGAAGTTCCCGCAGGCAGCTACACTTATTTTCTTCGCTATCAATTTCTCATCAATGGAGAACAAATAGAGGAGGAAAGCCGGGGTGTTTTTACTTTGATCAGATAGGTGAGGAAAAACCGGTTTTCATCGCTATTCTGCTAATAGCATTCGTTTTACTAAGCATATGGCTGGATACCGAAAGCTTTCGGGACCGATCCCGATAATCGGGAATAAGCAGGTAGATGTTAATGGTGGTGATTTTTATTTTACAACAATATTTGTTCTCTTTCTTTTTGCTTGATCAAAAAGAAACAAAAAATCAAGGCTAATATTTCTGCTTCAAATTGGAGCGAGGGTTTCTGAGAAATACTAATTTCATACAATTTGATTTTTGTCAGGCTTCTGCGAGCTAAAAATGAGTGGATCTCCTCCGGATAAACCTACGGAGCTAACTCATTTTCTTCACGCTCTCCGAATCATGCCAAAAACCGCAGAAATATAGGCCGTCCTTTTCTGCAGGGTGAAGATGTTTGCTAATATATCGTTTCCTCTGCCCGCCTCCCTGTGAGTTGGGTAATAATCCCGCATGGATGTTGCAGATGGTGCGGTATTCTATCGCGATTATGCTTTCTTCCCGGTTAATAATGTGCAATTGTCATTATCAGGGTCATTTAATCAGTGGGTATGGAAATCCCAGAGGGGTTTAATTTGGGTAGCCCCGGGTTTCAACCCGGGGTTTAGGTGGTGGTGGTTTTTTTCTTTGGCTATCCGGATGTTTGAAGTAACCGTGGTTTTCCGCCAAAGCAGGAGGAGGTGAAAATGGGATATTGTATGGTGATACGAATGAAGAACCGGCGAATGGAAGGGGTTCCAAATCCCTGATAATTTGGGTTTGCGATTGCAGATCTCGATTAACTACTTTCTGTCAATGCAAATTTTGGTTTTTTTAGGCAAGAAACCCTGATCCGGATATTTAACTTTTTTTCCCATTCTTTTTGTCCTGACACATCCACGATAAGAATTCGGAGAAACAAAATCAACGATGGACGAGGAAGGTTGTACCCTGCAATATAAGGTTAGGCAGAGATCGCTTTTATTTTTCCATTCACTGATCCATGTGGAAATACATTTATTTATGCCATGATCAAAACAATCCCATCAATTAAGGCTTTTAAAGGGTAAAGTAAATATTAAAACATTTTATTCATTTTATTGATAAATTGGGGGTTAAAGAAGGTTTCCCTGTTTGTAATTTAGGTTGTGGTGAAAATTGTTGCTATTGTTTTAAGCTTGTTTTTGGTGTTGACCTTATTCAATACTGCTTATGCACAGCTGACCACAGTTGGTAGGGAGTTTTATGTTGGCTTTATGGAAAACAATAAGATTCTACCCAACCGTCCTGACCAAGCATCCATAATTATTTCTGCCAATGAAGATGCAACAGGGACCATCAATTATTCCGACAATACCATTAATTTTTCCATCAATGCGGGAGAACAGTTTGTTCATGAGTTTCCGCAGTCAGGAATTGATATCATTCATCGTACTTCGGGTACTATTGAAAACAAGGGCATTTACATCACTTCTTCCGGAAACCTCACAGTTCATGCATTTAATTTCAGAGAAAGAAGTGCAGATGGGACCATCATTTTACCCCTCACTTCTTTAGGAAAGGATTACCGGGTTACAGCGCATCATGAAAAATTTACCGAGGGCGTAGAGGGTGGAAGTAATGTCAATTACGAGAGCACCCTTCTTGTCATTGCGGTGGAGGACGACACGGATATAGAAATTACTACCGCTGCACCAACTGTCAACACCATTCCCGCCAATGCACCCATCAATGTCACGCTCAACAGGGGTGAAAGTTATCAGATCAAAGCCAATGGTGATCTCACCGGTTCCAGAGTGCGGGTGCTTGGAAGCGATGAAGGTGATTGCAAAAATGTAGCGGTCTTTGGCGGCAACAAAATGACCAGTGTGGGGCTGGATTGTGATGGTACCACAGGCGATCATCTTTTTCAGCAAACTTATCCCACTTTTACTTGGGGAAAAGATTATACCCATATTCCGCTCAAGGGGAGAACATCCGGAGAAATAGTTAAGGTATTGGCTGCTGAGGATAATACTCAGGTTTTTGTGAACGGGCAGCAGGCAGGTAATTTAAAGGCAGGGAAGTTTTTAACCTTGACGTTTGCAAGGGATGAGTTTGCAAACATCTCTTCTTCTAAACCAACTTCGGTAACTGTCTTTTCAAAAAGCCAGGGGTGTAACGTACAAAACGGCCCCTTAGCCTCCAATGGTGATCCTACCATGATCACTTACAGCCCGAATCAACAACTGGTAAAATCCGTCACTTTTTCAGCGGTGGTAGTTGTAGGTATCGTCAATCACTATGTCAATATCATTACAAAAACAACAGATGCAGGAAAAACCATTCTGGATGGCTTGAATATTGGGAATCAATTTCAGGCAATTCCCGGAAACCCCGATTTTTCATATGCCCAGGTGGAAGTTTCTGTAGGGAGCCATACTTTGATAAATTCCGAAGGATTTATCGGATATGTGTACGGTTCCGGCTTTATCGAATCCTATGGATATGCGGTTGGAGCCGGCCTGAATAACCTCAACTTTGAAACGGAGGTTTTATATGACTTTGAGGTAGAAGGGGATAAGGTAGCTTGTTTGAACCAGGAAGGAAGCTGGACCGTGATTCCTCAAAATCCAAAATTTGAAATATTCGAATGGACCTTTGGAGACAATACATCCATGAAGGAAGGTCAGACTGTGGAGCATCTTTTTGAATCCCCGGGCATATACCAAGTCAAAATAATTGCAATGACAGGTGACAGGTCCTGTGATCAGATCGAAGAAGCTTTTTTTGAAGTAGAGGTATTGGAAACCCAGGGGGAATTGGACGGGCCTACAAAGGTGTGCCCTTTGATTGACGAAGGGACTTACAGCTTTGTCAATACACTGAATACCGAACGGGTCGTTTGGGAAGTTGTCGGTGGGAAAATTGTAGAGGAAAATGACTTCACGGCCGTCATCAAGTGGGGTGAATTTGATCCCGAAGCAAAAGTTATCGCAACGCCTGTCACAGCAGCAGGTTGCTTAGGGGAATCGGTAATCCTGCCTATTCTGATCAATGATGCTATTGCGCCGGCCGAGGCTGAGGGTTTGGGTAAAATTTGTTATCAGGAAAACACCAACTATTCTTATCAGGTGAGCAATATTATTCCCGGCAGATCCTATCAATGGTTTGTTGAAGGAGGAACTATTGTTTCGGGAGGTCAGGAGGCGAAAGTGAGCGTCGATTGGGGCAATCCGGGTTCCCAAGGTATAATCTGGTATGAGGAATTCAGTATCACAAATCCATCCTGTGCGGGAGAATCATTAAAGCTTACCATTGAGGTCAATGAGCCTCTGGAAACAACAATTTCGGAAATTACCGAATTCATATGTATCGGGAGCAGTGAAGGGAGAATTGAACTTCAGACAAGGGGAGGATCAGGGAATTATGCTTTCGAGTGGTCCCATGACGCTGAGCTCAATCAGCCTTCAGCAGAGAATCTCGGTGCAGGTTTATATAGCGTGACAGTGATGGATGGGGGCGGCTGTAAATTGTTTTTTGATAATCTTGAAATCAAGGAGTCTTCAGCCATGGAAATATCAGGCTCATTGATAAAAGAAGACGCTTCCTGTTTTGATAAAGCTGATGGTTCTGTAATATTTTCCATCCAAGGCGGGACAGCTCCTTACAGCATCAATACTTTAGATGCATTGATTTTAGGTTCTGAAATTCAAATGTTTAACCTTGGTAGAGGGGAGTACACTTTTCAAGTAACTGATCAAAGCAACTGTGAGATTCCCGTCAGTTTTTCCATTGATTCCCCTGTGGCATTGACAGCAGAATTTCAAATTGAAAATCATGCTTGTCCCGGACTTGCCAATGGTGCCTTGTTGGCCATCCCCGAGGGAGGTGTTTTGCCCTATTCCCTTACCTGGCACTTTGATGAAGTTCCGGGAGTCCGGCTGAAAGATATCCCAAAAGGGGAGTACGGATTACTTATTACAGATGCCAATGGCTGTGAACAAGTGGTAATCGCGAGCATGGAAGAAGCCAATCCTCAGGTCAGGGTACCTACAGGTTTTAAACCTGCAGATGGACTTTTTGAAGCTGTCCGTAATTGCCAAATTGAATATAGAATGATGATTTTCAACAAATGGGGAGAGCTCATTTATGTGGGTAATTCCGGTTGGGATGGCAAGATAAGAGGTAATGAAGCTCCTTTGGGAACATACACCTATATGGTGGAATATGATTTTAATCTTGAAGGCCGGTCTTCTAAAAAACAGCAGCGGGGTATATTTACCCTGATACGGTAAAACCATTTGTATAAATTGAAAAACAAATTTCTGTTTTATGTATATCCGCAATGATACCAATAAATGCCAAAATCGAACAGACCCTTTGTTTGACATTAGATTGCCGGGTACATCCGCCTTAGGTCTTCCGGCAATTGTCCTAGAAAAACGAAGGCAACTGGCAGAATAGCGGTTATACATCATTGGTATTTGATTATTACCTTTTAATATTGTATTCAAAATAATTCTTTTTTTATGAAAAAAATACTGATTACGGGGGGAGCCGGTTACATAGGATCCCACACAGCAGTGGCTTTGTTCAATGCCGGTATCGAACCCATTATCATCGATAATTTTTCTAATGCTGAAAAATCCACCTTAGCAGGATTGGAAGAAATCCTGGGCCGGGAAGTCCATTGCTATGAAGGGGATTGTAATGACAAGGAGTATATGGACCATGTTTTTAAGGAAAATGAATTTGAAGGTGTTATTCATTTTGCTGCTTATAAAGCAGTCGGAGAAAGCACCCAAAAACCCTTGAAATATTATTCTAACAACATAATTTCTTTATTGGTATTATTGGAGACCATGAAGAAGTACAATGTTGAAAATCTTGTATTTTCCTCATCCTGTACTGTATATGGACAACCAGACATCCTTCCTGTACTTGAATCCACCCCGAGACAGGAAGCAGAAAGTCCCTATGGGAATACGAAAAAGATCTGTGAGGATATTCTGAGGGATTATATCGGCAGTAAACCCGGTGCAAAGATTATATCATTACGCTATTTTAACCCGATCGGAGCTCATCCTTCTGCCGCAATAGGAGAATTGCCAATCGGAGTTCCCGCAAATCTGGTTCCGTTCATTACCCAATCAGCTGCAGGAATCAGGGAAAAACTGACAGTGTTCGGGGAGGATTACAATACTGCCGATGGGACTTGTGTGCGGGATTATATCCATGTAATGGATTTGGCAGACGCACATGTCAAAGCAGTGGAATTCCTTTTTCACCAAAAATTAAATTACTATGATATTTTCAATGTGGGAACCGGAACCGGAAATACGGTATTGGAAGTCATTAAAACTTTCGAAAAAGTATCAGGAGTCAAATTGAATTACCAAATCGGCCCCTGCCGTCCCGGAGATATTGAAAAAGTATGGGCAAATACAGACAAAATCACTTCTGTTTTGGGATGGGTGCCTAAACTGACGCTTGAAGATTCCCTGAGGGATTCTTGGAACTGGCAGCAAAAGTTGGTGAAACAGACAATCTGAGCACGAATTATGACCAAATATATTTAGGCTGAGAAAAATTATGTCTTTGAAATTGAATTGAATAGCGGGATTCGGGATTTTTTTTGAGTCCAAATTTTGCAAAAACTCCTCAAAGGACTACCTTTGCATCACTTCAAACGAGAAGGAAAAAAGGAGTGGTAGTTCAGCTGGTTAGAATGCCTGTCCCGAGACCTCGGGAAGGTCGCCGGTTCGGAATATTACAAATTTAAAATATTGGAGTGGTAGTTCAGCTGGTTAGAATGCCTGTCCCGAGACCTCGGGAAGGTCACCGGTTCGAAATATTGCTGTTGACATATTGGAGTGGTAGTTCAGCTGGTTAGAATGCCTGCCTGTCACGCAGGAGGTCGCGGGTTCGAGTCCCGTCCATTCCGCAGGCCTTGGAGGTTACTCCAGGGCTTTTTTTATTTTACGCCAAGCTATTTTTATGGATTATTTTACTTACATCATACAATCAGAGAAGGACGGCACATTTTATATTGGATCCTCCGAAGATCCGAAGCGCAGACTTGAAAAACATAATTCACCGCATAAGGGGTACACCTCTAGGAAACAACCCTGGAGATTGGCTTATACCGAGATTTACCAAACTAAGACTGAAGCGCTGAAGAGGGAGAATTTCCTCAAAAAACAAAAAAGCAAAGATTTTATATTCAGATTGATTTCCGGTAGTCCGGCCGGTTAGAATGCCTGTCCCGAGTAACTCGGGAAGGTTGCGGGTTCGGGTCCCGTCTCCAGATTTTCGGGACTGGCTATTCCGCAGCACGAAGTCCTAATGCACTGTAAAAAAGGGAGTTAGGGCTTTTTGTTTTAATGTGGGGCCAATTGTGGGGCATAAAAGTGAATTCAATGTAATACAGAAATAGGTTCTCCAGTTTTTTAAAATGAAATCCCATTATTAATAGCTGAATCATTTGCTTCTTCAATTGGACTTCCATTTTTTTAGGATTTAAAAAAATCTAAAAACTAAAACTTTTATTTGGAGAAGCTGAAATAATTTCAATGTAGAAGGCTTTTATGAATTTTTGCTTTATATTCAAAAGGTCTTAACACCTCCTCAACATTCGTATTCACTCTGGTATTGGTCACCCCATCCATTACCCGGTAATTTTCCAGCTTTTCATCATATGGATAGGGGGCCATCAGGTTTGACATTTCATCTTTGGAAAGGTCTGGCATTAGCCAGGCCTCTGCGGCATCACCTTCCAGGGGCATGCGTTTTTTTTCGTTGTGGATTTCTGCCAGCAGGGGAGAAGCTTTCACTGTGATGATGGAAAAAGCCGGGATATTGTTCCAATAGGAATAGATCCCGCCTAGGGTAATAAATTCGGATGTTTTGGATTTGATGTAAATGGAATTGGATTGTTTTGATGATTATAATGTGGTATTGGAAATAGCCAAAAGCCCTATCCCCGTAATCGCAGGAATTAGGCATGAAAGTGATGAAACTATTGCTGATTTGGTTGCACATACCAAAATGAAACCTCTACTGCAGTAGCTGAATTTATACTATCTGGATTTAGAAATTTTGAGGAAAAATTGAATGATTTGTTATAAGCCCTCTATCGATATTGTTCTCAGCAGGTGCTATGGTAAGACAGAAGAATAATTGATTTGGAAAACAGACTCTAAAATCAAACAAAGAATTCCATCAGCAGGGCAAAAGAAAAAGTTAATTATCAAATCAATTAAATAAGAATTTGTTCCCTAATTCATATCAAGATGGAGAATTTAAAAGTTTCCAATCAATTCCAGAATTAACAAGGGCTTTGAAGACTTATTTTGGGAATTAAACCAAAAAGTTATATCAACTTTAAAAGGATTTTCTAAAGGCAGATCCCAACTCTTTCTTTCAAAAAGGCTACACCCGCACTGAAATAGATGGAAAACCCATAGACAATTTAAAACCTGAAAAAGGCCAGTCATTAAAGAACTTTCTTAAGGAAAAACCATAACCAGAAAAATTGAAGAAGAATATGAAAAAAAACTATAAGTTACGACAGAGCTGTTGCTAGAATTGAAGAAATAGTCAATTTACTTGAAACAGAAAAAAAGGATGGATGAACTTTCTGAACTGGTTAAAGAAGCATCTTCCTTGGTGAAATATTGTAAGAATAAATTGAGAATAATTGAAAGTGAAATCTCCAAGGCTCTTTTAGAGGAGGAAGAAAACCATTAAAAGGTGAATTATTTTTTTCATTTAATTAATAGCGTGTATCAAATTAATCTATTATTGACGGCTTCTCAGGATTGATTATATTAAAAAAAAAGCGATATGGAATTTTTTTTATATTTATATAATTTAAGGTTATTTTTCAGTTGATGAATCAACGGGAATATTTTTAACCATTTTAACCAAATAACGTCATGGCACAATCATTAAAATATGTAAAAGAAGATACAACCCCACTTTTCATGGGGAATAATGGGGAAAAAATATTTGCACATTTACTATGGGGGGATCGTGTTAAAGTTTATACTACAACTACGGGTTCAGATGCCTATGTGAAAGTTAAGGCAAGAGGATGGGAAGGTTTTGTTAATAAAACACACTTAGGGGATGAGCCTCTATTAGAGCTATATTTTATAGATGTGGGACAAGGAGATGGAATTTTAATAAAAACTCCTAATGAAAAACATATAATGATTGATGGGGGTTATAAAAGATCAGCTCAACAAAGTGGAAAAAATGCAGCAGATTTCATTGATTGGAAATTTAAGAAAGACTATGGAATGGATTCCATAGAACTAGATGCAATGATTGCCTCACATAATGATGCAGATCATTATGGAGGATTGTGGGATTTGATCAACCCGAGCCAGCAGCATGAACTAGACATTGATACTGCCAAAGTGAATGTCTCAAAATTTTATCATGCGGGAGTAGGTTGGTTTAAAAAAGGACAGTCAAGAAATTTAGGTCCTATAAAAAACAGAAAACTTACACTTTTGGTTAATGATTTAGAAGATATAACCCAATTGTTGGAATATGGAAGAGATGGATACTTTTTGCAAGGTGAATGGGCTTCGTTTATGCAGTGTATTGTAGATAAACAAATACCTTCTCAGAGAATTTCAAACAAAACTGGAAACCTGGACGAATTTACCACAGATGCATTTAAAATAAATGTATTAGCTCCATTAGAAATTGAATATGAAGATAAACCTTCTTATGAATCACTAGGGGGGAGTTCTCAAAACACAAATGGACATAGTATTACTTTAAGATTAGACTATAAATCCGTTAAAATTTTATTGACAGGAGATTTAAATGCTAGCAGTCAAAAGCGCATAATGTCTTTTTATGAAAACAACGAACATGAATTAGCCAGTGATATTGCTAAATCTTGCCATCACGGCAGCGATGACTGTTCATTTGAATTTTTAACTCATATTTCGGCAGGAGCAACTATCATTTCTTCTGGAGACGCAGAAGGGCATTCGCACCCTAGACCAACTATAGTAGCAGCTTCAGGAATAACCGGCTATAAAACAATTCGTGCGGATAAAATCATTACACCACTAGTATATTCAACTGAAATATCAAGAAGCTACAAACTGGGAAAAATTGAACAGTTAAAAATTAGAGGGACAGGCGAAATTCTTAAAAGCAATACAAAAATAGACGTTGCCTATAAGGAAACCAATGCGGGTGATTTGAGACCAGCTACAAGGACTAAATCATTTTGGGATAAAAAAATTGTTGGAGGAATTATATATGGCTTAGTTAATGTCAGGACTGATGGGAGAAAAATATTATGTGCCACCATGAGTGAGAAAGGCAATGGATGGGATATTAAGACATTCAATTCAAGATTTTAAAATTATGTAACGGCCATCTATTTTTTCAACCTAAATGTATATGTAATTGATGCTAACGAACTAAAAACATAGTACTTTGCAATTTCTGATCACTTTTGTTTATTTGAATGTTTTGGTTTCAACATTCACTTCACTGCCTTGTTCATTAATTCATATACCGATTATTAAACCGTGAATTATATATAATAACAACTAATTTTATCGTCTAACTATAGCTGAACAGGCAAACATTATTTTCCAAAGCACTAAATTAATCAACCTTTTAAAATTATATGAATCTTCATCCATTTGAGATTGGTGGACCAGCAAATGAAACCGGAATTACACTTTCCGGAATCGAATAATTTCGCTGAGATAAATCTCTTCGGTAAACATGAATAATTTTATCGATGAGATCATTTCTGACAATTATCAATTTGCATCCTTGGAATGGGTGTTGGGTTGGTGTATCAATATTTTTTATTCTATTGTTATGGTCTTTTGGTCCAAGGGGAGCACCCTGTACAATTAAGGGCTTGTGAGTTTCCCACCAGTCTGCCTTGTTTTGGGATGCATTTAGGGGGTCAAAATATGGGGGAATATCTAAAACTTTATACTCGTTATTACCTTCCGTAGTAGTTTTAACTTCTTCGTTTAGCCCTACATCATCTTTTATATAAATTTTTACTGAGTCATATTGGCCATGTTCACCTTTATATTTAAAGGAATTGTGGAATCGAGTTGGATTTTCAGTATAAAAATCGGTATAATATAATAATTCTCCGTCCGAATAATTAAACTTAATTC
The DNA here is from genome assembly GCA_041748555.1 of Rhodonellum sp. Lineage (GTDB taxonomy): Bacteria > Bacteroidota > Bacteroidia > Cytophagales > Cyclobacteriaceae > Rhodonellum. The sequence goes on from JBGTDA010000070.1 coordinate 10,994, forward strand.
TCATTTCAGATCTCCAATGAATATGGCCACATAATAAAAGATCAATGGGTTTCTGGCTTCCATCCAATCCACACAATAACTTCAGAAATAATCTCATGTCACCCCTTGAAACTCCATTATGCAATAAGTCATAAGGAGACCCTTTTTTAAAGTAATTGTTATTTCCAAACCAATTGCTAAACTCTCTTTGGGAAATAATTTTTGCTCTTGCATTATTAATTGGGGGAACGATGACATGCAATGGAGTATTTCTCCTAATAAAATTTACAACTTCTAGCTCATCAGCACTCCGGCGTTCGGTTTCCCGAAAATAATGGGCATATTCATTTCCAAAAATATTAACAGGAGGGGCATGCATACCAACAATTACAATTCCATCTGTAACTTTTACATCCCTTAATAGATGAAAGAAATTTTCTGCAGGGCCTTCAGAATTTGGAGTTTTTCTAACATAAAATGCTGTTTCATCAATAGATCCCCACCCGATAGAAGCTAGAAAAGCTTCCAATCGATCTCCTCCAATTGCAGATATAATACTATCCACTCGTCCTGGAAATGCTGCTATAATTTCTTCCAAAATATCCGCATCTCCATCAGGACCGCCAACATCAGGACCTGAATCTAGCATTATTATTTTGTGTTTACCCAATTGAACTAAATAATTGGTTTTTCTACCAATGTGATGCTTATAATACTGTAAGTAATCGTCTTTCCAATAGTCTAAATTTGTAGCGGGCACGACCTGTGCAATAGCTTTAATATCAGCCACTACAATTAATCCCTCATAAAATGTAGTTATATTAGTTTGATTCTGAGGATCAAATGGTGAGGCTGGTCTAATCGGCCTTTCGAAAATCGAAGGGTCTCCTCCTTGAATGATTCGTGCCTCCTTCTTATTAAGGTTGAAACTTGAAAATTGTTCAACTTTACTAACTGAAAGAGTTCCCAATCTTACATCCTGAAAAAGTTCATAAGGATTAACACGATAATCATGGTTACCTAGGGAAATAAATATTGGAACTAAAAGCTCTTCTGCCTCGTGCTCTCCTTCAGGATATGGAGACTTCCCTAAAATGATGTCCCGTAAAAACTTAAAATTACCGCCACCTTTCTTATTGTCACCTGCCTCATATAAATAGTCGACAATATCACCGGTAGCAATTATTCCATCAACAACGCCTTTTTTATACATTGAATTGGCATACCTGATAAAGTCACGAAAACAATTATTCCAATTATTTACATTATCAATACCACCTTGAATCAATGCCGAATAATCAGGATACTTGATTAACGCCTCCCTAAATATTGCTTTAAAACTATCAATTCTTTTGGAAACATGGATATCTGTGGCATGCAACAAGCCAAAGTCTTTCCATGAATTTCGGCTGTAAATACAATGAGGACTAAGAATGAAATAAGATGATGCTTCGTTTTTACAAACAAGATCATACAGTTTTGGAGTACCATTGGCAAGAGGACCTGGAATAAGTCTTTTCACACCAAGTCTAAATACAACTTCTGAGCGATTTCTTTGATCGGTTTCTATGATCTCCAAGGGCAACAGTTTGGTCCTATCCGAAACCTGATTCAAAAACAGATTTGCTTTAAACAAATTATTAACATCTTGTACGTCTCCTACAATATCACTTAAACTGTAAATATCAGATATGGTAAAACTTAATTTTATTTGTATATCACTTAAATTATTTGTTGTGATGGCCGGGCAACCTAACATCGGAGTATCCAAATTTAACCAAATACCGATTTGTTGATTGTGACGCTGCAAGCAAATACCTCTTTCAAAAATAACAAATTCAAATTGCGCATTTCTCTGATTGCTTGTTACTGGATAGCCAAAAATAGCTTCTCTCTCACCTTTCCATTCCCTATAAATTATCCCACTTATAACTACCCCAGCACTTGTACCTGGGAAATAAATAATTTCTCCCCATTCAAAACGACTGAATGGGAACCCTTCCGGTGTCCTTATTTCGTCAGATTTAGGAAATCCTAGTTCTCTTCTGCCTGTAAAAGTGCTAACGCCAACAGTATTTCGTGTCCTGTACTTTGTAAGAATTCCACCATGAACCTCGAATGTACCTACCGTGTGGTGGCTATAAATTCTTCCATTTTCATAATCCCTAAAAAATCCGCCATAACCGGCGCTAGTAACTGGACCGGTTGAATTCCCCAAGTTTATCCATCTTAATCTTAATGAGCGATGCTTATTGGAAATTTTTCTTGTAGCAACATCTAAGGTATCTGCCATGTTATTAGTTTTTTAGGTTCATAAAAATGATTTTTTCCCAATGGATTTATATTTTCATATAAATCCTGCTCTAAATATATATTAAAGTACTTAGCGTTTCTGGTTCCTAACTATTATCAGAAAAGTCAGATTTATTGAGATATTGGATTATTATCTGGTTTTTCTATCTTTCACCATTGCAGGGTTTAATTTCTTTTATACCTAATACCTAAAACACCATTCCCTGCTTGAGAAAATCAATCATTAAAATCATATTCTTTTCTCCATTTCCCTAGTCATTTGGAACCTTAGGTCTTGGGGTTGCCACTAGCATTCATGTAAAATACTTATATATCAATTATCTCGATTATGTTATATTACTTTGGTAATTATAAATCAAAAGTGGAATTACCTCTGTGGCTTTAGGGATTGCCGAGAATTTAAGAAAAGCATTGTTATAATCCTCAGGTGAATTCGCAGCAATGTGAATAATTATTCCTATTGCCTTCACTTCACCCACTTTATAATGCTTCCCATTTGAATAAGATATATGACTCCAAACTTCAACACCAATATTCTTTCCTTTTATTAATATTAAACCCTGATACATATTGCAGATTTTAGTTGATAAATAGTATATTTTATAACCTAATAAATAATTTATTTAAAATTGGTACTTATAGTTTATTTGGATATTTTCATAATTCCCTATTATAATTCTGAAATTAATCCATCAAATGGACCTGGATAATAGGTATAAGCTATTTCAGTATTCTGTTGTACATAGACCTGAATGCGTGCATAAACCTTACTTGCTGTTTTTGAAACTTTAAGCACTTTAGTAATTTCACCATCCAACGTCTGTTTTTGACTATCCCAACCAGAAATCCACCCTCCACCATAACGAACCTTAATTTGTGCATTCTTAGGAAGTAAGAAACTAACCCAGAATTCAGTATTCCACCCGCTTTCCAAAGTACGCCATCCACGCGCTTGAACTAGTTTAGTTTTTGTAAATGCCATAATTGACTTTTCTTTTATGAAATAAATTTTTGTTCATCTTTTTGTACATACACTTTTAAAGTTAAATCTCCCTTTCGCTGTTGCTGAGTTTTCCTTAACCTGGACATCTACAAAATCAGTGAAGTCCGCATAAATGGTACTTTAAATAAAATTTTTCTTTTAATTAGTTGTGTCATAATATTTAAGTTCGTAAAAAAAAACAAATGTGTTTTATTTTAATAGAATCATTATTTCTTCAGGTGAAAGAAGATTGTCTATTGCCAAGTAATTCGCATTCCGGGTAAAATTTTCATGGGCTTTTCCGTTTACACTCCTGACTTTTTCCAACCATGAAGACAACTGATTTCTAGCTTCAGAAAATTTAACTCTCTGATTGTAAAAAATGATTTCCGTAGCTTCAGGAGAAATATTACCTAAATCATCTTCTATAGTTGCAGTGGCTTTAAACTGCAGCAATTCATTTTGTTCAGGAAATGTAAAGGTGATTTTATTATTAAGCCATTTTCCATTTGAGGAAATCGATTGTGGACCATCTACAGGCATTGTCATTCCATTGGAAATGTTTATTAATTCAAACTTCCATTTAATTGTAAAAACGGAGGTGTTTCCAAAAATTTCAGTAATTTTTGCAGGGTTTTCTCCGTAGATAATTTCATTAAGTTCTTTCATCATATCACCCATTTCAACTAAACTCACCCTTCCATCTTCCATAGTTGAATAATAAGGGAGTAACTCAAATTGTAATGTTTTTACCCTTTCAACAACCCCAGGGGACGAATTTAGCAATGGGGCGAAATGTGGTTTGATTTCTGGAGACAGATAAGATTTCCAGGTATTCCAGTTTCCTTCACCATCGATTGTTTCAGTTATGCTATGAGGTACTGCACCAATACCATATGGACGAATCTCAAATTCAATAGGGGTTGAATTTGAAGAAAACTTCACCTCGATTTCATTTTCTTTTGACCCGAGTGGGATTTTTTCTATTTTACCTATGGGCTGTACTTCGCCTGCAACTGCAATAGAAGGTGTGTATTGTAAAAGATTTGCATTTGATTTTTCCTTTACTTGGGTTACAGATCGAAAATTTGATCTTCCCCTATTTACACCAGCAGTCCCTCCATGATATTGGAGGTTCATATCCACCGTTAAAATTGGCTTACCGTTAATTGAACTTCGTTTGATTGAACCCCTCGCGTATTTAGGCATGACAAATGGTTCCATTTTTATGGTAGGAGCAACAAAGGAATTATCCACTGGAATTCTGGTTTGTCTAACAGCATCCACTACAAAAGGCTTCCACAGATCATCACCATCCAAATTTCCAAAATTAACTGTAAAAGGATTAGAATATTTTAATGGTCGGCCACCTGTTATTCTCTTGCCTTCATAAAAAATTTTCCAGACACCGGTTCGTCTCTGAACATAAATAACGTCTGTATAATCTACTTTTGATAGGTTATTCACGAATAGGAAATCATTCATATCGTAGTTTGTGGCCTGTGGGCTACAAAGATCTTTTGCATCACCTCTTCCATTCCAGTAAACCTTAAATTTGTTCTTATCATATCTAAAAATATCTGTTATATTATCGCCATTAAAATTACCAAAACGAAAAACATTGTTATAAGTCTCAAAAATTGTTGCGTTATCATTTGAATTTTTTACATAGAGGTTATAGCCAGAATTTAACTCTTGCCAACTGCCTACACCACTATATTTTACATACATGTTGAAACGTCCATAGGTCGAAAATCCAACCATTCCCATAAATTTCATATATACTATATCTGTTTCATTATCGGCATTAAAGTCACCTACCCTTATATCATTTGTTTGGTCACCCGCATCAGTGATTTCTTGCCACCTTTGTACACCGCCCATTGAAACAAGCACTTTCTTTTGAGGATTTACATACAGAATGTCTGTAATTCCATCACCATTGATATCCCCAAAGCGAAGTTCATTCAAAGGCACCCTTGCAGTGTTGATTTCTTGCCATTGCCCCAACCCGTCATATAAAACCATCCATTTGTTCCCATTAACCGCAAACAGGTCAGTTATCCCATTGCCATTAAAATCAATCATACCGTCGACAATTCCTTTTCCATATTTATCGGAAGAAATAACATTATTATCTGAAATAGAAATAGTGTTGTCATACAGTGTATTATAGGCTGTCCAAGTGTTAGATGTATTAATAATATCGCCAACTAGTATACCCGGCTTATGATTAATGCCATATTCCTTTTTTTCCAATTGTAGTGCAACAAACCCCTCTCTTCCACCTCCTCCATTTCCTATTGCTGTGTTTAAAATTATGTAACCTTTCAACATTGATTTGCTAGTGTCAAAACAAACATCTTCAAATGTAACCCCAACATACTTTCCTAAGGTGGATGGCCCATTTATCGTCAATACTTCCGATCCCTCGTAAGTAATGGTATGAGATAAACCACTTGATGCATCGCTGAAATTTGCTCCTGAATGAAAGCTATTATTATCATATAGACTATATAAATTATAAGCGACAGAGCCATTTGCAGGATTTATTTCAAATGGTATTCTTAGTTCTGCTTCCTGACCATTGTCTTCTGTCCATGGCTGAGGATCTGGTATTGCAATAGCTGTCGAATAGTCAGACATTTCATCAAACCTGTTTGATGCATCTGCTATTAAAAGTATTGTTGTTAAATTGCCCGTATCATCTTTCCACCATATTTGTTCAGAGGGGTGGATTTCAGGCTTATACCCATGATAACTTTCGGCAACAAAAGGTCCGTAAACTCCAATTTTTTTATTGAGTAAAGTTGTCCGACCTGTAACATTATTAAACCATGCATTATTAAAAGCATTAGTAATAGGGGTTACTTCAGCTTCTATTGAATACCTCCCCTCAGAATTTTCCTGCCATTTATTTAAATCTTTATTAGGTCTATCTAAGGCATCTGCTATTAAAATCTCAAATTCATTGTCCGGCACAATATGAATATTCCAGTCATTTTCATCCCCTAGGTGATTTACATTAAATCTATAAAAAGTTCCTACCAAATTCTGTTTATCCGTTCTAATTGGGTACCAATTACCACCATAAAAAGCGTCATATATAGTTCTAAAGGGGTCCACCCCTGCAAATTTATTTGTTCCAATTAGACTATAAGTAGAAGGTCTTGAAGGATTATGTCCGAAAACACCCAAGTACTTATCTTTTACTTCTGTGTGAAAAGCGATTTGTGGAAGGCTACAACGAGGGCAAGTGGTAGTGGTATAATCAATATTTTGTGCATTTGCTTTAAAAGAAAATAAATTGAAAATACATGCGGAAAAAGCCACACAAAACAAATTTGAATACTGTAATACAAATTTTTTCATTTTTGTTGTTTTAAAAGATTAAAATGTAGTTGTTGATATAATCTAAGATTTCATATAGTAGAAATTTTTCAATATTATTAGTTGAAGAGAATTTGCTGAACCGGCTACTTGTTTTTGAATAACGATTTCGGCCAGGTTGTTACCAAATATCATTTATTGGCTGGCGGAAGTAGCACCGGCAATTCCAGTTACTGCTTTAGCATCTTCATTTCCAATAAACTCACTTGAATTAGAAATGAAATCAATAATTAAAGAAGAAAGTGGTATTGAAGAAATAGTGATTGGTGTAGTAAGAGATTTTCTGTCTATTATTTGTGCTCTAACTTGTTCACCGACTCTAGGTTCTATTGCATAAGTAAAAGCTGCTATCAACATCCTCCCGGCTTCTTGGGTCCTATGGTGCTAATTCTTTTTTAAATTTGAACTATCGACCAATCCCTCAATTTCACTTATTAAACTTAATAAGTATTCGTATGAAATTATTGGAGGCAATTGAGTTGTCTTTTTAACTTGCAGCCATCCGCTTGCCAATAGCATCGACAATTATGGCTGCTTCTACCTCCCAATCACCATCTAACTTAGATTGAATATTTAGGTCTGCGAGAAATGAAAGGATCTTTGCAGCAATAGCTCCTTTTGTCCCTAATTCCTTCAGAGCTCCGCCAACATGCATATTTAATTTTTTCATTCCGCTATTAAAGGGACCGCGATATTGGATTCTAGTAATTTTGGCATCATAGGAGTCTTTTCCCTTTACAGTTACAGAGTAGAAAACTCGATCATCCTTTCCTACATGTCGATGCCTAAAGTAACTTGTTTCTCCTTTTTCTAATAGGTTTTTGTTTCCATGAGGTCGAAGGTAAAAATGGTGATCGTTAATAATTACACCTTGATTGTCTGCATTGGGTTCAATACCCCGCACAATCATATCAACTGCTTGATTTAATGGAATGGCCATGATTTTATTTATTTAATTGTTATAGTTGCCTACTCTGTCAAAGCTTTTCGGCTTCTGCTTATTTTAAACATAGAATATCTTGCTTGCCTGCCTACATTGCAGGTTATAATGTTCCAGATTCATAAATACACATATGTTGCTTATAGCACATTTATTATTACTACTTCTTTACAAATTAATAAGCCAAATCCTTATTCACTTCCCCTCAATCCTCCCCAACATGTCCTTCACATGTTCATTCTCCGGATTCAGTTCAATGGACTTTTTGTAGTTTTCAACGGCTAGATCTTTATTGCCAGCGAGGGCATAGGCTTCTCCGAGACTGTCGTAGGTGTTCCAGGCTGTGGGATAAAGCTTTACATTGAGTTTAAAAACTTCCAGGGCTTTGTCAATCATATTATCCTCCAAATAGCTATATCCCAAAAAATTAAAATAACCCTCCATCACTTCAGGGGAAGTGCTGATATTTGTTTGGGTATTGATGGTAATAATGGAGCTGATCTTCCATTGATCGTTGTCTTTTATTAGGGTCCTGAACTTGCGGGAAAGGGTGGGAGGGATGGAATCAACGCCGGGAATACTTAAGGCTTGATCGAAAGCAACAAAAGCCAAATCATCGGATATATTAATAATATGATTGCTATGTCCGATATTAATATTGGGGGATGAACTGGTGGAATCCTTCATCCATTGGAGCATCATAGGACCGAAATTCTGCCATCCCACCTGACTGTCGGAAAATGTAAAGGAAGAATAGGCCCGGGTTGTTTTTTCATTCTGGACAAATTGTTCCTTCCAGGCAATGGAATCCCGTTTCATGTATGATTCCGGTTCATAACGGACGACTTTTTTTATTGCCCCCTCTTCGGTTATTTGTTGCGAAAAAGCAAATTGAAAAGTCCCAATAAAAATTACTGATGTTAAAAAAAAGGGTAGCCTCATTATTTTTCGGTTTTAAAGGAGATAAAACTTTAATTTTTAATTGATTAGCTTAAATTTAAAAGTAAATTCTTTTATTTTTATAGTAAAAAATAGACATTTTTTTGTAACTAAATTATAGAAATATGTTACGTACATTGATTCATATTCCTCAAAATCTGCTTAAGGACTATATATTACATATTGCTTTCAGGGAATTTGACTGCACTGAGGCAGGTTTTTTCAAACCTATGCATGCTACACATGAGATTGATATGTTGTTCATGATCAACTCCAAAATGTATGATTTTATCAATGCTGCTTCAAACCATAAAATGGTTACCCTCACCCAAAAGTCCACCCCTGACTGTACCTTTGCCGGCTTATTAACTTCCTTCAGGGGATTCATTCATTTCAAAGGTCATATCCAATTATTAACCATACAATTTAAACCGACTGGCTTCTACCGAATCTTTGGCCTTCCTCCTTCCGAAGTAACCGAGTATATGGGAGATTCCGATGTTGTTTTCCCCAAAGAAGTTGTTGAGTTCCACGAACAGTTAAATGAAGCCAAAACTCCCTCGGAAATGTTCCAGCTTACGGAAAGGTTTCTTTTGGCCAACCTTAACAAAAGCAGAATTAAAGGCGCCGGACTTGAAAAAGCTACGGATTTTATGCTAAGGCAACCGGGAACCTATTCTATTGAGGAACTGGCATACCATTCCAATATGTGCCTAAAAACCTTTGAAAGGAATTTTATAAAGCAGGTCGGTCTTTCTCCCAAGCTGTTTGAAAGAATAAGGAGATTTAACCTGGCTTTGGATTTAAAAACCTATAAGCCGGAGCTGACTTGGCTGGACATCTGTCATCAAACAGGGTATTATGACCCTATGCACCTTGTAAAGGATTTTAAAAAATTTGCCTCGATGACACCTACAAACTTGTTCAGAAATGCCCCTCCTTTATATGAGGATATTTCTGTTAACTCTATATAAAATTAAGAGTGTTAATGGGGGAGCAGAAAAGAACCAAATGATCCATTAATTCATTATACTTCTTCTTTTGGTACAAATTAAGTTTTTCCGTAATACCATTATCCCTCAGGATTAAATGTAACATTCGAGCTAAGTAAATGTGATACACATATTGGGTAAATGAATAACCTATCACAAGCTTTTCACGATGTGTTCATTTCAATTAACATTGATCCCAAAATATTTCAAGTTTTTTGTCCAAAGCTCCCTAATCCTAAAACGTTAAAGAGATTTTTTTCAATTCCAAGCCGGGGATAAAAGCCAAGCTTCAGCTGCATCTCCTTCCAAAATCAGGGGCATGCGTTTCTTTTCGTTGTGGATTTTGGCAAGCAGGGGGGAGGCTGTTACATTGATGATGGAAAAGGTCGGGATTTTGTTCCAATAGGAATAGATCCCGCCCAGCGTGATGAATTCCGATGTTTTGGATTTGATGTAATAGGATTGGGATTTTTTCTGTCCTTCGACTTGGTGCGGCTCAAAAAATCCCGTACAGATAATCAGGCATCTGTTTTTCCAGTAGTTTTTATAAGATGCCTTTTCAAAAAGCTCTTCCCCCTTAGCATTAAGGGTATTGGCCTTCCAGTCCGTTTCATTTTTTACCCAATGTGGAATAAGCTTCCAACGGTACATGTCGATTATTTTTGGGTCATAAGTACTTATGGCAGGAAGATAGGGCTGTGCAAAACCATTGAGATGATAGGACTGCTCAAACAGCTCC
>JBGTDA010000071.1:0-32038 GCA_041748555.1 Rhodonellum sp.
AACAAAAGGTTCAATCCCATATAAAATGGGTGGGAACATTGTTGCTTCTTATGACGTTCAGATCGACCAAAAAGGGGATGAAGCAGGAAGTTATACTCAAGTAACTGTAAATTGGAATGATTTCAGAGTATTACTAAAGAGTGTAACACCATCCCGCAAAATCAATTAAATAAATATCTAAAAAACTATTAATAAATGAGAATATTAGTAATACTTTTTGCAATCATACTTGTTGGATGTGATGGGGTACGAGGATGGTTTCCTGGGTGGGGGGATAGTACTCAAATATTAATCCCTCAACCTAAAGAAGGTTGTCAACAAGACCTTAGCGTTCATTATAGCAATAATTGTGACATGAACCTTTTGGTTTATTTTATTGAGGTAGACCCAGGAACAATCGTAAACTGTGAAATTCTTGTATACAGTGGTAACTTAGGATCAAATCTATCAAAGACATTCACAATTCATAAGGGAAAGATTGGGTATTTTGTTTTTGCAGAAAACGAAGAAGGGAAATGCTCAGGGGCACATAGAAAAGCAGAGACTTGGGTTGATTGCTCCCAATCCACTGGTGATGAAGCATTTTTTCAAGTGTGCAATTAAAGTCACAGTTAAAAGGCAATAGTTATAGTAATCTTATCTTCCTATATCACGCTGATAGATACGCAACAACATACCGTCGTTAACAAAAAAATTAAAATTTTATAAATAAAAAAAAATTGAGAAAGTATTGACACAAACTGAGCAATCAATCTCGGGAGCTCCTGCCAGTTGCAGGATACAACGTACATATATTGGTTGAAACAACCTTGATATATTAATCATTATCCTATTAAGAATAACCATAAAACAATATGAACTCTACAATATTAATTGATGCTGTAAATTTTGCAAAATATCACCCGCAAATTGTAAACATGCTAGCGGAAAGAGATAACGATCCTAGATTAATTCTACTTAAAGTTTCTTGCTATAAACGATTATATGAAGGTAAAGATGGTTATTTTCTTAGGGTTCTTTTTGACTATAGACTAAAAAATCAACAGAATACAAATGGTCCTGATGTTTTTATTGACCTTGAATTGGAAAATGGTGAATTTATAGCTTTACCTCCATTATGAAATTGAAGCCCGAGGGTTCAAAAAAAACGTCATCCCCAAACAGCTGGAACCAATAAATATCGCTGAGGGTTGGAAATAACATGTAAAATCTTTAAATTCAAAAGAAATTAAAGATCGTTATGTTAAGTGTAAGGGCAATTTACGACGGAAAAGAGTTGAAGCTTTTGGAAGAAGTTAAAATTACTGAACCTAAAGAGGTTATTGTTACATTTTTAGAAGTAGGCAAGGAGGATATTACTGCTGAAGAGATACAGGTAGTGGCAGAAAGAGGAAAAGCATTTGATTTTCTAGAGGAGGAAGAAGAAGATGTTTACACTGATGAAGATTTGAAGATAAAATATAAGTGAAATGGAAAGGGGGACGCTAGTACTAACATTGTTTCCATTTACTGATTTAAGCTCATCCAAGAGACGACCAGCCGTGATTGTATCTAAAGTTGAAAAATCTAAAAAAGACGTGATTGTGGCTTTCATCTCCTCGGTTATACCTGCCAAAGCAGAGGCGACAGATTTTATATTAGAAGTAACGCATCCTGATTTTACTATTACCGGACTAAAGAAGAAGTCAATATTTAAAATGGATAAACTTGTAACACTACAGACAAACATATTCACGGGAGAGATAGGATCGATATCTAAATCTATTATGGCCGAATTAGAAACAAGATTAAAGCTTGCACTTGACCTAAAAAATTAAGTTAAAAGAACGTAAAAGATGCATGAGGAATTTTGCCCAACCATCTAAGCGAACTATTTAGAGGGAAAAGAAATATCACCGCAGATATTGCCATTAAAATCGAACGTACTTTGGGAGTAAGTGCAGGGTTCCGGATAAGGCGGCAAGGCATGTATGACCTTACTGTGGTCGGGCAAAAAGATGAAAACGAGAAATAGCCATAAAAATATTATCTTTGTGCTTCAGACACCGTCATTATGGATATAGCAGTAAAGAAAATAGAACTCATTGAATGGCTAGCAGGATTGCAGGACGAATCGCTGATCCAAAAAATTGAGGTTTTGAGAAAGGGATCCATTGAAGACATTTACGGACAAAGAATCCCCAAAACAATGCAAGACCTGCAAGTAAAATTAGATCGTTCGGAAAAGGATACTAAAACAGGAAAAATTCATTCCCGGCAAGAAGTAGAAGCCTATTTTAAGTTTTAATATTGAGCATCATTCTGTCCACATTGAAACGATTTTCGGTACACGATACAAACCGGATAAATTGAAAGTTTAATCTAAGCCCACTTGTAATTTCGGACACAATACAAGACCTGCAAATAAAATGGCATAATGTACACACCATTCGGCACGTCTTACAAACCCCATCATTTCCTCCCCTCTCTTTTCATGGGATCGGCACCTGTAGAAGCACCTTTGACCCTTTAAATTTCCTTTGAAAAGCTCGTATTTGCCGGATAAAGCTTTTAATGCTTATTGTCCCAACCTTACTGCACTTTTAAAGTGATATTGTAGTAGATTTAATACAGAATTACTGTATATTTGTGATAAATTTACTACAATGGAGAGACTCATTTCTTTCAATGATTTATTATTGGAACCCATTCATAACAATTTCCTTAGGTATCTCTATTCAGAAATTGACTGGGGAGAAAAGATGATTGCCATTAAAGGTTCTCGCGGGGTTGGAAAAACCACACTAATGCTTCAGCGGCAAAAATACGGATTAAAAGCAGAGGATGGGGAAAGCTTATATATCAGTATGGACCACCCCTACTTTTATACAGAAACACTTTTTGATTTAGCTGACGAATTCTATAAAAAAGGAGGAAGGATTCTTTTCATAGATGAGGTTCATAAATATCCTAAATGGTCTCGGGAACTAAAAGTCATTTATGATGGGTTTCCAAACATGAAAATTATTTTTTCATCTTCTTCAGCGTTGGATATATATAAAGGAGAATCAGATTTGAGTAGAAGGGTTATAACCTATAATTTACCTGGTCTCTCCTTGCGGGAATTTCTAAACTATAAATATAACCTTGATCTGCAACCTTATTCCCTTGATCATATTATAGAAAATCATCGGACTATTGCTCAAAACTTAAATCAATTACCAACATTTCATTTGTTGCCTGAATTTAGCATTTATCTTCAATACGGATATTTGCCAATAGGGGTAAATGAAAATATACAGACCTATGGAGTTAAACTGAATCAGATCATAAATACAGTATTGGACACTGATTTGGCTTACACTGACAATTATACACCCGCAACTTCTTATAAGCTTAAAAAACTCCTTGGTTTATTGGCAGAATCAGTACCGTATCAACCCAATATTTCAGATTTATCGAGAAAACTGGAAATAAGCAGAGAATATATCTATACCTTTATCAAGCTTTTAAACAAATCAGTTTTAATAAACCTCCTATTTGCAGATGGAAAAGGAGGATATATACTTCAAAAACCTGAAAAGATATTTTTGGAAAACACCAACCTGGCCTATGCGCTACAAGAATTTCCTAATAAAGGGGCGGTTCGTGAAACCTTTATGCTCAACCAACTTTTAAACAAAGGCCATAAAATATTTTACCCCAAAAAAGGAGATTTTTTTGTGAATGGATTTACCATTGAAGTAGGAGGCAAAAATAAATCGGAAATGCAAATTCAAGATAGTGAAAAAGGAATTATTGCCAGTGATGATATACTCTCTGGGTTTGGAAAAAAAATTCCATTATGGCTGTTTGGTTTTTTGTACTAGAGAAATATGCTCCCTACTTCCTCCCCGCTTTTTTCATCGGATTGTCCCCTGTGGAAGCACCTCTGACCCCACCGTTCTCTTTGAAAAGCTCAAATCTCGTCGGAGTATCTTGTCGTGGCCAGTAATTGTTGGACTCATCTATGTCCGCTGTTTCCCTCAATGGGTCCAAAACAATACTCTCCACCTCTTTTTGCTTGGCAAAAACTTTGGTCACTTCCGTTTCATTGAGTCTCCAGATTTCTGCCGGGATTCTCTCAATTTCGGAAGTACCATCAGCATAATTGAATTGCAGGATAACCGGCATGACCAAACCTCCGACATTTTCAAGGGTGAGTTCGTAAAAATAAAGTCCACTATTGAGTAATTCTCTTTCGTTTTGACTTAGTCTGGACATAAAATCCTTGTATTCCTTTTCATCTTCGGGTGTTACTGCAAAACGGTCGTAAGTATTGTAGAAATCCCTTGTCGCAGGATCGGCCTCTAAGACAGTCTGACCCACGTCCTGCCTGTTGTGCGCTTTGGAAACGTAATCCTCCTCCCGCTCATATTCTCTCTGTAATTCCAGGTTTTTATCAGCTGGAGTCCTGTTATCCAATTGAAAGACTTTCACCTCTCTCAAAGCAATATCCACGGGCTCGGTTCCATAGAACCAACCTCTCCAATACCAGTCGAGATCCACAGCTGAGGCATCTTCCAAAGTTCTGAAAAGGTCTTCAGGTGTCGGGTGTTTGAACATCCATCTTTGGGAATATTCCTTGAAAGCATAATCAAACAGCTCTCTGCCCATCACCGTCTCCCGAAGGATATTCAAGGCTGTTGCAGGTTTCGCATATGCATTCGGGCCAAACTGAATGATGTTTTCTGAATTCGTCATGATCGGCTCTAGCAGGTGTTTTTCACTGCGCATGTAAGGCACGATTTTATGGGCAGGACCTCTTCTGGAAGGGTAATCTCTGTCCCATTCCTGTTCTGCCATAAATTGCATAAAGGTGTTCAGCCCTTCATCCATCCAAGTCCATTGACGCTCGTCAGAATTGACAATCATCGGAAAGTAGTTATGGCCAACCTCATGGATAATCACTGAAATCATTCCGTATTTTACTGCTTCAGAATAGGTACCGTCTGCATCGGGACGACCATAATTAAAGCAGATCATCGGATATTCCATTCCGTTGCTGGCTTCTACAGAAATCGCCACAGGGTATGGATAGTCAAAGGTTTTGGCGGAATATGATTTTAAAGTATGGGCAACTACTCTAGTGGAGTATTGTTCCCATAGTGGATTTCCTTCTTTACCATAATAGGACATGGCCATTACATCATTTCCACCTTGCTTTACCGCCATCGCATCCCATATGAACTTTCTGGAAGATGTCCAGGCAAAATCCCTCACATTTTCGGCGTGAAAAATCCAAGTCTTTTTTTCTTTAGCTCTCCCTTTTTCAAGTTTTTCAGCCTCGGCTTGAGTTCGGATGACTACCGGGTTATCAAAAGTCTGTTTGGCTCGGTTCCAACGCTCCAATTCAGTTGAGGATAAAACTTCTTCCGGGTTCTGCAGTACGCCTGTAGCACCCACCATATGATCAGCAGGAACAGTGATTTTCACTTTATAATCTCCGAATGTCAACGCAAATTCACCGCGACCGGTAAATTGCTTGTTCTGCCAGCCTTCAAAATCAGAATAAACTGCCAATCTTGGAAACCATTCGGCCATCGTATAAAGGTAGTTGCCGTCTTTTTCAAAAAACTCATAACCGGGACGACCGCCAATAAAACTCATCCTGTCGTGAATATTGAAGCTCCAGTCAACTGTGAATTCAACCTGCTCACCTGCATTTAGAGGCTGGGGAAGGTCTACACGCATCATGGTTTTGTTGATGGTCACCGGAATATCACTACCATTTAAATCCTTAACAGAATTGATTTTGTATCCCAAATCCTGATCATGCCATAGAATATTCTCGAGCTGCCGCATGGACATCCGTGGATTGATGCTGCTGGTTGTTGTTTTGGCTGTATTGGAATCTTCTGCCCTTTCGTTCTGATCGAGTTGGATCCATAGGTATTTCAAAGCATCGGGAGAATTGTTGAAATAGGTAACCTTTTGTGAGCCTGTAATCGACTGGTTATCATCATTCAGCTCCACTTCAATCTCATGATCGGCCTTTTGCTGCCAATACATATGTCCGGGAGCTCCTGAAGCTGTTCTATACACATTTGGAGACCGGAGCATTGGGCCCAATTGCTCAAACCGCTCCCCATGATTTTGTTCACTTCTTTGCGCAAAGACAGAAGCCGAGATCAGGATTCCGATTGCTAGGATCAATATTCTTTTCATATTTCTTATTTAGTAACAAAACCAAAGTACTTGGTACAATGGTCAGAAAATCTATAATCAATTTATCAATAATACAAACTTCATAACCTATTTACCAGTATTTGGTTTCAATCATCATCATGATTGACATACCTAACACAATTGAAGAGACAACAAGTGTCCACTCTTTCCTATTGACTCCAATAATTCCAACAATCAATGTAGAAGCGAGCATAAACATACCCACAATTGCCAGTTGTCCGATTTCCAGTCCCAAGTTAAATGCCAGTAAAGGTTGAAAGATAGAAGCTTCCCTCCCCAACAACGATCTGAGGTAGTTGGAAAATCCAAGTCCATGGATCAAACCAAAGAAAATGGCAAACAGATAGTTGATCTGAATCCCCTTGGAGCTACTGGTTTTGGGTTTAAAGATATTTGCTAAAGCAGTGATTGCGATGGTAACCGGAATCAGGAATTCTACCGGATTTGTATTAACCTGTACCAGTCTTAAAGTTGCGAGGGCAAGAGTAATGGAATGACCAAGGGTGAATGCCGTAACCAGTATCAGTATTTTTTTCCAGTCCCTGACCAAATAAACAGAACAAAGTGCAATGACAAACAGGATGTGGTCGAAACCGGCTAAATCTAAAATATGTTTTACTCCTAATTGAAAGTACAGTTGAAACTGACTCATATACGCTGACCGAATTAAAATTATCCTCCCACAATTTCGGGAGTGTAAGTATAATGCATAATTTGCAGAAAAAGTACTGATAGGTATCCCAAATGCTACATTATTACATTTTCACAATCATTTTAGGATGGAAGGTTTTATTTCATCCTTTCTATATCAGCCTTACTGATATCCGGTATAGTGCTGCCAATCAGAATCTGGAAATTTCTCAGCGGATTTTTTGGGATGATCTGGAGGTAGCTTTATCGGATCTGGATAAATCCAATATTGATTTTTTAAATCCCGAAGATTTGGGAAGACTTAATTCCTTGGTCGAAAAATATCTGCTGTCAAACATTGAAATCTTGATAAATGGCGATAAGGCCAAATTGAAATATCTTGGCTATGAGATTGAAGATGATGCTGCCTGGTTTTATTTAGAATCAGAAAAGGTGAGTGTTCCAAAGGAGGTTTCTGTTTCCAATGTATTATTGCTGGAGCAATTTGAATCGCAGCAAAACATCATCAATTTTTTTATGGAAAAGAAGCCCAAAAGCCTGATGCTTTACAGGGATAATGTATCAGGAAATCTGAACTTTTAAAAACATTTTTTTTGAAGGTAATCTGCTTTTAAAAACATAAGCGGTTTTTATCCAAAATAAAGAAAGCATAAAAAAGCCTTCCCAATGCGGGGAAGGCTTTTGAACTTTTAAAATTTTTAATTTACATCCCACCATAATTTTGTTTCCGCAACATCACCACCAATGGCCTGACCTGCTGCAGTACGGTTAGCTCCATTGAGGGTCTGCTCATTGATAGGATAAATCAACCTTGTGGGAATAGTAAGAGCACCGGCTCCTTCTATAGCCGGAGGCGATAGCTCAGGTGCATCCAATCTTCTCCATTCTACCCATGCATCAAAGCCACGGTTGTACAATGCGATCCATTTTTGGGTTCCGATTTTTTGCCTCCAATCACCGGGAGCTGAGGTATAGTTGACTCCAGGCTGAGCGAGGTAGGCTGCTGCTTCGGCAGCAGTTCCACCCCAGTAGGTTATGGACGCCGCAATAGCATTGTTATAATGTTCGGCGGCTGTTCCACCTACACTGAATCCTCTTTCCACAGCCTCAGCCAGAAGGAATTCAACTTCAGAATAATCCAGCAGCAAACCTTCCAAAGCGGGGTCAGCTACTTTTGCACTTACCGTTGAGGTGGTTGCAAAATTATTTGTAAATCCATATTCGCCCCCAATGAATTCACCGTCGATCTGACTGAAGAAATGTTGCCTCCTTGGATCATCCAACTCATTCATGAGATCTACCAGAGTATTCGCCATTACATAATCTTCCCTGGTACTAAGGGGACCCTTTACGTTTGAAGAAATCGGGTTGTTATTTGGCGGTGCATTCAAATAAGGAAATGTGGCATTATCTGCATTGCCAGTGAATACCTGAGGCGCAGCTGCTTCCACCATTGTCTTTGCCGAAGCTGGATCAACATCTGCGATGACCATGGCCAACTTCAGTTTTAGCGAATTGCCAAACTTCAACCATTGACCCATCTGACCATTATACAATACATCACCGGTTGTAAAGCCATTTACTGAGGGGTCTATAAGATCAAATGATGCACTTAAACGGGAGAGAATATCAGCATATACAGTTTGGGCATCATCATAACTTGGGAGAGAATTATCCGGATTAAGTGCTTGTGAATATGGAACATCTCCAAAAGTATTCAACAATACAGACCAGGCATACACCTCGATGATTTCTAATTGTGCCAGTTGATTGTTTCGGACATTTTCAGCAGTTATTTGATCCTCCATCACCAGCCTTTTCGCTTCACGCAAGTCTAGCAATACATCTCTGTACAATGCCTGCCAAGCAGCCTGTGGGAAAAGACGAGATGTCATGTTATACCTAGGTTCATCCAGATATTGTGTAGTAGTCCAATGTTGGACATAAAACCTGAAGTTGTTGATATTGACACTGGGAGAGGTCAATAAATCGGTCAAATTCTTTACTGCTCCTGTAAATAGGGTGGCAGCAGGAACGACAGTCGCGCGTTTTTGGTCAAGATTGTAATCATCCAGACTATCTACACAGGATGCCATCAGCATCACTGTGGCAAAAACAAAATATAATTTTATCTTCTTCATTTTTGAAATCTATTTAGAAACTTAATCTAACATTGAACCCATAATTTCTCATTGCCGGATAAGCACCGCTTTGATATCCTCTTCCTGCATTTCCAGAGCTTATTCCTTCTTCAGGATCGGAATACTTCATGTTTTTGTGGATAATCCATAAGTTGCGGCCTATAATCTGAAGATCAGCGCCTTTGATTGTTTTCGTATTTGCAAACAAAGACTGAGGAAGAGAGTAGGACAAGACCAGTTCTCTTAATTTAACGAAGCTTCCATCATACACATACATGGATCTGGGAGCTCCCACATAATTGTTGGCGGCATATCCAAAAGGAGTCAAACCATCTCCATCCTGATTTTCAGCATATATATCGTTGGGATTTCCATCTTCTCTGACACCTGCCAACAATATACCTCCACCTTCTGAAACCGGAAGACGGGAAGGTACTCCCCGGGCATTTAAGCCGGCACTTTCCGGATACAAACCTGTCGCCTCACCATACCATTGATCAAGGGAGAATATATCACCACCTTTTCGTGCATCTATCAAAAAAGAAAATGAAATACCTTTATAAGAAACTGTGTTGTTGAATCCACCCATCCAGTCCGGATTTGGATCGCCAATAATCAGATCGGATTCTTCGGATAGCATATAATATCCATCCTCGTTAACGGTTTTTTCTCCGTTGGTATACACAAAATCATTTCCACGAATGACGCCGTAGGGTTGCCCGACTGCGGCATTCAGTGAAACACCTCCCTGAAAGGATTGTAGAAGAACGTTGTCCACTGTATTCTCACCTTCCCCGTATAAACTTATCACTTTATTCCTGTTACGGGCAAAGTTAATCGTCATATTCCAGGTAAAATCATTGGTCTGAACAGGGGTAACAAAGGCTGTTATTTCAATACCTTTGTTCTCCATTTCCCCTGCATTCACAAATCTCGAGGTATATCCACTGGCAGCAGTAGTATTGACAGGAAGAATCTGATTAATGGTGTTGGACTGGTAGACTGTAAAATCAAAGCCGAATAAGCTATTGAAGAATTCTGCTTCCACACCTGCTTCAAAGCTTTTCTGTCTTTCAGGCAATAAGGCATTGTTGTTTCTTGTATTGGGTAAAGAGAAGATCGGTACAGATCCGAACCCGGTTGGTTTATCATATACATCATATAAACTTAGCGGGGGTGCGTCATTACCTACTTCTGCATAATTTACCCTTACCTTGCCGTTATTTAGCCAAGTTTGATTAAGAACTTTAGAGAACACAAAATTCACTGCACCGGCAGGATAGAAATAGGTGTTGTTTTCCTCGGGCAAAGTGGTGGATTTGTCCTGGCGGGCTGACAGTTCTACAAAAACCATTTCTTTAAATCCGAAATTGGCATTGGCAAATATACCATCAACACCTCTTCGCCAAAATTCCTCTGTTGGTGGATTAATCGGATTAAGTGAATTTGATAGTGAATACAGTCGAGGAACAACAAGCCCCCCATTTGTACTTGCACGGATTGAACCGGAACGTTCTCTTCGAAGGTTGGTTCCCAATAAACCGGTGAAAGTGATGTCCTGGGAAATGTTCTTATTGAAATTCAACATAAAGTCAAAGTTTGACTCCGTGTAATCTCTGTTGAATCTTGAATATTGGCTCAAACCTGCACTTCCTATCGCAAGCCGCTCTTCCTGCATATCATTAGTAGTATTGAATGCCGCTCTTCCCATTGCGCTAAGCCAGTCAGTAATCTTATAGTTGACCATGGCATAGCCATAGAAATTATCCCTGTTATCATTTGAATAATTTTGGTAACGTGACCAATAGGGATTATCAGTATAAATAGGTCCTGTGTTTGCACTGTTCCAGTTCCAGGTTTCATTTTGCTCATTTCTGAAATAAGCCTCTTTTTGCTCCTCGATATCCACATTGGTCTGCCACCATTGCCTAAAGGTCTGGTTAGGGTTACGTCCATTATATCCTGTACCATACCTTCCCATTCCTGTTGTCTGGGTATAGTTTGCTGACGAACTTATCGTTAATCTGTCACTTGCTTCGTAGGTTGCTGTGAAGTTGAGCATGTTTCTACCAATGTTACTGTTTG
The DNA here is from genome assembly GCA_041748555.1 of Rhodonellum sp. Classification (GTDB taxonomy): domain Bacteria; phylum Bacteroidota; class Bacteroidia; order Cytophagales; family Cyclobacteriaceae; genus Rhodonellum. The sequence goes on from JBGTDA010000071.1 coordinate 11,085, forward strand.
GCAGATTACCTTTTACATCATTTCGGGTATATCCAAGATTGAAGGTTGTCTGATCTCCACCACCACTGATGACAATGCTTTGATTGGAGTTGACACCTGTTTGGTAGAAAGTGCTGGGATCGTTTTCAGCTGCTACCCATGGCCGGGTCTGGCCGAAGTTGGGAGATAACGGACTAATGGCATCCCAATGATACACTTGTAGGTTTGGATCAAAAACCGGCCCGTAAGAAGCATCGTCTTGGAACCTTACCACCGGGGCTAAACCATCTCCTAAGTCTTGAGATGTACGGAACCCACTGAAATAACCTCCACCATATTCTTTTTGATATCTGGTAAAAGTGCTCTTATCAATGGTACTCCAGGTAACACCACTGTTTACAGTGATGTTCATTTGGTTTTTTCTCCCTTTCTTGGTAGTAATCATAATGACACCGTTAGCTGCACGTGACCCGTAAAGAGCAGTAGCCGCCGCGCCTTTCAATACATTCACCGACTGAATGTTGTCAGGATTTAAATCAGCAGCAGCATTTCCAAAGTCAGTACCAACTCCACCTGCTTGTTGGCCTGTAGTGTTATTGTTAGCATTGCTGACAGGTACCCCATCGATCACAAAAAGTGCCTGATTGTTTCCGGTAATGGAGGAATAACCTCGGATAACTGCATTTGTTGATCCTCCCATCGTATTGTTGGTCCTGATGTCAAGACCTGCAACTTTTCCCGAGAGTGAGTTGACAAAATCCGTGTTCCTTGTCCGGGCCACTTGTTCCCCACTGACTTCCTGAGCGGAATAGGCGAGTTCATTTCTGTTTCTTTCTATACCCAAAGCTGTTACTACAACTTCAGACAGTTCCCTAACATCCGGTCTAAGGACTACATCAATCACATTTTGATTTCCAATAGTTATATTCTGCGGCAAAAATCCCACAAAACTGAAAACCAGCTCATTTGCACCTTCAGGGACATCAACTGAATAATTTCCGTCCAAATCGGTAATGGAACCCATATTTGTTCCCTGTACTTGCACATTAACTCCGGGAATTCCATCCGGTTCATCGGCGGAGGTCACCCTTCCTGTAATTGTTCTGTTTTGTGCCACCACAGAAAATGCTGTTATCAGGACAAATACAAAACCTAGTAAAACTTTGCTCATAAAATAGGTTGTTTAAATAACATTTAATTTCATATACAATGTCATATAATTTTTTTTATAATCAAATAAATTTAACCATTCCTAAATTTTATATAATTTTAATAATTTGTTTATTCAATTTTTAGCTTTTAATCTAATTAATATTATACTATAGACCTTTTTAATTAATTTTGCTGTAACAAAATAACCAATAAAATATTCATATAAGAAATACCGAATATCCCCTCAGGGGGATCCTGCCGCAAGAGTTTTCTCGTTGAAATGCGAGAATTTGGTCAAAACTTGATCCTGAAATGAACCGTCAAATCAAATCAACTGCATTGTTGTTGCCGATGTAACTTTTTTGAAATTAAATTAAATAGGCTTCTGTTGCTGTTATTACCTAATCCAATGTTAAGAAGGTTTCCAATTGAAAGACAAAAGCAGCAGATAATAAAAAATGGTCAAGATATTAAACCTCAGATCTTAACAACCTGAAATGCTCTTCAATACCGGTGGATAAAAAAGTGGTTCCTCAAACTTGTGAAAGTTTGTGCTTTCATCAGTTCGGAGGACTTTAAGATGCCCCCTTAAAGATATATCATCCTCCTCTAAAGACGGTGTTGGATTCTAATTGAAGGTATGCTGGCCTGTACATTATATGATCTCGGTATTTGTCAATTTACACCTAGCCAAATTTTCTTTTTCCATCGATATCTTTCGACATGCTCAAGAACCCATTCTTTCGGCAAGTTCAATTAACGCTTTTGGGAAGCGGAACAAAACGTTCTAAAAAAAGAGGAAGGAAATAGGGTTTTAACCTATTTCCTTCCTCTCTAAAGTATTCGATTGCCGAACTCGTCTGCCCAAAATTAAACAGACCGTAAATCACGCGGATATTCACAATATATAATTATTTAAACTGAATTTAATCAATATCCCGGATTTTGTTGTGTTGCCAGCAAAGGATTGTTCACAATCTCCTGAAGTGGAATCGGCCAGATAAACTGGGGATTATCATAGGGAAGTGAATGATCCAAATCCTCTGGATCCCATACTCCGGGCTCATATTGAGAAATACTATTTACCGATCTGGAAGGAACTTTTGGGGGAATTCCCGAAATTTCACCCATACCCGAAAGCCTATGGATGTCATACCAATAAATGCCCTCTGCGAGGAATTCGATTCTTTTCTCGTTTATTATGGACTGAATGACTCCCGATGGTCCACCCAAACCTGCGACAGTATAAGAAGGAGTCCCTGCAGGGATGGATCGATCCCTCACAGAATTCAGCAATGAAACTGCTTCCGCTATATTTCCTAGTCTTGCGTTGGCTTCGGCAGCGTTGAGAACCGCTTCTGCATATCGGATGATTGGTGAGGGATCGTCCCTGTTTACATATCCCGTATATTTTGCGGTATAAATTCCATCAGGTCCGAAGGTCGTCAGTGCCGTTCTTCTTGTATCCCCTTGAACCCAAAATGGTTCGTTCCAAATCAGTGGACTCACCTTAACCAATCCCCGACCTCCTTCGGCGGGGTTGCCGTACATGGCGGCAAGTGCACCGTTTACTCCCGGATTTGATTCGGGGGTATTCTGAAACGCCATGATCATTTCAGAACCGGAAGGACTTCTGAAGGGTGTTTCAGGCGAACTATCCAGTGTGTTGTCCAGCTTTGCAAATTCCTCCAGGACACCGGCCCAATCTTCCATGTGGAGTTTTACCCTGGTCTTGAAAGCAATAGCAGCTTCCCTAGATGCCCTGAAAGGTCCTATTCCCTCGGCGGCCAATTGTTCGGCTTCATCCAGATCCGCCAATATCCGCTCGTAGGTTTCTGCCACTGTACCCCGTCCCACTTGTTCTGCCTCCAAAACCCGTTCCGTATCATTGACAGCGAAATCCCTGTAGGGAATACCCATCATGGAAGGATCATCGGAATAGGGCCTACTGAAGTCAGTTACCAATTGAAAATGCGATAAGGCTCTCAAAAACAACATTTCGCCTCTGAAGTTATTGAATTGCTCCTGGTCGATCACTCCGTTTGCCAAGGCAGTTTCCAATCCTTCCAAAACGACGTTTGCTCTGTTGATGAGTCTGTAGGTTCCGATCCACATTCCGGATTGGTTCGCTGTGGTGGGAGACCACGCATTGATGTAGGTGATTTCGTAGAAAAGCTGATCGTTATACATGTCCCCGCTTCTCATATCACCCTGCTCAATATGAGCGGCTCCAAAAGGATATCCTCTTTGAATGGTCCCCGAATAGAAGCCTCTTTGAGCGGCATCGTAAACACCGAGTATATTACCCTCGATTTTTCCCAAATCCGAAAAGGCCTCATCTTCAGGAATCAGGGTTGCCGGACTCAGGTCCGTCACATCACAGGCGGTGACTGCCACTAAAAGAGCAAGGAGTCCGGCCTGGGTAATTTTATTTATTTTTTTGAGTATCATAATTCTCAGCTAAGTTAAAGTCCAAAATTAAAAACCAACGTTAAGACCGAATGACCATGTCCTGATGATCGGAGCGGCGTTCCAGTCTACTCCAAATTGGAGTTGATTGGATGGGAAAGTATTCAGTTCCGGATCCAAACCGGAATATCCGGTAATGGTCAGAGGATTTTGTACCTGAGCAAAGAATCTTGCGGATCTGATATTTCCATTAAAGGCCGTGCTTAAAACTTCCGCAGGTATGGTGTACCCAATCACGATGTTTTGAACCCGAAGGAAATCACCTTTCTCAACAAACCTACTGTTGGCTGCACCCGTTGCCCAGATATTGGCATCCTGACCGGTGTACAGTTTTGGAATGTCTGTTTCTTGGCCACTTTCTGTCCATCTTTCCAGAATTTCTGCGGAATTATTGGAGAATCCCATACCCAGCATTCCTCTCCTGGTTTCATTCATGATATAGTTTCCTCCGGAATACCTGAAAAATATTTCGGTATCGAAATTCCCGAAGGTAAAACGGTTGTTCCATCCTCCTTGCCATCTTGGTAGTGTATTTCCAAGAGGTTTCAAATCACTTCCACCCAAACCGGTAGTCTCCGTTCCTACATCGGAGGGATTGTTTTCATCATAGACTCTCCATCTATTCCCAACTACACCTGCACTCAGATCAACCTGTGCAAAGGAGCCATCTCCTTTTACATAAATAGGATTACCGTTTACCGAATTCACGCCATACCACTCATAGCCATAAAGTTGGGCTATCGGCGCTCCTTCTTCTGTTCTGTTATAAGTAGTGGTAATTGGATTGACCAAGGTGGTTACCTCGTTGTGGAGGAAAGTGAAATTGAAGTCTGTGTTCCAAGTGAAATTTTCTCTTTCCACAATAGGAGCCAAAACTCTCAATTCAGCTCCTTGATTGACCATTGCACCGACATTTTCGAAAATGGCATTTCCGGGAACTCCGAGCGATGGAGCAATTTCCCGTTGCAATACCAGGTCATCAATATCATTTCTAAAGTAATCTGCCGCAATGGTGATGTTTCCCACAGTCAAATCAAAACCGACATTCGTTTTTCTGGAAGTTTCCCATTGAAGGTTGGTATTGGCGATTTGGGAATAACCCAATCCGGGACCAAGGCCTGAAAGTGCGGGTGAAAATCCTCCCACGTAAGGGAAGAATCCGATTTCGGTGTTTCCCACCTCACCATAAGAAGCCCTTACTTTAAAGTCCGAAATGGCAGCCACATCAAAGAAATCCTCGTCGGAAATCCTCCATCCGACCGATCCACCCAAGAAAGTACCTCTTCTGTTTTCAAGGGGAAGAGAGGAAATACCGTCATTCCTGATGGAACCCGAGAAAAGGTACTTTCCACCATAATTATAATTGACTCTGGCAAAATAGGAATCAAATCCCTGCTCTTGCAGTCCACCTCCAAACGTCTGGACCCCGGCCGTTCCTGTCACCAGGTTACGCTGAAGGAAGAAGGCGTCTGCTATCTGAGTGCCTGTAGCAGAAAAATTGTAAAAATTGGTATACTGGTATTCAGAGCCTATTGTAACATTAAAGTTGTGATCGTCTCCGACAATTGCCTGATAATTCAATGTGTTTTGGATATTCCAACGGGACACAGGCAGGAAACCTTGTGAAATCAAGCCTTCATTTCCTCTTCCATCTCCATGTCTGGGATCCCAAGAAAGAAACTCGTCTGAAAGTGTCAGATCCGTTCCCAGTTGAGTCCTGAAAGTCAGGTTGTTCACGATGTCCCATTCGCCATATATGTTTCCCAACACTCTGGCGGTCCTTCCCCTGAATTGGTTGTTTGCCAAGACAAATCCAATGTTGGGGATGTTGTTGTCAATATTTCCTAAATTCGGTCCTCTGCCAAGGGCGGCCCCGTCAGGAGTCGTGTTGAACCCATCGTAAGCGACGTTTTGGGAATCAAAAATCTCAACGTTCGGAAATGCCCTGGTGGCATTATAGATCGCTCCCGAAAGGGAGTTTTCCCCTTGATTCAAACTGTTGATTTCCGTATAGGACAAACTGAGGTTCGTACCTATCCTCACGCGGTCAGCTATGGAGTGGTCCACATTGGATCGGAATGAAAATCTCGTCAAGTCGTTTGCCCTGATATACCCTTCCTGTTTGGAGTAACCCGCGGAAAAGAAATATTTTGTTCTTTCGGATCCACCTCGGATGGATAGATTATGCTGGGTAACCAACCCTTTCCTGAAAACATGATCCTGCCAGTCCGTATTTACACCTGGTTGGGCTAGGTCGGCTAGGTTAGCATTTTGCCGTTTTTCATTGGCAATCTGTACAAATTGATCCCCTGTCAACAAATCAAACCTGTCCACCTCTTCATTCCATCCGAAGCTCATATTATAATCCACCTGTGCAGCACCTGCAACACCACTTTTGGTTGTGATCAAAATCACACCATTCGCCGCGCGAGAGCCAAAAATTGCAGTAGCTGCTCCGTCTTTTAGGATTTCATAGGAAGCAATATCCGCAGGATTGATTTGGGCGAGTGGATTACTTGGGAAATTAGCGGCCCTGTCGGCATTTACCACTGGAACACCGTCGATGACGATCAAAGGATTGGCATCGGCAGTAATCGAATTCACCCCTCTGATCCTGATGACGGGTGCAGTACCCAAAACTCCTCCCGGATTGGTAACCGATACTCCCGGTGCTCTTCCCGCCAGCTGCTGATCGAAGGAAGGTACCACGAGATTCTCGATGGATCTGTTGTCTATGGAGGAAACAGAACCCGTTAGATCCCTTCTTTCCTGCGTACCATAACCGACAACGACAACCTCACCTAATGTTCTGACATCCTGGCTAAGGACTACATCTATTGTAGACTGGTTTCCGATAGAAACTTCCTGGGTTTCATATCCCACAAAACTATAAACCAAAACATCCGAACCTTCAGGTACGGATAATGAATAACTTCCATCCAGGTCTGTAATCGTACCTGTGGTGATTCCCTTTATTTGCACGTTAACTCCCGGGATTCCTTCAGGTTCATCCGCTGAGGTCACCCGTCCGGTAACGGTTCTGCTTTGTGCCAAAACGGTAGCCACCGTCATTATCATCAGCACAAAACCGAGTAAAACTTTCTTCATAAATAAACTTTTTAAGATGTTTTAACATAATTTCATGACACAATAATGATTTTATTTTTTTATAAAATCAAATCGTATCTTTTAATGGAAATATGTATCGTTGAATTTAAATTTTGTGTATTAGGTAAATAGGATACTTTAAATTTTATTTGAATAATTACACATTTGAAAAATTTTCGGTGTTAAGAAAAACATAAGTTTGTTAAAAATTTAATCAAATTAATCTTTTAATTTTGAATTTTTAACAACCGAAGATTTATGTGTGAAGACTACATTTTGTTGTTTGGATTTAAAGCAATGAAAATTTTTTAATATTCATTATTATCAATTAATATTTTGATTTTAAAAATCATTGTTTTTATCCAACAGAATAAAAAACTAGCAATTGGATTTTTTTCCAAATCTTTAATGGAATAGAAAATCCGGAATTTAATTAATTAAAAAAAATATTTTTCTGCTTTAGGTTATAAAATAACTGTCCGATTTTAATTATTTAACATATGTATATCCGCTTTTGTGCCGGTGAGAAATATAAGATATCCAGTTAGACTTCGTAGCTGTTGAAGGGAATCTCCAACATGACAGGACTGCCACACCCTTTCCCACCTCAGCAACCCACCCAAAAGGGTTCGCAGTGACGATATAGACGGTTTTTGGGACTTTCTTACCTTGAACTCACGTTTTAACATTTTATTTCCCCATTATTCAGGACAAAAGAAAAAATAACCTTCCACCTGCCTTCGATCCTTTTTAATAGGGCTATTTTTTGTACCTGTAAGGATTTGTCAAATTTGAGGGTTTGGGCGAAATCCCAATACTCCTGAAACCGTTTTTCTTTTATGTCTTTAAAAGCCACAGTCATATGGGGATGGTAGGCGGAATCACTGAGTTCTGTCACCAGATTCAGGTTTGTTTTGCAGTATTGCTTAAGTGCAGTTTGGAGAGAATGAAGAATCTCCGATTCAGTGACATTGATAAAAATCACCCGTTTGCCGAATCTGCCAAGATTGCAAAGCTCCAGGACCAAGGGCTGAAAGTTTTTAAAAAAGCCATCGAGCTTATGAATCAGAACTTCTTCTTTGTTTTCGTTCCAGTTAAAAGGCATCTTTAATGTAATATGTGCCGGAGATTTTAAGGCATACTTCAGATTAAACCGCTTTTGCATTTCCAGTTTAAGGGCCTTGGCTTCCGATTGGATATCACCTTCAGGAACTATGGCGATAAAGTATTTTCCTATAGTTTTTGCCATTAAACACAAATATATTGGATCTTGAATGCTGAAAGATTTATTTGAGCGAGGTTTAAATAATTTAGTCGTTTTTTATTTTGCACTTTACAATAATGTAAATTGAATTTTTAATCCGGTTTATAGAAGCATATGAAAAAATTTGAAAAGATAATGGTAGGCCTTGATCTTTCGGCCATGGATGAGATCCTGATAAGAAAGGTGAAAACCTTAGCTGAATTTTTGGGCTATAGTAAAGTATATTTTATTCACGTAGCAAAAGACCTTTCTTTACCGGAAGAGGTCAGTTCCAAATATCCTGATCTTCTTGGTCCGATGGATGAATCCATATCTGCAGAGATATCGACCATGGTGAAAAGCCAGCAATTTTCGGATGACGTGGAGGTAGAAATTGTAGTGAAGGAGGGAAATCCAAGGGATACGATTTTGCGATGGGCAAAGATCAAAAATGTGAACCTTATGATCATGGGCCGAAAGCTGGATATGAAAGGAAGTGGTTCTTTGGCAAAATATATGGCGCAGAAGGCTCCCTGTTCCATGATGTTTTTGTCTGAAAGCCCAAGTATGGAATTACCCAAAAAAATCCTTATTCCACTCGATTTTTCGGAACATTCGGTGCTGACGTATCAATTTGCTGAAAAATTGTCTGCGGGCTTCAATATCAGTATCATCGGTCTTCACCTTTACGAGGTACCGACAGGGTATTATAAGACAGGAAAATCATTTGAGGAATTCGCTGATATCATGAAGGAAAATGCCCAAAAGGATTATGATAAGTTTTTGAAGAAAAATAACCTTCAGCGTTTTGAATGCCTTTTTGTCCTGAATGAGGATGAGGATGCCAATGAGATTTTTCTACATGAGGCCCAAAATCAAAATGTGGACATGATTCTTATGGGAAGTAGGGGAAGAACGGGCTCAGCTGCCGTTTTGATGGGAAGTTTTGCGGAAAACCTGGTGAATGTCAATAACCGGATACCGATGATCATCTTTAAGAAAAAAGGAGAAAACATGTCGTTTTTAGATGCCTTGTTTAAAATTTGATTCCGGATTCCAACAATCAGGTTATTGAATAATTTTCTCCACCTTTAGATGGAGGTGCATCTCACGGCCCGTACTCCCTCGGCTTTTTGTCGAATGAGTCCGTTTGGGCTAACTAAAACCTTATTGCAGGAAAACCTTATCTTTAACCATAAGGAAAGGGGAGTAGAAATTGAGGTAAGGTTCGGCAGACATAGGCCAACTGAATATAAAAGAGGGAAGCGGATTTGAAAGCAGTAAAGTAGTTCCCCTTTCAGGTAGGTCAAGTCTCCTGATCTCACCCCGTTCTTCTTTAAGAGCACATTCAGAAAGTCAAGCAAAAGGTATTGTTCGGCTCTTCTCCATCCCGAGCTATCGGGATTGAATCCGTAGTCGGTGAATGGGTTTATATAATTTTCTGCAAATTCAGCCATTCAATATTTATTACAAAGATACTGTTTTTTGAGGTTGACAGATTTTTTTTCTTCCCATAACAAATGCATTTATACAAAGCCGGGCATCAGTAGGCGTTTTCTCTGATGGACGCCAACTCATATACTGTTTTGAGACAGATGCCGAGATCCATCCATATCGACCAGTTTTTGATATAGAAATAATCCAGTTTTACACGGGAGCGGATTTGGTGCGGATTTTCAATTTCTCCCCTGAATCCTTTTATCTGTGCTAAACCTGTAATGCCAGGCTTGATTTTATGCCTTAAATTATATTTTTCAATTTGTGTTCTAAAAAGCGTGTTCATGGGTACCGAATGAGGCCTGGGACCGACCACTGACATTTCGCCCATCAAAACATTGATAAACTGGGGCATTTCGTCCAAGGAGGTAGATCGCAGAAAGGCTCCGGTTTTGGTCACCCTCGGATCATTTTTTACAGCCTGCTTTGTGTCCGAATAGTCATTTGGCGTCATGGAGCGAAACTTCAGACAATTGAAGACAATGTTGTTTACCCCATTCCTTTTCTGTACAAAAAATACCGAACCCTTTGATTCCAGTTTGATCATCAAACCTACCAAAGGAATCAGCCAACTTAAAATGAAGATGCAGACAAACAAGGAGAATATAAAATCGAAAGTTCTTTTAAGAAATCTATTCAAAAGATTATCCAATGGTATTTCATTGACATTAATGACGTAAAAATCCCCGTATTGGGAAAATGAAAGATTTTTTTCCAGCTGAAGATTTGTTTCAGGAATCACTTTTACTTTAATATATCTTTCATCAGCATAATCGATGATTCTTTTGATCAAAGGAAAATCAATCCGGTCGTTGATATAGATCAGATCAAGGTTGATCTTTGGTGCCTGGTCAAAAAATCCCGATAATCTTCCCCTTGTCTGGATGCATGGGTTAGCATCATCAAAATAACCCAAAAAATTGATGCCGAAATCTTTTCTTTTGTTGAATACTTCAGCAAGTCGCTTGCTGCCGGGACCTTTTCCGATGATGATTGCATTTCTGAAGTTATTCCCTTTTTTACGGTATTGCTTGAGTAGTAGATGAACAGCTACCCGATAAATGCCAATGAATAAAAACAGGCCGGTGGCCAGGGATAAATGAAAATCTATGTTGGCCCTTTCGTTTCGAATGATCATCCACAGGATGGATATGATAGCCAAATACCAAATCAGAGAACTTACGAGTCTTTTTATTGTATTTTCTACTTCTGTGGTTCTTCCGATTTTGTAATCTTTGCGAAAAACAGTCAATCCTATCCAGACGACAATAAAAATTAAGTATTGAGGATTAATATTGACGTGGGATAATTGGCCTGATATTTTCAGGGAAACCAATAGGGCAGTAAAAAGAGCAAAAATATCACCTAAAACGAAGATCCAGGGAAAATATTTATAGTACCGTTTGTTCATGTTTATACTGAACGATATGAATGGGTGATAAAATATCGCTTTTTGGCCAAATTTAATCCGTTATTCTTACTTGATCGTAATTTGTTTTTGGGAAATCAGTTGTAAAAATATAAAAGATTTATAAAGCAATTTTACTTTTGGTTTAATTAGTTTATTGAAGTTGCCTAACTTTGCGTTTTATTACAATAAGAATATAATAAATACATGAATTACATAAAATCATTGGTAGCAGCTTCCGATCATCCCGAATCTGTAGGGAACAAGTTCAGGAACAGGCGATTTTTTGAATTTGAAAATTTGTTCAGTAATCACTTTTCTCAAAGTGCCCCCATTAAAATCCTCGATGTAGGCGGAACAGGCTACTTTTGGAAAGATAAATCCTTCTTAAAAAAATACAACGTCCATATCACATTGCTAAATTTGGAAGCAGAAAATCTGAATATATCAGGCCTTTCCAGTCAGGCCGGAGATGCTACGGATTTATCCGAATTTGAAGATAACAGTTTTGATCTGATTTTTTCCAATTCTGTGATTGAGCATCTTTATGAATGGGAAAACCAGCAAAAAATGGCAGAAGAAGTCATGCGCGTAGGTAAAAAGTTTTTTATCCAAACACCGAACAAGCATTTTATAATTGAAGCCCATTATGCGATTCCGTTTATTCAATATTTCCCCAAACCCCTTGCTTTCAGGATTCTGACCAAAACCAGGTTGAGTAGGCTTAGAAAATGGGCTCATCAGGATGCCCAGCAATACCTCGAAGAGATCAGGCTGCTTTCGGAACGCGAAATGCGTGACCTATTTCCGGAAGCTAAAATTTCAAAGGAAAAGTTTATGGGTTTAACCAAATCTTTTACTGCCCATAATTTATAGGAGAAAGTCGGGATTTTTTACCGTAAAAACTTTGTGTCTTTGTGACATAGTGATTTTATTTAAGTCTTTAACAAAACAGCAAAGAGAAAACAAGAAACCTTCCCTGTTTTTCTTCCTTTATTGGCGATAAAAACCTGCTCTCCGAAACCTAAGTTCTGAATTGGAGAATTATGAAGAAACATATGCTTGGAGGATTATCTGCAAGCAGATATCAATTCAACCAAACTCATAACGACTATTATATTTTTACGGTGATATAGGAATACGCTATTATAAATCTGTCTCCTTCATTACCTGTCAAACAAAGGTGGACGTTTTTTCTGCCAATCCGTTTTCTCCTGATAGGCCCGTCCCAGCATGATCAGTTTCTCTTCATCAAACAGATTGGCGAGAAATGTAATGGAAGTGGGGCTGCCGTTTTCCAAAAATCCATTTGGCATACACAAGGCCGGATGTCCGGTGAGGTTGGTGATTTGCAATTGATTGCCACCATAAGAAGGTGTGATGATCACATCATACTCCTGAAAAAGTTCGTGCATTTCGGCTATAAGAATCGACCTGAACCTGCTCGCCTGTATATATTCTACGGCAGGGATAAATCTGGCGGACCGGAAAAGATTTGGCCAGGCGCCTCTGTGTTGGGCAACCAGCTGATCATCCAGATTCAATCTGGTGAGCTCTTCAAAGGCTGCTGCTCCTTCGGCGTATAGCATGATCAAAATGCTGCTGACATCTACTGAGGTTTTCAGCTGCACGGGATGTAATTCCAGTCCCAGGCTTCTCAGATCGTCGAGTACCTGTCTGTCTTTTTCCACATTGGCTCTGTCCGCTTCGAAAAACTCTTCAAAATATCCGATTTTCAGATCCTTCACTGATTTATCCGCATTGTAGTTGAACGCTGCCGAAATCGTGCTTTTGTCTTTTGAATCCAAGCCTTTTATTACAGAAAGAACGATTCCGTTGTCCAATGCTGATCTGGAAATCGGGCCGATTTTGTCCATGCTCCAGCTGAGGGCCATTGCTCCGTGTTTGCTCACCCTGCCGAAAGTAGGCCTTAGACCTGTTACGCCGTTTCTGGTGGAGGGCGAAACAATACTTCCTAAAGTTTCTGTTCCCAAGGCAAAAGGAACCAAACCCGCGCTGACTGCTGAAGAGGATCCCGCAGAAGATCCACTGGATCCCTGCTTTAGGTTCCATGGATTTTTGGTCACGCCACCATACCAAACATCTCCCATGGCCAAAGCGCCCAACGTGAATTTTCCGATCAAAACTGCTCCCGCTTCATCCAGTTTTTCTACCACAGTTGCTGTTTCATCAATTTCCTGATCCTTGTATGGCATCGCTCCCCAAGTGGTTTTGGTGCCTTTTACTGCCAGCAGATCTTTGACTCCGTAAGGAATTCCATGAAGTGGTCCCCTGTATTTCCCGGCTTTGAGTTCTGCATCCATTGCTTTGGCTTTGTCCAAAGCCTCATTTTCCAACAGGGTAATTAGGAATTGCAGGGTGTCTCCTTGGTTTTTGATCCTGTCCAGGTAGATCCGGGTGAGCCTTTCAGAGCTCAGCTGATTGCTTTTGATTAATGTGGATAACTCTGCCACAGAGAGATAAGCGATATCTTTTTCATTTTCGGGCATTTTCAAAGAAACCGGCAATCCCCAGTTATCCGGCTCCCTTTTTTGGTTGGGAATGAAACCGTATGGAAGTGGATTGAAAATCAGGGAAGGTGCTACTGAATTTTCCAGCTTCAACTCCCGCATGTTTTCATAACCGGTTCTATAGTTACTCAGGTTATTGAGCATACTGTCTTTTTCGGCGGACGAAAATTCCAGTCCGATCAAGGTTTCGGCACCTTCAATTGCCTGGGGTGTGATTTCAGACAACTTTTTGCCTGCAATAAAGCCAACCGATAAAAGTGTTGGCACAAGGATAATAATCCAAAGCCTTTGGTTTTTTTTAATTCTGTTCATGTAGTTTTGTGAAGTAGGTGATGGTTTCAATAGGTCCCTCTGATAAATTTCAGGAATATAATCAATAAACTTTATGCAGAAAAACGGCATTCCACCAACTTTTCCAATGCCTATGCGGGGACTACTTTTGCTAACAGGAATGTATACAGTCGCTTGGTCCGCTTTCTTCAAATGGTTTGGAAGGGATCTGCTTCGTTGGCTGTCAATAAGTACTGAAGCTTCGGCTGGATTGGAAAGTAACTGGATGGGAACCGTGGGGTTGGTTTTTGGTGTGCTTATTTTCCTGAGTGCATTCTATCCCATCAGCTGGGTACATCTGATAGCAGCAGGAATAGTGGGGAAAATTATCGGAGCATTTTGGTTTAATATTGAATTTGCGGATATATTGGGTTGGAACAAACGCACGATATTCCATCTTGTTTTTAATGAGCTGATATGGTTGATTCCTTTGGCCATTATTTATCTTCGGGCGCTAAGGGTAAAGGCATATCTAAAGACATTGCCGGATTAATTAATAAAACAGATCTTCCCAAGATTCAGCAGAAAAATTCATGGCACAGAATCAGTCATGGTAAGAATTTATTTTATGTGAAGCCAAAAAATCGGGAGCCAAGCATTTTCTTTTGGAAAAAAACCTGACTCCCGATCCGGAATTGGCTTTAAAAAAAGTTATCGACTTTTTATTTATCATAATTTGAAATTAAATATTGATTTGCTGAAATCGAAATTGCGGTTAATGCAGGAGATGATAATTATAAACCTGTAAAACCAAAATTCTTTTCTACCTATTTTTTCATTCCACCGATCATATCCTCAGGTTTAACCCATTCGTCAAATTGCTCATTGGTCAATAGATTTAAGGCCAAAGCCGCTTCTCTTAGGCTGGTCCCTTCTTTATGGGCTTTTTTCGCAATCGCTGCGGCATTTTCATAGCCTATATGTGTATTCAGCGCAGTCACCAACATCAATGAATTTTCCAGATGCTGTTTGATCACCTTTTGGTTCGGCTCAATTCCCATGGCACAGTTGTCCGTAAATGAGACTGCTGCGTCACCGATCAATCTGGCGGATTGGAGGTAGTTGGCAATCATCATGGGTTTGAATACATTCAGTTCAAAATGACCGCTTGAACCGCCGATTGAAATGGCTACATCATTTCCCATTACTTGGGCGGCAACCATGGTGATGGCTTCCACCTGGGTGGGATTTACTTTGCCGGGCATAATGGAGGATCCCGGTTCGTTTTCCGGAATCAGGATTTCACCGATACCTGATCTGGGTCCTGAAGAAAGCATTCTGATATCATTGGCAATTTTCATCAGGCTAACTGCTATTTGCTTCAATGCGCCATGGGATTCTACGATCGCATCATGTGCTGCCAATGCTTCAAATTTATTGGGTGCTGTGACCATTGGTTGTCCCGAAAATTCCGCTATTTTTTTGGCAACCAACTCTGAATAGCCTTCAGGAGTGTTCAATCCGGTTCCTACTGCCGTTCCTCCCAAAGCAAGTTCGGAAAGATGGGAAAGCGTATTTTTCAATGCTCTCAATCCATAATCAAGTTGGGCGACATAACCTGAAAATTCCTGGCCAAGTGTCAGGGGGGTTGCATCCATGAAATGCGTTCTGCCAATTTTTACCACATCCATAAATGCCTCAGACTTTGCTCTCAGCGTATCTCTCAGCTTTTCGACACCCGGAATTGTTGTTTCCATCACCATTTTATAGGCGGCAATGTGCATTGCTGTTGGAAAGGTGTCATTTGATGATTGGGATTTATTTACATCATCATTAGGATGTATTTTTTTCTTTTCGTCTTCCAAAGAACCGCCTAACAATACATGTCCGCGATAGGCAATGACCTCATTGGCATTCATGTTGGACTGGGTTCCTGAGCCTGTTTGCCAAATGACCAGGGGAAACTGATCATCGTGTTGTCCGATCAGAATTTCATCACATACTCTGGCAATAATTTCCGCTTTGTCCTCAGTCAAAACCCCAAGTTCTGCATTGGTAAAAGCAGCGGATTTTTTTAGGATTGCAAAGGCCCTGATGATTTCGATGGGCATCCTGTTTCGCTCTCCTCCGATTTTAAAGTTATTGATGGATCTTTGGGTTTGTGCACCCCAGTATTTTTCTGCGGGGACCTCAACAGGGCCCATGGTATCCTTTTCTATTCTAAAAGTCATATCGTTATTTTATTGATTGTGCCTGCTAAATTACTATCTAAAGGCCATAATCCATAGATCAGAAGGTATTAATCCCTATCAGATGGATTAAGAAGCTTGTGGAATATAGCCTGGGATTTTTTGATCTTTCTGACAAAATGATTTCTGGCAAACAAATAATTGACTATACCGATCAAGAGGCTGATCAGACCATAAACAGGTTCATCCCTTGCCGTTAGAAAAAAAACCGCAAGCACCAAAGTAACCAAGGACCAAAAAGCAAGAAAAAAACCCGACCCGGGAAAAAGACGATAATTTAAAAACAAAATACAGCCCAAGGGAGTAGTTTCTATTTTTCCTGTAATCAAAGGCAAAAAACTGTCTGCTTTGTCAATGACCAGAGATATCTTAAAGGTTTTATCATGGATCACGCCGTTGAATTTATGCCCAGTCATCCCCACTCGGTCATAATCCAGATAATCAACGTTTCTGGTAACCCTCGCCAATCGGTCGATTACATTTTCAGGGTCAAGTGCTGAAACCAGTACTTCGCTATATTGTGGAAAAATTTCCAAATGTTGGTCTCCTTTATTTTTTTTCCGCAGGATACTTAAGAATCTCCAGAAGGTTTTCTTTTTTTAAAAATTGATTTGCTGCTTCCTGGATCCGTTCCACGGTTACTTCCTCTATGGAATTTTCAACTTTTAACAAAACATCCCAAGTAAGGTCATAGGTTCTTACCGCGGCAAGCTGAGCATTCCAATAGCTGTTTCTTTCTAGGTTTTCTGACAAAGCAATTCTTCTTTTCTCTTTCACTTTATTTAAATCATCTTCTGTTGGGCCTTTTTCCTGGATTTGACGGATTTCATCCCAAGTGGACTGTATTAGGGATTCCACCTGATCGGGACTACATGGAAAACTCACCGAAAAGGAAAAGGTTCCCACCGGTTGTATAGAAATACTGCCATTTGCACCTACTCCATATACTCCACCTATTTTTTCTCTTAAATTTTCAATCAATTTGATGGTCAGGATATCTCCCAAGTAATTGATATCGGTGGATTTCTTTCTGGCATATTCGGTTTCGCCTGAAAAATAAAGGATCACCTGACTTTTTTCATCAGTTCCCGCGGCAACGGTTTCTGTAACACCTTTAGGAGCCCTGATACCCAAATCAACAAAATCGTCCTGCTTTTCGGGATTTCCGGGAAGGCTGCCTATGTATTGTTCCAAAAGTGGTTTCAGTGTGTCAGGATCTATGTTTCCTGTAAAATAGAATTCGAAATTGGCTGCATTGGAAAAACGGTCCGCATAAATTTCCAGCCCACGGTTCAGATCAACTTTATCCAGTTCTTCAGGGTCATAAACCCCCATGGCCCGCCTGTTCCCATTGGCAATGATTCTGTTCAGGGCTTTTGAAAACTGATAATCAGGATTTACCTGGGCACTTGCCAACTGTGATTTTTGATTGCTGATGTAAATGTCAAAGAGTTCCTGATCTTTTCTTGGAGCTGTAAAGTAGAGGTGGATCAGCTGTAATGTTGTTTCAAGGTCTTTGGGAGATGTTGAGCCCGAAATATTTTGGGAATATGTTCCAATATTAGGTGTCACAGAAACGGTTTTTCCTGCCAAAACTTTCTTTAAATCCAAGGGGGAGAATTCCCCGATTCCCATGACATTGACCATCACTCCCGCATAGCTGGCACTATAATGATCCTCTTCCGGATAAATTGATACACCGCCTTTTCCTACTGCGGAGAAAACAATTTCATCGTTTTTAAAGTCAGTTGGTTTTACATAGACTTTGGCACCATTGGCAAATGAAAATGAAGTGACTCCAATGGAAGTAATGTGTTCTTCCTTGAAAATAGCTCCCTCATCCGGAAGTTCTTCCATCAGATTTTCTCCAATCGGTTTTTCTTCATAGGGAGAAAGAGGTGACCCTTCTACTTCATCCAGGATGGTCAATACTTCTTTATCGGTAGGAAGTTCAGCGGCCTCCGTTTCGGGTGCAGTGATGATGATCACCCGGTTTTCTTTTCTGACCAGCCGGCCAGCAAGCGCGTTGATTTCCTGAAGGGATATTTCCGGGATTATTTTCCGATAAAATTCGTATTTCCAAGCCTCCCCTTCTGCAAATTTATCCGTAAGGAAGTGATTGACGTAGCGGTTGACCAAAGATCTGGATTCCAGTTTGTCCATTTCTTTAAATAGTCTTTCTGAACTGTTCAGGACAGATTTTTTAATTCGGTCAAGCTCGGGTTGTGTAAAACCATGGCGGGCCACTCTTTCGTTTTCTGCCAGCAGAGATTGTATTCCATCTTTTGTTTTTCCCGAAGAAACGACTGCGGAAGCGGAGAAATAATCCAGATCCCGGATAAAATTTCCATAGCCCATACCCGCAAAAATAAAAGGTGCATCAGGTTTCTGACGGATTTCTTCCATTCTTTGGGTAAGCATTCCTCCATAAAGCGTTCTGATCAGAAAATCTCGGTAGTCTTTTTCGGTTTCAGTTGGCAGGGCTTTATGTTTATAAAACAACTGGATCTGAATTCCCGGAGCTTCTTTATCAGTCAATATGCTGATAAAGGTTTCTTCATGCGTGGGTACTTCAAAATAACCCCTTTCCCTTGAAAATTCAGGATTTTTTAAATCTGAGAAAAACTCTTTGATCAAAGCTTCCAGCTTTTCAGGATCCACATCACCTACAGCTATCACCGCCATATTATCAGGCCTGTACCAGTCTTTATAAAATCTTCTCAGGGATTCAGGATGGAAGCTTCGGATCACATCCATCTTTCCGATCGGCATTCTCTGGGCATATTTACTTTTATGAAAAACTACAGGGAAATATTGATCCTGCATTCTTTGGGAATATCCCTGCCCGGTCCGCCACTCTTCCACGATGATATTCCGCTCAGCATCAATGTCCTCAGTGTCCATCAAAACCCCACCAGCCCAATCTTTCATTACCAGAAAACCCTGCCTTAGCTTTTCCTCATCTTCCGAAGGAATCGGTAAAATATAAACCGTTTCATCAAAACCGGTATAGGCATTTAAGTCGCCGCCAAATGAAACTCCGATACTTTGTAGATAGCTTATCAGCTCATTTTTCTCAAAATTCTTTGAACCGTTAAAAGCCATGTGTTCTGCAAAATGAGCCAAACCCAGCTGATCTTCGTCTTCCAATATTGAACCCGCATTGACAGCAAGCCGGAGTTCAAGTTTGTTTTCAGGTTTCGGATTGTGTTGGATATAGTAGGTCAATCCGTTTTCAAGCTTTCCGACTTTAACTCTCGGATCCAAAGGAACGGGGTCGTTTTGGATGGTTTGTGCCAAAACAAATCCCGCTGTCAGCTTGAAGAAAAAGAGGCAGGAAAATAATTTTATTTTTTTCATAGAGATCATGAATCCCATATCCGGGATTTCATTTAAAATGGATTTTCAAAATAAGAAAAATTAATTCTAAAATGAATTGGGCTTTTTTAAGGAAGCTCTTGAAAATATGATTTGAATAATAAATGGAAGGGATATTCATAGGCCACCGATATTTTTTTTCCCCTTCCGATTTTGTGATCTCCGGTGTTTGGGACTTCCGATTATTTGGGAACTATAAATTCCCGCATGTCCGCTAAAAAGGTAAGCAGTAACGCATGCCAATCCAACAAAAACTCCCGAGGCTTCTCCAAAAAGCTCAATTCCCATCAATGTACAGGCGAGGGGCGTATTTGTGGCACCTGCAAAAACCGCAACAAAACCCATCCCTGCCAACAATGCTACCGGTAAAGGAATAATACCCGAAAGTGCATTTCCCAAGGTGGCTCCGGTATAAAACAAGGGAGTAACCTCTCCGCCTTTAAATCCCGCACCTAAGGTCAGAGAGGTCATGCCGATTTTTGCTAAAAAATCATACCAGGGCAGGTCCTCAGAAAAAGCATCAACAATTGTGGGGATTCCGAGCCCGATGTATTTTGTGGTACCGATCGCAAAAACCAGCAGGGCCACCATAATTCCTCCGACAACAGGCCTCAATGGCGGATATTTGATCCGGGAGTTGAAAAGATCCGCCCAGACATGTGTGGCTTTTGCAAATAATCTTGCTGCCAGGCCAAAGCAGATCCCGGCAGGAATGATCCACAGGATCTTTATGGTATCCAAGGGTGGAACAATTGGGATGGAATAAGGGGTATGATAAACCATCCAAAGCTCCTCGCAAGTATAATGAGCTACAAATGCTCCCAAAAAAGCAGGCATAATCGCTTCATATCTGATTCGTCCGATGACCAGCCATTCCAAAGCGAAAACTGCGCCTGCCAATGGGGTACCGAATACAGAGGCAAAACCTGCTGCCACGCCTATGGTGATCAGAATCTTTCTGTCCTCATTTTCCAGCCTGAACCATTTTGGAAATTGATCTGCGATGGCTCCTCCCATCTGAATGGCTGTACCCTCTCTTCCTGCCGATCCGCCAAACAGATGGGTAGCCAAAGTACCAAAAAGCACCAGTGGAGCCATTCTCAATGGAATGGTTTTCTGGGGTTTATAAAATTCATCGAGAATCTGATTGTTGCCTTTAACTACGGAGGTTCCGTACCGATGATACACCCAACCGATCAGAAAACCGGCTACCGGTAAAAAGGCTATTATCCAAACATTGGACTCCCGATAATCCGTCACCCATTTCAGCGAGATCAAAAAAACAGCAGAAGCTGACCCGACCAGTAATCCCACCACCCCTGATCCTAAAATCCATTTAAAGGTAAATTTGAAATTTGGGATAAATTCGGAACTGATAAATAGTTTAATTTTTAAGAATGCTTTTGACCTCTCCAACATGAAGAAATAATTTAATCCATAAAAGGTGGTTACAGGATTGCAATTATGGCAGACCTGATCCTTTTGTGGAGGATTGAAAATTAAGTTGAAGTAGGAGTCATCAGCACCCAAAAGGAGCGGTTAAAGGTAGTACCCCATTACCCTGATCGGTAAAGATATCAAACCTTTGTGAAAAGTATTTATTTTATTTGCTTGAAAAGGTGGTAAGCATAGTTGAGGAGTTTTTATCTTTCTATGGGATCAAAATGGTT
>JBGTDA010000072.1:0-2900 GCA_041748555.1 Rhodonellum sp.
GCTAAACAACTTCTCGCCAAAGGATATTATTGAAACCGCAAAATCAATTTACAAAATGAAAATATCAGGAAATTGGCACCTGTCTGAGATCACAGTCAAAACTAATGACCTTTTCAAGAAAATCGAAATAGGCAACCTAAATTAGTGGCGGAGTTAGGGTTTAAATTCCGTCAAATCAAAATCAATCATTATGGAAACTAAAAAAAACACACTAGGGACCGTTGTTCTTAACGGATCGGCCCAGGAATATCTGCTGAAGCTGGCATCATTCCTTGAAGCCAAAGCCTATTCCCCCATGACCATCCGCAATTATATGGCTGAAATACGCTATATCTTTGCTTATTACAACCATCTTAATCCTGAGCAGCTTACCCAAGATCATAACTTGTCCCGAGCCTGGGGATGGTATTTACCCTTCCACATGAGCTCAACCCGGTCATTATGAGCAACAGAAGCAGGCTGTCTGACACGCTCTTTCAGGCCGCTTCGCAGACACTGTTAAAGCATGCGCGGATGCCCTGAATACCTCGGTGCCGAACCGGGTATCACCATGGTCCTGCACATCCCGAATTTCGGGGTCCACTGCATCGTCAGCGCCGGCGGGTCCGACGGGCAGCGGTGGATTGAAGCCAAACGGAAAAACAACAGGTTCCTCTTTCCACAGAAAAGCCTGGCAGCTATGTTCAAAGCCCGGTTTATGGAAGTTCTTGAAAGAGATTCGTCCATCGCCTGGAACACCGACAGGACAGCCCTGCTGAAAGCCGTCAAATACAAAAAATGGAATGTCTACGCAAAAGCCCCGTTCGGGTCCCCTGCCCAAGTAGTGGAGTACCTTGGCAGATACACCCACAAATAGCAATAACCCGGCACAGGATTCTTGATGTCAATGACTCCCATGTCCAATTCCGGCACAAAGACTATGCGGACGGTTCCAAAACCAAGCGGATGTGGCTTACCCACACCGAATTTATCAGGAGGTTCGAACAGCATAACTTGTCCCGAGCATCGGGATTCTTCCAAAAAGGTTTGTCAAGATCCGGCACTTCGGTTATCTGAGGCTACGGGGCAAGCGGGAAAGGCTTGCAATGATACTTGCTACACTGGATCTGGAACCCCCAAAACCGAAGATCAATATACCGTTTCAAATCAGGATGCTGGAAAAACACGGAAAGGACGTCTTCAAATGTCCCTGCTGCAAAACAGGCAGGATGGCCGTCATCTTCGACACCAGGGACAATGCCAACCGGAAATCCAAGCCCATCCGTATAAATCCTGCCCCATCGTGAATTCAGAGGGGTACAGGGAATACGGAGGCCTGACCCGGGACATGATGGAGCACCAATCCCAAAACTAACTTGGGCAGGGGAACCTATGCCCGCCGGAATACCCAATCAACACCGAACCCCATCCAGACCTGCAAAAAACCTGATGTAAACAGATACGAAGCCTACTAATCTCCCTAGCAGCATACACCCGTCGGGCGTCAGTCAACAGCCACTGGCAGGGGCTTTTCTCTAGTGGGCTTAATGTTAAACGATGTTGCCATTAGTACTTTTTATTCCTATTTTGACTTCTCTTTTGTTTGATTGTTTCTCTTCTTGTTTTTGAAGTTGAAAAGCTCAAAATTTTTGACAACTGTTCTAAGAAGTTTTTTGAAATTTTTGAAGGTCTATATTTGGATATCATATGGCTATTTTTCTAATTTATTTATTAATTCATTAACTCTAGATATTCTTGGGGTTATTTCTTTTTTTACTCTTTTTTTATTTGTGAAATATCCATAAACTCCTATTCCGATTGTAGCTATATTTATAAAGATTAAGCCTATTATAAAGTTTTCTGGTATCTTATTCCAAATACTGATATTAAATAGTATCATAATTGGGAAAACTGGCAAAATGCCCCAATAAAAATATGTTTTAAGAAACTTTTTTTGTACTAGAAGATATTCCTTGTTTTTTTTTAGATAATTTAGGTAATTTTCCTCCAAATCGCTATGCTTAAATTTTTTAATACGTTGATATTTAATTATTAAATAAACTGCACAAATCATTATTAATGCTATTGCCATTTTTGTCAGAATGAATGGAATCTTGAATAATAAAAAAATAGATACTAAAACTCCAAATACAGCTAAAATCGTTTCGGAAAGTTCTATATAGTTCCACCATTTATGTAAACGATTTAAACTTGATTGTAATTCAATCATTAATTTTGATTTCTCAAATTTTATACGCTCCTGATTACTGGACGATTGCCAGATTTTAATTAATTCATCTTCAATCATAATATTTCATTTATGCAGTTAAACAATTTTGATTTTATCCGCTTGATTTTTACGGCTATGTGATTTTCAGATAATCCAAGTAATACCCATTCAAATTCAAGTTCATATTGATTCTTTCAGAAAGCTACTGACTGATAACTACTTCAATCCCTGTGTTGTAGCTTTTACCTGCATTTTGAGAAATATTGTAAATCAGATTTGTCGTGTCAACCGTTGTAGCCACTCTGGTGATAGTACCTTCTGAAATTCTATGATAGGCTGCTCCATAGAAATATCCTTTATTCCAATCATTTTTGTAACCAAGTTCAAAACTGTTGGTGAATTGAGGGCGTAAAGCAGGATTACCGACTTTAATGATTTCCGCATCATCATACTTTGGAAAAATTCGGATATCTACTTCGTTCGGTCTATCCACTCTGCGATTGAAAAACACAGACAATTTATTTTGAGGATTGATTTTATACGCTAGCCGGATATTTGGAAAAGGCTGTGTGTAGTTGTATCCATCGCTTTTATAAGTACTGTGGTCGGGATTCACATCATATTGTAGGCCAACATATTCAACGCGCAAACCAATCTCAGCTTCATATTTCTTATTCTCGAAAACATAATT
>JBGTDA010000073.1:0-30195 GCA_041748555.1 Rhodonellum sp.
TCTAAAACACGTAAAAGTCTGGCCTGTGTTCCCAATGGCATTTCCCCGATTTCATCCAAAAATATGGATCCGCCGTCAGTTACTTCAAAATACCCTTTTCGGGCTTCATGAGCACCGGTAAAAGATCCCTTTTCGTGACCAAAAAGTTCGGAATCTATTGTTCCTTCAGGTATTGCGCCACAATTGATGGCAATAAATTTTCCATGCTTTCTTACACTAAGGGAGTGGATTATTTTTGAAAAAGATTCTTTACCACTTCCACTTTCTCCTGTAATCAGCACAGTCATTTCAGTAGGAGAGGCCTGCATGGCCACCTGAATGGCGTGGTTGAGCAGTGGGCTGTTACCAATAATACCAAACCGCTGTTTGATACTCTGAATTTCTGAAGCTTTGATCATGTTTAAGAATTTATCAGGAAATGACTTCACCAAATAATGTTGCAGGAGAGCAATCGGTGATTCTGACCATTGCGTAATCACCTTTTTGGTGATTTCCTTTCGGTATGATCACTACTTTATTGGCCGAATTGCGGCCTTTTAATTGTTCGTCGGATCTTTTGGAACTTCCTTCGATCAAAATTTGCTGAACCTGACCGAGATCCAGTTGGTTTCGGGCATATGAAAGATCGTGTTGTTTGTCAATGATTTCTGCGAGTCTTCTTTTTTTTACTTCAAGGGGAACATCGTCTTCATATTTTTTTGCTGCCAATGTTCCCGGACGTTCTGAGTAATAGAACATATAAGAAAAATCGAATTTCACCAGATCCATCAAGCTCAATGTATCCTGATGCTCTTCCTCGGTTTCCGAACAGAATCCTGTAATCATATCGGAAGAAATGCCACATTCCTCACCTAGGATTTCCCTGATTTTTGAAACTCGCTCCAGATACCATTCCCTGTCATAGGTACGGTTCATCAGCTCGAGAACTCTGGAATTACCACTTTGCACGGGTAAATGGATATAATTACAAATGTTGTCATACCTCTTTATCGTATACAGCACCTCATCGGTGATGTCCTTAGGATGTGAGGTAGAAAATCTTACCCGGATAAGCGGGCTAACCTGTGCCACCATTTCCAATAAATGAGCAAAATTGACAACGTCTGTGGATTCCTCCTTCTTGTTCAATCTGGCCTTGTTGTTTTCCTCAGGTGACCATTTGTAGCTATCCACGTTTTGGCCGAGCAAGGTGACTTCCTTATATCCTTTTTCAAAAAGATCCCGTGCTTCCTTTACTATGGAGTATGGGTCTCTGCTTCTTTCCCTTCCCCGGGTAAAGGGAACTACACAAAAAGAACACATATTGTCACAGCCCCTCATGATAGAGATCAATGCTGAAACCCCGTTGGAATTAAGCCGAACCGGGGAAATGTCTGCATAGGTTTCCTCACGTGAAAGAAAAGTATTGACTCCTTTGCTTCCGTCTTCTGCCATGGAAACCAGATTTGGGAGATCACGATAAGCATCCGGTCCAACGACCACGTCCACAAGTTTCTCTTCCTCCAGTAATTTTTCCTTCAACCGCTCAGCCATACAGCCCAAAACGCCGATGGTCAACTCAGGCTTGGTCTTTTTGATTTTGTTGAATTGACTTAATCTTTTGCGAACAGTAAGCTCGGCTTTTTCCCTGATGGAACAGGTGTTCAGAAATATCACATCTGCACTTTCAAAATCCGAAGTGGTATCAAATCCACTCTCCTTCATGATAGAAGCCACGATCTCCGAATCCGAAAAATTCATCTGACAGCCGTAAGATTCTATGTATAATTTTTTTGACCTGCCTGTATTTTCTTCAGCCGTGATTTTGAAATCACAAACCTCAGCTTCGATTCCGGATATGATTTCAATGTCCTTAATGATGTTTTCCATGTGCTTGTAACCTTTCGAGATGCAAAATTAAGAAAATAGGGACAAAATGACAGGCTTGTCTTTGTAAATTATTTAAATAGGCTTATAAAACCCAAGTATAACAAAAAGGAGATGATATTTAAAAAAATCCGGGTCATTAAAAAGGATAACCGATAGCAAAATTCAGGATTAAATTGTCTCTTCTCCAACTTCGGATATCAGGAGAAAACTCCGTAATCCACCTTTCACCTTCGGGAAGCCATGGTTTTCTGATCGGTGTTGCCAGATCAAAACGGATAACAAAAATCTGAATATCTATACGGATTCCGATACCTGCACCGACACCCAATTCTTTTGCCCAATCGGAGGTGAACTTTCCTCCGGGCAAAGCCTCATTTTCATTGACCAACCAGACATTTCCTGCATCTGCAAAAACAGCCCCTTTGACATAAGGAACGATCGGGAACCTGTATTCCAGGTTTCCTTCCAAACGGATGTCACCGGCCTGATCAAAGAAGCTTGCATTGGTGAATCCTCCTTCCGGGATATAAGTGCCCGGGCCCAAAGACCGGATACGGAATGCCCTCACGCTTCTTGGCCCCCCTGCAAAATACTGTTTTACAAACGGCAATGATTCCGAATTTCCCAAAGGAAGGCCGAGACCCCCGAAAATCCGGGTAACCAATGATTGGTTTTCGGTCAGTCTCCAATAATATCTAAAATCAATATCAGCTTTGGTATATTGGGCAAATTGCAAGCCGAAGGCCTGTCCGGGATTTTCTGAATCAGTGAGCACATTTATTCCCCTCAGGGCATTGCCTGCCAGGTCCACTGTTGTACCTACGAAAATGGCATGTTTCCTATTTTGATCAACTAACTGATTGTAATTGAATGTATAGTTCATTCCAAAAATAAACTGCTGCTCAAAACTCCTTCTCAGGAATGGGTTTGCATCCAAAATGTTCTCGAATTCCGGAGTTGTTCCGAACAAGTTGAAAATACTTAAACTGATGGGGTTGAACTCATGATACTGATACCTGTTCGCATTCCAAAAATAACCGTAGGAAGCTTTATAGGAATTGATTTTATAAAGATTGGTTCTGTTTTGGTATTCGGTTCCCAAACTGACTTTTGTTTTTGGGATTGCATATTTAAACCTGCTGTTTGCTGAAGCCGGAAAGATGATTCTGGGGAATATAAGGTCAGCTGTCAATCCCAATTCTATAGATTTCAGCCCATCCCTGTCACCTGCTGACAGCTGCTGTTCATAACCAAAGTTTGCGGTAATAGATAAAACCTCTCCACCATAAAAAAGATTCCGGTTCCTATAATTGATGAGTAGGGCAGGACCTGCAAAATTATTGGATTTGGTAACACCTTGAAGTTCTGCTCTTAGCGCTCTCTTAGTCAAAGGAGAAAGGTAAATTCTAGTATCAAGGGACAAACTCCCGTCTTCCCCTGGTATGGTATCACTTTCTTCGTAGTTGATGTTGACATACCTGAAGTTTCCAATGGAAGATAGTCTGTTGCTGGTTTGTCTGGAAATTTCCGGACTGTAAAGCGACCCTTCATCAATGAGTACATAAGGTTCGAGCAATTCCGGTTTGAAGACCAGTTCCTCCTGGATGATTTCCTTGCTGTTGACTACGGTGGTGTCCGCATTTCGGATGGTATCACTCAGGCTGTAGTCCGGATAAACCTTAATATCCCTTATAACATATGGGAACTTGGATTTTTGGGGTGTATTCGATTTTAATCTCAGAAACAAATCAAATCTCCTGTCCTCATATTGATTGGTATCGGCTTCAAAGATCAGTAAATCAGGATTAAAATTATAATACCCTTTATTTTTCAATTCATCATCAATTCTTTGCCTTTCGGACTTCAAAAAATCAAGATCAAAACGAGTTCCTTTTTCAAGAGGGGATTCAGTTATCAATTTTGAAATTTCCCGGTAAATCATGGATGAATCAAACAGCATCTGATAGGTTTCCATAACATAGGGATGGCCGAAAGAAAGTTTATAAGATACATTTGCAAACTTATCCCCTTCATGAACTTCACTACTGGCAATTGTATAAAAAAAACCTCTGTTTTCCAGTCTGTTTATGAGGATGTTTTCTGTCCTTTCGGTTGAAACCTCATCCATATACACCGGCTCTTCCCCTAATTTTTTGTTCAAAAACCTATTGATAAAACCCGGATTTTCCTGAGTACCCTTATAATAAGCCCAGAGGCCCAACCGCATCCCAAGAATCTTGGCGTTAGGTTCCGGTAATATCTGGGATTCCAATCGGGCCTGTAATTCTTTCCGGTCCTTTTTGGGAATATCGGATTCAAGTTCCAGTGATGCACCGGTATACAGCGTCTTATCCTCGGGAATATATTTTTTTACCCCGCAGGAGGAGATCATCAGAAAAATGAAGATGGTTATGACTGATTTCGATTTAAGCATCTTTAATCTTTTATTCATCATCTTTTGTTGCAGGAGCAATTACCCCTCCATTTGCTTCCGTTTTTTCTTGATTGTTTTTCTGTTCTTCAGGTTCGGAATTTTCATCGGTACCTTTCCACAATTCCCTGAACTCATTGAATTCCCGGTTGAATATCAAAGCGAGGCCGGTAATAATCAGCTGACCGTCAATCACGCTTTCAAACTGGTTTTTCCTAAAAGCTTTCAACCTCCATCTACCGATTTCATTCAGAAGATACTCCAGACTCACATCCCCAAACAGCGCGTTTTCCTGGCTTACATTTTCATCACTTCCTTCCACATTCACTTGACTGCCTACCTGAACCACCAGCCTGTCATTAAAAAGGCGTTGCTGTGCGGCGATGTTAAGATCGGTCCTGTTTGCGGCAGAACCTGATTGGTAATCTGTATAAGAGTCTACCCCAAAATCAACTGAAAATCCTGAGTCCCCGAATAGCCTGTCCGAAAAATTGTTGAGCTGATTGGAAAGCACTTGGCTGACGCTCGATCTCGCCATACTAACGGTTCCTCCTGAAGCCCCATCATTTCCTCCTACAGGATAAAACTGGTTTAGCACCAGAAGTGAAAATACCTGACGGTTGAGTTCGTCCTCTTGTTGATTGATGGTTCGGACGGTTGAATAAACGTTTCCGCCCAAAGCTCCTCTGCTTTGCTCGGGCATATCCAAGCCAAATGTAATAATTGGTTTGAGCAATTCGCCATCAACATTCAGATAAACTAAAAACGGCAAGGATTGCCTGTACTGCGTCATGTTTTCCTGGCTACCTGAAACCTGGGTTTGCATTAAATCCATAACGGAGGTTTTCACTTCATAAATGGCTCTCATATCAAGTGCGGCATCCATAGGGTCACCTCTCCAGGTTATTGTACTTCCCTCGGATAATTCAAACCTCCTGTTTACCAAGCCAAACATACTCAGCTCATAATGTCCCTTCACGACTTCATATTCACCTGTCAGAGATATTCTACCATTGGGTTCCATGGTGATATTCAGGTTGGCCTCACCCTGCAACCCAAGGTTATCTCCTGACCTTTGATCGACAATCACATGAAAAACTGCTCCTGGGTCTATTTCCAGAATAGCATTGACTTCATAACCTGTAACCCCTTGTGTATCTATGTCTGTTTGCCGTTTTTCCAAAACATCATTAGGGTTTTCCTGATCCACAAAAAGGACAACTCCGGTTCTTTCTACTACATCAAGCTCATCCTCAGGGACAATAAAGGTGATGTCAGAATTGTCCTTTAGTCTTAAAGTAGTTTTAATCACAGGTAAATTGACAGTTCCGGTAATGTTCATGTCCATATCAATACTGGCATCTCCATAAAACATGTCATTGTCCTCACTGGTGGAGTTGAGTACCTGGAAATCATTGGCATTAAGTTTCAGATTGAGTCCCGGATTGGTAAAATCTTCTGTTACTATCTTTCCATCAATATTAAATTCATTTCCGTCCTCATCTCTTACCACAAACTGGTCAAGAAAAAGGCCTGTTTCATCAAAACTGATGGATTCATCTTCCAATAAAAAACGTGAGTTCAGCTGGCTTACCAAGAAACCGGCTTCTTTAAAAGTGAAATCCCCTTCATATTCAGGATCCTGTGTCGTTCCTTTTAGACGTGCGTTTCCTGTGATAAAACCTTGGGTGTTGATGAGAGCACTGTCCGAGACAGCTTCCAGCAAACTCATTTGTAGAGATTTTAGATCAAGGGTCAGATCCAGAGACGCACCTGCAGCATCCGCCGTGTAGCTGCCATAAAGGTCGGTGTCGATCTCACCCTCTTTCAGGGAAAGATCAAATTTGTATTGGCTAAGGCCTTCAGAACTTGCCTCCAGACTTAGCGTTCCAAGTGGAATATCCATAACATTCAGACTGCTTATGCTCAGGTCAGCTACCAGCCCCGTTGCTTCAAAAGGATTTTCAATTACAAATTTACCGTTTATGGCACCTCTTGCCAAAGGATTTTCAGGGTTCAGAAAGCTGGTTAAGGTCAATAATCTGAAATCTTCAAACACAATTCCCAAATGGTTTTTTTCACCTTCCTCGGGAAGAGAATTGGTGACTAAAATACTGTGTTCATCCTGGGAGATTTCAAAATTTTCAAAATTCAGAACTCCTGGTGCATAAGTCACCAGGTGGTCATCGGGAACATTCCATATTTGCCCGTTCAGAATCAAAGTATCCGGATCAAAGGTTATCAACAAGCTGTCATTTTGCCAATTCAGCTCGGTTCGAATTTGCATAAGGGTTTTCCCTTCTTTCCTGGAGACGAAACCAACGTCCAAAACCCCATCCGTAAAATTGCCTAGAAAGCCTGTTTGTCCCATATCCAGCGGTCCGGAAAGGAGCCTATCAAATCCCGTATTGAATCTCAGGGAATTTCCAATCCCGTCGGCCGACAGCCGAAAACTATCCACCTCAATTCCGCTGTAATTTAATTCCGCCAGATTTATGTGTGCCTGTAATAAGGAAGAATCTGATTGGAATGAAAAATCGAATTTAAGGCTGTCCATTTCCTCCAGTCCACTGACCAACACCTGATCGATAAGCGGAATAGGAATAAAAGTAAAATCAGCTTGAGCTGAAATGGACTGAGCGGGTTCCCCTGGCTCATTCCCCATCAATTCATCAATATAATTGTTTATGGCAATGGTCAGTTGGTCCAATGAGCCATTGGCATAAAAATCACCTGTTAGAAATTCGCTTTTTATATCAAGTGAAGATCGGGAAGAATCCAGATTGGCCAATAAAGAAACCTCGCCTAAAGGGTAGGTCCGGCCATCCAGCACAAATCTTCCGTTTTCTATATTCAACCTTGCCACCAGGTCATCCGGGTTTCCCTGTGCATCACCATGGACCTGAAAACTTCCCAAAGCCGATTCTTCGGTTAATCCTAAAGCTTGCAACTGTAACAGTCTGACATCCAAAATAAATTTATATTCCGGATTAAGTGAGTCAAGATTTGCAGTTAACTGCAGGTCAAAATCCAGATCACTATCACTCATGCCTGTGGCCAGATTGGCAATTCCATCCTCAACAACCATCCGCAGATCCAGATCCGAATAATCAAATCCATTATATTCAAGTTGCTCAAAATCAACTGCAAGGTTGGCTCTTAAATCTTCCGGACTGTTTCCTTTTCCCGCCAGTTGAAGATTTAAGCTGATGGGTGAAAGCTCCGGCATTTCAAGGATTTTGCCCAAGTCCAGCTCCTGCACATTTCCATCTGCCTCGATTATCATCACCTCTTGGTCCTGGTATTTACCTGTTAAAAATAAGTTTCCATCAGTGGATTCGAATTTCACATCTGCGACCAAATCCTGCATGGTTCCCTGAGCACTGGCATTCAAAAACATTTCTTCCGGTAGATCCAAGCCCAAATCCATTTCCTGAAATAAAGTTGAAAGTTCACCATTTGTTGTTTGGAAACCCAAATCAGGAATATCTACATAAAGTCTATCCATATCGGTAGGATTCCTTATTATGGCGTTTTGAAGATATAGAGAAGTGTACCGACCATAGTCTATGTCAAAAAGATCAATGTTCAAAGTATTCAGATCTCCTGTGACTTTGGCTTTTGCCTGAAGTCCTTTTGCAATAATGTCATTGAAATATGGGTTTTGGTTCAGATCAGGGGCAAAAATCAAAGCCTCACTAAGGTTCGATTGAAAAGCAGAAATGTCAAGATTAACAGATACATTTTCGGGTTGATTGATTAGCTCATCCAAACCTGCATACTTCATGATCACCGAACCATCAATCCGGGATTCATCTGTCTGAAGTAGTAGGTTCCGTAACTCAAATTGTTGCTCATTCACCTCCAAAGCCAATCCGAATTCATTTATCCCAAAACCACTGCGTTCTTTGAATCTCAGCTGATCTATTGTTCCTCCTGCTTCCTGATCTTTGAGAAAAATGTTGTGGGCCAAAAACCTAAAATCCTCAAGTCGGATATGGTCAGGGTCAAAAACTCCTTCAGGAGAAGTTTGACCTGCCATTTTATAAATTATATTGTTATTTTCCAAATCAATATCTCCGACTTCAACAATCCATTCCGGCCAGCTGAACGGTTCAGTTGTTTGTGTTTCGGTTTCCGGTTCTGGCGCAGTTGGTTCCATAGCCTCCATTTCCAATGCAATCCGACTGTCCTTCAAAAGAAGGGATTCAAGAAGAATCCGCTGATCCCCTAAGTCCGCTTCAGGTAGTTTTACCTGGAATTCCCCCAGATTAACTTCAGCCAACATTCCATCAGGCTGTGATTCATATCTAAGATCAATTTGGCTGAGATTAAGTTGATGGAGGATCAGGATCGGCATTGCAGCCTCAGTAGTGTCCTCTTCCGTAGGAGGAAAGGGCTTATACTGCAGATAATCTATTTTGGCATCGGTAAATCTGAATTCATCAATCTCAAAAAACATCTCATTCAGATCCAATGTCTTGGTTTGTAGAAATAATTCCTCCCAGCTGACATTGCTGTTCAGACCCATTACCTGATCGTAGTATTCTACCCTGATGTCCCGTATGCTTACCGGAGCAAGCTGAATAATTGGCATGGAGGAATCAGTAGTATCGGTTTCTGTCTGTTCAACTTCAGTGGTGTCACTATCAACAAAGGCATTGATCAGAAAATCGAAATTAAAGCTTTCACTTACACTGTCTCTTCTGACTTTTGCTCTCAATCCTTCCCAGTTTGTACTTGAGACATGGATGTCACCGTCCATAATGAGGGGTATAAATGCTACCCCCGTTTCCAGCTTTCCTGAATACAAAAGCGTATCTCCGGACTCATCCTCAAGATAAAGTCCGTCCAAAAGAATATTTCCTGAAAAGGTGATGAATAGTTTTTGGATGCCTACCCGTGTTCCGGTCTTATCTGAAACGTAAGCGGTTGCTTTGTCAATAATGATGTCCTGTCCCCATGGGCTTCTGACAAACAACAGGATAAGCACCAAAATCATTAGGATGATGGATAATGTGATGCCTATCACTTTCAAAATTTTGAAAAGTATCTTTTTGATATAGCTGGAATTTAAGTCAAAACTTGAGTTCTGAATATAACGATTACAAGAAAATATTGATTAAGTAAATGATCAAATTAATTTCATTTGGACTTTAATTTAATCTTTAAAATTAAACCGGATGAAATGAACTACAATAATTTATGTACATCCTTAAGCTCTTTAAGAAAAAATTGTTCCAAATTAATTTGACTTTGTTCGAAAGCAGGATTTGAGGAATAAAAAATTCACAAAATTATAATTTATTATTTTTTATATAGAAGAGCATTAGGAAAATATAAAAGTACGGTCAAAGAAAATAAATTGATTCGTTTTCATCTTTTTTAATAATTACAATGCAAACAGGAGCTTTTAAACTATTCCACAACCTGTTTTAAAATAAATTCAGTTGCAAGTGGTGATTTGATTCAAATTCTTTTTTAACTGTTAGATTTTGTAAAGTACATCCATAATAACCTATAATATTTTTTTGAATTATCAGGCAATACTAAATTCTTCTCCTTTCCAATAATCAAAAATCCAACTCCTGTTTTCTAATTTTTACTTAAATTGCCGTTCAAAAAAAAATCGGTTTATGGTATTTAAAAAGATATTACTCAGTTTGTTCTTTGCCCTTTTCCTATCAGCAGCCATTGCCCAAACCGGCCCGCAATGGATGCGGTATCCCACCATATCCCCTGACGGATCCAAAATAGTTTTTACCTATATGGGTGATCTTTACACTGTTTCTTCTACAGGGGGTAAGGCAACCCAGATTACATTTCATGAAGGCCATGATTTTATGCCTGTCTGGAGTAAAGACGGAAGCAGAATCGCATTTGCATCAGACCGATATGGTAATTTTGACATTTTTATAATGGATGCTGACGGCGGAGGTGCAAGCCGCTTGACCTACCATTCCAATGATGAAATGCCCTATTCTTTTTCTTCAGATGATCAAACGGTGATATTTGGAGGGGTGAGGCAGGATCTGGCTGAGCATCGCCAATACCCTTCGGGATCCCAACCCGAACTTTACCGCGTGCCTGTTTCCGGAGGTCGGGTGGATCAGGTTTGGACCATTCCTGCTGAGTATGTGCAGGTCAGTAAAGATGGAAAAAGGATGATTTACCATGACAAAAAAGGAGGAGAAAATGAGTGGAGGAAAAAGCATCAATCGGGAATAACCAGAGATATCTGGCTTTATGATGCAGATCAAAACACCCATAAAATTATCACGGCATTTTATGGAGAGGACCGCAATCCCGTATTTGCTCCCGATGAGCAAAATGTTTATTACCTCTCGGAAGAAAGGGGAAGTTACAATGTCCAAAAAATCAATCTTGATAATCCTTCCCAAACCACCGCATTGACAGAATTCAAAAACTTTCCTGTCAGATTTTTAAGTATAGCAAAAAACGGCTTGATGAGTTTCAGCTATGATGGCGAGCTCTATACGCTAACAGACGGACAGGCACCACAAAAACTTGATGTTTCAATCAGGACTCAACCCATTGCCAATGCTGACAGTTATATCCCGATCAATGGTGGCGTGAGAGAAATGTCTATTTCACCCAATGGAAAGGAAATTGCCTTTATCGCCCGAGGAGAGGTTTTTGTGACCTCTGTGGATGGAGGTTTGACCAAAAGGATCACCAACACTCCCGAACAGGAGCAGGCTGTGAGCTTTTCCCCGGATGGGAAATCATTGGTATATACCCGGGAGAAGGATCAGAAATGGTCGATTTTTCAGACCAAGATTCAGCGGACCGAGGAGCCATTCTTTTTTGCGTCCACATTATTGGAAGAAAAACCATTGGTCAGCAATGAAGACGAAAATTACCTGCCTCTATTTTCTCCCGATGGGAAAAAGCTGGCATTTATTGAAAACAGAAAGACATTAAAAGTAATGGACCTTGCTGACACGTCCACAGTGACGTTATTGACACCTGCAGAATTGTTTCACATGCGGGATGGCGACCAGTATTTTACCTGGAGCCCGGACAGCAAATGGCTATTGGCAGAATATAACCCAACTATGGCTAATGGCGAAATAGTCCTGCTTGACGTCACCGGCACTATGCCGATGCAGAACATTACCCAAAGTGGATATGGAGATGGAAGACCTAAGTGGATAAATGATGGTAAACAAATGCTTTGGTTCAGCAACAGAGACGGAATGAAAAGTTTCGCAGCCAGTGGTGGTTCTCAGAATGATGTTTTTACCATGTTTTTCTCCAAGGAAGCTTTCGATAAATTCAGGATGAGCAAAGAAGATTTTGAACTGATGAAAGAAGTCGAAAAAGCGGGAAAAAAAGAAAATGCCGATAAGGACGATGAAAAGGAAGAGAAAAAGGAGGAAAAAATAACTGATTTGAAAATTGATTGGGAGGACCTGGAAGAAAGAAAAGCCAAGCTAACCATCCATTCTTCCTCTTTAGGAGATGCTGTGTTGGATAAAGAAGGTGAAAAACTATATTATCTCGCACGTTTTGAAAAGGGAATGAATCTATGGAGCACCGATCTTAGAACCAAAGAAACAAAGATGGAGCTGAAGCTCGATGCGGATTTTGGAAGATTGGAATGGGATAAAAAGATGGAAAGCCTCTACCTACTCAGCGATGGTGGAATTTCAAAAATTACCGATAAAGGCACCAAGAAGGAGACAATTAAAATTGCCGGGGAAATGACTCTGGACAAGGAAGCGGAAAGAGCGTATATGTTCGAACACATTTGGTTGAGAACAAAAGGGATGTTTTATACTTCCGATATGCATGGGGTGGATTGGGATTCGCTGAAGGTTCAGTATGTGAAATATTTGCCACATATCGGAAACAGCTATGAGTTTGCTGAAATGATATCCGAGATGATCGGTGAGCTGAACGTTTCTCATGCCGGAGCCCGGTTCAACAGATCGATTCCGCAAGCTGATGCCACTGCATCACTGGGAATATTTATGGATTATGGTCATTCCGGTGAAGGCATCAAAATAACTGAAATTGTAAAAGGGGGTCCGTTGGACAAGGCCAACCTGAACATCAAGCCGGGAATGATAATTGAAAAAATTGATGGTGATACCATTGTTCAAAACAGGGATGTGGCCCAGTATCTGAACAGAAAAGCGGATAAATTCACATTGTTGGAATTGGTAAATCCTAAAGATAACAGCCGTCAGCAGCTGACCGTAAAGCCCATCAGCCTGGGAGAAGAAAACCAATTGCTTTACAAGCGCTGGGTTAAAAAGAATCAGGCGGAGGTGGATAGCCTCAGTAAGGGACAATTGGGATATGTCCACATTCCGGGAATGAGTGACGGTCCATACAGGACTACTTATGAAGAAATGATGGGAAAATACCATGATCGAAGAGCCGTAATAGTGGATACCCGATTCAATGGAGGAGGAGACCTTGTGGCGGATCTTGCCATGTTCTTTACCGGAGAGCGTTTTATCACTTATGCCACCGAAGAAAGAGAAGTGGGTTACGAGCCCACTTTCAGATGGACCAAACCAACTTTAGCAATGTTCAATGAGGCCAATTATTCCGACGGGCATTGCTTTGCATGCGGATATACTGATCTGAATATTGGGAAAACAGTGGGTATGCCAACTCCGGGAACCTGTTCGTTTGCAGGCTGGGAATCCTTGCCTGATGGGGGCCGATGGGGGGCAGTTCCCGTATCTGCAAAAAACAAGGCCGGGGAATGGATGGAAAACAACGAAACCAAACCTGAGTTCATGGTCAAAAACATGCCGGGACAAATCGATAAGGGGATTGATCAGCAACTGGAAAAAGCCGTGGAGGAGTTGATGAAGGATATTAAGTAGCATTTATTTCAATTATTTGCTGTGAACTGATAGGAAAAAGAAAGTAGATCAATACATGACCGGAATTTGAAAACCCCAACCGGCAATCAGATTCCGGTTTTTATTATCAGACCTTTTCAAAAACCTCAGGTTCATTTGAAACAATTTATTTTTCCAACTCTGATTCCAGCAGCATCATCAGCAGCTTTTCTTCAGCTGTCAGCGCATTTGGGTTTTTGCTTTGCCTGAATGGATTTTTGAGCGGGATTTCATCGGCTTCGATTTTTTGGAGCAATACCGGATGAACGTAATATCCACGACAGATGGTAGGCGTATTGCCAAGTTCATCTGCAACCATCCTGACCAGAATAGTATCCAGTTTTTTTCTTGGAGAAGCTTTTTTTATTTCCACTGCTTCCGTATACAGTTCAATAGCCAATCGGCTCCCCACCCAAGTCCTGAAATCCTTGCTGGTAAATTCCCCCCGCGTTGTTTCGCTGATATATTGATTTACATCATGGCTGTCAATTTCATGCGATTTCCCATCTTCACCAAAATATCGGAAAATCTCATACCCGGGAAGCTGCGCGGCTTTTTTGATATGCCGAACAAGTTCTCGATCCTCTATCGTCACCTGCCTTTGCTTGTTACTCTTTCCTTTGTAATTAAAAACCAACTCTTTACCATTAGTTTCAAGGTGTTTCCGCCTTAAGGTAGTCAATCCGTAAGTGCCATTGGATTGGACATATTGCTTGTTTCCTATCCGTATGCCTGATTCATCCAAGATAGAAACCATCAAACCCAACACCTTAC
Organism: Rhodonellum sp.; assembly: GCA_041748555.1. Classification (GTDB taxonomy): domain Bacteria; phylum Bacteroidota; class Bacteroidia; order Cytophagales; family Cyclobacteriaceae; genus Rhodonellum. Next base: position 13,960 of record JBGTDA010000073.1, read on the forward strand.
TTTTGCTCCATTGCTTTTGTTTGAGATCCTTTTCAGCAGCGGCCCGGAGTTTTGGTAATATTTTCCCAAATGCGGCCATTCTTGCAAATTTTTCTTCCTGGCGCTTTTTTTCCCATTCTGAATGGTAGATATATTGTTTTCTTCCTTTTAGATCCCTTCCGGTGGCCTGAATATGGCCATCCTCAAATTTGCAGATCATAACTTCTGACCACATGGGTGGGATTACAAGATCCTTGAGTCGTTTTAGGATGTTTGTATCCGAAATTTTTTCTCCATTTTCATTGAAAAAATTAAATACCATACCACGCTTTTTCCTTTTGAGGCAAAGTGACGTTTCGTCAATGTATTGAACTTCGTTATTATTAATTTCGATTTCCATTTTATCGTGTTGTAAATACTGATGCGGTTCATGTTTTAAAAATAATTATCTGCCTTAAAATCTTTTTCGACAGATAACAGATTCCCCGATCACTTTAATTTATTTAGTTCTCCAAATCTTAAGCAATTTCAATAAAAACCACTTCCGGCACAATAAGTTTAAATTTAAGCCGGAATTTGAATATCAAAACTTATGCCTTTAGATTTGGAAACCTTACACAATACTTTTATTAAAAAATGAAAATGCCATCAAGAATTTTCTTGATGGCATCTGTTTGGGTTCTGTACGGGAAAGATCCTACTTATTGATTTAATGGATATTTTATTTTATCACCTATTTTTTAAAATCCGTGCCCTTATTTCCAAGATCAATTTCTTTGATCCAGATGTTGCGATAAAAGACATCGTAACCTTCTGCCTGAAGTTTTATTCCTCCGGGAACGTCTGTAATGCCTTTTCCGCCGTCATTTCCTCCGTCTATGCCTGAATTCGGCCCACCCCAAACCTGCTGGATGGATTTGTCCTCATGGATTTTTTTACCATTGAAGTAGATGGTAACTCTGGCTTTCTCTGTTAGTTCCCCGTCCTGGAATCTGGCAGCTTTGAAGTTTATATCATAGGCATTCCACTTTCCAACACCGTTGTAAGCTTCCTCCGCCGGAAGATGCTCATTGATTATGGCAGCCATTCCGTGAACACCATAATCTCCGTCCAGCACCTGAATTTCATATCTGTTCTGAAGGTAGACACCTGAGTTGCCGCCCTCATCCTGTATCAAAAACTCCACATGTAACCTGAAATCTCTGAATTTTTGTTTTGTCACAATATCAGCAGCGCCATACAGACCGCCTGCACCTGCTGGGTCATTGCTGCTCAATGCATTTCCACCGTCAACAGGGTCGGAGACTATTTGCCACTTGATGGGGAGTTCGGCCTTTAACCTTGGGCCGTCCCAATAGGTCCATTTTTCATCCAGCATTTCTTTGCTTCCATCAAACAGCATGTCTGCATTGCCGGGTTTTTCAGCTCCCACACCGATCTGTGCAGAAAGCGATAGGGGGAATAACAAAGTGGCAATTACAATTGCCTTTATATAGAAAATCTTTTTCATAGGTGTTATTAGTTTAGGCATCCAATATAGAAATTTAAGATTGAAAGTGGTTTGAAGGAAAGCTTTTTTGGAAGGAAGATTTTACGAATGGATGAATAATGACATGGAGGATGAAGATAATTTCTCTCTGAATCTTTTATTTCATTAAATTGATCTCCGATTTATTCACAGCATATAAATTGATTGCCTCGGATTTAAAACAGGTTGAATTATGAAATGGAAAGGAAGAAGACAAAGCGGTAACATTGATGATAGAAGAGGACAATCAGGTGGCGGGGGTGGCATATCACCCATGCTTTTGATTCCTTTGTTCAGATTGCTGTTTTCAAAAGCCGGAATTTTTATCATAGGCGGGATCATTCTGTTCCTGTGGATCACGGGAACAAATCCACTGACACTTTTGGAGCAGTTTGGAGGAGGGGTACAAACAGCGAATGTTTCAGAATATAATGCTACTCCCGCAGAACAGGAACTAGCGGATTTTTCAGCAGTCGTATTGGCTGACACGGAGGATGTCTGGAATAAGTTGATCGAGAATTATAGAGAACCAACATTGGTGTTTTTTTCCGGAAGCGTAAGCTCAGCCTGTGGCTCAGCCACTTCCGCAACGGGGCCGTTTTATTGTCCTGCCGACGAAAATTTATATATAGACCTAAGTTTTTATCAGGACATGAAAGACAAACTGAATGCCCCGGGGGATTTTGCGCAAGCTTATGTGATTGCCCATGAAGTCGGCCATCATATCCAAAAGCTGATGGGACTCACCGACAAAGTCCAATCCATGCGGGGGCAGGTACCTGAGAAGGAATACAATCAGATGTCGGTCAAACTGGAATTACAGGCTGATTTTTTAGCGGGGGTATGGGCGCATCATACCCAAAAAATGAAGGATATTTTGGATGAAGGTGATATCGATGAGGCACTCAACGCTGCCAATGCCATTGGTGATGACAGACTTCAAAAACAATCAACCGGAACGGTGGTCCCCGATTCATTTACTCATGGAACTTCCGCCCAAAGAATGAGATGGTTTAAGAAAGGTTTTACTACAGGTGACCTGAACCAAGGTGATACATTTAATGCCAGTGAATTGTAAAAGCACACTAAATTTTTAATTCACCTTATTGCAAAATGATTAAAAGGTATCGGATATTCTACAAGCTGGAAGAAAACCTGGAAATACCTATGTTTATTCTGGCCATTTTATGGCTGTATTTATTTGTTGTTGAGCTGATCAGTGGATTAACAGATACGCAGCAGGATATTATTTTTGTCATTTGGATTCTTTTTATCATTGAATTCTTACTTAAACTTGCATTGGCCCCAAGAAGGAGCCAGTTCCTGAAAAACAACTGGATCACTGCAGTAGCTTTACTTATCCCGGCTATCAGGATTCTCCGTGTGTTGAGGGCCCTAAGACTTTTACGATCCGTGAGGGTGGTTAATTCCACTAGAATTATAAGGGCACTCACTTCGGGAAAAAGGTTTTTTGGAGCATTGAAAGAAGCACAAGGTCCCGCACCAAAGCCTCAAATGGATGTCGGAATCCTGATAGCCTATCATAATTTTGAAATCAAAGATGATTTAATTGCTTACGCAGAACTCCTTTCTCAAGATGTAAAAAATGAATTAGAGAATAGTACAGGTATCCCTTGGACATTTGATTTAACGGAATCCTTTCATTTGGAAAATGACCGAACCAGAAGTCCCACAGAATATCTCGACCGGGCAAGTATGGCCATGGCTGAGGGCCCATATGATATAGTGGCAGTTATTACGGATGTCGGCCTTATGTCCCGAAAAAACAGCATTGTTCCAGGACTCAGTTCTCCTGTGGCCCGCATAATGGTAATATCCACCCGAAAATTAATATCTACAGGAAAAAAACAAGCTGAATTAAAATTGAATGATAGCATCGTCCGACATAACAGTGCGGCATTATTGCTTCGCCAGGTGGGATTAATGTTAGGGTTGAAAACCACAAATTCAACATCAAGCAAAATAATGAGTATGGAGGTATTTAACCAAGAACAACTATATAAATCACCATCATTCACTGGTAAAGAGAGAGAAATATTAAAGAAGAAGGCAAAAAAAGCACCTGACAGAGAGCTTCAAAATGGGAATGATATGGAATCTTTTATCTTTCACATTCTTATGACTTTTCGACACCTTAAAATATTCATAGTTCCCCTGTTGCAAAGCCGGGCACTCCTTTTGCCATTGTCCTTGCCGGGCCTTGCCACCGCTGCAGTAGCACCTGCCATTATCCTTATCTTCAGCGCAGAGATTTGGGATGTGGGTCTCGGCATGTCAAACGGTACAGCAGCGGTTTTTGCAATTATCAGCATCATGACTGCAAGTTTTTATCTGGTTCGGGTACAATCTTTATTCTTGCCAAGGAAAGAAAAAAGAATTCTGACCGAGCATCTTGCGGTAGCCAACAGTGTCATCTATTTCAGTATTTTTCTGGCTTGCATTGGTCTGTTTTTGCTTGTGGGAGGTTTGACGATGATCATAGAGCTATATGTTTTTCCTCAGGATCTCATGAAGACATGGCCCACGTTAAATAGACCTGAAATTTTCCTTTCTGACAAAATCAGACTAGCTGTTTTCATCAGTACCATAGGGGTAACCACCGGGGCCTTGGCGGGTGGACTTGAAAGCAGAAAGATAGTTCAGCAATTGGCACTGTTTAGAAATAAAGTTTAGAAAACAGAAATAATGACATTTACCCATGATAAAAATAATCGGTGTAGGATTGATTACATTCTTTTGCTTCAGTTGCCATTCACCCAATTCAATATCCATCACTGCTGAAGCCCATGCAGAAGAGGTTGAATCCTGGCATCAATCCCGGGTGAATAGTTTGAATGCAGAAGATGGGTGGCTGAATCTGGCAGGATTGTTCTGGTTGGAAGAAGGCAACAACAGCTTTGGCAGTGGTATAAGAAATGATCTGAGAGTTGAAGTGTCTGAATTCCCCCAAGAAGTCGGATCATTTGTTTTGCAGGAGGATCAGGTGATTTTTATACCTAAAGTTGAGGGTATAAACCTGGGAGAAAGACAGATTGAAGGGGAAATATTAGTCTTTGATGAGTCAGAAATTGATTCGAAAACCATGTCCTTCAAAAACTTCCGTTGGAACATTATTAAGAGGGGAGAAGCTCTTGGTATAAGATTAAGAGATCTAGAGGCACCTGCTTTGACCGATTTTCATGGGATAGACCGATATCCGGTTGATCTGAACTGGAGGCTGGAGGCGACTTTTATTCCCTATGACCCGATCAAAGAGATTCCGATTACGAATGTGCTGGGGCAAACTATACCTAATCCTTCACCGGGAATTGTGGAGTTTGAGATTGAGGGAAAAGCATTTCGCCTGGATGCATTGGAAGGAGGGGAAAAGGAGTTGTTTCTGATTTTTGCAGACGGTACAAGTGGAAGGGAAACTTATGGTGGAGGTCGGTATATCTATATCCCCAAAGCGGATGCCTCAGGAAAAACAATATTGGATTTTAATAAAGCATATAATCCCCCTTGTGTCTTTACGGCGCATGCCACATGTCCACTTCCGCCCCGCCAAAATATTCTGGATTTAAGCATCACAGCCGGAGAAAAGGATTTTTCACATTGAAATTATAGTTGCAAAATTCCTTTCTCGCAGCCGTAATTGCCATCCCTTGATTTTGCTTACTCCTACCTTATTCTGAATTTTGGTATAACCTGTCAGGTTTTTCTTTCGATTATCGAACTCCATAAAGTAGAATTACCAAAATCCTTGCACCAACATCTTTTTATCTGAAATCAAATAAGCCCTCCACATGGTATAGCGCATTTGAACTTAGGCCAACCACAGGCCCCAAGGGATTCTGCTAAGGATCAACAACAAACCGATGGCATACATCATATATATTGATCGGAATTGAGCTTTGGACTGGGTGAGTTTTTTAGCCCGGATATATCCGATGCTGATCAATGCAATTGCCAGAATATTGATCAAGGGATGTTCGAGTGCTGTCAGTCTTGCTGCAGGGTCATCCATTGCCCCGCCTCCTCTGAGTAACGAGAAGCCTAATGGACTCACAAAATAGAGGATCAAACCTATCAAAAGCTGAATGTGTGAAAGGATAAATCCGACCATAGCGATTTTCCTGTCCTTTTCTGTAAATTCTCTATTGCTTAGAGCCCCAATAAGGGCATAAATAAAGATGATGGCTAAGGCTGCTAAAAGTAAATAGGCCAAACCTGAGTGAAGATGTTGTAAACCTGTGTACATATTGTTTTTTTGGTGAAAATAGGAAATTTAGTTGGGTTATTGTCACAGTTTGTCGGTATTTTAAAACATGGGAACGGTGATGGATGTTCTGATATGTTTTAGACACCATGTCCTGGACAAACCCTGAAACAATAATTCACTTTGTCAATTAAAAATTATCCGGATTAAATAAAAGTTTTTCCGAAGCAGCAAGCTTTGTCTACATAATCAATATAGAAGAAAGTTAAAACTCTAAATTTTTATGTTTTTGTATCAGATTAAAAAAATTATCTCACAATAAATTGATTTTCTGATTATTGAATCCAATTTATCCAAAAGTTTTGTAAATTATGAAATGCATTATTGAGATATATATCAACATTTTTATTTAAACCAAAAAACATGAAAAACTATTTAAAGATTGTCTATCTATTTTGTCTGGTCAGTGGCATGTTTATGAGCTGTCAGCACCTACATGATATATTGCCTGAAATAAAACCACCTTCAGAAGAACAAAAAAGTGAGTTCGGAGCTTTTCTGACAGGATCAGAAGAAGTTCCGGCGGTAAATGCCCCGGGTTCCGGAGCTGCTTTTTTCGAGTTGGTGGATGGCGGAACAGCCATAAAATATGAATTGAGAGTCACGAATACCCAGGACATTGTCGCCGCCCACATTCATTTGGCACCTGTTGGAGAAAATGGTGGGGTTGTAGTGAATCTGAACCCGACTTCTTCATCCAATGGTGTCATTGCGCATGGAAAGTTCACTGCCGAAAATTTTGTTGGCGCTTTAGCAGGCAGGGATTTAGACGAATTGATTGATGCCATGAAGAAGGGAAAGGCTTATGTGAATGTTCATACAGCTCAAAACCCTGCAGGAGAAATAAGGGGACAGGTGAGTGTGATAAAACCTAACAAACATGGAGTTTTTAACACGCTGCTTGACGGAGACCAGGAAGTGCCGGCTAATTCATCCACTGCGAAAGGAGTTGCCAATTTCAAATTCAATTCCGACCATTCGAAATTGTCCTTTCTGGTGAATGTTGCCCATCTGGAAAATGTAAGAGCTGCCCATATCCATATCGGGAAATCCGGAGTAAATGGTCCTGTGGTAGTCACCTTAAGAGGAGATAAAGTTGTAGGTGAGGTTAACGGTCTCTATGCAGAAGGTATAATTTTTAATGAAGATCTTACCTCTTTATTGTCGGGAGGTGATTTAATCATTTTAAGAGAGGCTATCCGTACCGGAAATGCCTATGTCAATGTTCACACGGATGATTTTCCGGGAGGAGAAATCCGGGGACAACTGTAATTCCAACCTAACGATAATGCATTAAAAAAGGCAATCCGGCAAAGTGGGTTGCCTTTTTTAAATTCAGAAAAACATCATGTGTATCCAGCGATAAATAACTGACCACCTGACAAACTGACGAACTGTTTTACCGAAAATCGGCATTTTCAATTTTACAGTTCGACAATCCCACAATTCGACAATTCGAAATTATATCCTTTACTCCACATACAAAACCAGCCCTTTCAAATATTCAGTCTCGGTATGATAAATATTGACCGGATGATCGGCAGGTTGGGAGAGGTAGTGCAGGATTCTGATATTTCTTCCACTTTCCTGTGCTGCAGCAGCGACGGTTTTATTGAACAAAAGCTTGTCCACCACTTGCGAACAGGAAAAAGTGAAAAGGATCCCGCCGGATTTAATTTTCCTGAATGCTTCAGCATTGAGCTTTTTATAGGCCTTTAATGCATTGTCTTTTGATTTTATGTTTTTTGCGAAGGCAGGAGGATCCAAAACGATGATGTCATATTCCTCCTCCATTTCCCGGATATAGCTGATCACGTCCGCAGTAATGGACTTGTGCTTTCCCCTGAACCCGGGATTTAGCGCGACATTACTGTCCGTCTCATCTATGGCTTTCTGGGAAATATCAACAGAATGAACTTCATTTGCCCCGGCTTTCAGTGCAGCTATGGAGAATCCCCCGGAGTAACAAAATGTGTTCAGCACGGTCTTACCCTCACTGAAGATTCCCAGCAATTTCCTGTTTTCCCTTTGATCCATGAAGAAACCTGTTTTCTGACCCGCTTCCCAGTCGATTTCATAGGTGCAGTCATTTTCTAGAATCAGGTTCGTTTCGGCTTTGCCGTGGATTAATTTGTTTTCAACTCCCTTAATGTTTTTGGGAAGGGTATCAGCGCTCTTATCGTAAACACCTTTTAAATCAACTCCATAAATATGGCTCAAAGCAAATGAAATATCTTCCAGATGTTTGTGCATTCCCAAATGATAGGCTTGAATTACTGCTGTTCCATTGTAAAAATCAATGATCAAACCCGGTAAACCATCTCCTTCGGCATGTACCAATCTATAGGCATTTGTAGCGGGACTTTGGGATAATCCCACATTCTTTCGCATTTTCAATGCACTTCCCAAACGATTTACCCAAAAATCACGGTCTATAGGATTGGGTTCAAACGAAATGAGCCTAACCATAATGGATCCATCCGTGTAATGGCCAATACCTAAAAATGAATCGGATGCACTGAATACCTGTACCAGATCACCATCTCGGAGATCATTGTCTTTCTTGGCAATTGCACCTGAAAAAATCCAGTGATGTTTTCGCAGGATAGAAATTTCTCTTCCTTTATTGAGTGTTATTTTTGGGTAATCAAACATAGACTTTCTTTTTTTTGGGGAAAATAACAGTTCCGAGTATCATAAACACGGCACTTATAATGACCGCAAAGATATGGGGATATATAGGAAGATCTATTTGACTCAAAGCCAAATATCCTATCATCCCGAAAATGATGGACATTATAGCACCCATTTCGGATGCCTTTTTCCAGTATAAACCTGCGGTCAGCGGCACAAACAGGGAAACCAACATCAAAATAGAAGCATTTGCAACCAATTCATAAATGTTTGTTTTCCATTGTGCCATGACGATGGCCACGATGGCTACAGTTACGATATTGATTCTCAAGATCCAGAGCAAATGTTTATCCTTTAGCCTGCTTCCAAAGTAAGGACGAATAAGATTTTCTGAAATGATGGCAGCAGGAGCGAGGAGTCCCGAACTGGTGGTACTCATTATTGCGGATATCAGGGCGCCAAAAAACAGGATCTGAACATGAAGTCCTCCATGCCGCAATACCATTTCAGGTAAAAGCAGCTGTCGGTTTTCAAGATAAATTTCCGGATAAAGGTGTTTTGCACCCAATGCAATAAACAGCGGCAACAGGCCGATGGTGAGGTAGAAACCACCTGCAAGATAGGTGGAGCGGATGCCGACTTTTTCGCTTTTGGCAGACATCACTCTTTGGTATATATCCTGACTGGGAATACTTCCCAGACCCAAAACCATCCATGCCCCGAGATAATTGATCCAAGAAATCGGATTGGCATCGGGAAAGAATTTGAAACTGCCTTCAGGCGCGGAATCCAAGATCGGCATGATTCCTCCCGCCCGACTTGAGATCAGGACTGTCACCCAAACCAATCCCACCACAATCAAAATGGTTTGTATAAAATCGGTAATGGATATCGCCCACATGCCTCCCAAAAAAGTATAAAAAACCACAATCGCTGCGCCCAATACTATGCCACTTCCGATGGAAATGTCCGCAATACTGCTAAAGATCAAAGCCAATGCGACAAGCTGTGCGGCAACGTATCCAAAATAGGCGGGAATCATAAAGATGGAGGCAAAAAACTCCACTTTCTTACCGAATATCTTTTTATAGACATCTCCGATGGTCAAAACATCCATTCTGTACATTGGCCTCAAATAAAACATTCCGAAGAGCACAAGACACAATGCACCTCCAAAAGGATCTTCGATGACACCTTGCAGACCATGTTCCAGGTATTCCGAGGAAGCTCCAAAAATCGTTTCTGAACCGAACCAGGTGGCAAATAAGGCAGAAGCAGATAAAAAAAGCGGTAGCTGCCTCCCCGCCAAAACAAAGTCGTTAGAATTCTTGACCAGCTTTGAGGACCAGGCACCTACCGCAATTGTAATTATAATGTATATGATAACGGCTGTCAGTAACAACGGCTTATCTTTTATTTCCCATACATTTTTTCTCTCAAAGCTTTTACTTCCTCACTCTCCAGGTAATCATCGTAAGGCATTCTCCTGTCAATGGTTCCTTTTGGTGTGAATTCGATGATCCTGTTGGCGGATGACTGTACAAAGGCATGATCATAAGAAGTCATCATCACTGTTCCGTTGAATTCGATGATGGCATTGTTGAAGGCAGTGATGGATTCCAGATCAAGGTGGTTGGTTGGTTCATCCATCACCAGAAGGTTTGGATTTTGTAACATCATCTTGGAGATCATACAACGTACTTTCTCACCACCGGAAAGAACGCTGGATTTTTTAAGGGATTCTTCACCTGTAAATAACATTCTTCCCAAGAAGGTCCTCACATAAGCCTCCTCCTGATTATCTGAAAACTGTCTCAACCATTCGATAAGAATCTGATCTGTTTGAAAAAATTTAGAATTGTCATTTGGTAGATAAGCTTTGTTGATTGTTACTCCCCATTTATAGCTACCTTTTTGTGCCGGAATTTCTTCCATTATTGTCTGGAAGAATTTTGTCACTGCCTGTTTGGTTTTGGAGATGAAAGCAATTTTATCACCCTTGTCCACCATAAGATTGACATCTGTAAAATAAATATTGTTGCCATCTTTCAATTCCAAACCTTCGGTCATAAAAACCTGGTCTCCGGCTTCTCTTTCAGGTTTGAAAATAATACCAGGGTATTTTCTGGTGGAAGGTTGTATATCATCCACATTGAGTTTTTCCAGCATTTTCTTTCTGGATGTGGCTTGCTTGGATTTGGCAACGTTAGCAGAAAATCTCAGGATAAATTCCTGAAGCTCCTTGCGCTTTTCCTCTATTTTCTTGTTCTGATCAGTTTTCTGTCGGGCAGCCAATTGGGAAGATTCATACCAGAAAGTATAGTTTCCTGAATAGATCCTGATTTTGCCGAAATCAATATCCACTATATGTGTGGCTACAGAATCCAAAAAATGCCTGTCGTGAGAAACTACGATAACCAGATTTTTAAAATTTACAAGGAAATCCTCCAACCAGTTGATGGTTTCGGCATCCAGATCATTGGTAGGTTCATCCAGAATCAGGATATCGGGATTTCCAAAAAGAGCCTGCGCCAAAAGTACCCGTACCTTTTGGTTACCGGCGAGTTCTTTCATTTTTAAGTAATGAAGGTCTTCGGAGATGCCCAAACCTGACAGCATTGCAGCAGCTTCCGACTCCGCATTCCAGCCATCCATTTCAGCAAAGTCACCTTCCAGTTCAGATGCACGGAGGCCGTCTGATTCCGAAAAATCCTCCTTCAGATAGATGGCATCTTTCTCAGCCATAATGCTGTAGAGCTTTTTATGCCCCATCATTACCGCCTTCAGCACTTCCACTTCGTCAAATTCAAAATGGTTCTGTTTTAATACAGCCATCCGCTGACCGGGAGCAATGTTAACCGAACCGGATGTGCTGTCAATATCTCCGGACAGGATATTGAGAAAGGTGGATTTTCCGGCACCGTTGGCACCGATGACGCCATAGCAATTGCCGGGAATGAATTTAAGGCTTACTTCTTCAAAAAGGGTTCTTTTCCCGAATTTTAGGGAGAGATTATCTACTGAGATCATTTTTATTGCTGATATTCTGCTATTTAGGAAATTTTGTGTAATAAATAGTGTAATATTTTCTCTTATTACACCTCTTTAAAGCAAAAAAACCCGAAAAACTTTCGAGTTAAGATTTTTGCAAAGGTACTGGTAAGTAAAAGAAAACCCAACTTTAAGAAAGCTGGGTTTTGGTTAGGGTTATTCTATTTGTCTAATCGTTTATCTACTTTCTCTTTAAGGTAAATGAGCTGATGGAATGTTTTTCCGTTCCCTTCACGTACTAAATCAGGTTTATCCAATACGCAATGGTAGTAGTATTCACCCATACCAATTACCCATGATTGGATTCCTTTTAAATCGAGTTGAATTAACTGAACCCCTTTGGAGATATCTAGTAAAGCTATTTTTTCAGTGAACATTCTATAGAAAAGTTCTCTTTCTTCTTCGCTTCTTTTGGCCAAAAACTTAATTGCTTGATGGAGTTTTTCCATTTCATCTTTTTTTGACTTGTCAATCTTACTGATTACTAGCCAAAAGAATTCTTCTTCTGATATTTCAATTTTCTTCATTTTCTTAAATGGTAAGATAGTGCAGCTTTGGTTAGCCGACACTTTTTAAATTTTAGGAATTAGATTTCTCTGCTTCTTCTTTCTTCTTCTTCAGGATTTTAATAACTGTTGGTAGTCCCAATCCTATCTCAGTAGCTATCCTATCTGATTTCCAGCCTGTTTGTAAATGCAAATTGTAGATATCTGTCTGGTCAGCTTCAGTAGTCCTAAATGCTGCTGCCTTATCTAACTTGCTTTTGCGTTCATCTATTGATTGTTTAAAAGCAACCACATCCACTTTCTTTATAGAAGAAGATTCAATTTCATCCCATGCCTTCTTAAAGCCATCCTAATCTTCCGTATCCCAAAATTCTTGCAGCGTTAACTTCTTGTTTGAGTTTCTAAGTGTTTCGGTAAACTCTTTGGTTATACCTGTTTTTTCAAACCAAAGGTCAATTTCTTCAATTTTGTAAAGAAATCCTTCACTGTCTTTAACAAGCTTTTCTTGACCATTGAACCTAGGGTCATATGGGTTTTTTGTAGCTTGAAATTGTACTTGTTGTGATTGAGCTGAAATAGCTCCATTTTCGTAATTAGTCATTTTTTTAAATTTTTTTGATGAAAATGACCAGCTAATAATGAAAGCCTTTGGTTGGAACCAAGCAAATCGAGTAACCCATACTGATTTGACCAATAGATTTTAGGTCTTTGAGGGTACTACAAGTAATTGGAAGGGGCAAACCTCAGACGTCCAGAAAACTGGCAAAAATATCTGATAATCTAGTTGCTTGCCATTGACAAGCTCAAATCTGAGGCTAAAGCATTGATTCAAGAGCTTTTAATGCTCTAGATCCATTCAAACCTTGTGAACTTAGTGTGCACACTTATCTGATTGAATGACTTGCCGCAAATTTAGAATGAAAAAATTGATTGCTGCAAGCGTTTCCAAATAAAAATTAATCAAGAGAATTCCTGGGGGCTTGCCCCGGGGTGTAGAGGAAAAGTTTGAAAAACGGATGGTTTTTCATACACTTTGAAAAAGTGTAGTTTTGATAAGTGGACGATCATATTTACAAAAGACATAATAAGACACTTTTGCTCTACCATTTGGTATTTCCCCTGAAATATAGGAAAAAGGTACTGACAGAGGAAACAGGAGAAACCCTAAAGAGTGTGTGCGTAGAGCTATCGGGTCGTTATGAGCTTGAATTCATAGAAATTGGATACGAATCGGATCATGTTCATTTTTTGGTTCAAAGTGTCCCATCGATTTCGGTGAGTAGGCTGGTTAGAGTGATAAAGAGTATTACAGCAAGAGAGTTGTTTCGTTTACATCCGGAAATAAAACAACTGTTGTGGGGAGGGAGTTTGTGGACAAGCGGATATTATGCAAATAGGGTTGGCCAATATGGGAACAGGGAGGTTATAAGAAAGTATGTGGAGAATCAAGGCAAAGAGAAAGAATACAAGAAAATCCACTCAGGACAGCTCGGGTTGTTCTAATACTTCGGGGCTTGCCCCGGGGTAGTTTATTAAAAAGTTTAAATTAAAGCAGTCAAGGTATAAATCAATAGGTTTTTAAAGCATTTTAAAGGTAATAGCTACAAGGAAGGAGAAAAAAGGGTGGTTTAAAGAAGCTTGTACCAATGTGTCCAAAATTAAAGGTAATCAGTAGTACCTTTAACCAGATATGAAAAACAGAAGCTAGTCACCTATCATTAAAGTTTTTAAATTTCAGGAAAAAGGATAATTTCAGCAAAAAAAAGCACTAAAAATTATGGGAAATGAATTTTTTAATCCAATTCAATATGGTAACGACCCAATTGCTTATTATCAATTTAAAAAGCGGTTTATTACTGCAAAAGATACAGTGTCTTATGAGGGATTAAATGAATCTGTAAAAACTTTCAAATTTAAGGATACTTTGTTTAAGGAAGATGTGAATTTAAAATTTATCTTCTTAACAGGTTTTGATTATCATTTTAGTAATTGTGAATTTGAATCTTTCAATTGTATTGAATTTGAAAATATCAGCTTTACAATAAGAAACACAAAATTCTCAGATAATTTAATTTCATTTCTTCACGCTAGTAAAATTAAATTAACTATTCATAGTTCTTTAAGTAATATAGATTTATCAATTATGAATTGTGAAGATTTTAGACTTGAAATGATTAATAGTATTCCTATCGGTATTTCAATTTCTGATTCAATTTTATTAAATTTTAATATTGGAAATATTTTTAAAAAAAAGAATTTAACTTTCAATTCCAATAAAGCAACATTTACTGATTTAAAAATATCAAATTTTGAAATTATTGATTTTGTTTTTGCTGCGAGTGATTTCGAAAAAATTATGTTTAATCAAGTAAAATGTAAAAATGTTATTTTAATTGATATAGTTGATAAAACAGTTTCGAGTATTAATATTTCTGCATCTAATTTTTCTAATTTGTGTTTTTCTGGTGGATACGATGATTATATTGCTGATTTGGTTGAAGAATCCGTTGTAGGTAAAATTGACAATTTTGAAATTTATAACTCTACTAATGTTTTTGTCAGACATACTGATATAACCAATATTTTGGTTAAAGGAGATTATAATAATAACATAAAAATTTCATTTTGTTCAGTTAAGAGTTTTTGTTTTCAAAATTTCAATTGTTTAAATCCCTTTCGTATTGAATCCTTAAAACAGATTGAATTGGATAAATTTTCTATTATTGATTCTAATTTGAGGAATCTTGAAATAATTCCATCATTTCTTCATTATGTAAATTCCTTTGCTTTTAATAATAGTTCGATTCTTGGAATTAAAATTATTGGTTTTGAGAAAATTCCTGAATCAGTAATTGAAAATTCTAATGAAATGTCAATTACACAAAAAATTGATTTTACTAGAGAGCTAACTGCTTTAATGATTGAACAAAATAATAGATATCTCACTACTGTTTATAGAGCGTTAGAACAAGATTTTAGGCTTCACACGATAAGACCTTTTGAGAATATGGATTATTTAATTCTAAAGCTTAATTCCCTATCAAATAGTCATGGCACAAAGCCTCAAAAGGCTTTATTTTGGATTCTTTTAATGGTAGTAATAATGTTTGGAATTATTAATCTTGATTTAGCCTTTCAGACTAACTTACCCTATGAAGCAGGTTTTGACTTCCTTTCTCAGAACTATTCCTACTTCATAAAGCCTTTTACTTTCCTATCAGATGTAGAAGAAACATATAAGCCTTTTCATAGTGAGAATATGAAAGCTAAGTTTCATCCTGCTACTAAAGGATTTGATTTCTTGTTTAAAATATTTTATGCTTATTTGTTGTATCAGTTTATTGCAGCTTTTAGAAAATTTAATAAGTAATTGTGTATGCAAGATTTATAAGAAGAAACATTAAAGATGTATAATTTTTATTGTTTTTTAACTTTAAATCCCATCTCTATATTTAGTTCGAGGGTTAATTCGCTTTTTTTAATTAATTGAATTATTATATTATTTATAAAGCAATTCTTTATCTGAGGATAACTTGCATTTTGGGGTGATGACCTATCATATAAATTAAATTTTACTTCTTCATCTTGTAAAATAAAACCAGAATTCGCATAAATTATTTCCATACTACCATTATTTATATATCGTAGATTTTTAAAACCTCTATAATCAAGAAACTCTAACATGCAGTTGTAATATAATTCATTGCCTACATTGTCAATATTGAACGCGATGTTAAATATGTAATCAAATAAATAAAGGTTATAAATGTACAGCCCTCTTTTTAAGGGCAAAACATATTCGTCTTGTCCACAGAAAGTTATTAGGAAAATTTCTTCAAAACCACTAATTAAAATAGCGTCTGATATATTGTTTTTTGAAAAATAATTTATTGCAGTATTTGATTCGAATTTTAACCCTGATGTTTTGTCATAAATTATTAAATTATAGTAATCCAAATTATTACTATATTGCTTGGATTTTGATGACTTCTCTTTTATACTGAGTTCTACTAAATTGAAATATTCTTCGAATCCCACTGCTTTTGTTAGCACTGCTGGTAGGTTAACTTCTTTATTATTTGTTTTGTCATAATACGAAACATTTACTTTCTTCAGATCTTCTTTATCTTGTTTGTGAATATATTCACCTTCGTTGAGTAGATTATTTAAATAATCTTTAGCGTTATTTAATCTTGCATCAGATTGATGTCTGTAAAGTTCAGTTATTTCTACTCCAAAAGTTTCACCTTTTAAATTTT
>JBGTDA010000074.1:0-3654 GCA_041748555.1 Rhodonellum sp.
CTGTTATTAAATTGTAGGATGTTCATGGCTAATGGATTTATTTAAAGCCAAGAAAACCAATTTTAAATTCAAAATACACTAATTGTCACTAGTTGTCAATGTAAATTATTTGGTCACTTGTATATAGGCGGATATTCACAAAATTCATTTTAAAGTTTATTGATAAACCCCTTTATTATAAATATTATTCATTATTTTTCGAACTAGTTTAAATTCAAAATTTCCATTTATCAGCGGATTCGCTCCGTTTATAATCAAATCCAATATGAAAGTTTCCTCTGAGAAGCCTTTTGAAATTATCTATTCTCTTTTTAGTCACGAGTTTTTGGGATTGCTTTTCGAATCCTTTGTGGTAGAACTGGATGAGAAGGGAAGGCTTTCTTATGCACACCAAAATATCTCCTCAGTCAATGCCCGGGAATTTGCCACAGGTCTTGATGATATGGACTATCAGCTCATCAAATGGATGGATGAAATGCAGCCGGATAATCTTGTAAAAAAATTCAATACCAAGAAGCTGAAGCCCAAAGAATACCTCCGGAAAATATACGACGATAAGAAAGATAATAAATCGATCCAGGAACTGATAGACCTAAAACTTGAAGGTCTGAGATCGAAGATCCTGGAGAATCTGAAAGGTAAAAGATTTTTTGAAATGGGAAACGATGGTAATCCAATATGGCGTGAAATCATTGTCATGCCCGAAAAAGCCACTGTCCTTTTCCATTTTAGACGAAATGAAGAAAACACCCATTATTTTCCTACATTAAAATATAGGGGAGAAAAACTGGAATGGCAGTACAAGAATTCTTATCTCATCTGCCACGAGCCTGCGTGGTTGGTAGTGGATTATAATTTATACAACTTTGCCAAAGGTGTGGACGGCAAAAAACTCCAGCCTTTTCTTAATAAAAAATTTATTGTTATCCCCAAAAAAGTCGAACAGCAGTATTATCAAAAGTTCGTCACCCAATTGGTAGGTTCTTTTGATGTATATGCGCAGGGATTTGATATAAAAGTACAAAGAAGTCAACCCATGCCTGTTTTGAGTCTGAGCGATCTTCCCGGTTCGCCCTCGAATGATCTCTTTGGAAACAAACCGGAAGACGGAGAGGAAGAGAAAATCGTTTTTGACCTTCAGTTTCAATATGGGAATTATGCATTCAGATCTGCGGAGAATGTATCAAACAACGTGGAACTTGAGAAGCTTGGAGATAATTATATTTTTCATAAAGTGGTCCGGGACCTGGAAAAGGAAAAGTCCTACGGCGATTACCTCAAAGACCTCGGACTTCCGGTAAAATCATCCCGTTATTCTTTGGCCAAATCCAAAGCATTTGGGTGGATCAACGCCAACAGGGAAAGCTTGGAAGGGATGGGTATTAAAATCCGCCAATCTTCTACGTTCAAAGGGAAAAGATACTTTATCGGACATGCCCACATTTCAGTAGAAATGACAGAAAACATTGATTGGTTTGATGTGCATGCCCTGATCAGATTCGGAACCTACGAAATTCCATTTGCCAGGATCAGAAAATTATTACTTCAGGGAAAATCAGAATTTGAATTGCCAAACGGCGAAATCGCTGTCATTCCGGATGCTTGGTTTGTCAATTACTCCGAGATTTTTTCCTTTTTGGAAGACAAAGAGCAGGAGACAAATGCCTTGGTCCTTAAGAAGCACCACCTTGCTTTGGCAATGGAGCTGCAGAGCGATAATCTGGTACAGCTTTCTTTAAGCAGAAAACTGGATAAACTCCGGGATTTCAGCGCCATTGAGGATTATGAGCTTCCCGATACCTTCCGGGGCGAGCTTCGACCCTATCAGAAAGCAGGCTATAATTGGTTGCGTTTTCTGAATGATTTTCGATTCGGGGGCTGTTTGGCAGATGATATGGGTTTGGGAAAGACTGTTCAGACCCTGGCCTTGCTGGCACATGAAAAAAAGCGTACAGAAGGTGCAACCTCCCTTTTGGTAATGCCCACTTCTTTGATTTACAATTGGGAACTTGAAGCCAAAAAATTCACTCCGGGGCTGAAAATCCTGTTATATACCGGAACACAAAGGATCAAGGATAATTCAAGATTTGCTCAATATGACCTTGTATTGACTTCCTACGGCATAACCCGGATGGACTTGGATGTCCTTAAAGGATTTAATTTCAATTATATCATCTTGGATGAATCCCAGGCAATCAAAAATCCCGGTAGTATCATCTCGAAAGCAGTCACTGAGCTCCAATGTAAACATAAGCTGATTCTTACCGGAACGCCTGTCGAAAACGGTACAATGGATCTCTGGTCCCAAATGAATTTTATCAATCAGGGTCTGTTGGGAAATCAGAATATGTTTAAAAAACAGTTTCTGCTTCCCATTGAGAAAAAGAATGATCGGGACAAGGCGACAAAACTCCATGCGATGATAAAGCCCTTTATTCTCCGCAGGTTAAAAACCCAAGTGGCTACCGATCTGCCTGAGAAGGTGGTAAATGTAAAATATTCAACCATGACCGTGGAGCAGGAAAAGGCTTATGAGGAGGTAAAGAGTTTTTATAGGGAAAAGATCGTCAACGACATGTCTGCGCCGGGACCCAAAAATCCCCAGTTCACCTTGCTTCGGGGATTGACGCAGCTCCGTCAGATTGCAAATCATCCAAGACTCACCAACAAAGATTATGAAGGTAATTCCGGTAAGCTGGAGGATGTCATCCATATGCTGAGGGCCACGGCGAGCGAAGGTCACAAGGTGCTTGTCTTCAGCCAGTTTGTAAGGCATCTGGCAATTGTCAAAGAGTTTTTACTGGAAGAAAAGATGCCATTTGCTTATCTTGATGGCGCCACCAAAGACCGACAGGCCCAGGTAGAACTTTTTCAGGAAAATGGTGATATCAAAATATTTCTGATTTCTCTCAAAGCGGGTGGAGTTGGTCTCAACCTGACCAAAGCAGAGTATGTTTTTCTTTTAGATCCGTGGTGGAATCCTGCAGTAGAAGCCCAGGCCATAGATCGTGCCCACCGGATCGGTCAGGAAAATAAAGTGATTATCTATAAATTTATCACCCGAAATACCGTGGAAGAAAAAATCATGGCCCTGCAGGAAAGAAAAACGGTATTGGCCGGAGAACTGATCGGTACCGAGGAAAGTTTTATCAAAAACCTTACGAAGGACGATATCGAGGCTTTATTGGATTAATCTCCATAACCTGAATTTGAAAGGGAAATTTTTGACCGATGAAAACAGCGATTTTGATTATTCAGTGCCAGGACCAAAAGGGGATTGTGGCTTCTGTTTCAGATTTTTTATATGCTTATCAGGGAAATATAATTGAAATAGACCAACATGTAGATCAGGAACTGGGTATGTTCTTTATGAGAGCCGCTTGGGAACTAGAAAGCTTTGCACTTGAAAAGGAAGAAATAGCTTCGGTATTTGAAAATAAGGTTGGGAAAAAATTCGGCATGACCTTCAGCCTCCATTTTAATTTCCCCAAACCGAGAATGGCCATTTTTGTCTCCAAACAATCCCATTGCCTCTTTGATATCCTGAGCAGGTATTATTCAGGGCAGTTTGAGGTGGAAATCCCCTTTGTAATTTCCAACCATAAAGATCTGAAAAGAGTCGTTGAGGCTTTTCGAATTCCGTTTTATCATCTT
>JBGTDA010000075.1:0-21527 GCA_041748555.1 Rhodonellum sp.
AAAAGAAAGTAGCTGACAAATTACTGGTTGGCCTGCAAGATTTGTATTTTTGGACATGATATTTAAAGTGTGGTAACTTCAAACATCATAAATTTTAGCGAGGTGTAAAAACCTCGCTATTGTATTTTTTCAAGAATCTTATAAACACGCAATTTTTTTGTCGGATGACAGTATTTTTTAATTATAATAAAATAATTACATTTCTTAAAATTAACTAAAACAACCTTTCTAGCTATGAAAATCCCATCCCATTTTTCGAACCTTTCAATTGTCATTTGTTCCTTAGCCGCTCTTTCCTGCAATCCAAAAGAACCCTTACCTGAAGCCCCTGTGATCTGGGAAAAGGCACTTGGGATTGGAGAGGGACTCTTTAATGCAAAAGTGATCAACGGAGAATTATATGTTGCATCTTCATCAAGGATTTACCCAAAAGCGACCTTGCAAGGGCCAAATGAATTTGAAGAATTGTCTTTATTCATGCAGAGTTCATTTCCCTATAGATTGCCGCTTTCTAATAAATTGATGGCTGCCATCAATCCCTCCGAAATTTCCCTACATCCCATCGGTAATTCTAATGAATCAGACGCATTTAAAATCAACCTCCGCCAATTGGATCCTGAATTTTCACGTTTTTTCCAACATGGATTGTTGGTAGGAGATCAGGTAAGTATTAATGCTAAAGGAAATGTACTAGTCCCCTATATTTCGGTAATTGGAAACAAACAGAAAAACACCCCTGATTTTTTATGGTTGAAGACGGGGGTGGAAGATGGGAAAGTAAAAATTCTTGAACAGAGATTTCTGAAAGAAGAATACTTCGTTGGCACTTCAACTATTAGGTATATCCGAACATTTGATAATTTTACACGGGTTACCATTGACACAAAAACATTCGATATAGATGATCAAGGGAATATAGCGCTTAGTTTTGACCAATATACAAAATCAGTCCAAGTGGGTAATGAGATCATCACATTTGCATCAGAATATGTAGATAGATTTCCATTTCAGGTTTACAAATCAGATTTATCTGGAAAGAACAGCAGCTTGATCGGTAACTATGAATATGATCCATCACCTCTTGTGAGTCAATTAATGTGGATTGGAACTGCCTTGGCCTCCATCGATGGTAAGATTATATTTCATAACGCTGATCTTATGTATCATTTGGAATTGACAGATGATGCGATCATTTTCACTGAACTCGACAATACAGGATTGGAAAGAGGTTATATTTCATCCATTCAACTTTTGGACAATTCCACAGTTTTTGTGGCAGCTGCGTGTTTAGACGCCCATTACAATAATTGCGGTGGATTCTACAAACCATTGGATAAGTTTTTCACTCCTAAGAAACATTGATGGAGATTTGAGTCAGGCCAAAATATGGACAGATAATATTTATTATAGAACAATTCCTTCTACCACCTTATATTTTGGAGGATAATTGTTTTGCTCTTCTTTCAATTGCTCCCTTAGGTTAGTTTCAATGGTAATACTGAGGGATGACATGGGTGTGTCTTCAAGCTTGTTTTCAAAAGGATCTTCCGTTCTTTCCCCCACCAAATCCAAAGCCAGAAATACAAAGGAAACGATCAAAGCAATGGGAATAGTTTTCCAGCCCATTTGATTAATAAAGACCATGGGTAAAAGTGTGCAATGGATTAAGACAAAGACCCTTGAAAAATAAGTATATTGACGAGGAAGCGGTGTATTCTTGATTCTTTCACTCATCCCTGGATATCGTTGAAATCCACCAAAGTTTCTTCCATTTTCACAAAGCGGAAATCACTGATCCAGCCTTTTTGGTAGGCCATTTTGAGATCCTCCCCCTGTCTTTGGAGAAGAAAATTGGGAGGATTGTTCTGTTGTCGAAAGGTCTGATATTCCTCTTTGCTAAGAAAGGGTGCTGCATCAGTGTAAGTATTCTCTTCTTCAAACAATTCTTTCTGTTTCGGAGCATTGTAGTCGTACTTTCTCCTTAAAAACACCCTTAGTGCATTTACAAAAGCAATATGTCTGTATACAAGTGCTTTTTGAAAAGCAAGTACCTGATCGCTTTCACACTCATTGTTGGGCATGATCAAGGTGGTGGCCTGACGGCCCCATGCTCTGCTGTAATTCACCATCAAACCCCAAATTTTTCTGGCTTCCCACCACCTGTCATAAGCGTGATCATTTTTGAAACCCAGAAAAATGGCCAGAGCAACACCTAAGGCAGCAATGGTATAGGATGGAATATCGAAATATAAAATTTCAAAATAATCATGTAAAATGAAAATGGTAGTGGATAGGAGAAGGTAATAGAGCAGCTGCCTCCATGTATAATGGAGAATCATTCTTATACTTAGGTTCCTAGTTATTATCATCAATGAAATTCATTAGATTCCCATCCAGATACAAAATCTGCTTATTATGGAAATTGAATATTAAACAAAGCAAAGAGTAGGAAAAAGCCATTGGGTTAAAGTAAATAAAAACCGCAAAACCATCCCGACATTTGCTAACTAATCCTTTCAATATCCGCCCCGATGTCATTCAGCCTCTGGTCGATGTGCTGGTAGCCCCGATCAATCTGCTCAATGTTGTCAATGATTGATGTTCCCTCTGCCGAAAGTGCGGCAATCAAAAGAGCGACACCTGCGCGGATATCCGGTGAAGTCATCCTGATTCCCCTCAACTGATATTTTCTGTCCAATCCTATTACCGTAGCACGATGAGGGTCACAAAGTATAATCTGGGCTCCCATATCCATCAGCTTGTCCACAAAGAACAAGCGGCTTTCGAACATTTTCTGATGTATCAAAACAGTTCCTTTCGCCTGCGTGGCTGTGACTAAGACGATACTGAGCAAATCAGGTGTAAATCCCGGCCAGATGGCATCGGCAACAGTAAGGATCGATCCATCTATAAAATTTTCAATGGTATAATGTTTTTGGGAAGGAATGTAAATATCATCTCCCTTAAATTCCATTTTGATACCCATTCTTTTGAAGGTTGCCGGTATGATTCCCAACCTCGGAATCTGGGCATTTTTTATCGTGATCTCGGATTGTGTCATGGCAGCCAGTCCTATAAAAGAGCCGATTTCGATCATATCGGGAAGCATTGTGTGCTCTGTTCCTTTCAGGGATTTTACTCCTTCGATATAAAGGAGGTTGGAACCGATACCGGTTATTTTGGCTCCCATCCTGTTGAGCATTTCACACAGCTGTTGAAGATAAGGCTCGCAGGCAGCATTGTAGATGGTGGTTTTACCCTCTGCCATGGAGGCAGCCATCACGATATTTGCAGTACCGGTAACAGAAGCTTCATCCAAAAGCATGTATGTTCCTTTCAGATTTTTGCCATCAATATAGTAGATTTCTTTTTTACTGTCATAATTGAATTCAGCACCTAATTTTTGAAAACCGTAAAAATGGGTATCCATCCTTCTCCTTCCGATTTTGTCTCCTCCCGGTTTGGATAACCTTCCTGTGCCGAAACGGGCCAGGAGTGGACCCAAAAGCATGACAGACCCCCTCAAAGCAGACGCCTTGTTTAAATAATCCTCTGTATCCAAAAAACCCAGATTGACATTGACAGCCTGAAAAGAATATGACTCAGGTCCAAGCTTTTCCACCATCACCCCCATATCTGCAAGAAGCTCTATCAACTTGTTGACATCACGGATGTTGGGAATTTTATTGATAGTGACTTTTTCAGAAGTCAACAGGACAGCACAAATAATTTGTAAAGCTTCGTTTTTAGCTCCCTGAGGGATAATTTCTCCTTTTAAATGAAGGCCTCCCTTTACTTTGAATGATGACATTTATCTACGCTTTTTTGGATGTCCGCCTCCGTTGGTTCTTCTTCTG
Organism: Rhodonellum sp.; assembly: GCA_041748555.1. Taxonomy (GTDB): domain Bacteria; phylum Bacteroidota; class Bacteroidia; order Cytophagales; family Cyclobacteriaceae; genus Rhodonellum. Next base: position 3,858 of record JBGTDA010000075.1, read on the forward strand.
CTGTTGGATCCACCGAAATTTCTCCTGTTGGCAGCGCTTTCTGTTTCAATAGGAACCTTGAAATCTCTTCTGGTATTAGTCTCAAAAAGTCCCATTTCCTTTACTTTCTCAAGATCAATATGAAGTTTTCCTTTGGAAAGTGTTTTTATATCGTCAAGAATAATAGCATCATCAAAATTGTCTCTGTTCCACGTAGAATGAAAGCTTCGCATCAGCTGTCCGATATAGATGATGGCAGCTTCCTGTTCCTCATCGTTTTCGATTTCAACGGCGTTTTCTATCAGTTTTTCAATGTTTCTGCCGTAGTGTTTAAACTTGATTTCACCTTCGGGATAGCCTATTTTTTTGGGTTTCTTGCCTAAAAGTTCTTCTTCAGGTTTTGGGTAAGGACCATCTATATCCAAGGTAAATTCCGACATGATATAAAGGTCATCCCAAAGTTTCTGATCACTTTCCAGTTTCATGGTAGGATTCAGCTGTTTGATTAATTCGACCAATGTGTAAGCGCTTTGGGTGCGCCTCTCGCGATCTTCCATAGCCGCCACGTGGTGGACGAGCCTTTGGATATTCTTTCCGTATTCTTTCAAAATGACTGTTGGTTTATGCTGTTTGTTGTTTTCCATTTCACCCTCCTTTCTTAAGACCTGATTAAGATACAAAAAAACCTTTAATTTAGGAGTGCGGGGCTTTATTCTATTATCCGAAGTTTTGCAAAGCTAAGTAATAAAGTCTTTTCACCAAAATTATCGAATTTAATGGTGGCTTTTCGGTTGAGGCCTTCCACCTCGATCTTGAGCACTTTTCCAAAACCGAACTTAGGATGTTCCACCAGTTGGTTTTCTGCCAGGTTGTGGGTGTTCGAAGGCTTGAAATCCGGACTTGGAGTATGCACTTTGGCAGTGGTGTTGGCAAGCATCATAGGTTTTTTCAAACCGACAAAACCTGCATTTCCCTCGCTGGATTCGTTTCTCAAAGCCCCGGCCAATGCAGTTGTCATTCTTTTGTTGACCTTGATGCAGCTGGGGTCCACTTCTTCAAGAAACCTGCTGGGTTCACAATTGAGCAGCCGGCCATAGCGGTAGCGGGTCAGTGCGTAAGTAAGGTATAACTTTTCCATGGCTCGGGTGGTGGCAACATAAAAGAGCCTTCTTTCTTCTTCCAAATCTTCTCTGCTCTGCATCATCATCTGGGAGGGAAAAAGGTCTTCCTCCATTCCCACCACAAATACCTGATTGAATTCCAAACCTTTGGAGGAGTGGATGGTCATTAAGGTTACTGCATCCGTGGTATCTTTATCCCGGTCATTGTCTGTCAGCAGGGCAATTTCCTGAAGAAAAGAACCCAAAGATTTGTCTTCATTTTCCGGATTGTCCACATATTCCTTTATGGCATTGAGCAATTCCTGGACGTTTTCGTAGCGGTTGAGTCCTTCAATGGTCTTATCCTCATACAGATCCCGCAGTAAACCTGATTGTTTGGCAATAGAGGTTGCGGCTTCAAATGCATCTTTCCGTTCCATTTCGATCTCAAAACTTTTGATCATCGTGGAAAAATCATTCACTGCATTGGCTGCCCGACCACCCAAGAAACTGTTGGCATTGATCATTACTTCCCAAAGTGGAATATCATGTTCGTAAGCCCCCACCATCATTTTTTCGACCGAGGTATCCCCGATACCGCGTTTTGGGTAATTGATGATCCTTTTGAAGGCCTCCTCATCGTCTCTGTTGACGACAAAGCGCATATAGGCCATCAGATCCTTGATTTCTTTTCTTTGATAAAACGAAAGTCCACCTACGATTTTGTAGGTGATGTTCATCTTCCGCATGGCTTCCTCTATAGACCGTGATTGGGAATTTGTCCTGTATAGGACTGCAAAATCACTGTTTTTAAGTTTCTTGTTGTTTTTTTCTTCGAAAATAGTGGAGGCGATGAGCCGTCCTTCTTCATTGTCAGAACTTGCTTTGATCAAGTCGATCTGATCACCTTGGACGTTATGGGTCCAGATATCTTTTTTGAGCTGGGCTTTGTTTTTGGCAATAATGCTGTTTGCGGCCTGAACGATATTTTTAGTGGATCGATAGTTTTGCTCAAGCTTGACAACATACAGATCCGGAAAATCTTTTTCAAAGTTGAGGATATTTTGGATGTCCGCGCCTCGAAAAGCGTAAATGCTCTGTGCATCATCACCGACTACGCAGATATTCTGATGTACCGCAGCCAGTTTTTTGGTGATGAGGTATTGTGAAAGATTCGTGTCCTGAAACTCATCCACCATCACATATTTGAAGCGTTGCTGGTATTTATTAAGCGCATCCAGATGGTCCCTGAAAAGGACATTGGTATTAAAAAGCAAATCGTCAAAATCCATGGCTGAAGACTTGAAAAGCCTTTTTTGGTAAGTACGGTAAATTTCTCCGACCTTGGGCTTCATGGCCGCATCATCATCTGCTCTTATTATAGGATCATTCAGATATGTTTCCCATGAAATCAACCTGTTTTTTGCTCCTGAAATCCTTGAAAGCACAGTATTGGCTTTATAAACTTTATCATCCAGTCTCATCTCCTTCACGATAGACCTGATAAGGGATTTGCTGTCATCAGAATCATAGATGGTGAAGTTGGAAGGATATCCCAGTTTTGAGGCCTCCACCCGCAATATTTTTGCAAAGGTAGAATGGAAGGTTCCCATCCACGTATTGCGAGCTTCCAGGCCGATCAGTTTTTCGATACGGTTCTTCATTTCTGCCGCAGCTTTATTGGTAAAAGTCAGGGAAAGAATATTAAAAGGATCGATTCCTTGGGCACGGATCAGGTGGGCAATCCGGTAGGTGAGTACTCTTGTTTTTCCCGAACCTGCACCGGCGATGATCATCAGGGGACCATCGGTATGCTCTACAGCTTCTCTTTGGGGTGGGTTAAGGGTTTTTAAATAATCCATTCGATATCAACTTTCCAACAAGTCTCAAAGTTAAAAGATTTTCTATTGGGATGGGACATTGAGTGGCTTCAAATTCCGGATTGCCTTCGATCTTATTCATTTGAAATCTTCAACTTTGATCATCTTTGCTCACCTTCCACCTGTTGTGGCTCCACAGATATAAACTTGGGTTATCCCGGATGTTTTGTTCCGTCAGAGAGATAAAAGCATCGGTGATGCTGTGTTCACGGCTATCGGTATAAGGTGGCTGGCAAAGCAATTGGTAGTTGAAAATATAATGTCCCCTTTTAGGCTTGCTGACGTGCGAATATACCACCGGATGATTGAATCGCTTGGCAAGTTTCTCGGCACCCTCAAAAAAAGCGGTTTCCCGATGCATAAAAGTGGTCCAATAGCGGATTTCACTCTGGGTGGGTCTTTGGTCGGCCGCCAGGACAATCAAGCGCGGCTGATCCCTTTTTCTGAGATAATCTCTTTGGAAAGTGGCTCGCTCCACCAATCCTCCGCCAAATCTTCCCCTTATGGTATTCATGAGATTTTCAAAAAAGGGGCTGTTTACCTTCAGATAAATTACATCTACTTTTGTGGATATATTTGCCATCATCTGAAGAAGGTGCATTTCCCAATTGAAAAAATGACCCGTGACACCCACTACCACCTGCCCTTTTTCCACTAGACCTAAGGGTATATCGGAGTTTAGGATTTTTATACGCATATTCAGTTCTTTAGAACTTATAGTATACATTTTAATGATTTCGGCAAAAGTATCTGTCAGGTTTCTAAAAAATTGTTTTTCTATTTCAAGCCTTTCTTTTTTTGATTTTTCGGGAAAAGCATAAAGCAGGTTTTCTCTGATTACTTCTTTTCTATATCCCATGATATAATAGCCAAAAAGATAGATGGAATCAGCGAACAAATAGAGAATAGAAAGAGGAAAATAGGAAATCAGCTTAATCAAAAACATGGTAAGAGAATTTGGGGGATTTATGAGAAAATGTGCGGTATGTTATTCCTCCAATGCCAAAATAAGGCAAAAGCGTTGAATTTTTTAAAATTATTAGTTATAAATTCCTTCATTGATTACTTTTGAGCTTATGTCAGAGGCACAGCGAAAAAAATATTCGGACAACGAAAAGAACGCTATTTTTGATTTGGAATTTATGCCGCACATAGATTCCATGTATAATTTTGCATTCAGGTTGACTTTTGATGAGGATGATGCAAAAGATCTGGTACAGGATACCTATCTCAAAGCTTTTCGGTTTATTAATTCTTTCGAACAGGGCACCAATGCGAAAGCATGGTTGTTCAGGATATTGAAAAACAGTTTCATCAACGACTACAGGAAGAAAAGTAAACAACCTGCCAAAGTCGATTATCAGGAAGTTGAAACTTATTACAACTCCGATGACGTTGACTATAGCATAACCAGTGACCTTCGTATCGATGCGGTCAAGGATATGCTTGGAGATGAGATTTCCAATGCGCTGAACAGCTTGGCTGTCGATTTCAGAACCGTTATCATATTATGTGACCTGGAAGGGTTTACCTATGAGGAAATGGCCAAAATATTGGATATTCCCATCGGGACTGTCAGGTCAAGATTACATAGGGCAAGGAACTTATTAAAAGAGAAACTGCGTTCCTACGCACAAAATATGGGTTACGATACCGAAGAAGGAGAACAGGAGAATTAGAAAGCCTACAGAATTATTAAAAATGGAAAAAAATCTAGGATCATCAGCAGAAAGAAAATTGAACTGCTCAGATGCAAGCAAATGCTTTCAGTTGCTTGAAAGTATTTTGGATGGAGAGAATGATCAGGACTCCAAAGAGGTGCTGAAAGAAAAACTGGCAAAATGCCAACCGTGTTTTGAGCATTATCATCTTGAACAAGCCATCAGGGATGTTTTGAAAACCAAATGTACCAAGCATGCTGTACCTGAAGAGCTGGCAAGCAGTATCAGACAAAAAATCAAAGAAATCAAATAGTCCAGATGCCAAAAGGAAAAGCGATTATTTTTTCAGCTCCGTCCGGCTCGGGTAAAACCACAATTGTCAGAAATTTGATTTCCAAAATCCCGAATCTGGGATTCTCTATCTCGGCCTGTACGAGGGATAAAAGAGGGAGATCGGAAGAAAACGGAAAAGACTATTACTTTTTAAGCCCCGAAGAATTCAAAAACAAAATTACGGAAAATGCATTTATAGAATGGGAAGAAGTATATGAGGGAAATTTTTATGGAACCCTTAAAGAAGAAATTCAAAGAATCTGGGACAGCGGAAGACATGTCATATTTGATGTCGATGTCAAAGGAGGATTGAATCTCAAAAAGTATTTTAGGGACCGGGCTTTGGCTGTTTTTGTAAAAGTGCCCTCCATGGAGGAACTGTCAGAAAGGCTCAAAGACAGAGGCACCGAAACTGAAGAAAGTCTTTCCAGAAGGCTTTACAAAGCAAAATTTGAAATGGGATTTGACAATCAATTTGATGTCACCATTCTCAATGACGATATGCAAAAGTCGTTTGCGGAAGCAGAGACTTTAGTGAAAGAGTTTTTATCCAAATAAAATTTTGAAAATCGGTTTGTTTTTCGGATCTTTTAATCCTATTCACATAGGACACCTGATCATTGCCAATATCATGCAGGATCAGACAGATCTGGATGAAATATGGTTTGTGGTCAGTCCGCAAAATCCTTTTAAATCCCGGAAATCACTTTTACACGAATTTGATCGGCTAAGGATGGTGGAGCTCGCCATCGCCGATCATTTTCATTTTAAGGCCACAGATGTGGAATTCCACATGCCAAAGCCGAGTTTTACGATTGATACACTCACATATCTTACGGAAAAAAATCCCCTGCACGAATTCAAAGTAATTATGGGCGGTGATAACCTGACTCATTTTCACAAATGGAAAAACCATGAAATTGTGTTGGAACAATACGGACTATATGTTTACCCGAGACCAGGGGACAGCCCGGATTTTGACCATCTGAATGTTCGACATGTAGAGGCTCCCCTGATGGATATTTCGGCAACTTTTATCCGCAATACGATCAAAAACAGAAATTCTGTCAAATTTCTTTTGCCCGAATCGGTGGGAGAATATATTCATGATAAAAAGCTGTATCTATAATCAGGATCCTATTCCAGATGTTTTAATACCTGTTTTTCAGAAAATGTTTTATCTATTATTCGAATCAGCAAGTTGACCTGTTCTCTGTCCAAAGAGTTTTTCAAAGCCGAATCAGCACATTGGATGATGCTTTTGATGGTTTCGGATAAGGTGTCAGTATATTTTTTCTTTTCCCGATCTGCAAAAACCATGTTTTTCAATACTTCCAAAAGTTTAACCATTACCAGAACATCGGATTTACCAAATTCCCTGATCGGAATAAGATTGTGTAATATCAATTCTTCCAACATAACAGGTGAAAAAAATATTCTGGGAACCTCATTTTTATCCAGGGCATACATCGGTTCACTTATTTCCATGCGCTTAATGAACAAAACAGAAAGCAAATCCAGGGACTTGATAGCCGTTCCGGGATCATTGATCCCGGGACTTAGGGCTTTTGCGGCAATTTCCGAAATCTGCTTGAATCCAAAAAAATAATGGTCCTTTACCTGGTCTTCGGTGTAAAATGTAAAACAGGCTCTGATGTTTGCAATGGTTTTTTTGGATAATTTTTCCTTACAATTGATTTTTAAATATGGATAATCCTTAACTATAAAAACACCTACGTGCTTTGAGATGCCCACCTGAAAATCGTTTTCTTTGGCAAAATTCAGCAAATCCCTGATTTTCATGTTTTTAAGATACCCGGACTTGAGTGTAAGAATCTCTTCCCAATCATCCATAGCCGGAACCAGATCGGTTGATTGTGGATCTTTATAATCGCTTACCTCCAGCTGATTCAGGGTTTCTTCAAATATGGTATTGAGGATGGAATCTACCTGGATAGATTTTGAAATTGAGTGGATGAAATAAATAAAAAGGGACAAACAGCCTACCGACAATATCATGGAAATAAGAATTCCAAGAGCAGGGATTGTATATTCTGAGTCCCCCTGAAAATTCACAATCATAATAAGGCTGTATAGGATGGTTCCCAGATAAAATCCCAAAATGATTTGATGAGGTTTGTTACTGATAAGTCCCGGAAGGATGCGGGGAGAAAGTGTTGACGAGGCTTGGCTGAGGACAATCATCACCATTGAAAAGCTAAAAACCATCAACGAAATAATACTTGACACCGCCGTGCCAAGGACAAGTCTGCCATCCTCTATATTCTTGACCAATAAAAAATCAATATTTCCTTTTAGATCAACTACGGCAGGGTCATATTCTAGCGTGACTGTCAATAATGAAAGCAAAAGACCTGAAACTGCAAATAAAGTAGGAATGAATGCAATACTGGAAGTAGTCCTTTCCAAAGTGGTTTTTAGCGTAATCCAGATTTTTTTCATGCTTTAATTTCAGGAATATTTCAATTTATAAAAAAGCCGGGATTTCCTAAAAAACACCAAAGAAAGAATTTACTTACCAAAATGCAATTGAATTTTAAAGGGTTGATCCGCTTAAATGTGTTTTTGTTTGCCTCTTGCTATTTCATATAGCAATTCACGAGAGCGGTGTAGCTGGGCTTTAACAGTCCCAAGCGGCTTTTCCAGCTCCTGTGCGATTTCTTCGTAAGAAAGCTCATCGAAATAGCGGAGCTGTACCAGTTTGCGGTATTTGTCAGGAAGTTTGTCCACAAATATTCTGACCATTTCGATTCTTTGCGTCCTGATAAATTCATCCTGAGGGTTATTGTCATCATCCTCTACGTCAATATTTACATAATTGCCACCGTCATCGGTGAGGGTGTTGTTCAGACTCATTGTCTTGAGCTTTTTCTTGCGGATAAAGTCAATTGTGTTATTGGTTGCAATCCTGAAAAGCCAGGTGCTGAAAGTATAGTCTTTTTTGAATTTGTGCAGATTTCGGAATGCTTTGGCAAAAGCCTCCATTGTCAGGTCTTCCGCATCATCAGCATCCCTGATCATCTTCAGAATCATAAAGTACACGGCTTTTTTATAACGCTTCATCAAAGTGGCATACGCCTGCTGATCCTTATCATCGACAGCCCTGTCGATCAGTTCAAAATCCTCTAATGCTTTATTTGAAAAACCTCTTTCGTTTATTTCCATTTAACTTTATTTGATTGGTATCCTATAGCTCCAATTATCCAGAAATACCCTAAATACATAATATCGTAAAAAACAGTCCAAATGACTTTATTATTACCTTCCAGTTTTGTTCTGGCAGATGTAAGAACCGAAGTGAGCAATAAGGACCGAACAAATACAATACCTATTATAACGAAAAATTGTTCCCATTTTTGTTCTAAGCCTAAAAATATTAATAATAACAAGCCCGACAACCAAAATAAAAGATGGGAAAATGAATAAATTCCGATCTTCTGTTTGTCCTTGAAGCGATAATGTTTTCCGGCGTGAAAATGTCTTTTCTTTTGGATAAAGTAGGTTGTCCAGGTTGTTTTTGGATAAGAAAGTGTAATACTGGCAGGATCAACCACCACAGCAGTGTTTTTGCCGTTGGCGTATTTGTTTACAAACAAATCATCATCACCGCATTCAATATGCCACAGGTCTTTAAAGGCATTTTTTTCCATAAAAAAGCTTTTCCGGTAAGCCATATTTCTGCCCACACCCATATAGGGAGCATTCCAAAGCGCAAAAGAAATGTACTGTAATCCGGTCCAAAGTGTTTCAAATTGTATCCAACTATTGAGCAGACCTTTGCCCGGTTGATATTGGGAAAATCCCAGGGAAAAAGTTTTGTCTTCAAAAAACAGTGGGGCTGTCATTAACTCTATCCATTTGGATGTGCGGGGAATACAATCCGCATCAGTAAGCAACAAAACATCATGCTTGGCCACCTTTATTCCCAAAGTCAATGCATATTTTTTTTTTGTAACGTGTTTGGGTGTGTATTTGACTGTCACAGTCCTAAGCTGAGGATATTTGGTCATCATTTTTTCCAAAAAAGCCTTGGTGCCATCGGTGGAACGGTCATTGATGATCATCACCTCAAAATTGGAATATTGTTGTGCAAAGAGTGCAGGAATCAATTTTTTCAGGTTTTCCTTCTCATTGTGAGCAGCGACTATTACAGTGACTCCTTCCTGATTTTTGGGAATGGAATGCCGAATTTTATCGATGTAAAAAATAGATGCGCGACCAAAAACAACAAGGATATAAATTAATTGTAGGCCCAGCGCAAGCAAAAATACAATCCATAAAATATCCGTAATCATCCCCATATTTTTAGTAAGCAAATATATAAGCAATTTCAGCATTCAATTAAGAATAAGCTTATATTTTTGTGCTTGCATTTGTCAAATAAAAACCAACCCATTCAATTCTTTCGGGTGCTTGTATTTACATGAAGTTTCACTTAGAATTTACAGATCCAAAAAGTAAAGCCCGTACAGGACTTATCAAGACTGACCACGGAGATATCCAAACCCCGATTTTTATGCCTGTAGGGACTGCAGGGTCTGTCAAAGCAGTTCACCAAAGGGAATTGATGTATGATATCAAGGCCCAGATTATTCTGGGAAATACCTATCACCTATATGTAAGACCCGGTCTTGAAATACTCGAAAAAGCCGGGGGACTTCATAAATTCAACGGATGGTCAAAACCGATACTGACCGACAGTGGTGGGTATCAGGTCTTTTCATTGGCAGGAACCAGAAAAATAACTGAAGAAGGAGTGGTCTTCAAATCCCACATTGATGGCTCCAAACTTAATTTCACTCCCGAATCCGTGATGGATATCCAAAGGAGTATAGGTGCCGATATCATCATGGCCTTTGATGAATGTACACCTTACCCTTGCGAGTATGGTTATTCCAGGAAATCCATGGAAATGACCCATAGATGGCTTGAAAGATGCATTGAAAGATTTGATCATACCGAAGGGAAATATGGTTTTAGCCAAACTTTTTTCCCCATTGTACAGGGAAGTGTTTTCAAGGATCTGAGAAAACAGTCTGCTGAATTCATTGCGTCCTGTGAGCGGGAAGGAAATGCTATCGGAGGCCTTTCTGTGGGAGAGCCTGCTGAGATGATGTATGAAATGACGGACCTGATCACGGATATTCTGCCTGCAGATAAACCACGTTACTTGATGGGGGTAGGTACGCCTGCCAATATACTTGAGGGAATTGCATTGGGAATTGATATGTTTGATTGTGTAATGCCTACAAGAAATGCCCGAAACGGAATGCTCTTTACTTCGGAAGGGATTATTAATATCCGAAATGAAAAGTGGAAAGATGATTTCAGTCCAATAGATCCTGCAATAAATTCTTATGTAAGCAGTTTTTATTCCAGGGCATACCTCAGACACCTGACTATCAGCAAGGAAATTTTAGGTGCCCAGATTGCTAGTATCCATAACCTCAGCTTTTACCTTTGGCTGGTTGGCCAGGCAAGAGAAAAAATCCAATCGGGAGAATTCGCTTCCTGGAAAGATTCCATGGTCAAAAAAGTAAGCATTAGATTATAAATATGAAGATACTGGACAAATTGATCATCAAAGATTTTCTCAAGACCTACTTTTTTGTGGTTCTGATGTTGATCCTGGTGGTGCTCGTGCTGGATTTTACCGAGAAGAACGACGCTTTTATCCGAAACCAGGTCCCTGCCAAGGAAATTCTACTTTATATGATGAATTATGGGCTTTATCTTAATAATCTGCTCACTCCGATTACAGTTTTTATTTCTGTGATTTTCATCACGTCCAAAATGGCCGGAAGAACTGAAATTGTAGCAATACTGAGTAGTGGGGTGAGTTTTATGCGAATGCTGATCCCTTTTTTGGCCAGCGCAGCAATGATCGGGATTGCCAGCTTTTTTCTGAATGGCTGGGTGTTGCCCGGGGCGACAGAAAGTGTGTCAGAGTTTAGAGTACGTTATTTGGATGACGAAAAATTTTACAACGAGCAAAATATACACATCAAAGTTTCTCCGGATACCTACGCATATATCTCCCGGTATTATACATCGGGAAATACAGGATATAATTTTACATTGGAGCAAATACGAGAGGGGAATCTTTTGGCAAAACTATCGGCTGACAGAATTGTCTGGGACACAGCTATCAATTCGTGGTCATTGAAAAACTGGAGATTGCGGGTTTTGGAAGATGACGGCGAAGCTTATTCAGTAGGAGAATCTTTGGACACGCTCCTGTCCATCACACCTGATGATTTTGATTTGCCTCCAAACCACCATGAAACGCTTAAACTGCCCGAACTCACCAGGCAGATCAACATACTGGAAGACCGGGGTGCAGATAATGTTAATTTTTATAAAATAGAAAAGTATGTGCGGTATATGTCACCTTTTGCTGCAATAATACTGACATTTATAGGAGTCATCGTTTCTTCAAAAAAATCCCGCGGCGGATCGGGATTCCAGATAGCACTGGGCTTTTTCTTGGCATTTATCTATATCATTTTCTTTTTGCTTTCCAGAACATTTGCTGAAGCCGGGACGCCTTATCCTGTTTTGGCAGTCTGGCTACCAAACATTGCCTTTGCAGTAACGGGAATCGTTTTATACAAAACTGTGCCTAGGTAATATGCAAGAAGGAAACCCTGTGAAGGATTATCTCATGCTTCATTTCATTGTGGTGATATGGGGTTTTACAGCCATTTTGGGATTGCTGATCAGCATACCTGCACTGGAAATTGTTTTTTATCGGACATTGATTGCGACTCTGGCTTTAGGGTTGATTTTCCGGTGGAAAAAAAGCAGAATCACACTGACAAAACTGGAACTGTGGAAAGTGATCGGTACGGGGTTTTTGATATCAGCCCATTGGATTTTGTTTTTCTGGGCGGCAAGGGTTTCTACTGCCTCTGTTTGTCTGGCAGGAATGGCTACGACTTCACTCTGGACAGCTTTTATTGAGCCTTTTGCTACTAAAACGAAAGTAAAATGGTTTGAAATCCTATTGGGATTAATGGTGATTTCAGGATTGTATGTGGTTTTTAGCTTTGAGACCGGTTATTGGTTGGGTCTGATGATGGCAGTCGGCTCGGCTTTGATAGCTGCCATATTCACTGTTATCAACGGGAGACTTACTAAAAGGCATAGCCCTTATGTACTAACATTTTACGAAATGATGGGAGCTTGCCTTTTTTCTATATTATTCATGCCCATTTATGCCTCTTTCTTTACAGATAGTGGATTAAAGCTGATACCAACGCCAATGGATTGGTTGTGGCTATCTATCCTTGGAGGTGTTTGTACGGTTTACGCTTTTTCGGTTTCAGTTGAACTCATGCGGCGGTTGACGGCCTTTGCCATTAATCTGACCATCAATCTTGAACCGGTCTATGGAATCATTTTGGCTGTATTGATTTTTGGAGAAAAAGAAAAAATGACATCAGGGTTTTATCTTGGAACATTGATTATCCTTTTATCCGTCTGTCTTTATCCGGTTTTCAACTACTTTATTAAAAAAAGAATAACCAAAGCATTGCTCAGGCCACAGTAATATCAAAAAATAAGGATTTCGTTAAGGGTTTTTAATGCCAGATCAAGTTCAGCTTTTTTGACTATTCCGATTTTTTCGATCAGCCGTTCCTTGGAAATGGATCAGATGTGGAATATCATCATTTCGGAAGTTTGTCTCAAGCCGTTTTCAGCATCCGGCTCCAAAACCGGATTTCCCTGATATTGCTTGATCTTTGAGGTCAGCGGCACGGTAATGACAACTTTTAAGTATTTATTCAAAAGATTTCCGCTGATTACTACAAATGGCCTATAGCCAGACTGTTCGCTTCCCCTGATTGGGTTTAAGTCTGCGTACCAGATCTCACCCTGCCTCATTTTCCAGCTGGTTGAGGTAGTCAGCCATTCCTTCTTCGGCCATGGAAACCATATCTGTATCCTGTGAAGCAGTCTTATAGGATTTAATATATTCAGATTTAGTCAGGTGCTCCAAATATATTCTCAAAGCAGCTTCAATGAGTTTATTTTTGGGCATGGACAGTTTTTTGGCTTTTTCAGCCAGCTGATCCAATAGATCGTCGGGTAAAGTACTGGTGAAGGTTGACATAGTGTAATGATTTAGCAAAAATATAATACATATGTATAAAACATAAACATTGTTTGTAATTTTTTTCATGTCTCTCATGGATGGGCTGTGATGCTGTATCGGGTTCATCCTATTTTCAGTATAATTATATGGTTAGGCAATCGCCCGTAATCGGCAACTTTTCATACCACTACCTGATACCCCTCACCAACTCAAAATAATATGGATCTGTAATTTATTTACATTTATTGGTACCTGAAAACGTACCATTAAATCCAAAACCATGCTTACAGCAAACATTTCCGATTTTAGAAAGGACATCAAGCGATATCTGGGTAAGGTAAAACAGAACTTCGAAACGCTGATCATTAACCGTGGAAAGGACAACGGAATTGTAATTATGTCTTTGGCAGAATATAATTCACTTTGTGCTACCAAAACTAAATGTCTTCAAAAGAAAATGAAAGACGGCTGGATTCGGCAATTGAAAAATTTCTCCCAACAATCTGAGCTGGCACTTCACATTTCCTTCTCAAAAACAAAATAGCTTTCTTTCCAGGTAGCACTTTCGGGTTTTGAATCAAATAAGCCAAAGACTGTAGCGCCGGAACCGGACATTGCAGCATAAAAGGCACCTAATCCGTAAATTCGATCTTTAATTTCAGCAATCTCAGGATATTTGGGAAAAATACTGGTTTCAAAATCATTCACAAGATGATTTTTCCAGAGGCTTTGATCAGCAAGGATGGACTTTAGATCAACGGCAGGTTTTTGCGGGATGACGCCTGCATAAGCTTCCCTGGTGCTGATATGGATATTGGGATTGATCAGGATCAGGTATTTCCCCTTAAGATTAATGTCCACTGTTTCTTGGGTTTCTCCTCTGCCTGTTGCGATTTTTGAGATATTTTGAATAAAAAAAGGGCAGTCACTTCCCAGTTGCGCAGCATAGTCCTCCAAAAACCAATCCTCCAGGTGAAGTTCAAAAAGTCGGTTCATTAATGTTAAGGCAAATGAACCATCTGCTGACCCACCTCCCAAGCCTGCCCCCATGGGTATGTTTTTATGGAGGTGAATGTTTACAGGAGGAAGATCATTGAAATCCTTTCGCAATAATTTATAGGCCTTCAAAATCAGATTATCCTTTTCTTCTCCCGGAATGGATAATCCTGTAGCGGTCCAGGTTGTTTTTTTATCCGGAATCATTTCCAAAGCGTCAAAAAGCGGAACCGGATACATGCATGTTTCTATTTCATGGAATCCATCCTTTCGTTTTTCTTTTATGTGGAGGCCAAGGTTGATTTTGGCATTTGGAAAATAAATCATAATTGCTTCAGAAGAATTAACTTGTAAATATAAGGGGATGGCCTTAATCAGATATAAATTTGTGCTTATTAAAAGCCGATCAAATTGTTTAAAAGGAAATCCAAATAATTTACCAAATGGATTGGCGTTGAATAATCATTATTGATTCCGCTCTTTTATTACGATAACTGTCGTCTAATAATTTTTTGGTTGAAAGAAAATCAAAGAAGAGGTCAAAAATTTGAAGAGCGTGTTTTTCAATACATAATTTTGAAAATAGTTGTTAATTTGAAAATCATACATATTAAATTTTAATTTTACAAAATTATAATCTTTATTATTTCGTAAAAAGATTTAAATGCATTACTTTAAATGCTCGGAAAGTTGAAAAAAAGAAATTAAATATTGTAAGTCTGGAATTAGAGAATTAATATTGTATAGTGAAAAACAAAATACAGAAACCATAACCCGTATGTTCAGTATAGTCTCTTCTCTCGGTATTATTATTCTCATTGATAAAAAAAATTGAGGCGCTAGGCTATATAAGACAAACAACCGTATAATGCTAGGTGCCTCAGATCATGAGGCACTTTTTTTTATAACCCATTAAACCGACAGGACATAATCATGAGTTTGAAGAAATACAGTTGGGAAATCAGTGATAATGAGGAACATCCTGCAGGAAAAGCCATGCTTTATGCTACCGGAATGAGCGATAAGAAAATGAAACAGCCATTCGTTGGGATAGCAAGCTGCGGTTACGAAAGCAATCCCTGCAATATGCACCTCAATGACTTCGCCGGTCTGATCAAAGATGCCACTTCGGCCCATGATCTGACCGGTTTGATTTTTAATACAATCGGAATTTCTGACGGTATTTCCATGGGTACCGATGGGATGCGGTATTCTTTGGTGTCCAGAGAAATAATCGCCGACTCCATCGAATCGTTTATTGCAGGTCATTCCTTTGATGCCTGTGTGGCAGTAGCAGGCTGCGACAAAAATATGCCCGGTGCTATAATGGGCATGCTCAGAATCAACCGTCCGTCCATAATGGTGTATGGCGGCACGATACGTTCGGGTAATTATAAAGGCGAAAAGCTGAATATTATTTCTGCTTTTGAAGCTTATGGAAAAAGGATTCAGGAAGAAATAAGTGATGTGGATTACCAAGGCGTTATTCAAAATGCCTGTCCCGGCGCAGGAGCCTGTGGCGGAATGTATACTGCCAACACCATGTCGTCCGCCATAGAAGCCATGGGTATGTCCCTTCCCTACAGTGCCTCCATTCCTGCAAATTCCCCCGCAAAAATCCATGAATGCAAAGAAGTTTCAAAATATATAAAGATACTTCTGGAAAAAGATATTAAACCAAAAGACATCATCACAAGAAAAAGTCTTGAAAATGCTGTTCGGGTAGCGGTAGCTCTTGGTGGTAGTACCAATGCAGTGTTGCATATACTTGCTATTGCCAGAACTGCAGGAATAGCTTTTGGTTTGGAAGATTTCAAAAAGATTAATTATGAAACACCGGTTTTAGGTGACTTCAAACCTTCGGGAAAATATCTAATGGAAGACCTCCATGATCAGGGTGGATTACCGGCATTCATGAAGTATTTGTTGATAAACGGTTTGTTGCATGGAGATTGCTTGACGGTAACAGGAAAGACAATTGAAGAAAACCTGGCGGATATAAGTCCGATAGTGCCTTCCATGGTCAATGTGATTCACCCGATCGAACGCCCCTTAAAAGAAACGGGCCATCTATGCATCTTAAATGGCAATCTCGCCCCTGAAGGGTCTGTAGCCAAAATATCAGGTAAAGAAGGAAAATCATTTACCGGACCTGCAAAGGTTTTCAATTCAGAACTGGAAGCCAACGAAGGAATAAAAAACAAAGAAATCCAAAAGGGTGAGGTCATTGTCATTCGGTACATCGGGCCAAAAGGTGGTCCCGGAATGCCGGAAATGCTTAAGCCTACTTCCATGATTATCGGTGCAGGACTTGGTTCCGACGTTGCCTTGATTACAGATGGCAGGTTCTCAGGGGGAACTCACGGATTTGTGGTGGGTCACGTTACACCTGAGGCCTACCTGGGAGGTCCCATCGGACTTTTGCAAAATGGTGATTTGGTTACCATTGATGCGGATACATTGACATTGAGTTGTGCTGTTTCCGATGAAGAATTTTCGGAAAGGAAAAAAACTTGGGTTAACAAAGGTCTGAGTAATCTTCAGGGCACTTTAAAAAAATACAATAAGCTGGTCTCTTCCGCATCCCTCGGATGTGTAACGGACCTATAAATACTAATATCATGATAAGAGGAGCGGATATAGTAATAAGATCTCTTATAGCCGAAAATGCATCATACATTTTTGGGTATCCGGGAGGAGCCATCATGCCGGTATATGATGCCCTATATGATTACAGTGATCAGATCAAACATGTTTTGACACGTCATGAGCAGGGAGCGATCCATGCAGCACAGGGATATGCAAGGGTATCCGGTAAAGTGGGAGTGGCCCTTGCTACCTCTGGCCCGGGCGCCACCAATCTCATTACAGGAATAGCAGACGCTCAGATTGACAGCACTCCACTGGTTTGCATTACGGGACAGGTTGCCGCCCATCTTTTGGGAACTGACGCTTTTCAGGAAACCGATATGGTTGGACTTTCAATGCCGGGAACAAAATGGAACATTCAGGTAAGGAAGGTGGAGGATATTGCTCCGGCAATTGCCAAGGGATTTCATATCGCAAGATCCGGAAGACCGGGTCCTGTATTAATTGATATCACTAAAAATGCACAGGTCGAATTCGGTGAGTTCAATTATATTCCCTGCCTTGGTATCAGGTCTTACAAGCCCTATGCTGAAATCAACAAAGAAGCTATAGAAAATGCCGCTAAGTTGATCGATGAGGCTGAACGTCCCTATGTATTGTTCGGTCAGGGAGTGACTATAGGAAAAGCTGAAAATGAATTAAAAGCTTTCTTGGATAAAACAGGAATTCCTGCAGCGTGTACGCTTTTAGGATCAGGTGCTTTACCTGAGAATCACCCTTCTTTTGTCGGGAAACTTGGAATGCACGGAAATTACGGACCGAATCTGCTGACGAACAAATGTGATGTTCTGATAGCAGTGGGAATGCGCTTTGATGACAGGGTGACAGGGGATTTGAGTAGATATGCCAAACAGGCCAAAGTAATCCATTTAGAACTTGATCCGGCGGAGATTGACAAAATAGTGAAATGTACTGTGCCGGTATTGGGAGACTGTAATCAAAGTTTGTCGATG
>JBGTDA010000076.1:0-24878 GCA_041748555.1 Rhodonellum sp.
ATTGATGAATTTTTGGGAAACAGGCTTGCTTTTTGCAAAATCCGGAGTTATTCCCCAATAAAAATGGGAAAACCCCTTGGGACTTTCAGAAGTGATCACGGGCAACAGCTGGGTCGGGGCTATATTATAGAGCGGTTTATAATCTTCCAGCATCTCTGCCTGAAATCTTTCTTCCAATTCTGATTTGCTTTTGCTGAGTGAATATCTGCCGCACATGAGGTTTCTATTTAAGGGGTGTAAATTACTGATCTCCTGTGATAAATTCAAATGCTCTTTTTTCTGACAAGTACATTTCTGCCCTTATTCTCGGGCTGAAACCTACGTGTCCTCCGTACCTTGGAAATTCCATCCAGATTTGATCCAGTTCTCTAGCCAACCTTACCGGGAAGCATTTTTCACTCAAAAATGGATCATTCTGCGCATTGAGGATGAGGACCGGAATAGCTATTCTTTCTAGAAAATAGATTGCCGAATTTTGCTCATAATAATCATGGGCATCCCGAAAACCATGTATGGGCGCTGTAAAATGATCATCAAAGTCTTTTAAGGTTTTGATTTTTCTCAAGGTTCCTGTAGGAATGGCGTCGGGGAAAACCATTGCTTTTTTAACAACTTTCTCTTTCAATGTTTTGAGAAACCTGTTGGCATAAACAATATTTCTACCCGAGGAAATTTTTATGCAGGAACTTTCCAGGTGTAAAGGAACTGAGATACCCACTGCTTTTTTTATTTTTGAAGAGCGTTCTCTTTCTTCTCCCAGATATTTCAAGGTGAGGTTTCCACCAAGGCTGAATCCTACCAGATAAACTTCATCATATCCTACTGAGGCATGTTCTATAACAGTTTCCAGATCATAAGTGGCTCCCGAATGGTAAAAAATCGGCTTTAAATTGAGCTCTTCTCCGCAACCTCTGAAATTCCAAGTGATAACATCGAAGCCCTTTGTAAAAAACTGGCGCCCCATCCCCAACATGTAAGGTCTCCTGCTGTTTCCCTCCAGCCCATGGCTTACAATTACCAATTTTCGGGAATTTCCCCTGAGCCAATCCAAGTCAAGAAAATCACCGTCGGGAGTAGTAATCCTTTCTCTTTCAAACGGTAAAGTAATGAGGCTGCGAAACAAACCGGGGTAAATTGTTTGCAGATGGCCATTGAAAAGCCATCTGGGATTCTCGTATTCTGTTTTTTTAATTAGGGGCATTTTAAAACATTCTCAGCCAAAATCAATTTTTCGATGATGAAAATACTATTATTAAATTTGAATAAAGACATATTAAGAACTATTTTTGGATTGCTTAAAATTTGAATAGGATATAAAAAGCTTATGGCCGAGATAATACGAATGCCCAAAATGAGCGATACCATGGAAGAAGGGGTTATCGCAGCGTGGTTGAAAAAAGTAGGTGAAGAAGTTAAAGCCGGAGATATTCTAGCTGAAGTGGAAACCGATAAGGCGACCATGGAGTTGGAATCATATGATGAAGGTGTATTGCTTTACATCGGCGTGGAGGAGAAAGACGCTGTGCCTGTCAATGGGGTAATTGCCATTATTGGTGAAAAAGGTGAAAATATTGAGGATTTGCTGAAGGAAGTCAAAGGCGGAGGCGGTGATTCTGCGGAGGAGCCTAAGCAAGAAAATCAAGAGCAAAAGGAAGAGCCCGAGTCAAAAGAAGAAACCAAGGATGATGAAAAACCTGCGGAAGAGACCGCCTCTGCTTCGGAGGAAATAGATGTTTCGGGCATCAATGCTACTTTGATCACCATGCCCAAAATGAGTGATACCATGACAGAAGGCACGATTGCTTCATGGTTGAAAAAAGAGGGCGACGAAATCAAATCAGGTGACATTATAGCTGAAGTAGAGACCGACAAAGCTACTATGGAGCTGGAGTCCTACGAGGACGGCACCTTACTTTACATTGGTGTAAAAGAGGGTGATGCCGTAGAAATCGATGGTGTGATTGCCGTGGTTGGAGAAAAGGGTGCTGATTATAAAAAGCTTTTGGAATCCCATAAATCAAAACAAGGTGCCTCTGCTTCTGAGCCATTGGCTGAAAAGAAGGAGGAAAAAGAAGTTGAAAAAGTACAGACACCGGAATCCAAACCGGTTGAAACCAGTCAAAAGCCATCTGAAGCCACTAAATCTTCCGAAAACGGAAGAGTGAAGGCATCACCGCTTGCCAAGAAGCTTGCCGACGACAAGGGAATTGACGTCAGCCTGGTAAAAGGCTCAGGTGAAGGTGGAAGAATAATTAAAAGAGATATTGAGAATTTTGATCTTGCCAGTGTGAAACCCACAGCATCTGCAGCGACTCCGGCTACATCAACAGGAGTAGGGCAGGAATCTTTCAGAGAAGAAAAAGTTTCTCAAATGCGTAAAGTGATCGCAAAAAGATTGGCTGAAAGTAAATTCAATGCTCCACATTTTTACCTTACCATGGAAATCAACATGGATAAAGCAATTGGGGCAAGAATAAGCATGAATGAGATTTCGCCCGTAAAAATTTCCTTCAATGACATGGTGATCAAGGCAGCTGCAGCGGCTTTACGCCAGCATCCAAAAGTAAATACGGCTTGGTTGGGTGATAAAATCAGGTATAACGACCATATCCATATTGGAATGGCTGTGGCGGTTGAAGAAGGATTGTTGGTGCCTGTCATCAGGTTTGCTGACACTAAGTCATTGTCACAGATTTCCAAGGAGACAAAATCCCTTGGAGGAAAAGCCAAAAACAAAGAATTACAGCCTAAAGATTGGGAGGGAAACACTTTCACCGTTTCCAATCTTGGAATGTTCGGTATAGATGAATTCACAGCCATAATCAATCCGCCTGATGCATGCATTATGGCCGTTGGAGGTATCAAGGAAACCGTGATCGTAAAGGATGGGGAGATGAAAATCGGAAACCTGATGAAGGTTACCTTATCCTGTGACCATAGGGTAGTGGATGGCGCAGTTGGTTCAGCCTTCCTGCTTACCTTCAAAAGCCTTTTGGAAGATCCCATTCGGCTCTTGATTTGAGGAAAAAAAATTTTTAATGCCAAAAAGTCCTGTTTACGCAGGATTTTTTGTTTTAGAATAGGTTTTGATAGTTATTAAAGTTGAGATATGCTTTGCGAGATAAAGTTGAGATATGCTTTGCGATATAAAGTGGAGATATGCTTAGCGAGATAAAATCAAGATATGCTTTGCGAGATAGGGTTTAGATAAGCTTTAAATGGGAAATAAGTGGATTTATGGATCAACTTATTTATCTACAACAGAGGTTTGACCTTAATATTATTTCCACTTATCTCTACTTTATTTCAACCTATATCCACTTTATTTCTAATTAATACACTTCTTCTTTCACTAAAAATTAAAACTCTTTAATTAATAATCATGACAAGAATTAAATCAACCACCGTGGTGGCTATCAAACATAATGGAGAAGTGGTCATCGGTGCAGATGGACAGGCAACATTGGGTAATACCATTGCTAAAAGCACAGTAAATAAGATAAGAAAACTTCAGGGGGGAAAAATAGTAACAGGATTTGCCGGGTCTACGGCCGATGCTTTTACGCTTCTTGAAAAATTCGAGGAAAAAATGGGTGCCTATGGCAACAACATGAAAAGAGCTGCGGTAGAGCTTGCCAAAGAATGGAGGACAGACCGGATGCTAAGCAAACTGGAAGCCATGATGATTGTTGCCGATGCGACTGATATCCTGATTATTTCAGGAACGGGAGACGTGATTGAACCAGACATGGAAATCGCAACTATCGGATCCGGGAGCATGTATGCCCAGTCCGCTGCCCGTGCGTTGAAAAAGTATGCACCGCATCTTTCTGCCGAAGAAATGGTCAGAGAAAGTCTTGGAATAGCAGCAGACGTTTGTATCTATACCAATCATAATCTTGTTGTCGAGCAGGTGGTAAATTAATTGTTTAAATCATTTTGATAATAAAGGACCTTGGGAATCACCCAAGGTTTTTTAATTCAAATCTATAAACTGTGTAGCCCTTTTTTCGGTTAAGGTATGGAATAATGAAAAATATCATGGAAAAAATACCTTTAAAAAAAGCTGCTGAAACTGATTATAGATCCAAAATTATTGCCGGTTATATAGAATATGTTTTGGAGAACGGGCATTCTCCGGCTTCTGTTTTCAAGTTCGCCAAAGAGCAGCAAATGAAAGAGGAAGAATTTTACAATTACTTCACATCATTTGATGCCGTGAAATCAGCAGTGTGGACGCAGTTGTTTGACAAGACACTTGAAAATCTTGAGAGCCAGGCAGTATTTAAAGAGTACACTGGCAGGGAGAAACTGCTGGGGTTTTTGTTTACGTGGATTGAAGAGTTGAAAAAAAACAGGTCTTATCTGTTGTCCATCTATGGCCATCCTAAAATGCCAAAAAACATTTTGCCCAACGAGGTGAAGGAATTCAAGAGCAAATTCAAGGATTTTGCCAACGAGATCATATTGGAAGGAAAAGAAACAGAAGAAATTGTCAACAGACCTCTTATCAGTGACCGATATGATGAAGCACTTTGGCTTCAAGTATGGTTTGTTTTCAGGTTCTGGATCAATGATACTTCTCAGGCTTTCGAAAAAACAGATGCAGCAATAGAAAAATCAGTAAACCTTGCTTTTGATCTTATGGGGAAAAGTGCTGTTGACACCTTCCTTGATTTTGCCAAATTCTTATATCAGAACAAATAATTGACGGAATCGTGGAAAGTAAAAATCTAAAAGAACAACAGAGCATTCCTGTTTCGAAAGTGCAAAGAGCTGCTAAATTTATCAGTACAGGTGCTAAAGTCGGTGGCAACTATTTTAAGCATTATGCAAAAAAGGTGGTTAATCCGTCTATGAATAAAGATGAGCTTCATACTAATAATGCCAATGACATATACAATTCCCTCAGTGAACTGAAAGGGTCCGCTCTGAAAGTGGCGCAGATGATGTCTATGGACAAAAACATGCTCCCAAGAGCCTATCAAGATAAATTTACGATGGCACAATACAGTGCTCCACCATTATCCTATCCGCTGGTTGTCAAAACTTTCCAAAAGCTGTTCGGAAAATCCCCTGACCAGATATTTGACACCTTTACCAAATCTGCGGTAAATGCAGCCTCCATCGGTCAGGTTCATCAGGCTACGATCAGTGATAAATTGTTTGCAGTGAAGATCCAATATCCGGGTGTTGCGGATTCTGTAAGTTCTGACCTCAAACTGGTAAGGCCATTTGCACTAAGGCTGCTGAATATGAATGAAAGAGAGTTGGATCATTACATGGAAGAGGTGGAAGAGAAGTTATTGGAAGAAACCGATTATATATTGGAAGTGGAGCGATCAAAATTCATTTCCAATGCCTGTGCCCATATTCCTGATTTGGTTTTCCCTAAATACTACGAGGAGCTCAGCGGAGGAAGAGTAATCACAATGGACTGGATCGAAGGTTTTCATATCAAAGAATGGCTGGAAACAAATCCCAACCAGGAACAAAGGAATCGTGTAGGACAGGCACTTTGGGATTTTTATCACCATCAGGTACATAATCTCATGCAGGTTCATGCGGATCCACATCCCGGAAATTTCATCATCAGACCAAACGGCATGTTGGGAATCATAGATTTTGGTTGTGTAAAAGTGATTCCCGAAGATTTCTATAAAGGATATTTTTCTTTGATCAAAAGGGATTTGTTGATCAAAGAAGAAGAGCTCAATCAGATTTTCTACGATCTTGAGTTTATCAGCGACAAAGACACTGAAGTTGAAAAGGTTTATTTCAAAGATATCTTTAAGGAAATGATCTCCTTACTGGGCAAACCTTTTCATGTAGAGACCTTTGACTTCGCAGATGATCAATATTTTGAACAGATATTTAAACTTGGAGATAGGATTTCCAACGATAAAATGTTCAAAAAATCACGTCAGGCTCGAGGATCCCGACATGGCCTATATATTAACAGGACCTATTTTGGGGTTTATAATCTGCTCAATCAATTAGGTGCAGAAGTAGTCACCACCAAACCTGATTGGTTGAAATAATAAAAGGAAAAAAAGCCCAAACATAGTATTTGGGCTTTTCATATCAATTCTCCTCCCTCTTAAGGACCAAGGCGAATGAATCTACACTGGATGGATTCTTGTTTTTTCATCTTTCTATTCTAATCTGTCTTCTGATCAAACCCTCTTTGTATAGAATATGGAGATAATAGAAACCATTCTTTATTTTGCTGACATCAATAGTGATCTTGGTTTCCTTGGTTTTAAAGGACGAAACTTGGTGTCCCTTAACGTCATAAAGCGAAATTTCGAAATCCTGATCTGTTGAATTTTCTTTTTGGATTTCGTTTCCGGACTCTCCCAGCATCACAAGGTTCAACTCATCGGAAACCGGATTGGGATATACGTTGACATCATACATGCCTGAACTGCAACTATATCCCGGAAAAACTGTAATACCGCTGTATTCCGAGTATCCGCATCCATTATTTACCCTGAATCGGACAGTTCCATATACCGGATTAGAAGGGACATAAAGTGTGATAAAATTCGCGGATTGGGTTTGGACAGACCAGTTGGAAGGGTAAGTCCATTGGTAGGCATATCCCGGCTTATGGCCTCCGGGGACATTCGCATAGTAGGTATACTGATTTCCCGGACATACAGCGGCGCTTCCGGTTACGGTCGTCTCTGCGGAGCTGATTATCCCAACTTGAAAAGATTTTTCATATTGCTTTGTGCCACATATATTCTGGACAGTAAACCGGATCTTAGCCTGTCCGGACGCAGTCGGACTGATTGGAGCTATGGAAACTGACTTACCTGTTCCTGAAGGAGAACCTGACAACAAATGTCCCCCTTGAACAACTTGCCAGGTTATTGGCAGATCCAAAGGTGCGTTTGTCAATGTAAAAAGTCCTGTTGAGCAAAGACTGTTTGGACCTGAAGCTATGGGGAAAACTTTTGGCCCTGCCGTAGTGGTTATCGTGTTTAATGCAACTATTCCTTCATTATTGGGATCCAACAAGCTACAAAATTCAATCCAAGCCTTACTTAGTCTGCCGCCCACTGCATCATTGTATGGAGGGCTGCAAGTGAAGGCAGGTAGGCTGTTTTTTCCACGTACAGCACTGATTATCCGCTTATTTTGGTCTAGGATTGGACTTCCCGAGCTATTTGTTTCATATATCCCGTTTGTTAAATCAAATTTCCACTGATGTTGATTATTAAAAGCATGGAAATATGCCGTTGCCGGACCACCGCTAAAGGTTTTTTGAATATCCCCCATTGGATGGTGAATCCCCTGAACTGAAGTTATTGGTTGATCAATAATGCTCCACCCCAGATAACTAACAGGATGGTTTGCAAAAACCGGACTGTTCTTTGGATTTATTTTTAGCAAAAGAATGGCCAAATCAGTTTGAGTTGAAATTGCTGGACGAGTTGCTCCCTGAACATAAATAGTCACCGGACCCATAGTGGTGGGCAAACACTGAGGGCTTCTGTAATGAAACATAAACTGCATATCGTTCAAAAAATCTTCATTGGAAACATGATGAGCTGTGAGTATTAAAGGTCTGAAATCCTGTTTTCCGTTGTTTATCAATGCACCTGTTCCGAAAGCCGAATATTCAGTGCCTAATTTTCTTAACTGTAAAGCGGTGGCCCGAGATTCTATGTCCAAATATGTATTGCATTTTATATTTTGTGTACAGGGGGCTGAACAGCCAAAACAAGGATCTGATTGCAATCTGGAGGAAACATGTTTGTTAACCTTAAAAAAATCAAGAATACCATGGGAGGCCTGATTGATTTCAATGATGCTTTGGTTGGCTTCCTCTTTCGGTTCTATCAAT
Organism: Rhodonellum sp.; assembly: GCA_041748555.1. Taxonomy (GTDB): domain Bacteria; phylum Bacteroidota; class Bacteroidia; order Cytophagales; family Cyclobacteriaceae; genus Rhodonellum. Next base: position 7,856 of record JBGTDA010000076.1, read on the forward strand.
AATAAGCGTAATTTGTCGCCAGGCATCAACCCGGAAATAAAATTTTCTTTGTAATTTACAGTCTCTTTTGTCAGTGGGCCCTGAACATATAGTTCTTCATCGTTGATGATAAATAACTGCGCTTTTTCAGTAAGTTCAATTCTTTTAAAAACAAATCCCAGGGTATTGGAACCCGGAGATTCAACCTCAATTTCCTTGTAGCAGAATCCGTTCCCACAAATTCCCTCTATATCCTTAAAATTCAGATGAAATTCCACAAACTTTCCAAAAGTCAATTTATCCGTTTCTATATCCTTTCCCACCAGATTATCCTCCAATTCCTGGAGTACGGCTGCTTTGTTGTTGAATTTCAATAGTAAAGGACTTGGGACTTGTTGCCTGACCTTTGCCGGAATTAAGTCTAAACTGACTTTTTCTGTCTTTACCTGTGAAAACCCCTGATAAGACACCATAAAAATGAACAGAATCAATAAGTATATTTTTTTCATATATTGTTTTTAAAAAAACCTATTACTAACTTAGTGAAAATAAAACAGTTAGCTAATGAATACTAAAAATTTATTTTTTGTACTACTTTCGATATCTCTGGCCGGTTGTGAGCTGGGTCAGGAAATCGAGCTGGCGGCGGAAAAACCCGTTGCCTTGGATGAAGTGAAGGCAGTACTGGACGGTGAACTTTTCACGCCTCCCGGAAAATTAAAAAGTATTTATTATTATGAATTTGAAATAGAACGTCTTAATCACAGACAGGATTGGTATTACAACGAACATGGACAGGAAATCTTCACGGTTGGTATAAGGTCGGCTAATGACACTTCACGAGTTACTCTGCATGGGTATAATGCTCTTGGGAACCAGATATCAGAAAGAAGTTTTGAAATAGTGGATAATAGGTATAAATGGTTTTCAACTAAATTATATTTTTACGATGATTCCGGAAAACTTTCCCAACGCTTTGATCAAAATCCATTTGATAAAAGACTTGTTGCTACCTATCATTACAATGATAAGGGTTTGTTGGAACTTGTTCAGTTTGATTCCCAAAGATATTTGTATGATTATGACGATGAAAACAGGGTCATTAGATTCCGGTGGGTAGGTCCAATAGGTGATGATTATGCAATTCATGATTATTATTATCGGTATGACAATCAAAACCGGCTTGAATCAAAGGTAACCGGGACAGGAATCGCCCCGGGAGAACCCATGAAAGAGGTCTTTGAATACTTTTACAATGAAAAGGGACAGCTTGTGGAGGAGAGGGAGTATTATCCCGAAATGGGTTATCCCCTCCGCTATAAAAAAGTCTATGAATACTATCTGGATGGGGAAGTCAACCGCAATTAAAATTCTCTCGTTTCTAAGATCTTGTTTTTGGGAACCGGAAAATTTCCTTGAGGGAAACCGGATTGGTTGAAATAATAAAAGGAAAAACTCAGCCCTGAATTCAGGGCTTTTTTTTAAGGAATTAGGCCTTCTTCCCTAAGCTGGGCTTTCAGCACCGTCACATATTCTTCCGCAAATGTGTTTATTGTTGCAGGATTTACTGTTCTGGATTGGGCGCTCCAAACGAGTTCCATGGATTCGGAATCATAAAGATTGGTTTCCAAAAAATATTCTTTCTCCTCAACATAATATCCGGGATTCCAGGCATTCCCATACGCGTGGTGAAAATACCCCGGAAAGTTGTTATAATATCCAAACCGGCCCATTGGCATATAAGCAGGTCCTGCAGTTCCTCCGGGAACATAGCGGGATTCTTCATCAACATCAATCAGGTTTACAGTAAGAATCCCGTCACTCTTGGACTCCTCCAGAATACTCATTATTTTTTCCCTGCTGGGTTCCCCCTCATCCAAAAACTCAGGCTTTAAGATGTCGAGGCTTTTATTTGTCTGCACATTTCTGTCAGCCAACCTCTCGGAAAATTCTGTCTCTATTGACTGTCTAATGGCAAGGTTTTGTATCAAGGCAGCAATTAACAAGCTTTGATATTGCTTCGGAACACCTTCATCGGCCTTCCAGGATGCAGTTATTTGCGTTGTAGGGGAACAGGACCACAGCATCACCAGCAGTACACCAAAAAGTGTGTATGTTAATCTCTTCATAATCTTTATCACTTTATCTATTACTTATACTTTCAAAGTAATTTAAAAAACAAAGCCTGTTCCAAAATTGAAACAGGCTTTACAATCAAATATTTTTTTGATCTTATTTCACATAAGAAATCCTATAAATACAATTGGCCATATCATCAGATACCAAAAGACTTCCATCAGACATTTCTAAAACATCCACCGGTCTTCCCCATACTTCCTGGGATTCATGGTCCAGCCATCCTTCTACAAAAACGGTTTCTTTTTCCACATTGTTATTACCATCCAGATTGACCGAAGTCAGTTGATAACCAACTTTTTTACTCCTGTTCCATGATCCATGTTTTGCTATGAAGATGTTATGGCGATAGCTTTCAGGAAACATATCACCGGTATAAAACCGCATACCCAAAGGTGCTGTATGAGCACCTAATTTCGCTACCGGTGCCGCATAGCTTTCCATGGATTTTCCTTTATTACCAAACTCAGGGTCTTTCACATCACCTTCGTGCCAATAAGGATATCCAAAGTGCATCCCTTTTTCAGGTGCATGATTTAGCTCGCAATGGGGAACATCATCTCCCATCATGTCCCGGTTGTTGTCGGTAAACCATAATTCGCCCGTTTCCGGATGCCAGTCGAATCCTACCGTATTCCGGACGCCTTGCGCAAATATCTCAGGTTCTATATTCGCTGCATCAACATCTATCCTGGTGATGGAAGCGAAAATTTCCTCTTCAGACTCACAGATATTACAGGGTGCACCGACGGGAACATACAATTTGCCATCAGGACCGAAGGCTATGAATTTCCATCCATGGTGCGACTTATCAGGATATTCTTCAAAAATGACTTCATAGGAGGGATCTTCAAGATTATTGGAAATATCATCGAACCGTAAAATTCTACTGACTTCCGCTACGTATAAATCCCCATCTTTAAAAGCTACCCCATTTGGCATTCTGAGGTCTTGGGCCAATATATATTTCTGATCCGACTTTCCGTCTCCGTCCGTATCCTTTAAGGCAAATACTTTGTCTCCCTGCCGGTTCCCTACGAAAACAATCCCATCATCGCTCATGGCAAGTGAGCGGGCATTAGGAACGTCATCTGCCCAAACTTCTATTTTAAAATTATCCGGTAAGGTGATGGTTTCCAGTTGGATTTGGGGACCGCCGGAGTTTTGAGCTCCGCAGGCAAAACTCAAGCAAATAAGAAATAGTATTATTGAAGGTCTTAACATCGTTTTTTGATTTTTCTGAATCGATAAATATCAACAATTTTGTTTATTCTTCCTCGCAGTTACCATATGAAAAAGAGTTTCCTTATTTTTGCACCATGTTATCAATCAATAACCTTTCATATTTTATCGGCGGCAGAGCTTTATATGAAAATGCATCTCTGCATATCAAAGCAAAAGATAAAATAGGCCTTGTCGGATTAAACGGAACCGGTAAATCTACTTTATTAAAAATAATCAACGGAGATTTTCAACCTTCCTCAGGTGAAATCCAAAAAGCAAAGGACTGCACCATCGGCTTTCTGAACCAGGATTTGTTATCCTATCAGTCCGAAGACAGCATTTTGGATGTGGCTTTGGAGGCCTTCAAAGAGACATTAAAACTTCAGGATCAGATCGAAGAAATCCTCAAACAGATGGAAACCGATTATTCGGATGAGGTCATCAACAGACTTGCCCATTTGCAGGATCAGTTTGAAGCGCATGAAGGTTATACCATCAAAGCCAAAGCTGAGGAGGTTCTGGAAGGAATCGGCTTCAATACGGCAGATTTGCAAAGGCCTTTGAAGACTTTTTCAGGAGGCTGGAGAATGCGGGTGATGCTTGCCAAATTACTACTGGAAAAGCCTTCTCTACTCATGCTGGATGAACCTACCAACCATCTGGACCTACCTTCCATCCAATGGGTGGAAAATTATCTCAAAAGCTATGAAGGTGCTGTTGTCGTAGTGTCCCATGATCAGGAGTTTTTGGACAATTGCATAGATTCTACTTTGGAAGTTTCCAATGGAAATCTCACGCTCTATTCCGGTAATTACACTTTCTACAAGGAAGAAAAGAAAGAGAGAATGGAGATCCAGCAAAATGCTTATGAGAATCAGCAGCAAATGATCAAGCAGACTGAGAAGTTTATTGATAGGTTTCGGGCGAAAGCGACTAAATCCAATCAGGTTCAGTCAAGAGTGAAAGCATTGGATCGGTTGGATCGGGTTTCGGAAGTTGTGGATGATAATGTCTCAGTCAATTTTAAATTTAAATTTTCACAAAAGTCAGGAAGAGATGTAGTGGTTTTGGATCATGTATCCAAAGCTTACGGAGATCTGGTTATTCTGAAAAACACCTCTGTCAGGATTGAAAGAGGGGATAAGATTGCTCTGATCGGAGCAAACGGAAAAGGTAAATCCACCCTTTTGAGAATTATCGATGGAACAGAGCATATCAAGGGAAAGCGGGAACAGGGTTACAATGTGATCAAATCGTTTTATGCCCAGCATCAGCTGGAAGCCCTGAATGTAAACAATGAAATGCTTCAGGAAATGGTGCAGGCCGGTTCGGATAAGACCGAGACTGAATTGAGAGGTGTTTTGGGATGTTTCCTGTTTTCCAATGATGATGTTTTCAAGAAAATAAAGGTGCTTTCAGGTGGAGAGAAATCGCGGGTAGCACTTGCCAAAACCCTGATTTCAGAAGCCAATTTTCTTCTCTTGGATGAGCCCACCAACCACTTGGATATGCAGTCGGTCAATATATTGATTCAGGCTTTGGAACAATATGAAGGGACTTTTATCACGGTATCTCACGACAGGCATTTTATTCGAGGTGTAGCAAACAAAATCTGGTACATTGAAAATCAGGAAATCAAGGAATATCCCGGAACTTATGATGAGTTTGTGGTTTGGAAATCCAAGCAGGTGGAAAAAGTAGAATCAGTCCAGAAACCGGAACAAAAAATAAAAGCGGAACCCAAGAAAAGGGAAGTTCATATTCAGGAAAGCAATCAGGCCAAAAAGGACCTTAAGAAGAAAGAACAGGAATTGGCACTTTTGGAAGATGACATCCTTCAGGTGGAGGCTATAAAAGGAGATTTGGAAGCAGAAATGGCCAAACCTGAGGTTTTTGAAAATGGTGAAAAACTGGAATCTTTAAACAGCAAATATATTAAGCTGAAGGAAAAGGAGGCAGTATTAAATAAGAACTGGGAAAACCTTGTCGAGGAAATAGGTCAGCTTCAGGAAGTAATATCTTAAAATTTAGAGCATAAACTCTGTAATGCCAAACTAAGAGAAATCAGTTTGGCATTATTTTTTTATATTGATCCAAAATCGATTTCAACAATGAAGATAATATGGAAGTTATTTCTTTTTTTTATCTGTTCTCCCCTTTTCGGCCAGCAGATATTAGTAGATAAAGTATTCGAAGAAAACATCCAGTCCGTTCGGCTTTTTCCCAAATCCTCAGAATTTTCCAGCCAATTGAATTCACCTGCCATTGAGCTTGGGGGCAATATTCCTTTGATTCTACTCTTCGATGATCTAGCGTATGATCCGGATCTGTATTCGGCAAAAATCATCCATTGTAATGCAGATTGGACCCCATCCGACTTGAAGGAAAATGAATATCTTACCCAGTTCAACGAGTACACCATTTCGGAATATGCATATTCCATCAACACCAGGATTCCATATATACATTATAATTTCATAATACCACAGGTCACCAAAAGCGGAAATTACACGGTAAAAATTTACAGGGGCAGAGATGAACAGCAAGTGATACTGACACAAAGATTTATGGTATATCAAAACCAGATTTTGGTTGCCGCTAAGGTGGTTCCGCCCAGTCAGACTGAAAACCGGAGAAGTTTGCAACAGATCAACCTGAATATCAATTACCAAAACAGAGCAATATTGGATCCGAGAAATGCCCTAAAAATAGTGATAAGACAAAATCAGCGGTGGGATAATGCCAAATTCGGATTGAAGCCGACAATGATCAGGGAGGATACCAAAATGATAGAATATCAGTTATTTGATGGATCCAATGTTTTTTTGGGAGGAAATGAATTCAGATTCATTGATCTGAGGTATGTTAGGGCAAAAGGAATAAATGTTGCCAATATCAGAATGGAGCAGGATGTAGTATTTGCAGAGTCGTTAGTAGAACAACCCAGGCCAAGCAAGGTTTATACCCAGTATTTGGATGTAAACGGGCAATATGCCGTATTCAACTTTGAAAGGGAAAACCATGAACTCGAAAGTGAATATATTATGACCACATTCAATCTTGAAGCGAAGGAATTGACTGAAACGCCCTATCTGATCGGGGCATTGACACAATGGGGATTGGATCCCAATGCCAAAATGGTATTGAATAAAGATAAAAACACCTATCAGGCGACGCTTTTATTAAAACAAGGTTGGTATGACTATCAGTTTGCTTACCTTGATGCTGATAAGTGGAACACCACACCCTTGGAGGGCAGTCATTTTGAAACCGAAAATGAATATGAAGTTCTTGTTTATTATCGGGAGCTGGGTTCCCGATATGATGAGTTGATCGGGTATGTCAACCTTCATCCCAATAAAAGGAGGCTATAAAAAAAGCCGATCCACTGGATCGGCTTAAGTTTTTTAGCTTTCGCCCTCTTCCGGATTTTCATCAGAGGCTGAAGGTTTTTTTCTTTCCTGCTGAGATTTGTAGGGAATAAATCCTTCCCTTTTGAATTTGTAGGGTTCTGTTCTTTGTACGGTGGCATGGTTGGCCAAGTCAAGCATTCCAAAACCCTTATGGGTAAATGCACCCAATCCACATTTGAAAACAAAATCCTGAACTTCAGAAGCTGCATATAAAGTAAAGGGAAGTGTATATCCTCGTACTTCATATTTGACATCCATATCGTATACAGAATAAATTCTTGCGAATTTCTTTTGCTGGTCCCGTAGCTTATTCACATAATTCATGTCCGGTACCACCTGGAATTTATAGAAAGATTCCATCTGTTCCTGATCGTACCAGCCTGACCTTTCCATTCGGGTAAGGGTAGATTCATACAACAGATCAGAGAACTCATCTGTATCCGGATTGATAAATCTTTTTCCTGACTCATCATTGAAAGAAGGAGTCAACAAAACCAAGGGGGAAATACAAACAAACTTGTTTGAGGTTTCCAAAGGAGGTTCAATCTCCTGCTCTGTATATTCAGGTGACAAAATCAAGTTTCCCAATTCAATCTTCGGAGTATCAAATACTTGTTCGAGCAAATAGTCCATAAAATCCTCATTCGGTGATGAAAGGACAAGAGTAACTAAACTCGAATAATAATGAAGTCCACTTCTACTTACTTTAGTCTGCCCTTTGAGACCTGAAAAGTTGAAGTAATTGTAATTAAAAAACTCTTCACGGCCACCTTTTACGATGAGGCCTTTGAGAAATTGTGCCAGAATATACTGGTGATGAAAGGGTAAATAGGCACCTTTATTTTTTAACGAAAATATTAATCTGATTCTCACGGTTTTTATAAAAATAAAAATTAAACAATAGTTAAACTTTGATAAGTAAACGCTTTACAGTTCTTAAGGTTTCCCGCAAAAGTACCAATAATATTCAACAATATGTTAAACATTGAACCTAAAATGCATTATATCTCCATCTTTTACAAGATATTCTTTTCCTTCAATGGAAATCTTTCCATTATCTCTACAAGCAGCTTCGGTCTTAAATTGTTCATAATCAGATAATTTTATTACTTCGGCTTTTATAAATCCTCTTTCAAAATCAGTGTGGATCACACCTGCTGCCTGTGGAGCTTTCCAGCCTCTTTTGATGGTCCATGCTCTCACTTCCTGCACACCCGCGGTGAAGTATGTGATCAGATTCAGAAGTGAATATGCAGCTGCGATCAGCTTATTCAATCCGCTTTCTTCCAACCCATATTCAGACAAAAACAGGGCTTTTTCTTCATGATCGTCAAATTCGGCAATTTGGGATTCTATTGCTGCACAAAGAACCACGACTTCAGCATTTTCATCTTTTACATTTTCACGAAGGTTATCAACAAATTTATTTCCGGTAAGGATGCTAGCCTCATCTACATTGGCCACATAAAGTACAGGCTTGATAGTCAGAAGATGTAAATCCCTCAACACCTCGAGGTCTTCTTTGTCAACTTCTATTGCTCTTGCATTTTTGCCCGCAACAAGTCCGTTTTTGAAAACCTGTAAAATTTCAAGCTCTTTTTTTGCTTTTGGATCCCCGGATTTGGCAACCTTTTCAATTCTGGCAATTTTTTTATCGACTGACTCAACGTCTTTGAGTTGGAGTTCGGTATCGATTACTTCTTTATCAAAAAGAGGATCGACTCCTCCGGCCACGTGAACGATGTTTTCATCCTCAAAACACCTGATGACATGGATGATGGAATCAACTTCCCTTATATTGGCCAAAAATTTATTTCCCAATCCCTCTCCTTTACTGGCTCCCTTTACCAGACCGGCAATGTCTACAAATTCGATGACTGTCGGCAATACCTTATGGGGGTTCACCAGGTTTTCGAGTATCTTCAATCTGTTATCCGGAACTGTCACAACTCCCACATTGGGTTCGATTGTACAAAATGGAAAATTAGCTGCTTCTGCTTTAGCACTGGAAAGAGCGTTGAATAAAGTAGATTTTCCAACGTTGGGTAAGCCAACGATGCCACACTGTAAGGCCATTATTATTGTTTTTTATGATTTGAAAATTCTGTACTCCCTATAACCTTTATAAAATTCCATTGCTGAAACTCTAAAAATGGTGTAAACGGGTATTGCGAAGATCATTCCGAGGATGCCGGCGATTTTTGCACCTGCAAAGATAATAACAAAAATTTCAAGTGGATGCGCTTTTACGGATTTAGAAAATATCATGGGTTGCAGAACAATGTTGTCAACAAGCTGTACGATTGAAAACACTGTCAATATTTTAAAAATCATCAGGTAAATCTCATTCGAAGATTCAAAGATGCCTGTAGAAAGTCCAACCAATACACCAAAAGCGGCACCCAAAATCGGCCCCGCATAGGGAATTAGATTTGCTACAGCAGCAAACACGGCAATGGTAAGTGCATATTCAATATTCAGGATTGATAGGCCGACGGAAGCCAAAGTGAAAATAGCGCTGATCTGGAGCAATAAACCTACAAGATAATTGGATAACAATTCCTCAACCTTATTGAATGTTGATACCGAAAGTTCGAAAAATGCATTCGGAATAAGGTTGAGGATGTTTCTTCTGAGCAGGCCGTTTTCATGTAACAGAAAGAAGGTAATAAAAGCGATTGCCATCAAGGCTATAAGAAATGAGCTTGTTGTATTGTAAATTGTATTGATAATTCCCTGGATATTGATGGCGCTTAAACTTGAAATCAGGCTTTGCCTTACCTGGGAAATCAGAAAACCGGGTTCACTCTTGATGATTTCCATTCTGATCAATAGATCTTCGATCCTACCGACAGGAATCTGGATCTGTTCATATACAAAATCAAGATCATAACTCGAAATAATTTCCAGCTGGGCGCTTATCAAGGGAATGAACAACAAACCTATAAAAAATAGGATAAGGATGATAGTGGAATAAGAAATCAGTATGGCTATCCATCGTGGAACATGCCGTCCCAATACATGGATGGAATTTATCCTGTTGGTCAAAGGCCGCAGTACGGCGGCGATGACCAATGAGATGATAAAATAAAAAGTGATGTTGGAGAAATACCATCCTATGAGTAAAAAAAGGATGATAAAAACCAGAAAGTAAATAATCAGCTTTTGCATAGAAAAGGAACTGAAACAAGAGAAGGAAAGATCATCAAGGGCATGACTTGTCGATCAGGCCCAATATAAACAATTTACTTAATTGTCATGAGACCGGACCATTCTCTTGTTCATTGATTCGGCTGTCTATATTACTCCCATTTCAATTCATCGCCAAATCCGGTTTCTGTTTCTTCCTTTTCAAATTGAGAGAAATCAATTTCAGGCATCAGATCGGTTTTGACATGATCAACGGTTTCCTGAAGAGCTTCGATGAATTTTCCGAAGTCCTCTTTATAAAGAAAAATTTTGTGTTTTTCAAAAAAGAAAGAATCGTCACGTTGCCTTCTTTTGCTTTCTGTGATGGTTAAGTAATAATCGTTTGATTTTGTAGACTTCACATCGAAAAAGTAAGTTCTTTTTCCCGCCTTAACCCTTTTTGAGAAAATTTCTTCTCTGTCATTACTTCTGTTGTCTTCCACTTTTCAAAATTTTTTGTTTGAATCGAATGTCAATATGGGCGACAAGTTAAACGAATTCACTAAAAAAATTGAATGAGGATCCCGGTTTTTTTCATAACCAGGTGCAATAAATCGAATAAATTGCATAAAATCAGAAAGGACCATCGAAATCCGATCAAAAAAGGAGGCAATTTCCTCCTTATTCGCCGTGCATCAATATTTTTTTAGCCATCAATTCATCCTCTGTTTCGCGATGATCAGGGTCATCCACACAGCAGTCAACAGGACATACTGCAGCACACTGAGGCTCCTCGTGAAAACCGGTGCACTCAGTACATTTATCAGTCACTATATAGTAGAATTCGTCTGATACAGGTTCTTGCTTCTCATTGGAATTCACCACAGTTCCGTCCGCAAGTATCACTTCATTTAAATTAGTACCACCACCCCAGGTCCACTCAATACCACCTTCGTAAATTGCGGTATTTGGACATTCTGGTTCGCATGCACCACAATTGATGCATTCGTCGGTTATCATTATTGCCATCTTTGATTCTGTTTTATTATTTGCAAAATTAATAACCATTTGACAAACCAAAAAATAAAGTTGTCATGCTAATTAATTTATATTCATTCTACCTAAATAATTTACTCATAATTCAAATACCTTTATGCCTCAAAACTTACACTGATGATGTTAAATGAAAGAATAGAGGCTTTTCACATTCTTGGAGAAAAAATCCGGAATCTTACTGATGTGGAGCTGAATGATCTGGCTTGGAGGGTTGAAAACAACAATAGTTGGTTTACTTTGGAGCAAACCAAAAATGCAATTGCAGGATTGCAGCTTTTTTTGGACAGGGAAAAGATTTCAAACTGGCTTAAACCTTATAAATTAAACGAGCCTGAGCAGCCGAAATCAGTCGGTATTTTGATGGCCGGAAATATACCCGCGGTAGGTTTCCATGATCTGATGACGGTGCTGCTTACCGGCCATCGAGCCTGCGTCAAACTAAGTGCAAGTGATCAGGTTCTGATAAAATGGCTTGTGGAGGAACTCATCAAGATAAGTCCGGAATTTAATGAAAAAGTCGTTGTTGAAGAAATGTTGAAGGCAAAAGACGCTTATATAGCCACGGGAAGTGATAACTCCGCAAGATATTTCAACTATTATTTCGGTAAATACCCCAACATTATCAGAAAAAACAGAACATCAGTTGCGATTCTAAACGGTCAGGAAACCGAAGAAGACCTAATGGAGTTGGGAAGAGATATTTTTCAATACTTTGGATTGGGATGCAGAAATGTTTCCAAGCTGTATGTAAATGGTAAGGCTCAATTGATCACATTTTTGGATGCTATTCAGGAGTTTCAAGCCCTTGGTGATCATCATAAATATCGAAACAACTACGATTACAACAAATCCATTTATCTGGTGAATCGAGAAGATCATCTTGACAATGGGTTTTTGTTATTGAAAGAAAGCCTTGAATTGGTTTCGCCTATTGCAGTCCTTTATTATGAGATTTATGAAGACGAAGGGCACCTTCAGGAAATTCTGGCTGATAAGAATGAGAAAATCCAATGCATTGTCAGTAAAAAAGGATGGTTTGGAAACAGCATTGATTTTGGTCAGGCTCAATGTCCGGCACTGGATGATTTTGCGGATGGCGTAGATACAGTTGAATTTTTAAAGAACCTTTGAAAAATTATCTGTTTGGATTATATGGATTATATTTTGGGTAGAGAAAAACTGAATTTACAATAAATACATGATTCAGCTAAAAAAATTCCCCTAAACTTTTAAGATTGCCTTAGGCTTAAGTGTTTTGGTTTTTTTGATAGCCTTCTGAACGCTTCCTTTGTTTTATAATAAAAACAGGAGTCAACAAGAAGCCTTTTCCGATATTCGCGGTATTTTTTTAGCAAGATTTGTTGTTTTTGGTTTAGGTATACTTTTGTGGGTTTGAGAATAGTTTTTTATACTCTTTATAAATAATTACATACACCATCATTTTTCTTCTATTTATAAGCTAATTTTTTATCTTTGCCAACGATTAATAAATACATTTTCACCCTTAAAGATATATTTTAATGGCATTTGATATAGAAATGATCAAGTCATTGTATGGGAAATTTCCTTCAAGAATAACATCTGCCCGAAAAGCAGTTGGCCGACCACTGACGCTGACAGAAAAAATACTGTACGCGCATCTATCAGAAGGGGAGACTACTCAGGCATATCAAAGAGGTGTTTCTTATGTGGATTTCAACCCGGATCGGGTAGCAATGCAGGATGCAACTGCTCAAATGGCACTTTTACAATTCATGCAGGCGGGAAGAGATCAGGTAGCAGTTCCCTCCACCGTACACTGTGACCATCTGATCCAAGCCGAAGTAGGGGCAAAAGCTGATCTTGATAAAGCCAAAGATAAAAACAGAGAGGTATATGATTTTTTATCTTCAGTTTCCAATAAATATGGATTGGGTTTCTGGAAGCCGGGCGCAGGAATCATTCATCAGGTCGTTTTGGAAAATTATGCATTTCCGGGTGGAATGATGATCGGTACAGATTCCCATACACCAAATGCCGGCGGTTTGGGAATGATAGCCATTGGAGTAGGAGGGGCGGATGCCTGTGATGTAATGGCAGGATTGCCATGGGAACTTAAATTCCCAAAGCTTATCGGTGTGAAATTGACAGGAAAACTTTCCGGCTGGACTGCTGCCAAAGATGTGATCTTGAAAGTTGCCGGTATATTGACTGTAAAAGGTGGTACCGGTGCTATCGTTGAATATTTCGGAGAAGGTGCAAGATCGCTTTCCGCTACAGGAAAGGGTACTATCTGTAACATGGGTGCTGAAATTGGAGCTACCACTTCAATTTTCGGGTATGATGAAAAATCTGAGGCTTACTTCAGAGGAACCGAAAGAGAAGATATAGCAGAAATGGCCAATGGCATTTGGGAGCATCTTACAGGTGATCCTGAGGTGTATGACAATCCTGAACAATATTTTAACCAGGTGATCGAAATAAATCTTTCGGAACTGGAACCTCATATCAATGGGCCTTTTACACCGGATCTTGCATGGCCACTTTCAAAATTTGCTGAGGCAGTAATTGAAAATGATTGGCCCGCCAAATTGGAAGTAGGATTGATCGGTTCTTGTACCAATTCTTCATATGAGGATATTTCCAGGGCAGCATCTCTTGCGCAGCAGGCAGTTGACAAGAAATTGATAGCAAAATCTGAGTATACAATTACTCCCGGATCAGAACAGGTAAGGTATACTGTTGATCGGGATGGTTATCTGGATATTTTTGGAAAGATGGGCGGAGTTGTTTTAGCCAATGCATGTGGACCGTGTATAGGTCAATGGGCCAGACATGGTGCTGAAAAACAGGAAAAGAACTCTATCATAACTTCCTTCAACAGAAACTTTGCAAAAAGAGCAGATGGAAATCCCAATACACATGCATTTGTCGCCTCACCGGAGATTGTTACAGCATTGGCCATAGCCGGTAATCTGACTTTTAATCCTTTGACCGATACGCTTCTAAATAAAGATGGCGTTTCGGTAAAACTGGAGGAGCCACATGGATTGGAGTTGCCTACCAAGGGATTTGCTGTGGAAGATGCAGGTTATCAACCCCCTGCAGAAGATGGTTCCAGAATAGAGGTATTGGTGTCACCTACATCCGACCGTTTACAACTTCTGGAACCTTTTAAACCTTGGGAAGGAAGTGATCTGACAGGATTGAAACTTTTGATAAAAGCCAAAGGGAAATGTACCACGGATCATATTTCAATGGCAGGTCCCTGGTTGAGATTCAGAGGTCACCTGGATAATATTTCCAACAACATGTTGATCGGAGCTGTAAATGCTTTCAATGGAGAAACCAATATGGTCAAAAATCAACTGACCGGTGAATATGGTGAAGTTCCTACTGTACAGCGCCAATACAAGCTTCACGGTAAAGGTACGGTAGTAGTGGGTGATGAAAATTATGGGGAAGGTTCCTCAAGAGAGCACGCCGCTATGGAACCTAGATTCTTGGGTGTCAGAGCCATCCTGGTTAAATCATTTGCAAGAATTCATGAAACAAACCTTAAAAAACAAGGCATGCTGGCATTGACCTTTGCAAATCCTTCAGATTATGATTTGATACAGGAAGATGATTCAATTGATATTTTGGGATTGACCGCCTTTTCTGCTGGAAAGCCTCTAGCTGTAGTCCTTAAACATGCAGACGGAAGCAAAGATGAGATCACTGCAAATCATACTTACAATGAAGGTCAAATCGAGTGGTTCAAATCAGGATCGGCATTGAATTATACTAATCAGAAATTATAAAAGATAACTAACAGTAAAAAAGTTGCGGTGCATATCGCAGCTTTTTTCGTTTTCAAGGTACAAAATAAATTGAATTAGTAATAAATTACTTATTATGACTTTAAAAACAAAAAATTCGGATTCAGGGTAAAATAAATGCCGAAGAACTGTTTAAAAAAATCAAAGAAATTTTGATTTTTTCAGATTACAAGGACTGAGCTTTCCGGTAAAAATCATCCACCATTTCCATTTCCGGATTTTTGTCAAAGGCTTCTTTCAGATATCTTAATGCCAATTCCTTTTCACCTTTGAAAAAATAATAGATTCCCTTGTTTCTCAAAGCATATACATTTTTTGGATTTTGCTTTATACTTAAATTAATATCCGATAAACCTGATTCATAATTACCTAAAAAAAGATTGTATAATCCACGGTTATTGTAGAAATAGGATTCTCCGGCATTGATCCCTATTGCTCGCTCTACCCAGCTAAGAGCTTCTTGATAATTGTTGTTTTCAAAAGCTATCATGGAACGTAGGTTGTAGATGTTTGCCTCTTCCGGATTTACCTGCCCGGCTTCTTCCAACAGCTTGATGGCAGCGGAATAATCCTTTTTGTAATAAAGAATGGTTGCTTTATTCACCAAAAGGTCTGAGTTTTTCCTGTTTAATTTAAGTCCTTTATCAAAAGCAGCAATTGCTTTGTCATGATTCCCGAGTTTTTCATTTACCAAACCCACCAGAAAGTGGTTTTTCCAATTATTGGGATCTGATTTAGCAAGTGCATTTGCATCGTCCAAAGCCTTGTAGTATGCCCCGTCATCCAAAAACGTCAGACCTCTCTGAAAAAGGGCATCGACTTGTCCGGGATTTTGTTCCAGAATACTAGAAAAATCAGATACAGCCTGATCAAATCGATTGAGCCTCTGAAAAAGAATTCCTCTATTGTATAAAGCATCAAAATAATCGGGATCAATTTTCAACGCTTCTGTATAGAATTCGATTGCTCCATTCAGATCATTCTCATTTAGCTTTTCATTGCCTTTCAATAAAAACCTTCCTTTTTTATCTTCAGCGCTGTCACAAGCCAAAACGAAAATAAAAGCCAACAGCAGAAATGTAATGGATTTAAACCGGGGTAGGGTCATACGTGTCATCATTGTTTTCTTCTCCCAACAAGAAGGCGTAAGGTTTTGTGGCTTCGTTAAGCTGAAATATTTTTCTTAGGACAGCCAGGGTTGGGATAATTAAAATCATTCCGATCACTCCCCAAATAGCAGCACCCACCAATAAACCCAATAAAGTGATAAAAGCGTTCAGATTCACGTTGCTGCCGACAATTTTTGGTGTTAAGAAATTACTTTCTATCATTTGAATAACCATAAAACCTGCTACAACCCCCATTGGGTAGAATAAGCTGTCTTTAGTCAGGAATGCAAAAATAGTGGGAAGTACTGCGCCAAGAATGGGACCCAGATAAGGAATTATGTTGAGGAAAGCAGCGAATACAGCAAAGAAAATCGCATGTTGGATCCCTAATCCAAATAAAACAGCGGCATTGAGAACTACTAAAATTGCCATTACTTTAAAAATTCCAATAATATAATTCTGAATGACTTTGCGGAGAGTCTTGATTTCAGATTTTATAGTTTCTTTATCATGTTCTTTATACATGATCACTATGAAGTTTGTGAGGTGATCCCGATAAACCAAGAAGAAGAAAATAAACACAGGTAAAAGAATGACGCTTGCAAGGGAACCTATGGCATTCATTATAAATGTTGGAATATTTGAACTGTTGGATTGGACAAAATCCAGGACAATCTTTTGCTCCCCACCTGAGATAATTCCCCGTTCCAGCCCAATTCCGGAAATCAGAAAAGAATCGAGGTCTGTGAGGTATGTATTTATTTTATCCCCGACATTTCCCAGATCCCGAGTGAAGGATGAAACCTGCATGATAACAAAAGTAATAATACCGGCAATAATAAATATCCCGAATACCAAAGCAACGATCGAACTGAATTCTCTGGAAATATTTTTTCTTTCCAGTGAATCGCTTATAGGGGCTAACAAAACAGAAAGAAATCCTGCAAGAAATATTGGGATCAACAAACTTTTTGCCACTATAAGTGTAAAAATAATTATAATAATCAATAACAAAACTGCTAAGGACTTCAGGTAGGTAGGAAGTTCTAATTTGGAGATGGTCATATGGGTAAGTGCGAAAAATAATCGGTTATTTGTGAAACTATAGAAAATCAATTGGGGGTTTACGTAAATCTAAGCAATTGACGATAATTAAATAAATTAAGTTCTAATTTTG
>JBGTDA010000077.1:0-25047 GCA_041748555.1 Rhodonellum sp.
AAGTAGATGCGCCACGCGTAGAATGTAGATGCGCCCAAAGGCGCGTAGATCAACGTGGCAAAACTCTACGCCGAAGGCATCTACGCGAAGCTACCCGACTGTCATTGCGAGGAGTGCATTTTCCGACTTTCATTTAGAAAATTCCTATGCACGACGTGGCAATCTCTGCCCCTGTAAAAAGTAGATTCGCTGTGCGTAGAAAGTAGATGCGCCCAAAGGCGCGTAGATCAACGTGGCAAAATTCTACGCCGAAGGCATTCTACGCGAAGCTACCCGACCGTCATTGCGAGGAGTGCATTTTCCGACTTTCATTTGGGAAAATCCTATGCACGACGTGGCAATCTCTGCCACTGTAAAAAGTAGATGCGCTGCACGTAGAAAGTAGATGCGCCCAAAGGCGCGTAGATCAACGTGGCAAAATTCTACGCCGAAGGCATCTACGCGAAGCTACCCGACCGTCATTGCGAAGAGTGCATTTTCCGACTTTCATTTAGGAAAATCCTATGCACGACGTGGCAATCTCTGCCCCTGTAAAAAGTAGATTCGCCACGCGTAAAAAGTAGATGCGCCATTTGGGAGACAGGACGAGTTGACCAAAGATAGAATTCCGAAGTTGCGGCCAATCTGTATTTAGAGTAGGGATCGGGCATAGTAAATTGAAGTACGAAGTTTGAATTTTGAAATATGAAATAAAACAAACTTCATTGGTCGATTTTTGGAATATCGAATGATGAATTAGGAATAATGAAGTAAGGAAAAAAGGATGTCTTAGCGGGGCTGTGCATTATTAAAACAGGGATCAGAGAATTCCAGGCATCGTCTACTTCGTACTTCCATTGAGATTTAATATATTCAGGAAATAAAACAGAACTTTCCGAACGTCGATCTCCCTGACCTTTCCATTAACCTGCCCAAATCTATGAAAAATTTACTTTTAATATCCCTCATACTCCTGATCCATATAGGTTGCAGTTCCCGTGCAGAGGAAGAGGAGGCTAAGCGCCCCAACATCATTTTCATCATGTCGGATGACCATGCCTATCAGGCTATTTCGGCCTACGACGACAAGCTGATCCAGACACCAAACATTGACCGGATCGCAGAGATGGGCATCCTGTTTACCAATGCCAGTGTCACCAACTCCATCTGTGCCCCGTCCAGAGCCACTATATTGACGGGCAAGCATTCCCATATCAACGGCAAAATCGATAATCATTTCGCCTTTGACACCACCAACATCACCTTTCCTCAAATATTGCAGGAGGAAGGATATCAAACAGCCATGTTCGGAAAACTACATTTCGGAAACAGTCCGAAAGGTTTTGACCAATATAAAATCCTTCCGGGTCAAGGGTCTTATTATAACCCGGACTTTATCACCAAGCATGACGGCAACATCCAAGTGGAAGGTTATGTGACTGATATTGTAACCGACATGACGCTGGACTGGCTGCAGCACGAAAGAAAAGCGGATCAGCCTTTTATGCTGATGTATCTCCACAAGGCTCCCCACCGGGAATGGCTAATGGCTGAGCGGCATCTGGAAGAGTATACAAATAAAACTTTCCCGGAACCCACTACCTTATTTGATGATTATTCCGGAAGGGGTTCCGCCGCCAAAGAAGCTGAAATGAACCTGCTCAAACATATGAATTGGTCGGGTGATTCGAAACTTTATCCCGAAGTGATGGATGAACTGGGTATACCTGATGAATCGGGTTGGGACCAGGCAGCATTCGAAAGGGAGGTCGGCAGACTTACGCCGGCTCAGCGGGAAAACTGGGACAAGGCCTATATGAAAATCAATGAGGACTTTAAAAAGACCTATCCGACCATGAATGAGAAGGAAAAAATGCAGTGGCGATATCAGCGCTATATGCAGGATTACCTGGGCTCTATCGCTTCGGTGGATGAAAATGTAGGGCGCATTCTGGATTATTTGGAAGCCAATGACCTGATGGAAAACACCATAATCGTCTATACATCTGATCAGGGTTTTTATCTGGGAGAACATGGTTGGTTTGACAAGCGCTTTGTTTACAATGAATCCTTCAAGACCCCCTTGCTGGTATCTTGGCCAGGCAAAATCAAAGCGGGAAGCAAATCCGATGAAATGGTGCAGAACCTTGATTTTGCACAGACATTTCTGGATGCAGCCGGAATTTCTGCTCCCTCGGATATGCAGGGAGAAAGCCTGATGCCTTTGCTGACCGGTAATACGGAAGACTGGACCCGGGATGCGGTTTACTATCACTATTATGAATATCCTGCGGTACACATGGTAAAGAGACATTATGCCATCGTCACCAGGGAATATAAATTGGTGCATTACTATTTTGATGTGGATGAATGGGAACTGATAGACCGGCTCAATGATCCCCATGAGCTGACAAATGTCTATGATGATCCTGCCTATGCTGAAATCAAAGAGGACCTTCATGCCCGTCTGGAAAAGCTGCGGGAAAAGTATGGCGACAGCTCGGAACTAAGCCAAACTTACATTGACCGATATCTGGACGATATCGCCAAAGGAGGAGCTTTCGGCGCCAATCAGGAAAAGGTTAAAGAGATCCTGGAAAACAGGAATAAGCAGTAACTTTTCTTTTTATGCGGCTGAAGCCGAAATGAAAACTGCTTCAAGTCCGGTCTTTGCTGAAGAATTTAAAAAGGTCTGAGCGGATTGGATGGCTATTTCCATTGGAAAGCTTTATTTTTGGAACATGGAAAACGGAATGCCGCCGATAGCAAAAATACTGATCTTCACAGGACTGATCCTGGTTGTGGGGGGATTGATGGTTTGGGGTTTCACAAAGTTCTCCGGGTTTCGCTCGCTACCGGGTGATATGGTTTTCAAGCGGGACAACTTCACTTTTTATTTCCCGGTGGGCACCGGTATTTTGATCAGCCTGCTGCTTACGCTAATTATATTTTTGTGGCGGAAGTTTGGGGGGTAAAAGTCGTGCTATTAACCCTGACCAAAGACAAGCTTGCAGATTTGGCTGTCATGATACACGATATTTTCACGATGCCCGCTGAGCAGCTTCCTGTGGTAAGAAGTGTTCTTACAATCTTTGATGGAAAAATTGTGAATAGGGTTGAGAATTTGCCAATGAATTCTATATTAGAATCTTTTTACTTTTCCAATTGATTTTCAACAGCAACTATACCTGCTTTATGATGCTCCAGGACCTTGCGGATTTCAGCCAGTACCTCGGGATGGTCCTGGGCAATGTTGTATCTTTCTCCCGGATCTACACTAACATTGTACAATAAGGGTTGGTCCAAAATGGTTGCAGAATTTTCGAGCTCCACCGGAGGATCGGTAATGGGATGTGCTGTAGGGTTGCCGTATTCCAGCTGGGTAATAAAATGGACTTTAAAATCCCCTTTCCGAATGGCATAAACCTGCTCTCCCCGGTAATAGAAAACCGTTTCCCGTTCACTTTTACCTGTCCCCATCAGCAAAGGTGAAATATCATACCCATCATATACCCTATCCGTGGCCAATTCGGTTCCGGAGAGCGCACTGAAGGTAGGTAACAAATCCATGGTGGTGCCCATATCCATTACAACAGCAGGTTTGATTTTCCCGGGCCACCAGAAGATAGTCGGTTCCCGCATGCCTCCTTCAAATGTACCGCCCTTGGCTCCCCGCAGCAGACCTGCACTTCCCCCATGGGTTTTAAAGGTATGCCAGGGACCGTTGTCCGAAGTAAAAACCACCAGGGTGTTATCTGCCATTCCTTCCTCCTTCAATGTTTCAAGAATCCGGCCTACTGACCAATCGATTTCTTCGATGACGTCTCCGTAAATCCCTCCTACAGAAACATCCTTGAATTCATCGGAACGGAAAAGCGGAATGTGAGGAAGTGAGTGGGCCAGGTAGATAAAAAAGGGACCTTCGTCTTTGAGCGTCTTGATTTTGTTAACTGTCTCTTCGGTATACCTTTTGGTAATTGTGCGTTGGTCTGCAGGCCGTTCCACTTCCTTTCCATCTCTTAACAAAGGCACATTGTAGGCCTGATAGCGTTCCTCTTCGGCAAGGGTGAAATGATCGGTCTGTTCCACCTTGTCCATATCATTGGAATAAGGTATCCCGAAATAGCTGTCAAAGCCGTGGTCGGTTGGCAGGTGGGGCGATAGGTGACCAAGGTGCCATTTGCCCACTGCGGCAGTTTGATATCCGTTGGCTTTCAAAGCTTTGGCAATAGTAATTTCCGTTTGGGGAAGCCCGCCTTTGGAATCGGGAAACAACACCCGGCGCTTGTCGCTACACATTCCAGAACGGATGGGCAGTCTCCCCGTCAGCAACCCCGCACGGCTTGGGGTACATACAGGTGCGGCAACATAAAAATTGGTCCATTTCTGTCCCTCATGGGCCATTTTATCCAGGTTCGGGGTCTTATAGCTGGGGTGCCCAAAAACACCTAAATCTCCATATCCCAAGTCATCAGCAAAGATTACGATGATATTCGGCCGGTCGGGTGGATTGTTTTCAGTAACTCCGGAAGGTGGTTGTTGTTGCTCCATCAATCCACTGATAAGCAGACTGGCGAGAAAAATAATTGAGGTGCTCAAAATCTTCATGTTTTGTGGGTTTATTTTTGGATGTTGAGAAATGGCTGACTATTCAGGTTTAAAATCACCGGGATTATTGAATTTAAGTAGAAAAAGAATAAGCATTTCTCTATTTACAATCTAGACATTGAGAGCTTGGTTTGCAAATTTGGAGCTGGGTAAATGAGATTTCTCATTCACCCAAATTGCCTTATTTTTCAGAACCGGTTGCCCATACCCTGATCAGAAAAATGATCCCGGTTAAAGCTTACACCTATGCGGTAAAATTCCCTTGGTGTTGGTCTTTACAATAAAAACATCCCCACTTTCAGGATATTGGGCAAGCTGCGCATCGCTCAGGTTTTCCCTTGCTGTGCTGACCAAAAGCATGTCCAAATTATCCCCGCCAAAAGCACAGGAGGTAACATTGGGTACCGGTAGATCAATTTTCTCCAATAATTTACCGGTATCCGGATCCCAGCGGAATATGCCATGCCCGCCGTAATGGCCAATCCATAATTTACCTTCTTGATCAATGCTCATCCCATCGGGAGTGCCCATTTCCTCGGGAATAATAATTGCTGTCCGGTCGAAATCTATCATTCCTTTTTTGAGATCAAAATGATAGGCGTCCACTTTTTGGGTAGGACTGTCTATATGATAAAGAGTTTTGTTGTCCTGTGTCCATGCCAATCCGTTGGATATCGAAACTTTAGAAATTTGCTTTTCTGCTTTTAAATCCCTGTCAATCCGATAAAATGACCCCGCACCTGGGGTCATTTCTGTACTCATGGTTCCCACCCAAAGTCTTCCCTCTGCATCACAGGCGCCATCGTTGCAACGGTTTTTAAACATGCCTTTGTCTACCTCCACCAAATAATCGGAATTACCGGTATCCGGATCAAAACGTACAATTTTTGAATCCAGTGCCAAAATCAGTTTATTTCCCTGACCCTCCACCACCAAGGTTAACCTATGGTTGAATTGCCAGGTACGGGTTTGTATGGTGTCCGGCTGAGATTCATAAAGTGTCCCTTTTTCAATATCCACCCAGAAAAAACTTCCCCTTTCAGCATGCCAATAAGGGCTTTCGGCCAATTCACATTGAGAGGGATAAAAATTAATTGCTTCCATGATTAATAATTTAAGATTAAGATTATCCGCAAAGATATCAGTAAACGCTAAGACCCTTATAGATCCTTTGCCAGAACCTAGATTGCTGGATACACCAAACTTCGGTTTTCCTACCAATTTTCCTAGAAAACCGGAAGCTACTGGCAAAATAGCGGATATACATATTAATTTTCTTTCAGTTTCTCCACCAAGCGGTTTGCAGCTCTAATGTCATAATCCTGATCCTTCAGATTTTTTGATATGAGCTTGTTGATTTCCCCCAAGGAAGGCGCGGCATCCTCTCCCATAAACTCCAATACATTCAATGCCTGCACCCGTGCCATTTTATTATCCGACTGCAATGCTGCCGTTAATGTTTTTAGGGCAACCTCAGTTTCTCCTAGAATATATAAAGGTTCCGCTGCCGCTACACGTACCGCTATCTCGGGATCATCTACCCTCTCAAGAAGCTTTTTTGTAGCAGGTTTAGCCAGGGAATCCAAAATGGTACACCCGGTTGCTGCCCAATAACGGACCACAGGATCGGGATCATCAAGTTTGGTAATCAAATGATTTAATGAATTAATATCCCCCGTAGAAGCCATTTCGGCCGTTTCCAATATGTTTTCCAAGTTATATTCTCCACTTCTTCCGTATTCATACATTGTCGTGGTCTTTACTTTTTCAAGGATCATTGCCTCTGGAATAAATCCTACATCCCTGACCTGCAGCATCCACTTTCTATTTTCATTTCTCATCCTGTCCAATACTTTTTTATAGTTTGGATCTATCGCAAGATTGTTGATGTTATGAGGATCAGCTGATACATCATAAAGTTCTTCCGCAGGCTTGGTTTCCCAGAACCGGGATTGCACTTCATTTAATTTCCCTTCCCGGAATGCTTTTTCCCAAGAAGCCATAGAGGGTGCTTTCCATAGGTATTCAAGATATTGGCCATAAATTTTATGGGGCATATAATTGCGGATATTCCTGTATTGTTTGTCCCTGACTGATCTCACCATGTCAACTCTTTCGTCCATTCTCCCTCTGAAAGCAAAAGCATATTGCTGCGGGGAATCCCGGTGTTTTCCCAAAAACGCATGACCCTGCATATAATCGGGTATCTGCAATCCCGCAAGACTCAATATTGTGGGGGCAAAATCAACAAATGAGACTATTCTGTCTGTGGAAGTACCTGCCTCAGCTGGTTCCAGATGTTTATACATTTCAGGAAAATGAATAATCAGTGGAACGCGGAGTCCGGATTCGTACATAAACCGTTTGCTTCTTCCCAATGCTCCCCCATGATCCCCGTAATAAAAAACAATTGTGTTATCCGCATGTCCTGAATCTTCCAGCTCCTGAAGGATTTCCCCGACACGGGCATCCATTTCTTCCATTTTATCATAATATTGAGCCCAATCCTGTTTCATTTCAGGCGTGGAAGGATGATATGGTGGAATTGGAACCTGCTCGGGATCATGCCGCAGCTTTTCCACCCGCTGATGCAGGGAGCTTTCGTGGGAGATACCGATGTTGAAGACCGCAAAAAAGGGTTGCCCTGGCTTTCTGTTCTTGTAGGTTGCCGTATTGCTGGATTCATCCCAGGCATCAGGTTGGTCTATGGTATTATAATCCTTCTTTGCATTGTTTGTGGTGTAATATCCTGCCGCTCTCAAATAATGTGGGAAAAACAGGATTTCTGTAGGAATGGGATTTGTGCTCCTCATGTGCTGGGTTCCCATAGCAGTGGGATAAACCCCCGTGATCAGTGTAGAACGTGCCGGTGCGCAAACAGGAGCAGAAGCAAAAGCATTTTCGTATAAAACGCTTCTCCGGGCCAACAGATCAATGTTTGGAGTGGTGGCAAATTCATCCCCATAGGCACCTATAAAAGGACTGTTGTCTTCGCTGACAATCCATAAAATATTGGGATGTTTTAATTCTTGCTGGGCAAGGCCATTTTGACAAAAAAATCCAAACAGGAATATCAGGGTCAATTGCTTTTTCATCATATAGGTTATTTAATTTTTTACGGTTTGTTTGCCAACTCCTTTTTCAAAAAAACATCATTGTACTTCCTTATTCGAACATGCTAAAACGTCAAGCGGCTGGCCGGAAAACTTTTTCCCAACAACCCATATTTCCTTGTCCCACCATGCCCGAAAAGCACATGGGATTTAAATATACTTCTGATCCAAATAAAAAAAAACTTTGGGGACTTCCAGTTGAGCGGGAGATATTCTTTTACTTAGGTATATCCGCATTTCGTGACCCTGCGGGAGAAAAAAAAAATTAGAGAATTAAGTTTCCGACCTGCATTAACATATAAATTTTGTGCGTTTTGATTCACAGATAAAACTGCCAAACGAGCTTCAAATTTCGGACCATCGGCTGAATTGAAATAACAGTTATTCGATCAAACCGTTAATGAGTATAGTCAATTTATTTAATAATCTTTTAATTTATCATCCAACCATGACACCATTAAAAACCAAAATAAGTGCTTATGTAAAGAAAAGAAATCCCGGTCAGACTGAATTTTTACAGGCAGTGGAAGAAGTGGTTTCTTCCGTGGGACGGGTTTTGGAGAGGCATCCGGAATATGATGAACTCAAAATCCTGGAGCGGATGATCGAACCCGAACGGGTGATTTCCTTCAGGGTATGTTGGCAGGATGATGTCGGGGAGATACAGATCAACCGAGGTTTTAGGGTTCAGATGAATTCTGCCATCGGTCCATACAAGGGAGGTTTGCGGTTTCATCCCTCAGTTAACGTCAGTATTTTAAAATTCTTGGCTTTTGAGCAGATTTTCAAAAATGCCCTGACCAGTTTGCCAATGGGTGGCGGCAAAGGTGGTTCCGACTTTGATCCTAAAGGAAAGTCGGATTCGGAAATCATGCGGTTTTGTCATGCCTTTATGCAAGAACTTTATCGGCATATCGGGGATTTTACCGATGTCCCTGCAGGTGATATCGGTGTAGGATCCAGAGAAATCGGATATCTCTTTGGCATGTACAAAAAGCTGAAAAATGAATTTACGGGAATTCTGACAGGAAAAGGGGAACATTGGGGAGGAAGTGTGATCAGACCTGAAGCTACCGGTTATGGGTTGATCTATTTTGCCTGCAACATGCTGGAAGTCAAAGGAGATTCAATCAGTAAAAAAAGGTGTCTTGTCTCAGGGGCCGGAAATGTGGCCCAGTTTGCTTTGGAAAAAATAATAGAAATGGGAGGTATCCCGATAACCGTATCGGATTCTTTGGGATATATCATTGACAATGACGGAATAGACACTAAAAAACTGGAGTTTATCAAAAACCTAAAAAACAATAAAAGAGGCCGGATCAGCGAATATGTAAAGGAATTTCCGGAGGCCGAATATTTTGAAACCGATCAGGATGCTGCTTGTAATCCACTTTGGAAAATAAAAGCCGATTGTGTTTTTCCCTGTGCTACGCAAAATGAAATAAATGAAAATGATGCAAAAAATATGGTTTCGGGTGAAGTCGTACTTGTAGCCGAGGGTGCAAATATGCCTTGCTCCCCTGAAGCCATTGATGTGTTGCAGAATTCCGGGATTTTATATGCACCGGGAAAATGTGCCAATGCAGGTGGGGTGGCAGTTTCGGGCCTAGAGATGACTCAAAACCGGATGAGTGTTTATTGGAACAGGGATGATGTGGATGAAAAACTAAAACATATCATGAAAAACATCCATGAAGTCTGTCTTAAAGCCGCCGAAGATTATGGTATTCCCGGCAATTATCTTGAAGGCGCAAATATTTTTGGGTTTTTAAAGGTTGCCGAGGCGATGAAAGCACAGGGAATTGTTTGATTTTGATTCGGAACCGTCTATTTAAGTGGTTTTTTCAGACCCTTTCCTTAACAGAATCAATACAGAATGATGCTTTAGGGTAACGTGATTTTCGGCTTCCCGCCCTTTCTAATCCAATATACAGTCAGTATCTTTTGGAATTATTTGGTCCGTTGTTTGATCCTTCTTTTGATTAAACAGATGTCAATTTTTGCAAATTTTATTTTAACCCCAAAAGAAAGACCATGAGCACTTCACGATCTATGACCCCACTTTCTGTAGTATTGAATCAGTTGTCCGAGAAAGGATATGGGAAAGAACTTAAAATCACAAAGCAGGGCGCTCATTTGGATGACTCGGATAAATTATATAAACCCTCCCAACTCACCATCATCAAAGTGTATCGATTTGAGGGGGAATCCGATCCCGGCGATATGTCAGTCATATATGTCCTCGTGACGGATGACGACGATAAGGGCTACACCATGGATGCATATGGCCCCTATAGCGATCAGGATAATCCTTATTATGATGAATTCATCAAAGAAGTAAAGATTGACGAGCTCGAAGATATGTAGAAATTCAATTTATTTTTACTCTGATCAGGATTAAGCTAAAATAGCATCCTGATCAGGTTCAAGGGTTTACCTCCAGTATTTTACTCATTTATATGATGGAAAATTGCCATTTCATTCAGATATTTGCTTTTCCGAGCCTCAGTCATTAACAGCGCTTTTTTTTGAGTAGTTTTTTTTCGACATCAGAAAGTTGAACCTTTCTTTGGTAAATTTTGAGAATTCAAATAATGTGAATCCGGAAAAGAATCCGGTTTCTTCACCGTGTCAGCCTGTTGTTCAACAACAAAAACTGGAATAACACCACAAGTCATATGGAGAGATTGACTGTTCGATCATTGCCACTCCCAATATTTCCATCTTATCCGGAGATATCAATCTCAAACTATCAGTCAGATTAAAAACCTCCACCCGGAATACTGTTGTTTCTTTTGTTTTCTATAATCAAACCTTTTTATCATAAGACTGATCTGTCTTTGGCACGCTTGGAAATTACCGGAACCTCCCCATAGCTTGCGCAGCTTTTCCACCAACGGTTAACTATAATCCTATCATTTTGATAGATTCGAAGTTTAAAACCAAATATAATTTCATGAGGAAAGTTTACTTATTGTACATTTTATGTTTTATGGGTGCGTCGGCTGTGGCCCAGAATTCACCATCCAAAGGCAACTATGAACTGGCAGCCCGGTTTTCTCCGGAAAAGATTAAGAAGATGGTTTTTTCCACTTCCGTAGATGCGCATTGGCTGAAAAAATCTGACCGCTTCTGGTATGAATACGAAACATCCGAAGGTAAGGTCTGGTATATATATAGTCAATCCTGCCGCCAAGACTAAAAACATCCTTTTTGATGCGGACAGGCTTGCTGCTGAAATCTCCAAAATCGTTAAAGATCCGTTTGACGGTAAGCACCTGGATATCACTAATTTGAAATTTTTGGAAGATGAAAATACCATTGAATTAAAAATAAAGAGCTCACTTGATGTGCTCAAAAAGGATTGGGATGAAATCAAAGCCGAAGACAACAGCTCCAAAGATTCACTGGAAAAGAAAACTTTTGTGTTCCGATTCAACCTTGAAAATCAGCAGCTGGTAGAAGTTGAAGACCCTGAGGAGGAAGCCAAAAAACTCGCTTGGGCAAATATTTCCCCGGATTCTTCACGAATTGTTTTTGTGAAGCACGATAACCTTTACTGGATGGACAAGGAAAACTTCCTGAAGGCTGCAAAGGATGAAAAAGACAGTACCATAATTGAGCATCAGCTCACCGAAGACGGCGAAAAGGATTTTGGGTACGGCGATTCCGGACGTGGTGAAGACAATGTGGATGAGGAAAAAAACAAAGACAAGCGGAAAAGGGCCGTGATACTTTGGTCCGGTAATTCGAAGGAATTTATCCTGACCAAGTCTGATGTCCGAAAAGTGAAAGACCTATGGGTCATCCACAACACCAAAGACCCAAGACCAACCCTGGAAACCTACAAATATGCCATGCCTGGTGAGAAGGAGCAGCCCATCACTGAACTGAAACATTATTCTTTTGAATCAGAAAAAATTTCCATCCTGGATATCGCCACTTTTAAAGATCAAAACGTGGGCCTTTGGTCGGCAGATATTCCCGCGGCAAACAGAGACGACAATTTCAAACCTGTCCTTTGGCTGGGAGATCAAAATTATTTTTACTTCAACATCACTTCCCGTGATCTCAAGCGCATCGATATATGTCGCTGGAATATCAGCGAAGGTAAAAAAGACGTGCTAGTAGAAGAAAGGAGCAATACCTATGTAGACATCACCAAACCTGAAATTATCAGCAACGGTACCGAAATCATCCATTGGTCAGAGCGCGACGGATGGGGACATTTTTACTTATATGGAACGGACGGAACGATGAAAAGACAGCTTACCTCGGGACCGTTTCATTCGGAAAGTGTTGCCCGGGTGGATGAGAGAAACAGGTTTCTCTACTTTATCGCAAACGGCAGGGAAAAAGATGAAGACCCCTATCTGGAGCACTTATATAGAGTCAGTCTCAACGGTGGTGACATCACCTTACTCAATTCCGGGGATTACAGCAGCAACATCTCCGTGAACGACAAGGCCACCTATTTTGTAAACAATTTCTCCCGGGTAAATACAGTTCCTACCGCAACTTTACATGATGCGCAGAGAAAAAAAATCATGGATTTGGAGCACGCTGATCTCAGTTCCCTTTTTGCCGCAGGCTATAAATTCCCTGAACCCTTTAAAGTCAAAGCTGATGACGGAATCACGGACTTATATGGTGTGATGTACAAACCGTTTGACTTTGACAGCACCAAGGTTTATCCGATTATAGAATATGTCTATCCCGGGCCGCAGACAGAAGCAGTCAACAAATCCTTCGGAAGAAGCATGGACAGGATCGACCGATTGGCGCAGTTTGGCTTTGTAGTGATCACTGTGGGTAACCGGGGCGGTCATCCAGGCAGGTCAAAATGGTACCATAACTTCGGTTACGGCAACCTACGGGACTATGGTTTGGCAGATAAAAAAGCGGCGGTGGAGCAGCTTGCCAACAGGCATCCTTTTATTGATAAATCCCGAGTGGGTATCCACGGTCATTCAGGGGGAGGATTTATGTCCACGACAGCGATGCTGGTTTATCCCGACTTCTTCAAGGTGGCAGTGTCCAGTGCCGGAAATCACGAAAACAATATTTACAACCGCTGGTGGTCTGAAAAGCATCATGGCGTAAAAGAACAGGTCAATCCAAAAGGTGATACCACCTTTGTATACAACATCGAAAGAAACCCCGATCTCGCAAATAATCTTAAAGGCCGGTTGCTGCTTTTCCATGGTGATGTGGACAACAACGTTCACCCAGCCAACACCATCCGGATGGCCAATGCTTTGATCAAAGCCAACAAGCGTTTTGATTTTCTTATCCTTCCCGGACAGCGACATGGCTTCGGAGACATGACAGAATATTTCTTCTGGAAAATGGGAGATTATTTTGTCCAACATTTGTTGGGTGACAACACCCCTCCACCTGTAGATATCATGGAAATCCAAAGGGAAAAGGCGTTGGTGAAATGAAAGGAGCTAGAAGACAAGCAATCCCCATATTCAGATTATTTTTCCCACTTCAAAATCAAGGACCGAAGAGGTGGTCGAAGGTTTTAACCATGGAGCAAATGATTATATCAAAAAGCCTTTCAGCATGGAAGAGCTGATTGTGAGAATCAAGGCCTTACTCAGCCGACCTCAAATAGATCCTCAGAAAACCTGGTTGGACATTGGACTTTATGAATTTAACCCTGTCAAGCAGATCATTAAAATTAATTTAAGGGAAGAATTGCTGACCCATAGAGAAAACCAGCTGCTACAACAGCTTTATCAGCATAAAAACGCCTTGACCGACCGCTCGCTTATTCTTACGCAACTTTTGGGAAATGATGATTTCTTCAATGCCCGCAGCATGGATGTTTTTATTACAAAACTCAGAAAGAAACTGAAAGAAGACCCTAACGTAAAGATACTGAACATAAGGGGCTATGGGTATAAACTGGTATGTTAGGGAATTTACAAAAACCACAGTTTTCTTTAAAGGTTAAGTCGGGTCAACTTATTGTTCATAATATAAAATATTAAGTTCTACAATTTTTGTTATTTTTTTATCAGCAGTCAAAAATGGTATACTCAAGTAATAAGAAGTAGCTGCTATGATAGCATCTGGAAGTTTAACGGTGTATTTTCTTCTAATTTCAGTAGTCAGTTTTTTAATTTCCGAATTAATGTCAATTATGGTTATAGTATTCAAAAAAAATTCTATTTTGATTAGATCCTCAGGATTCAGATTCTTATATCCTAAAAGTTCTAATTCGGTTATAAAAGAAATATACACTGTTTTATTATGAAGCAGGGTGGCAAGGTTTTTATCTCCCGAAAAGAGATACAGAATAATATTTGTATCTAAAAAAATTTTATTTCCATTCATCTCTCATTTTTTTCTGAATAGAAAGAGGATCTTCAACTAATTGAATTATACCACAAAATCTATAGGAGTCAAGTTTTTTAGAGTTATTAAACTCAGAAAGCTTTTTATCAAATTCTTCTTTTTTGATACTTTTATTGATTACCGTAATCATAAAATTTAATTTAGATACAATCAAATATAATCAATTCATAGTAAATTCTTTGTCATTCAAAATAAGATTCTCCAAAGTAAAATTGGTAACTCAAGTTTGCAGAACCATGTAAAAATTGTGGCAAAACTTAATTCTATTCTTTGCAATCCAACCGCGGATTAATTCCGATAGCAATTGCGGATAGTAACTATATTACCATCCGACAGATGGGGCTTCAAGTCACTATTAAGAAGCCGCGTTGAGTCCTTTTTGTTTAATGGCTTAATTTCCATATCGGATAAAATAGCACATTTTTACACCGGGATCGCCTCTTCTCTGATATCCTCCTGTAACTTATAGGGAGTCCGGCGCTCGATTTTGATTACAAAAAATCCTCCCACAGCACATACCGCCATCCCCACGACCATAGGAAGCGCGGTACCGTCATGAAAAAAACTGACTCCTGCCGAAATCAATCCACCGAATGCCATTCGCATACTTCCCAACATAGCGGAAGCACTTCCTGCATGTTTGGTAAACGGCTGAAGGGACAGAGCAGCTGCATTTGGACTGCTAAGTCCATGTGCAGTAAGAAATACAAACATCATAATAACCAAACCTACAACATCAAACCAGTTTAGGGTAACTCCCAAAACCAATATTATCCCCAGGATCATTTGATAATGAAGAGAGAAATGGATGATCTGTTGACTGGTGAATTTTCTCAAAAGAAAATGATTCATCTGTGTGGAACCGATCATCGCAAATGCCAATATGGCAAACACCCATCCGTATTGCTGTTCACTGATTCCATAAATATTCAAAAACACGTCGGCTGAACCTACGATATAAGCAAATGGAGCTGCTCCCGCAATTCCTCCGATAAGCATGTAAACAAGAAATTGCCGGTTTTGAAGCACCTTGAGGTAACTTTTCCCAACGTTCTTTGGCTGAAGGGAAATCAACCGGTCAGGGTCGGCACCATTTGGCAGAACCCATATAGCAGCCAATAAGATAACCAAAGTAATGGCTGCCAGGATGATGAATACCAGGTGCCAATGATAGAAGGCAGTCACATATCCACCCAGGGTTGGTGCGATCATGGGGGATACTGAAATGACCAATACCAGCAGAGAAAGAACCTGGGCTGTCTTGGTAGGGGGAAACAAATCCCTTACAATTGCCTGGGCAGCAACCATCCCCGCACAACCACCGACGGCCTGAAGAAATCGCATTACGATCAGGTTCTCTACAGACTGTGAAAACGCACAGCCGATAGAAGCCAGTATGTAAATGCCCAGCCCTACATATAAAGGTTTTTTCCTTCCATATTTGTCCAATAATGGACCATAAAAAAGTTGCCCTATCGCTATTCCCACCAAATAGGATGTAAGGGAGAGCTGAATATAAGACATGGAAGTATTAAGATCCTCCGCCATTGCGGGAAAACCCGGCAGATACATGTCTATTGAAAAGGGGCTGATCGTACACAATGCTCCCAAGATCAAAACGATCTTAAAGTATTGTCTTTTACTGAATTGATTCACCTAATAAAATTATCTGTTTCTTTCGAAAATATACTGTGGAAAAACCGCATTGTCCTGCAATGAGTTCGTATTTCATTTAGATTTTTATTATTTAATTGTCAATGGAGGGGAGGTTATTTTGACGAAATTCTAATAAAAGGAAAAATAATTGACAAAATCAAAAGATGATTAGACATGCACCATTTGATCAGGAAAAAATTTCACTTATTGGAGCTTTAATCTGCAAAGTGTGAAAATTAACAGACAGTGTGTCAAAATGAACACACTGTCTGTTACAATATCTTCATCAGATTTTAGCTATTCCTGTATATCCACTGATATTGGTATCAACCTGTCTTCAATATTTTCCACTTCAACCTCTACACGCTGTCCTTCTTCCAAGGCTGAAAATTCCACTGTCTGACCGTTTCTGGTCAACCTGGTTTCATCTGAAAAATAAAGCTCCAAAGTATTCCCATCTGTTGTTTCTACATAAATCTCTGTCCTGTCCGGCTCTACTTCTGAAATTGTTCCCTGATAGGTTCCGGACTCGACAACATCCGATTCCCCACCACAGGAGGTCATAGTAATGAACATTGTCAACATGAATAATTTTATAAACGACTTTTCCATGATCTTAATTTTTAGTTAATTCAATAAGTAAAAATACTCGTGCTTTAATCTATCAATAATGTTTATCTAAAATGATTCCAATAAATGCCGGAATGAACAGAATCTTCGTCTGACACTCAATTCCCCGCTACTTCGGTCTTCGTCCCACCATCAGCACCGCGACCCAACCCAACACATCTTCCAAAAGATGCCAGGAAACCACTCTTTCGAACCGTAAAGCCAAGGTTAAAAAAAAAGCGGTTTTGAGATTATTGTTGCTGTTGCTATGTGAATGATTATTGATTATGGCTCATACTGCGAAATTTAAAAAAGAAAATAGATCCGGGTTTATTCCTTCAAAAATCAACCACAGCTTTTTGTTAAAAAAACACATATTCGGGTTTGGATGCCACATATTGGGAAAAAAGAGGTCCATCCTTAGGCAAATTAGGTATACTTTTCTATTTATAATTAGGTGTCTCCTGCTGAGGTCCAATTTTTGAAGAATTGCTTTGATTGAATTTGTCCCATAAAAATATATCAAAACCTTAAGCTTAAATAGCGAGTTAGCCGGATTATGAAAGAAACAATTGAAACAACCTCAGTTAAAAAAAGCAAAGCCCCTTTATACATATCCATAGCAATTATTGTAAGTATCTTCCTTGCATATTTTCTGATTCCGGGTGTACAGGATTTTTTTCAAACAGCCTGGGAGGTCCTGACAAGTAATGATGAAGAAAAAATCAAATCATGGGTCAGTCAATTCGGATGGATCGGTCCGCTGGTGTTGATTTTGACAATGGTTTTGCAAATGTTTTTGTTGGTCATTCCATCACTTGTCCTGATGGTGGTTTCTATTTTGGCGTATGGTCCTATCTGGGGAAGCCTTATCGTATTTGCTTCGGTTATTTCTGCCTCCACGGTGGGCTATATTATTGGAAGATATCTGGGACCGGTGATTGTAGAAAAGCTTATCGGACAGAAAACCGAAAAAAAGATCAGTGGATTTTTGGAGGATTATGGTTTTTGGGCGGTGATTGTGACACGGATAAATCCACTTTTATCAAATGATGCCATCAGCTTTGTAGCAGGAATACTGAAGATGGGTTACTGGAAATTTATCGCAGCTACCTTAGTGGGAATCGCACCATTAATTATATTTATAGCTGTATTAGGTGAAACTACCGAAGGTCTTAAAACCGGCTTGCTGTGGGGGTCGATTGTCAGTTTGATATTATTTATTGGCTATGTTTGGTATGATAAAAAAAAGAGAGGGAATTGAGTTTGTGAAAATGATGAAATCAAGTTATTATTATTTTGATTATTAAATGGAGCCCGGGATCGGATGTGAATGCATGAGGGGATTATATTGAAACGTTAGCAATCTGTTTATGGAAGAAAATCATAAGGATAAAGTCAACCTGACAATTGTTGGATGCGGGGATGCTTTTGCCAGTGACGGAAGGTTCAACACCTGCTTTTACCTCAATTATTCTGATGAACACGTTCTGGTGGATTGTGGTGCGTCATCTTTGGTCGGGCTGAAAAAACAGGACATCCCCTTATCCAAAATCAACACCATCGTATTGAGCCATCTCCATGGCGATCATTTTGGCGGACTTCCTTTCTATATTCTGGATGCCAAGCATCTGCAAAAAAGAACCGAACCCTTAAATATCTTAGGGCCAAAAGGAACAGAACAAAAAACCAAAGAACTTACTGCACTTCTATATCCAGGAACCGACTTGGACTCTATGGATTATAAAATCAATTTTCAAGAATACGAATCCCGGGAAAAGGTAAATGTAGGGCAATTGGAAATTCAGGCATTTCCTGTAATCCATTCGGAAGAATCCAATCCCCATGGTCTTAGAATTACAATGGGAAACAAAATATTTGCTTTTTCGGGAGATACAGAATGGACGGACGTCCTATTGGAAATTTCCAATGATGCTGACCTTTTTATCTGCGAATGCAATTATTATGGTTTCAAAGGACCAAACCACCTTGATTATCAAACCATCCTGGCCAACCTGGATAGAATGAATTTCAAAAGGATCATTTTAAATCATCTGGGTGAAGAAATGCTGGATAAAATTTCGGAGCTGAAGCTTGACTGTGCTTATGATGGGCAGTTAATTGATTTTTAAGAGAATGTCTATAAAATCTTATTCCCCAAAAATAAAATCAATCATTCGAGCCGTAGATTTCAAAAAACTTATCTTCCGCATCCACTGTGCCGATAAGTATGATCTCAGCACCTGCCGGCAAAACCATACCGGGTTCGGGATTGATGAACATGTTGTCGTCTGCATTCACTGCTATTACAGTACAGCCGGTTTCTTTTCTTATGGAGGATTCCGATAACGTCCTTCCGACCAGTTGTTTGGGAACTTTTACTTTAATCAGGTCAAGACCTTCGGCCACCATCAGAATATCGCTTCGCTTGAGTAAATTAATAATGGTATTCGCTCCCATCGAAGCGTAGGACATCACATAATCGGAGCCTGCCCGGTGCATAGTACCCAGATTACGCTCCAGTGTGGATCTGGTAATAATTTGGATATCCGGTCTAAGCAATCGACAATATATCGTCAGATAAACATTCACATCATCATCGTGAGTGGTGATGATGACACAGGGAGATTCATCTATTCCCGCTTTTTTGAGAACCTCCAGCTCAGCTGCATCGCCCTGAATGGTTCTGATTATGTCATTGATCCTTGACCCTTCTTTTTCTACAATCCGATAATCAAGATTTCTGGCTGCCAAAGCCCTACCTGTAGCTCTGCCTACCCGACCTCCACCCAATATCAAAACCGGTGCAGTGTTCTGTGTTTTTCTCTGAAAAGATTTGTTATACAATTCAATTTGAGAAGCTGAACCCGCCAATACCACCACAGTAGTTTCCGAAATCATGGTTTCCGGTTGGGCAGTCCTGAATTTTCCACGTTCCCATACGCCCACCACACTTACGCCAATTTGCTGCCGTAGTTTGGTCTCTGCCAGCGTCTGACCCACAAGGGAGGATCCGGTGACCAATGCCTCAGCAATCAGAAGCTTTCCGAATCTTCCGATCACATGGGCACATGCGTCACCCACACTTGCACGACGGGATAAAAACAAACCCATGATTTCACCCAGCTGCAATACATGATTGGATCCAGCCAACTTTAAGATATCCACTGAAGCTTCATAATTACAGGAAGATATGATGGTTACATCCTTGCTGATCCCCCGCACCGTAAAGGCAACATTAGTATTCAGTACATCCGACTCTGTAGTAGCCACAAGAGCAGCACTTTCTACCCGGGCTTTTTTGTAAGTTTCGGGATCCACCATATCTCCTAAAACAACTTTAACCCCCAATTCCCTAAGCCTTAACCCCTCGGCCAGATCCGGGACAAGTACGACATAAGGATATTTAAAACGCTCGAGTTTTTTGATCAGTGCTTCGGTAATATTTCCGTACTTCGTAAGAATAACATGGCCGGAAATATCTTTTGGAAGTTTTCTCGGTACAAGGGACTGTTCCTGAGCTTTCATCCATGGCGAATAAAAAAAGTTGATAAAGGTGAATGGAAACAAAACCAACAAAAACAACATTCCTGACAACAAGACAACAACCGTGAAAAATCTACCCAAGTCGCTGTTGAAGGTAATATCCCCAAATCCCAAAGTGGACATCACGGTCAAGGTCCAATAAAAACCTGTGGTCCACGAAAATTCCCTTTCTTCTCTTAACATCAATAAGTGGAAAAGGATCGTAAAGACTGTGATCATGAGCAAAAGGAGAATTAAAAATCTCCCCAAAAGCTTCAGGTTTTTACGATCAGGTTTATTCTGAAGAAAAAATGATAATTGAGATGATATAAATTTCATGCTTAAGATTCAGTTTTATAAATCCGTCGACCCCTTTTGAACAGGCAATGAGATGAAGTTACAAAAATATTCCAATCAAAAAACAAGGACTTTAGCAATAATTAATCTAAATAAGATTAAGACTTTAAACCATTTTAATTAAATTTGAATTCTCAAGCGGAAAGCATCCAATCTCAATTTCCTAGTCAATTATTGATTCAGGATATTTAACCATATCAGCAAGAGACATTTCTTCAACCCTTGGATCCGAATTTAATACAAAAAGCAATGACCGCAGATTTATTGAAACAAGGTATTACAGCTACGGTACACAGGATCCGGGAAGGTGATTTTAAATTAAATCTTCTGGAAATGGGAGTATTACCCGGTAAAAAGATAAGCTTTTTAAACAGAGCACCTTGGGGCGGACCTATTGCTTTTCAGCTTGAAGAAAATGTAATTGCCATCCGGCTTTCCGAAGCAAAATATATTGATATTTCACTGTCCGATCAATAATGCAGGTTACCGAAAAACTACAATCCATTCAAACTACTACTGTTGCAATTGTCGGCAATCCCAATGTTGGTAAATCAACGATATTCAATACCCTGACAGGATTGAAACAAAAAATAGGAAACTACCCGGGTGTAACCGTAGATAAAACCCTCGGTTTTTCAGAAATAAACGGCAAAAAATATACGCTGATTGATCTGCCGGGTACTTATAGTCTCTATCCCAATTCCGAAGATGAGGTCATAGCCCACCGGGTATTGAGCAGCTATGACAACAAAGAAAATCCCGATGCCGCATTAGTCATTCTTGATGCCTGCAACCTGGAAAGGGGCCTATTGCTGGCCACTCAGGTGATGGATATTGGGATCCCTATGGCAATTGTTATCAATATGATGGATGTTGCAGAAAAAAAGGGCATATCGATCAAAGCACATGAGTTATTCAAAAGTCTGGGAGTGCCGATTCTTTTGACAGATGCCAACAGTCCCAAGGCGATTGAATCCATTAAAAAACTTATCCAATCCGGAAATTTCCAAAAAGCACCACAGTTTCTGGATATTGATCTTATTTTTCCGGCTGAAATTTCCGGTAGAATTCAGGATAGATTCGGTTTGCACACCCCCTATCAGGCTTTTCAATTGGTGCGGGTAATGGACAGTGAGACCATCTTGGATATTGATCAAAAAAAATGGTTGAAAGAATCTTTGGCATCTATTGAACTCAATTTTAATACAGCACAGATCCTGGAAACCGAAACCCGGTATAAAAAAATCTCTGAGATATTATCGAAGACAATTCAGAAAAACCCCAAAGGTTCCAAATCCTTTTCAGTAGGTCTGGACAAAATCCTGATGCACAAAGTCGGAGGCTATCTGATTTTTTTGTTGATCCTGCTTTTGATTTTCCAGGCGGTTTTCGCTTGGGCAACTTTCCCCATGGATCTTATTGACGGTACTTTTGCGGAACTGAGCAGTTGGCTTACAACAAATCTCCCTCAAGGAGCCCTTACGGATCTTTTGGCTGAAGGACTTATTCCCGGCATTGGAGGAATCGTGATTTTCATTCCTCAGATTGCCCTCCTGTTTGGATTCCTGGCAATTCTGGAAGATACCGGCTATATGTCGAGAGTAGTGTATCTGATGGACCGACTGATGCGCCCTTTTGGATTGCATGGCAAAAGTGTGGTGCCGTTGGTTTCCGGGATAGCCTGTGCAATCCCCGGCATCATGGCTACCCGTAATATCGCAAATACAAAGGAAAGGTTGATCACCATTTTAGTGACACCGTTTATGAGTTGCTCAGCCAGATTACCTGTGTATATCATTCTGATAGGTCTGGCCGTCCCTGATGAAAACTATGGTTTTTTCAACCTTCAGGCACTGACACTATTGGCTATGTACGTCCTGGGAATTTTGGCGGTTTTAGGTACAGCCTTGCTGCTTCAGATTTTTCTTGATATCAAAGGGAAAAGCTACCTGATCATCGAGCTTCCCATCTACAGGATTCCTCAATGGAAAAACGTATTGATGACCATGTATTCCAAATCGAAGATATTTGTGTTTGAGGCAGGAAAAATCATCATTACCATATCCATCATCCTATGGGTTTTGGCCTCGTATGGTCCTTCGTCTACTATGGGAGAAGTGGAAGCCGAAAAGGAAGTTGCTGTTCAAAACCTGGAAGGGGAAGCCCTACAGGAAATGGAAAACTTCTACGCTTCAAGAGAACTTGAGGCTTCTTATATCGGAATCCTGGGAAAGCAGATTGAACCGGTCATCCGGCCATTGGGTTATGACTGGAAAATCGGGATCGCCTTGATAACCTCATTCGCAGCCAGAGAAGTATTTGTATCTACCATTGCCACGATCTACAGTATCGGAGGGGATGTGGAAAATGAGCTGACCATCCGAGAAAAACTTGCAAGTGAGACGGACCCTGTTTCAGGTGAAAAGGTTTTTAACACGGCAACTGTATTTTCCCTTATGGTCTTTTACGCCTTTGCCATGCAGTGCATGAGTACATTGGCCGTGGTCTATAGGGAAACAAAATCTTGGAAATGGCCTACGATACAAACGATCTTCATGACGTTGCTTGCCTATTTTTCTGCGTTGATCACTTATCAAATTCTATCCTGATTATGTGGCAAGAAATCATTGTTTTCATTTTATTCGTTTCCGTTCTGATCGGTTGGGCTTTTAGGTTTTTCAATAAGTCCTCCAATTCCGAAGAGGCTGGATGTGGGTGTAATAAATGTGCGTCCAACAAAAACAATGGAAAGGAGATAAAGAAATTTTCTTAACTTACTTCTCATTTTATTACCCTGTAGATGAGAAAGATAACCGAAAAAGAAAATGGAAATATTCCTGAGCTGGCTTTAAAACTCGGATTGACCGGCGAAATCAACCTTCTTCAGGAGTTCTTCAGCGATTGGATCTCTTCCTGTGATCCGGAAATGAGGGAGATGATGAAATGGCAACTGTTTTCCAAGCCCAAATATTTCAGGCCGATCACGATTTTTTCCTGCTACAAATCCATAACAGACGCCCCGCTTACCGAGGAGGTTCTGAAATCTGCCGTGGCGTTGGAGATGGTACACAACATTTCCCTGATCATCGATGATATTCTGGATCGGTCCCGGCATCGCAGGGGTAGACTTTCCCTGCATTGTAAATTCGGATCTCTTCCAGCTTTAATGGCATCCGGTTATTTATACGCCGCAGCCAACAAAATAGTCGTCGACGATCCCTATGCTGTCAACCTGTTGGCTGAGCTGATGCAGCGGTTGGGTATTGCAGAATGTGTGCAATGGAGACTGCGGAGGCAACCTTTAGGTGTGGAAGACTGGCGAATGATCGCTAGTGAAGACACCGGATGTATGTTTGAAATTTGCGCCAAACTGGGTACAAGGGATACTTCCCTCGCCAAATATGGATTGATGCTGGGAATCCTTTACCACGGTTGCGATGACGTGGCCGATGTACGAGGAACCACAAGTTTGGGAGGAGGTGGAAAAGAGGATATCCGAGATGGGATTTTGACCCTGCCCGCTGCCATAGCCATCAGAAATCCTGAAACCGCACTCCTTTTTCGGTCTGATGATGGGGAAAGCAAAAAATTATTGGAAGAAAGATTCAGGGACGCCCTGGTGGAATCGGATGCCTATTTGGATAAACAGGCCCGAGAAACAGCAGAGGAGGCCATGCTTCAATCCTCTTATCCGGAAAGGCTTTTGGAACTTGTAAACAGAACTCGGGCACTTTCCACCAAATGATCATTCTTTGGCTTTTGCTGCCCTGCTTGGTCTTTTCCCTTTATTTGAGGCAGTAGTTTTTTCCAGTTCCTCATTGAATTTTTTAACAGCCTGATCGGGTAGTTTACTCATTTCGCGGAGCATGGTCCGACCACTGTCTGTTATTTTTGAAAGAACCTCTCCCCTGTCCGAATCATTTTCAGCCATATCCAACAAGGCTTCACTGACTGTTTTTGAATATTCGGATGCGACTTCAATCCAGATTTTCCAAAAGGATATACCGGCATCCAGTGCCGCCATCTGAACTTTGGCTGTTTCAAGCATCAGGTCTTTTATGTTTTCTGTATTGTCTGCCATGGCTAATGGATTTTTGTTTCGTGAATAAATCAAATTTAAAAATAATTATTTTGGAAACTGAAAATTTTTTCAGATAAATTATCTGATAATCAAATCCTTAACAGCTCAATTTCTTGGAGTGCAAACCGGATCAAAACCCACATTTCTATTATTATTTTCTACTTTTATGGTATGAACCAGTTTGTTTCCACCTTAGAAAAATTCGATTCCAATCTGTGGCAGTTCCATGTACCCATACCGGAAACTCTTGCCCTTTCCTTGATCGAGGGAGCCAACAAAAGGGTAATTTGTACCTTGAACGGTCAAGTGGGTTTTCGTACTGCCTTGATGAAATCCGAGGGATACTGGTTTGTACTCGTGAACAAAGACCATCGGGACCAATTACAGCTCAATGAAGGAC
Source organism: Rhodonellum sp. (assembly GCA_041748555.1). Classification (GTDB taxonomy): domain Bacteria; phylum Bacteroidota; class Bacteroidia; order Cytophagales; family Cyclobacteriaceae; genus Rhodonellum. Next base: position 24,695 of record JBGTDA010000077.1, read on the forward strand.
ATCAACTAAATGTTTCACTGGAAAAAGACCATTCCGAATACGGACATGAAATGCCGGAGGAATTTCAGGTTTTACTGGATCAAGATGAACTTGGAGAAACCTATTTCAAATCCTTGACGATGGGAAAGCAGCGAAGCTTGGTCTATATTGTGACAAAGGTCAAAAACTCCAAAAGTCGACTCAACAAAGCAATGGCTATTGTGGAGCACCTCAAGGAAGTTAAAGGAAAGCTTGATTTTAAAATGCTCAACGAGAAAATTAAGTTTTACAATAATCTCTACAAATCCGGAAATAGGTTTTGAAAAGAGTCAATACGGTCAACATTATTGCGATGTGGCAATCTGAAGGGGAAG